>CAYONP010000007.1:0-55949 GCA_964405335.1 uncultured Fimbriimonadaceae bacterium
CAATCGTCCCGACGTTGACATGCGGCTTATCGCGGGTGAACTTTGCCTTCGCCATCCGTCACTCGCTCCTTCGCTCCAGAGCCCACGCACGGATTCGAACCGTGGACCCCTTCCTTACCATGGAAGTGCTCTACCGGCTGAGCTACGTGGGCCTCAGTCGCTCTGCTCGTCGAGTGGAGGGAGATGGATTCGAACCATCGTAGGCTCTCGCCAGCAGATTTACAGTCTGCCCCCATTAGCCACTCGGGCATCCCTCCGGGTTGTGCCATGGGTCAAGCCTGGGATGGGACTCGAACCCATAACCTGCGGATTAAAAGTCCGCTGCTCTACCATTGAGCCACCCAGGCGAAAACCAGGGGGGTGCTCGGCGAAGCATCGGTGACTCTAGCACCGGCCAACCTTATCGTCAACCACCATCTGATCGCACAGAGCCCGCAGGAGACGCCGCCGCGGCGGCCAACCCACCGGCCATGAGAATCGAAACCGTGGGCCATCGCGGCGCCGCCGGATTGGTCCCCGAGAACACGCTCCCGTCCTTCGCCAAAGCGATCGAACTCGGCTGCGACCGAACCGAGTGCGACGTCCGACTGACCCGCGACCAACAGCTCGTGATCATGCACGACCAGACGGTCGACCGCACCACCAACGGCAGCGGTGCCGTGGCCGACCTGACCCTGGCCGAGCTGCGCGCGCTCGATGCCGGCGGTGGCCAGCCGCCGCCCACCTTCGACGAGGTGCTCGACCTGGTCGCCGACCGAATCGGCCTGCTCTGCGAGCTGAAGGGCCCCGATACCGCCGCCCCGGCGGTCGAGGCGGTGCGCCGGCACGGGTTGGTCGAGCAGGTGATCTTCACCTGCTTCGATTTCGACCGCCTGGCCGACGTCCGCGCGCTCGGCGACGAGCTGCACGTCGGCGGCATCATGTCGCAGCCCGACGAGGATGGTCTGCGCCGGCTGGTCGGGCTGCGGGCGGTCAAGGTCGGCGTCCACTGGCGCAACCTGACCCGCGAGTTCTGCGCCGAGGTGCAGGGCCGCGGCCTGCTCTGCCGCGGCTGGAACCCCGACACCGAGGAGGACATCCGCCACACCATCGGCCTCGGCGTCAACGGCGTGTGCAGCAATCGGCCCGATATCTTGGTGGCGGTGGTCCGTGCCCTCTGACCGCCCCGACCGCCGGCCGGAGCAGGCGATCGCCGCGCGCTTCGGCCCCCGCATCGCCGGCTGCGACGAAGCCGGGCGCGGCCCGCTCGCCGGGCCGGTCGTCGCCGCGGCGGTGATCGTTCCCGCGGGCCTAGAGCTCGCCGGCCTGGCTGACTCCAAGCAGCTCGACGCCGAGCAGCGGCGCCGGCTGTTCGACGCCGTGCGCGCGAGCTGCGCCGTCGGAGTCGGCGTCGCTTCGGCGGCCGAGATCGATCGGCTCAACATCCTGCAGGCCAGCCTGACCGCGATGCGCCGCGCGGTGGCGGCGCTCGACCCGCCACCCGACGCGGTGCTGATCGACGGTAACCAGCCGGTGCCCGGTCTGCACTGCGCGCAGCAGACGCTGGTTGGCGGTGACCGGCGGTCGGTCGCGGTCGCGGCGGCGAGCATCGTCGCCAAGGTCGTTCGCGACACCATGATGGAGCGGCTCGAGCGGCTCTATCCCGGCTACGGCTTCGCCGCGCACAAGGGCTATCCGTGCCCGCCGCACCTGGCCGCGCTCGAGCGACTGGGCCCGTGTCCGGTCCACCGCACCTGCTATGCCCCCGTGCGGGCGCTGCTGGCCGACCCGCCGCCCCTGCCGCCGACCCGCCGCCGCCGCGCAGCGGCGCTGCAACTGAGCCTGTTCGCCGAGCCGGCCGGTGAGTGACGAGGCGCGCAAGCGGCTCGGCCGCCGGGCCGAGAAGCTGGCCGCGCGCGAGCTGCGCCGGCGGGGTTACCGCGTCGTGGTGGCCAACTGGCGCTGCGAGATTGGCGAGGTCGACCTGATTGCCCGCGACGGCGGCGATCTGGTGGTGGTGGAGGTCAAGGCCCGCATCGGCGACGACTTCGGCGGGCCGGAGCTGCAGGTCGGGCCGGCCAAGCAGCGCAAGCTGAGCCGGCTGCTGGACCGGTTCTTGATGGAGCAGGCAGCGGGTGAGGTGAACTGCCGGTTCGACGTCGTGGCGCTGGTGCTCGATGCGCGGGGTCGGGTGGTGCGGGCCGAGGTCTATGGCGACGCGTTCGAATATGTCGAGCCGTGAGCGCCGTCTGACTCAGCGGCTCAGCACTGGTTCGGGCGTGGGGATGGGATCGCCAAAGCGGAGCATGACCTCGAGGACCGCGGCGATGCCGGCGTAGGCGTCCTCGAGCGCCTGTTCGGGCGAGTCGCCGCCGGCGATGACGCCGGGGAACTGAGCCACGGCGGCCATGAAGCCGCCTTCGCCGTCTGGACCGACGGTGACGTCGTACGCCCGGGCGCGCTCGAGTAGCTCATGCATCGCGCTGTTCCACCAACTCATGCACCAGCCTCACCGCCGCTCGGACGTAGGCCACTTTCACCGACCCGCGGCTCGGCTTCGCGATACTGATGTGCAACCGCAAGTCGGGATGGCGGAAGACCACATGCGACCCGCTCGTCGCATGGGCCTCGAAACCGTAGGCCTCCAGGACGGCCTGAAGCTGCGCAAAACGGACGTTGCCAGGGTTGGCCTCTACCGCTGTGAGCAGTTTTTCCCGCCGCGCCATCTCGGCACCACCTCTCATCATGCTCGTTCGGCCGCCACCGGTCAAGCGCGCCAACGCGTCGTCCCAGCCGGGGCCACGTCGAGCAACACCGGTAGCGACCGGCCCGCTGCCAGGCCGAGCCGCTAGCCCGCCGGTCCCGGCGGGCACCGCCCGCCCTACAGCCCGGCGAAGGTCGCGGTCAGGCTCAACCCGCGCACCGCCAGCTCGACATCGAATGTCCCCGGCACTTCCCAGCCCAGGTTCATCCCGCCGAGGCGGTAGTCGGCGGGGTCGTGCGAGTCCTGCAGGAAGCCCTTCTCCCAGGCCCGCTCCAGCCCGGCGCGGAGCAGCGGGAGCAGGTCGAGGTCGATGCTGATCCAGTTGCCGTCGTGGGCGCTCTCGGCGCAGAAGGTCTCGCCGGCCGGCGTATAGATGAACTTGCCGTGGCCGACGTCGGGCGCCTCGAAGGCGCGCGGGTGGCGGTAGCGGTCGTCGTAGATCGGGATGCCGAACCAGTAAAAGTCGCCGTGTCCGGCCGATTCGGGACTGCGGTTCTGAACGGTGATGAACATCTGGTAGTGCGCCGCGTGCAGGTTCGGCGTGTAGCCGGCCATCTCGTAGCGCTGGCACTCGACCAGCCGCGCGTGCAGCCGGAGCCGCAGCGCGGCGAGGCGCGGCAGCCAGAGGTCGTCGCCGAAGCTCTGGCTGACCAGCAGGTGCGGCCAATCCTCGCCCCGCTCGCGCACGTGTCCGTTCCACTCGAACCCGCCGTTGACCCGCAGGCTGAGGTCGCCGTCGCGACCGCCGACGATCACCTGCTTGGCCGCGTTGGCCCAGAGGATCGCGCCGTCGGCGCGGCGCTGGGCCTCGGCGCCGGAGAGGCTCAGGCGGCTCGTCCACTGGGCCAGGTCCCAGGCCGGTTCGCCGGCGGCCTCGGGCGGCTGGAGCAGGCCCTCGGCCAGGCGCCGGCCGGGCGTCGGCGCGAGGGCCGTGAAGCCGCGGCTGAAGGTCGGGTCGGCGAACAGCTCGACCGGCTCGGCGGCGACCCAGGCCAGCGCCAGCCAGATCACGCCGAGAAGCCCATCGCGAGCAGGCTGCGCAGGCTGACGCCGAGGGCCTCGAACGGGTCGGTCGGCGGGATCTCGCAGCGGTCCTGCTCGACGATCACGAACTCGGCATTGGCCTCGCGCGCGGCGCGGTTGATCCGCTCCCAGTTCAGGTTGCCCAGCCCGACCGGGGCGAACTTCTGCTCGCGTCCGACCACCGCCATGTCTTTGTAGTGCAGGATGGGGCAGCGGCCGGCGACGCGGTCGATCCACTCCGCCGGGTCGCCGCCGCCGGCCTGGATCCAGTAGGTGTCGATCTCGAAGCAGGCGTCGTCGCTGCTCTCGTCGATCATGATGCCCAGGCCGGGCAGGTTGTCGAAGCGCTCCAGCTCGTGGTTGTGGTTGTGGTAGCTGAAGCTGAGCCCGGCCGGGCGCAGCGCGGCGGCGGCGGCGGTGCACTGCCGCGCCCGCTCGCGGTAGGCCTCGGCCGTCTGCTCGCCGCCGATGCCACCGACGCCGACGTGCCGGCAGCCGTAGATCCGGTGCTGCTCGACCACCGCCTCGGTCTGGTTCAAGATCGCCTCAAGCCCGACGTGGGTGGCGATGATCTCGAGCCCGCAACCATCGCAGATCTGCCGCAGCTCGGCATGGTCAATCGGCCCCAGACCGCTGGTCTGCACCGCGCGGTAGCCCAGCTCGGCGACCCGCGGCAGGTTGGCCGCGATGTCCTCGGGGGTCTTCAGAAAGTCGCGTAGCGTGTAGAGTTGCGCGGCGACGCGTGGGTTCGACATGGCCCTCTCCTGGCGCTAGAAACCGGTCCCGCGGCGGGCCTGCTCAGTCACCCAGACCACCGCGCGGGCCTCCTCGGGGCTGACCGGGAAGAGGCTCTCCTCGGTCAACGCCCGGTAGACCTCGGCGTAGAAGTTGGTCGGCTCGCTCGGCGCCACCTCCAACTCCTCCTCCTGCCAGGCAATGGTCTCGGGGTTGCCGAACCCACCCTCGAGCGGCGGGTCGCCGGCGTCGGCGGCGATCGCCGGCATCGCCTCGCGGTCGAAGTGCCGGATGCGGATGCGCTTGCCGTCGCAGGTCAGCGCGCCCTGGCTGCCGTAGATGGTGTAGGCCGGCTCGCCGATAGCCATGCCGCCCGAGACCTCGAGGTCGCAGACCACGCCGTTGGCGCCGCGGAGGACGATCTTGAGGTGGTCCTCGGCGTCGCCGGCAGCGGCGATGCACCTCAGGTCGCTCCACACCTCGGTCACCGGCGCGCCGAGGAGCTGCAGCCCGTGGTCGATGATGTGCGGGCCCCAGTTGTTCATCAGCCCGCCGGCAAAGGCCTTCAGCGTCTGCCAGTCGGCCCGCCGCTGGTACCAGTGGCGGCGCAGCTTGATCATCTGGAGCTCGCCGATCGCCCCGCCGGCGAGCACCTCGCGCAGGTGCAGAAACTCGGGATCGAAGCGCCGGTTCTGGCGCACTAGCAGCCGGCCGGCCGAGCGCGCCGCGGCGGCGATCACCGCATCGGCCTCGGCCACGCTGACCGCGAACGGCTTCTCGGCGATGACGTGCTTGCCCGCCGCCAGCGCGGCGAGGTTCACCGCCGTGTGGGTGTCGTTGCGCGTGGCGGTGACCACCAGGTCGACGTCCGGGTCGCGGACCAGCTCGCGATAGTCGGCGTACGACTTGGCGCCGGTCGCCTCGGCCAGCTTGGCGCAGCGCGCGGCGTCGAGGTCGCAGCCGGCGACAATGGCGAACCCGCCGTGCGCGGTCAACTCGGGCCGATGCATACCCCACCCGGCCCGCCCAATGCCCACGATGCCGACCCGAATCGGCGGTGAAACGGCCACGCTCGGTCTCCTCACGGTCGGGCGGATCATGCCTGGTGGGGCGGTGAGGGTCAAGCGGCCAACCGCCGCCGCACCGGCAGGAGCCACCGCCGTGCGACAGAATGCGCAAGAGGAGACGGCGATGAGCAACCGGCGCTGGTTTCTGATCGGCGCGGCCGGCGCCGCTGCTGGTGCGGCGCCGGCATGGGCTCGGCGCGGGATGCGGGTGACCGAGCGCAAGCTGCCGACCGAGGTGCTGATGGAGCCGGCCTGGATGTCATGGGTCGGCGCGACGACGGCGTGCCTCAAGGCGCTCGGTGTCGACTGCGACACGGTCGAGGTGGCCGGCCTGACCGGCTATGCGTTCGTGCTCAACATCCACTCCGACGGCCTGGTCGGCGGGCCCTGCGGCTGGGATCTGATGCGCCTGATCCCGGGCGTCAAGCGGCTCGGTCGCAGCGTCGAGGTGTTCTGCGGTTGGCTGCCCGGCGACGGCCTGACCGAGATCGAACCGCAGCTCGCGCGCTGCTATGACCTCGCCTGCGCCGAAATCGACGCCGGCCGGCCATGCGTCGTGTGGGGCACCTATGTGCCCGAGTTCGGGCTGGTCAACGGCTACTCGCGTGAGCACTACCTGGTCAGCAGCTTTCGCCGATTTGGCGGAGAGCCGGAGCCGCCGATTGCCTACAACGAGCTGATGCCCGCCGGCGGGCCGATGCTGTTCAGCTTCCCCACTCCGGTGCCGGCTTACGAGGGCCGCGACCGGTTCGCGTTGCGGCAGGCCGTCACCCTTGCGGAGGCCGACCGCGCCGAGGCCGGTGGGCCGTTCGGGTTGGCCGGCTACCGCGCCTGGCTCGGCGCCCTGGAGCAGGGCACGGCCGACGCCTTCGGCCACAGCTATTGCCTTCAGTGCTTCGGCGAGAGCCGCTGGCAGGCCAACGAGTTCGTGCACCGCGTCAGCCTGCGCAACCCCGACCAGGCGGTGCTGCTCGAGCCGGTCGGCGCGGCCTACGCGGCGGTGGCCGACGCCTTTGCCAGGCTGACCGCCACGTTCACCTGGCCGCCGCCGGACCAGCCAATGAGCGACGAGCAGCGTACTCGCTCGGCGGCGCTGTTGCGCCAGGCGCAGGAGGCCGAGACCGACGCCGTGGGCTATCTCGGCGAGGCGTTGGCCGACTGGGACTGACGGTGCGCGCTACGCCACCACCTCGACCACCAACCCCGTCAGATACGCCCCCTCGGGGAAGTTGAGCAGCACCGGGTGATCTACCGGCTGGCCCAGCACCTCGCGGATCAGCACCTCGCGGCCGGCGTCGGCCGCGGCGCCGGCGATGATGTCGCGGAAGGTCGTCGCGTCGACCGCGCCCGAGCAGGAGAAGGTGGCCAGTAGGCCGCCCGGCGGCAGCAGCCGGAAGGCGTGCAGGTTGAGGTCGTGGTAGCCCCGCCGCGCGCGCTCGAGCTGCTTGCGCGAGGCAGCAAACTTGGGCGGATCGAGGATGATCAGGTCGAAGCGATCGCCCGCCTCGCGCATCGCCCGCAGCGTCTCGAACACCTGCCCGCGGCGGAACTCGTGCCGACCGGCGGTCGGATTGCGAACGGCGTTCTGCTCGGCCAGCGCGAGCGCCGGCGCCGAGCTGTCGAGGTGCACCACCTCGACTGCCCCCGCCGCCGCGGCGTGCAGCCCGAACCCGCCGGTGAAGCAGAAGGCGTCGAGCACCCGCCGGCCTGCGGCGTGGCGCGCGACGGCGCAGCGGTTCTCGCGCTGGTCGAGATAGGCGCCGGTCTTGTGACCCGCGCGCAGGTCGACCGCGAAGCGGATGCCCGCCTCACGGATCTCGATCGTCTCCGGTGGCTCTTCGCCCCAGGCCGGGCCGCTAACCGGCTCCAGCCCCTCGTGCCGCCGGCGCTCCTCGCCGTCGCTGCGCTCGTAGATGCCGCGCGGCTGGATCAGCCCGGCCAGCGCCTCGACAATGGCCGCCCGGCGCGGCTCCATGCCGGCGGTCAGGATCTGGATCACCAGCCAGTCGCCGTAGCGGTCGACGACCAGGCCGGGCAGCCGGTCGGCCTCGGCGAAGACCAGCCGGCAGGCATCGCTGTCGGGTTGCTCGAGCAGGTGCCGTCGCCGCGCGACGGCCTGCTCGAGCCGCGCGGCGATCAGGCGGTCGTCCACGCGTTCGCGTTCATCAAAGGTGAGCAGGCGCACCGCGATCTGCGAATCGGCGCTGTAGAGCCCGCGGGCGAGGAAGCCACCGGCCTCGTCGCGCAGCTCGACGACGGTGCCCGAGGGCAGGTTCTTCGGCGGGCGGCGGAGCGCCGAGGCGTAGACCCAGGGGTGGCGCCGGTACACGCTCGCGGCGCGGTCGCGTGGCAGTTCGAGCGGGAAGACCTCGTCGCCGAAGCCGTAGCTCACGCCGGCGGCGGCTCGGCCGGCTCAGGCTCGGGCGGTGCCAGGTCGGCCTCGGTCTGCCAGCGGCCGGTCGGGTCGATGCGGGCAATCGCCTCGAGCGCGAAGGCATAGCCCGGCCGGAGCCGCAGAACGCGGCGATACTGCACCGCCGCGGCGGGGTATTGCCGGTCGGCTTCGAAGCAGTAGGCCAGCCACAGCGCGGCGCGGAAGTCGCCCGCTCCGCGCTCGGCGAGCAGCTTGCGGGCATCCTCGAGCGCCGTGCCGGAGAAGCCCTGCTGGATCAGCCGCCAGCCGGCGCGGATGCGCTCGGTCGCCTGCCGGTCGGTCACCGTGGCGGTCGGTTCGGTCGGCTCGGCGGGCTGGTCGGCGCGCGCTTCGGCCAGGGCCTCGAGCATGTCGCGCAGTCCGCCGAGGGCGAGCGGGCCGATGTCGGGCATCTGCTCGGAGGCATCGTAGCGCCGGTGGATGCTCAGCTCGGGGCTGATCACGAACGCCGCCGCGCCGGCCTCGACGCCGTACTCCTCGGCGGTCTCCTGGTTCTGGTCCCAGATCACCGGCACGGTCAGCGTGTTGTCATCGGCCAGTTGCTTGACGCTGTTGCGGGCGGCGTAGTTGAGCACCCAGACAGCCGAGCCGACCTGCATCTCAGCCAGGCGCGGCTGGCTCTGGTCGAGGAAGATGAGCAGCCGCTGGCCGTCGCGCGAGCGCGGGTCGCAGAAAGCGACGAGCGCGCCGTTTGGCTCGACCAGTTGTTCGAGCGTGACCGAGCCGCCGTTGACCGCCGAGCCGCGGAAGGGCGGTGCCGGCAGGCCCTCCTGTGCACCGGTGGCCAGTCGCTGGCCGGCCGCCGGAACGACGAACAACAGCGCCCAGATCAGCCCGCGCATGCGGCGCTCCTCAGGCGGCTCCGCCGCGGCGGAACTCCTTCTCGACCAGTTGCACGAAGTCGGCGTTCGACTCGGTGTTGCGCAGCCGCTCGATCAGCAGTTGCGTGGCATCCTCGACCTCCAGCGCGCCGAGCACGCGGCGGAGGAAGTAGTTGGCCTTCAGCTCGTCGCGGTCGAGCAGGTGCTCGTGGTGCCGCGTGCTCGACCGTGGCACGTTGACCGCCGGGAAGAGCCCGCGCTCGGCCAGCATCCGCTCGAGCTGCAGTTCCATGTTGCTGGTCGCCTTGAACTCCTCGAAGATGTACTCATCCATCTTGGAGCCCGTGTCGATCAGGATGGTTGCGATGATCGTCAGACTGCCGCCATCCTCGACCCGCCGCGCCGCGCCGAAGAAGTGCTTCGGCTCGTACAGCGCCGCGGGATCGAACCCGCCGGTCATCGTCCGACCGCTCGGCGGCACGACCAGGTTGCTCGCCCGCGCGTAGCGGGTCAGGCTGTCGAGCAGCAACACCACGTCCTTGCCATGCTCGACCAGCCGCTCGGCGCGCTCGAGCGCCAGGTTGGCCAGGCGCAGGTGGTTGTCCGGCCGCTGGTCGAAGGTCGAGGCGATCACCTCGCCGTCGACGCTGCGCTCGATGTCGGTGACTTCCTCGGGCCGCTCGTCGATCAGCAGGACCATCAGGTGGACTTCGGGATAGTTGACCATCAGGCTCTGGGCAATCTGCTTGAGCAAGGTGGTCTTGCCGGCCTTGGGCGGCGCGACAATCATCCCGCGCTGCCCCTTGCCGATCGGGCAGACCAGGTCGACCAGGCGCATCGCCGTGTCGCTGCTCTTGGTCTCGAGGCTGTAGCGCGGCTGCGGGTAGATCGGCGTCAGGTCGCGGAACTTCGGCCGGTTGCGCCCGCTCTCGGGGTTCGATAGGTTCAGCGCCTCGATGTGCAGCAAGCTGTAGTATCGCTCACTGTCCTTCGGCGGCCGCACCTGGCCGGCGATCTCGTCGCCGGTACGCAGGCCGAAGCGCTTGATCTGCGACTGGCTGACGTAGACGTCGTCCGGGCTCTGGCTATAGCCGTTGACCCGCAGGAAGCCGAAGCCGTCGGGCAGCACTTCGAGCAGACCGCGGCGGAAGATGAGTCCCCGCGACTCGGTCTGCGCGCGCAGGATCTGAAGCATCAGCTCGGACTTGCGCAACTGATCGTGGCCCTCGATGGCGAAGTCGTTGCCGACTTCCTGCAGCTCGCTCAGGGTCATCGTCTCAAGCGCCTGCAAGTCCAGGATCCGCTTGGTCTCTTTGGTCTCGGTGGTTGGCATCGAAGCCCTCTCTCGATCGCCGCCAGCGCGGCGACCGTCCGTCGCAATCTCGTCCGTTGCCGTGGCAACCGCCCTCGGCTTAGCTTCTCGTCTCAGGAGTACACCTCCCGTCGCAGCACGCCCACGTAGGGCAAGGAGCGGTAGCGCTGGGCATAGTCCAGGCCGTATCCGACCACGAACTCGTCCGGTATCTCGCAACCGATCAGATCCAGGCGCACCGGCCGGCTCCGCCGCGCTGGCTTGTCGAGCAGCGTGACGGTGAACAGCCGCCGCGGGCCGCGCGCGGTCAGGTGCTCCTGCAGCCGGGCCAGCGTGGCTCCCGTGTCGACAATGTCCTCGACCAGGATCACGTCCTGGCCGGCGATGTCGAGCAGCAGGTCTTTCTCCCACACCAACTCGCCCGCCGAGACCGCCGCCGCGCCGTAGCTCGAAACGCTGACGAAGTCGACTCGCACCGGCGTCGTCATCCGCCGCACCAGGTCGGCGACCAGGACGAACGAACCGGTCAAGGCGCCGATTACCACCGGCTCCGACCCGGCAAACTCCTGGTCCAACCGCGCGGCCAGCCGCTCGACCAGTCGGTCGACCTGTTCGGCGGAGAGGAGGATCCGCTCGATGTCGTGGCCGACCGCCTCGACCATCGGGGTCATTCCCATTCGATGGTCGCCGGTGGCTTGCTGCTGAGGTCGTAAAGGCATCGGTTGATGCCGTCCACCTCGTTGACAATCCGCGTCGCCAGACGTTCCATCACCTCGTGCGGCAACCGCGCCGGACGGGCGGTCATGAAATCGTCGGTGGTCACCGCCCGAACGATGATCGGATGCGCGTAAGTCCGCGCATCGCCCTGCACCCCGACCGAGCGAACCGGCGCCAGCACGGTGAAGAACTGGCTCACCGAGCGGGTCAGGCCGGCCGACTCGAGCTCCTCGCGCAGGATCGCGTCCGACTCGCGAACCATCCGCAGCCGCTCGGCGGTGACTTCACCCAGGACCCGAATCGCCAGGCCCGGCCCGGGAAACGGCTGACGCTGGACCAGGCTCGCCGGCAGGCCCAACTCGTCGCCGACGCGGCGGACCTCGTCCTTGAACAACCAGCGCAACGGCTCGAGAAGTTCAAACCCCAGTTCGGCGGGCAACCCGCCGACATTGTGGTGCGACTTGATCGTCGCCGCGTGCTGGCCACCGCTCTCGATCACGTCGGGATAGATCGTCCCCTGGGCCAGCAGCTCGAACGGCCCGAGGTTCGCCGACTCGTCGCGGAACGTGGCGATGAACTCCCGACCGATGATCTTCCGCTTCTGTTCGGGATCGGTTACCCCAGCCAGCTCGCCGAGAAACCGCCGCGACGCATCGACGGCCACGAACCGCGACCCGCCCCGCCCATCGAACGCCGCCCGCACCTCGGCCGCCTCGCCCTGACGCAGCAAACCGTGGTCGACAAACAGGCAGGTCAACTGCTCGCCTACCGCGCGGTGAACCAGCGCCGCGGTGACCGCCGAATCGACGCCGCCCGACAGCCCGCAGAGCACACGCCGGTCACCCACTTGCGCGCGGATCGAGTCGACCGCCTGATCGATGAACGAGCCCATCCGCCAGCTCTCGCCGCAGCCGCAGATCTGGTGGACGAAGTTGCCCAGCAGCCGGCTGCCCTGCGGCGTGTGGCTGACCTCGGGGTGGAACTGCACGCCGTACAGCCGCCGCGCCTCGTCACCGATCGCCGCGTGCGGGCACGAGGCCGAGCGGCCGAGCGCGTGGAAGCCGGCCGGCAGCTCCCGGGCCGCGTCGCCGTGGCTCATCCAGACGGTCATCGGACTGGGCAGCTCCCGGCACAGCGGGCTGCCGTCGAGCCAATCGAGCGAGGCCTCGCCATACTCGCGTCCACCGCCGCCGGCGACCGTGCCGCCGAGCAGGTGACAGATCAACTGCAGACCGTAGCAAATGCCGAGCACCGGCACACCGAGCTCGAACAGCGCCGCGTCGCAGCTCGGCGCGCCGTCGCCGTAGACGCTGGCCGGTCCGCCACTGAGGATCAGGCCGCGCGGTCGCCGCGCGGCGAGGTCGGCGGCCGGCAGGTCGCCGGGCACAATCTCGGCGTAGACGTTCTGTTCGCGGACCTTCCTGGCAATCAACTGGCTGTATTGCGCGCCGAAATCGAGCACCAGGATACGGTCGTCGGGCACAGGTTGCGCGGTGTCCAACCCGTCGCTCCTTGCGGGTCACGATGCCGGACAGCCCAGAGAGCCGATGGATCAAGGCCCGCACGAGGGCCAAAGGTCAGGAGTTTGCCGCGGGGAGCATCGCCGCCTGACGGCAGGTGCCGCACCCACAACAGCCACACCATACCACGTCCGGCGCGGTCGGTCAATGAAAATGCAGATCGGTCCGAGCGGCAGCTTCAGACCCTGCCCGCGGTATGGTACGCTTCGGCCAGGTGAGGGGATGAAGATGAAGCTCCGCCGCGCGTTCGGCCTCGTTGCCCTGCTCGCCCTGGCCCTGCCCGGCCGGGCCGACATCGACCGGTATCTCGACAACGGCGACGATTCGTTCGCCTGGCAGCTCGGCGACGCCGCCGGCCGGCCGTACAAGCTGATCGAGATGACCTCGCAGACCTGGCGCGGGATTGCCTGGAAGCACAGCCTGACCATCTTCCTGCCGCAGCAGGTCAAGTACCCCGACGCCGCGGTGCTGTTCATCACCGGCGGCACGCCCGGCGAGTTCAGCCAGGAGGCGATGCTCGGCGCGATGCTGGCCAACGCCATCGGCGCGCCGTTCGCCATTCTGTGGGATATCCCCAACCAGCCGCTCTTTGACAACCTCAACGAAGATGCGCTGATTGCCTACACCTTTGCCCAGGCGTTGCAGAGCCGCGAGATGGACTGGCCGCTGCTGTTCCCCATGGCCAAGAGCGCCGTCCGCGCGATGGACGCGCTGCAGGCCTGGAGCGAAGAGGCCTGGGACACCAAGATCACCCGCTTCATCACCGCCGGGGCGAGCAAGCGCGGCTGGACCACCTGGTTCACCGGCGCGATCGACCCGCGGGTGGTCGGCATCATGCCGATGGTCTATGACAATCTCGACCTGAACGCCCAGATGCGCCACCAGATCGAGTTGTGGGGTCGCTACAGCCCGATGATCAGCGACTACACCGAGCGCGGCCTGCAGGAGCTGCTCGGCACCGACGCCGGCGCCGGCCTCGGCTCGATCGTCGATCCGTTCACCTACCGCGACCGGATCACGATGCCCAAGCTGATCATCAACGGCACCAACGACGCTTACTGGACCCTCGACGCCCTCAACCTCTACCGCGACCAGCTCAGCGGCCAGACCTACCAGCTCTACGTCCCCAACTCGGGCCACGGCCTACAGGACATCACGCGCGTGCTGACCGGTTGCCAGGGCTTCGTCCACCAGGTCTTCGGCCGGCTCGACGAGCCGACCTACACCTGGGACTACACTGTCGCCGACGGGCAGGTGACGCTGACCATCACCGCGCCGGCGGCGACCACCGCCGACCTGTGGACGACCACGGCGCCACGGGCCGAGTTCACCGACGCCGAATGGAAGCCGACCCGCATGACCCGCGACGGCGACCTCTGGCGGGCCGGCGTGCCGGTGCCCGCGACGGGCTATCTGGCGGTCTTCGGCGAGGCGACATTCGAGCTAGGCGGCGTCGGCACGCCGCGCTCGACCACGCTGCGGCTGGTCAAGGCGGGAGATTAGTGGCTGGTTACGGTTGAGTTTCGATCCGCATGGCACGGGCTTTGCAGTCGGGCTGAGTGAGCTCGCCGGCCGGGGAGGGTCGGCGGGAAGGACATCACTCATGAACATGCACTGCAGCCACTGCGGCAAGCTCTACGAGCCGAACAAAGAAGGCTCGATGCTCGAGGTGGACCTTTCGCCGGTCCCCGACGATCGCGGCGAGCTGCGGGTCCACATCGACCCGATCCCGCTCTGTGGCGCGTGCACGGCCTCGGCCATGGTGGTCAACTCGGTCTTCCTCCGCACCTTCGAAATCTGGTGGAATTCCAGCACCGACTTCGATGTCGAAGAACTCGCTCGACTCAAGCGGAAGGCCGAAGAAGGGCGCTGATCGCGCTGGGTGGCGCGAAGGTTCGACGGGCCGCCGATCGGCGGCCCGTTTGCTTTGGGTCACGGACCAACGCCCGCGCCCGCCTCGTCCAGGATGCCCATCACCGCCGCGTGGAGGTCGGGCGCCGTGGCCGGACCGAGCGAGTTGATCTCGCCGTACGGAGACTTCTCTTTGTCGTACAGGTAGGGCGGCCGGGTGTCCCATTCGCTGTGCGGGATGATGTAGCCGACCTCGTCGTTGCCCAGCCCGACGACGAAGTTCAGCTCGCCCAGCATCCGCTCGCGCCACGGCGGCAGCTCGAGCGGCGGCACCGGATAGTCTGCGCCGGGCGGCGTCTCGACTCCGCCGTTGGCGATCTCCGGGTAGAGCTCGCCCGGTACGGTCAGCAGCCAGACCGGGCCGAGGCGGAGCAGGTTCACCTCGCTGCGCAGCTTGCCGAAACCAGTGTAGCCGCGATCGATCACGCCGAGCAGCGGCGCCAGGCGGAACAGCTTGTTGTCCAGCCGCAGCGTTAACGTGCGGGCGACCAGCGACAGCCCGGCCTGCTCGACGGTGGCCAGCGGCTCGTCGGCCATCGCCTCGAGGGCCCGCAGCGCCAGCGTCTGCCCCAGCGCGCGGGCCTTGTCGGGCGACGGCTCCTGGTAGACCGCGTCGCTGAGCGGATCGGCTATCTCCATGCTCCGACTCGGCGTGAGCAGCCCGCCAATCGCGCCGTTGAGGAACAACGCCACGCCGCCGACGCCCGGCAGATCGCCGACGCCCTGCTCGACGCCGTCGCGGAACGGGCCGACGAAGTCGCTCGAGACGAGCAGGTTCTTGTCCCACAGAGTCTCGGGGTGGTTGGCCCAGCCAAGCAGCGTGCCGAGTGTCTCGCCGTTCTCGCCGACGAAGCCGACCAGCCGCAGGTCGGCGTCGTGCACCTCCGGCTGGCGCGAATCGCGGACCAGGCCGTCGCGCAGGTCGGGCACCTGGTAGAGCCGCATGACCGCCGGCCGCAGCGCGGCGGAGGCGCCGGCGATCGCCTCGACCGCACGGCGCCGCACCAGGTCGCGATAGCCCGGGTCGGCGCCGCAGCGGAGCGGGCTGGGCCCCCAGATGCCCATCAGGTCGGGCACCTCGTGGCAGTGGCTGGAGGCGATGATCAGGTGATCGAGGGCCAGCTCGGCGGGCAGCGATCGCCGCACGGCGATCACATCGTCGTGGAAGAAGCCGATCGCGTCGAGAGCCACGATGCCGACCCGGTGCGTTCCATCGTCGAGCAGGCAGGCGGTGGCCTCGATGCGGTCGAGCACGCCGGCGGCCGGCCGGTTGTTGCCGAAGCCGGCCAGGTAGAGCGCGTCGAACCGCCCGTTGCCGTTGCCGTCGGTCCAGGTGTCGCCGCGCTTCGGCTCGAACTTGCCGTTGCCGTCGGCATCGGTCCAGGAGTCGGGCAGCTCCGGCGTGATGTCGGCGGTGGCAAAGCCGACCCGCAGTGACGGCGCCGCCGGCGCGACGAAGCTCAGCTCGAGCCGATAGCCCCGGCTGCGGTCGCGGCAGCGCCAGCCCCCACCGACGGTAAGCAGCAGCAGCATCACCGCGCCGACGCGGAGGCAACCGCCGAGTCGGCTCTTCGCCCGCGGACGCGCCATGGCGATCTCCTACCGCCGCCGACCGGCCGGCCGTTCAGCGGCCGGTAATCGAGCCTTCGTCACCCCGTAGAGATTCGTTGGCCAAGCCGTAAGCGGGGGTGGGTATAGAGCGACCGTTGACGGCTGATGTGGACTGCGAAGCTCTACACCACCGTCAGACCTGGGGGCGGTCCGGCCCGCGACTTCGGGTGGCGCCGCGGGACCGGACCGCACTTTTTCATCCGCCTTCCTCCAGCGGACCGGTCCGCGAGTGAACCGCGTGGCCACAACTATCGTCGCAACCATCACCGGACCGCCCCCAGGTCGGTCACCTTTGTCAACCGCTAGGGGCAGGCCTAAGACCTGCCCGATGACCGCCGCCGGATCGGTTGGCAGCCGGCCCGGGCCGGTGTGCCACCCGACTCGGCAGCCACGCATGCTTCACGTCCCGTCCGCCCGCAACTTGTACAGCCGCAACATGCTCGGCGGTGGCGCGGTCTCACGCGGGCGGTCGCGGTTCGGGCCGAGGGTCTCCCACTTCAGCAGGTAGCGCACCCCGAGCTCGCCCGAGCTGCCCCGGTCGCCCGCGATGCGCACGCCGGCGCCCTCGAACTCAGCCTCCAGCTCGCGCACCTCGCTGGGCGTCGGGTCGCGCCGCTCGATCCGGCCAATTGGCCTGAGCGTCTCGGCATCGAGCCGCCAGATCCCGCCGCCTTCGCGGATGTGGCTGTAGTTCAGACTCAGGCTGCCGTCGGGCTCGGGCCGCACCGCGCCGACACGGACCTCGAACGGAATCGACCCGCCGCCCGAGAAGGCCCAGCGGTAGCTCCAGTCGCTGACCTGCACGATCCGCCACGCGCCCTCCTCCAGCCGCGCGCAGTAGGCCTGGGTGTTGCCCGCGGCATCGTACTTGAGGTAGCTGACGATCGGTCGCTGCGCGGCATCCCAGCCGAAATGGACGTTGCCGTTGATCACCCCGCCGCCGACCGGTACCGGGTCGACGACCTCACCGCCGGCCAGCGTGATGGGCAGCTCATAGGGCGTGCCATCGCTCCGAGTCCAGGTGCGCAGGTCGCGGCTGCGGGCGTAGCTCGGGTCGTGATTGGTGGCGCAGTCGGGCGATTCGCGCCAGACCCAGACCAGGTGGTAGAAGCCGTCGGGCCCTTTGTGCGGGCCGTCGAGATAGGCGTTGCGCTCGCCTTCGCCCCAGCATAGCGGCTGGTCGAGCAGGCGGTGCCAGGTGCGGGTGGCCGGCTCCCAGACGTTGTAGATCTGGTTGCCGTTGCCGCTCGAGCCATCGCGGTAGGTGAAGATCAGCTCGTTGGCCGGGCCGCGGAAGAACTCGGGGTAGGTGCAGCGTGCCTCGTTCTCGCCGACCATCTGCTCGAATCGCTCGAAGGTGCCCGCGTCGAACGGCTCGCGGCTGCGGAAGTAGATCAGCGGCACCGCGTGCATGTTGCCCGCCAGGTGCAGATAGCCCTCGTCGTCGGCGGTCATGGTGACGTAGTTGTGGCTGTCCCAGCCGATCCGCTCGGGCAGGCGATGCAGGGTCCATGCCTCGGCGCCCAGCTCGCGCTGCGCCACGGTCATCTGCCGCTCGGCGTCGTAGAAGGCAGCGAACTGCCGGCCACCCGCGGTGAGCAGACAGAACCCGACGGGATGACCCGCCCAGACCGGCGCGATGTCCATCCGTTGCTCGACCACCTCGCCGCGCGCGGCGCATATGACCAGCGCGGCGGCTAACCAGAATCTCACCGACCTCTCCGCGACTCTGTTCAACCCGCTCCAGCAGAGACCTGCCGGCGGCAGGTCAGTCGCCGCGCCGCGACGTCCCACCAGCGTTCAGTTTCGCTTCAACCGGCTGGGGCACACTGCTGACAACCCAACCCCCCTGCGCGACCTGGAGGGCGCCCCGGTTCCACCGAGGCGCTCTCCTGTTTAACGACGACGCTTCGCCAGCAGTGGTCTGATCACGTCGGTGTCACTCTCGTCTCAACTGGCCCGTCGATAGTGGCAACTGTAAACCCAACCCCCCTGCGCGACCTGGAGAGCGCCCCGGTTCCACCGAGGCGCTCTCCTGATTCTGGGCAGTCACGCCGGCGGGCGGCGGCGAACCGGGCGTGTTGATCGTCGCGGTAAGGGCAGGTCGCAGACCTGCCCGCCGGCGGGTGAGGCCCTTCCGGAAGCGGGCTCATCGGCACTCGGGCGGGTCTGAGACCCGCCCCTACCGGACTCGTCTACGCGCCGGAACCGCCGGCCGAAGGTACCCGCCAGTTGTAGAACCAGCGCGAGTCGCTCGGCACTTCGTCGGCCTCGGGGTGCCAGGACTCCTTCATCGTCTCGAAGCTGGGCAGCTTCGGCTCGACCACCTCGCGCCAGATGCGCTCGAGTTCGCCGAAGCTGACGCGGGTTGGGGTGGGCGGCGCGGTGTCGATTAGGCTGCGCATCTTGTCGGCCAGCCAGGTCGCCTCGTCGTCGGCCATGCGGTCGCCGGCGCGGCGGTCGGACTCGCGGGCGTTGCGGCCCATGGCGAACCACGGCGCGCCGCTGTCGTCGTCGGGCGCCGGCAGGCGCGAGAGGTCGACGCAGTCGGGTTTGAGCGCCCAGAGCAGGCTGGTCTCGACCTTGCCGGCATGGTCGCCGCTGGCCCCGTCGCCGGGGAAGCCGGGCTGGTTGCATTCGAAGTCGGGCAGGCCATAGAGGCGCGTCGAGAAGAACGGCTGGAGCAGGTTGAGCAGCGTCTTCAGGTCTTGCCAGTTCGGCCCGTAGTGGCCGGTGAGGAAGATCGCCGCGCGGAAGCCAACGGCGGCCGCGGCGCGGACGTGGTAAGCAACGTTCTTGAAGTGCTGCCACGGCGGCATGGCGGTGAGAAACGGCTGCGCCTGGCCGACGGTGTGGTGCGCCCAGACGGCGTAGCCGCCCATCTCGTGGCAGTGCCAGTAGTCGGCCGGGGCGACGATGCCGCCGCCCAGCCGCGCCGCGCGGCAGCAGATCGCGTGGGCTTTGAGCGCGTCGAGCCCGACGGCGTTGTGCGGGCCGTGCGGCTCGCACAGGCCGTACGGGAAGTAGACGCCGGGGCAGGCGTCGAACGCCGCCCGGAGCTGATCGGGGAACATCCGCTCCCACCGCACCTCGCGCATGGGCGGCTCCTAATCGTCGTCGCGGAGGAGCGCGCCGCACAGGTCGGCGACCTCCTGAATCATCTGCACCAGGCAGTCCTGCGGCGCGGTCAAGGGCAGGGCCGCCTCGCTGATCAGCCGCGACTCCTCGTCGACATAGAGCCGCGCGAACCAGCTCGCGCCGCCCTCGTGGAGGATGCCGAGCGGGTCCGATTCGTCCAACTCACCGACCGTCGCCCGGGCGAGCAGCACCTCGGCACCGAGCGCTGGGCCCCAGTCGATCGACTCGGTGTAGAGCGAGACCAGGATCGCTTCGGCCTCGCCGCCCTCGACCAGATCGTCGCTGAGCGAGACGGGCAGCGTCCAGGTGCCGTCCGATTCGGACTCGGCGCTGACCTCGAGGGTGTCGGCAATCGCCCGGATGACGTCGGCGGCGCTCACGGCTGGCCTCCCGCGGTGCACCGCCGAGCTTGGCCCCGGCGCCGCGGTCTCCTGCCGCTCACTCGCGGACGAAGTGGAGCCCGCGCAGCACCGTGGCGTTCGCCCCGAAGCCGGTGAGCCGGACGGTGCGCCAGCCGTCGGTGCCCTCCAAGTAGGTCGGTCGCGCGGTGGTCAGCCGGTCGCCGCTGTCGGTCAGCCACTGCTGCGCGCCGTCGACCTGGAGGGTCACCCGCCCGGCGGCCGCCGAGAGCACCCGCACGTTCCAGTGCCCGCGCGGCAGGAAGACCAGGTATTCGGCCCAGACGCCGTCGCGCAGCTCCAACCCGCGCGGCACGGTGCGCGGCGGCCGGTCGGGATCGACCCGCGCCGGCCGGCCGGTGCCGAGCTGGAACATCCGCGGCTCGCGCAAGGCCAGCGTATAAGCGCGCAGGAACGTGCTGCCGGTGAGCTGCGCGCGGCCGTGAATGCCGCGCCACAGCTCGCGCACCAAGGCCGGCTCGTGGGTTTCGGCGATCCAGCAGCCGAGGCCGAGCAGCCAGGCCGCGCCGTCGTTGCCCAGCGAGTTGCGCGCCGGCGCGGAGGGCCCGGCGGCGAGGAACTGCTCGACCAGCGGGTCCCAGGCGGTCTTGCGATAGGCGTCGAAGCTCTTCCGCGTGCGGACATACTCGAGTAGCTCGAGCAGCTCGCCGCGCGGCTGGTCGGCCAGAATGGGGGCGAGGTAGTAGAGCAACAGCCGCTCGCCGAGCGGGCCCTCGAGCCAGGGCTCCCAGGCGTCGGCCTCAGCGAACCGGCCGAGCTGGGGCAGCGCCGCGTGGGCATACTCGTGCAGCGCCTCGCGAACCCACTCGTCGGGCTCGCGCTCGGTCGCCGCCTGGTACAGGTAGATGCCGTCGGCGGTGCGCTCGGCGCCGGCGGCGTCCCAGCCGTCGGCGCGGTTCTCGGTCAGGTAGACGTTGATCACCGCGTGCCCGCCGCTGGGCGTCAACGGCTCGCGGCCGAGGCACTCGCGGCCGACCCAGTTGCCGCGCAGCAGGGTTTCGAGCAGCCCGTGGGCCAACTCGGTGTAGTCGCGGGCGGCACCGAGCTGCTGGCTGGCGTAGAAGAGCCGGAAACGGAGCTGCCAGACGCTCTCCATCTCGTTGTACCAGGGCGCAATCGGCTTCCACCAGGCGATGCCGCGCTCGTCCTTCTCGGCATAGACCGGTTCGAGCGTGTAGCCGAGCACGCAGCGGTCGAACCGCCAGGCCAGGCGGTCGGGCGAGTCCTGGTGCCGCTCATCGACGATGGCCCACTCGTCGCCGCCGAGGTGGATGCGCCGCTCGGGGTCGCCCAGCCGGTCGGCGTCGTTGGTCTGGATCTCGGCCATCCGCTCGGGCACGTCGCTGTCCAGCACGCGCGGCGGCGGCAGGCCGGGCAGGTCGATGATCCAGTGATACCGCCGCCCCTCGAAGCCGCTGGCGGCGCGGCCTTCGCCGAACTCGGTGGCGCGCATGCCGGGGCCGGCGGGCAGGTGCTCGAACAGCCCGGTGGCCGACTGGGCGGCGTGGGTCTCCATGACGATCTTCCGCGCCTCGTCGCTCAGCCACTGCGGCGGCGTGGTGCGGAAGTAGGTCATCAGCAGGCCGACGTCGCTGGCTCGCGCGGCGCTGTTGAAGTGCTTCAACCCGGCGCTGCGAGCCAGTGCCTCGACCTTTAGGTAGTTGTGCTCGGCCAGCCCGCGGGCGGCCCGGAAACAGCGCCGCGCCTCGTCGGCGTCGCCCTGCTCGGCCCAGCCCCGGCCGAGCAGCAACTGCTCGAGCGACTGCGCATCATCGGCCAGCGCGGGCTGGGCCACCAAGACCAGGCAGAGGATCCAGCGCATCACCGCTCCCAAGCAAAGAACGCCGCCGCAGCGGCGCCGGTCGACTCGGTCAGTTCATCCACCGCGACGCCGCGCGCCCGCGCCGCCGCGTCGGCCACCTCGCGCAGGTGCGCCGGCTCGCAGCGCCGGCCGCGGACCGACTGCGGCGCCAGGTAGGGGCTGTCGGTCTCCAACATCAGACGCTCGCCCGGCGCCTCGCGGACAATCTGCCGGGCATCGTCGGCCGACGGATAGGTCACCGGCCCGCCGAGCGACAGCCAGCAGCCGCGGGCGGCGAACCGGCGCGCCCAGTCGGGCTCGGTGGTGAAGCAGTGCATCACCACCCGGCCGTCATAGCCGCCCTCGGCCAGCAACACCTCGTCACAGCCCGCCGGCGCGGCGCGGGAGTGGATCACCAACGGCAGCTCCAGCTCGCGCGCGAGGGCGATCTGCCGCCGGAACGACTCCCGCTGGACAACCTCGGGCGCCCGGTTGCGGTAGAAATCGAGCCCCGTTTCTCCGATCGCTACCACTCCCGGACTGGCCGCCAAACGTCGGAGTTCCGCCAGCGTCGCATCCTCGAGCGACGCCGCCTCGTGCGGGTGGATCCCGACGGCGGCAAACAGCCGGCCAGGATACGCCTCGGCCAACGCGACGGCGACGGCCGAGTCCGCGACGGTGGTACCGATCACGACCATGCGCTCGACGCCGGTGCCAGCGGCGCGCTCGAGCACGCCGGGCAAGTCGTCGAGGAGGGCGGGGAAGTTCAGGTGGCAGTGGCTGTCGATCAACATGCAAGCGGCTCTGCGAGCGGATTATCGGGCCTGAGCGAGGCAACTGTCAAGCCGGAAGGAGCCCCACCCCTACCGGCGTATCGGCCCACCGGAGGGCGTGATGCGGAGGCGTCTGGCGCTGGCGACGGCCTGCCTGCTCGCCGGCTGCGGCGGCGCCGGGCCGGGGCGGCCGATCGAGCGGGCCGACGGGCTGAACCTGCGCCTGGAGCCGGCGCTGTACAACCTGCGGCCTGGTGAGAGCGTGGCCCTGACCGCCACCATCGCCCCGGCCGACGACGATGTCCGCCGCCGCTACCGCGTCTTCTGGAGCATCGACGGCCGGCCGGCCGACAGCCTCATCTCGCCGGGCAACACCTGGGTGCGCCTGTTCTCCTTCGACCAGGTCGGCGTCTACCAGGCCGAGTTCGCCGTCCGCAACAGCGCCGGTGCGACGCTGGCCGCGGAGTCGACCGAGCTGCGGGTGTGGAACTTCTGACCGTGAAGCAACTGTCCCTGCCCAACAGCCCGCTGACCGTCTCGCGTCTCGGCCTGGGTGCCGGAGGCTTTGGCACCCGACTCGACCACCAGCGCGCCTGCGCGCTCCTGGAGCAGTTCCGCGCCGCCGGCGGCAACCTGGTCGACACCGCCCACTGCTACGCCGCCTGGCTGCCCGGCGGCGACGGCGCCAGCGAGCAGGCGCTCGGCGCCGCGTTACGTGACCTAGGCCGGGCCGACTTCGTCGTCGCCACGAAGGGTGGTCATCCCGGCATGGCCGGCTACCCGCGGCCGGAGCGGTACCTCGACCCGGACACGCTGCGGCGCGACCTCGATGACAGTCTGGCGCGGCTCGGTTTCGCGCCGGTCGACCTCTACTACCTTCACCGTGACGATCCGCGCGTGCCGGTCGACGAGCTACTCGGCTACCTCAACAGCGAGCTCGCCGACGGCCGAATTCGTGCGCTTGGGGCCAGCAACTGGTCGCTGGAGCGGCTCCAGCTTGCGCGCGAGCACGCAAACGCGGCCGGTCTGACCGGCTTCGCCATCACGCAAGACCAGTGGAGCCTGGCGACGCCCGACTGGCCTGAGGGCGACGACCCAACGATGCGTTACGTCACACCCAGCGCCGCCGCCTGGCATGTTGCCGCGTCGATCCCGGTTGCCGCCTACACCAGCACCGCCGGTGGCTGGTTTGCCGGGCGCGAAGTGGGTGTGATGCGCTCGCCGGCAAATGTCGCTCGGCGCGACCGCGCCGTAGCGCTGGCCGACGAGCTCAGTACGACGCCGACGCAGGTTGCCCTGGCCTGGCTGCTGGCCCAGCCCAGCGAGGTGATTCCCCTGATCGGCACCGGGGATCCGGAGCACCTGGCCGAAGCGATCGGCGCGATGGCACTCGAGCTGCCGCCCGAGCGGGTATGTTGGCTGCGTGACGGGTAGCGAAGCGAGATCACAGCTCGAGCGTGAAGTGGATCTGGCGCACCAGCTCGACCCACCCGAGCGAGGTGTAGAGGTGGTTGCCACGCTCGTTGTGGGCCAGCGTCTCGATCCGCACCACCGTCATGCCGGCGGCGCGGAAGTAGTCGATCGCGCGCTCGAGCAGTCGCCGCCCGATGCCGCCGTCCTGTAGGCCGGGCAGCACGGCGACGTTCGGCACCCAGCCGATCCCGCTCGCCGCCGAGAGCCGGGTGGTGACATAGCCGACCACCGCGCCCGCGGCATCGACGGCGACGAAGATGCCGGCGGGGTTGGCGTCGCAGTCGTCGTCGATCTGCGCCGCCTTGCGCTCGGCCCAGTCGTTTCCGAGCCGGCCGTGGCGGAGTTCGATCAACCGATCGATGCTGGCTTCGGGGAAGGCGGCGATGGTGATCTCGCGCAGTCGCGGGCGGTCGGTTGCGGTGAACGGTCGGATGGTGATGGCCATGCGGCGTGGTTCGCCGCGGGGCGTTGAGTCCTTGGTGGTGGGGTGTAGTACAATGCAGCCGGTGACCCGGAGTGGCTGGTGGCCAACGAGCTGGTGACCGAGCCCGTCGACGACGCGACGCGCTCGTGGCACTGGGACCTGCGAGACTGTGCCGGCGAGGGTGCGAGGACCTTCGACATCGTCTTCGACGCCGAGGCAGTCGAGGCGCAGGGGTGGGTCGACGCCTGGGCCGACGCCGAGGCCCATGGGCGCGCCTACGGCTGGTGGGATCACCTCAACACCGGCTCGCTGGCCGTTGTCATCGTGACTGCCATCGCGACGTCGAACATGACCCATGGTCTCGTCGCCTTCGCCTGTTGGTGGCTCTACCGGGCCTACGCCGACCACTTTCTGAGCCGGGCTGCGGTGGCAAAGGCAACTGTACGCGCCAACGAAGCTGCGCTGCGCCAGCGGTACGTCATTGGCGACGCTGGGTTGCTGCGGCTCGATGAGACCGCTGCCGAGTTCACGTGGTGGAGGCGCTACACCTGCTCCGCCCGCTGGCCGCAGGGCATCTGCCTCTGGACCGGTCACAACGGCTGGTTGTTGCCGACCACAGGGCTGGCTGCCGAGGACGCCCAGTGGCTGGCCGACCTGGTCACCTCACGGCTCCCGACGCAGTGCGACGACGGCGCGGTGCGGGCTCCGTTGTCGGCCGTGGCCGAACCGCGATGGCCGGTGCCGCCGAGCGGAGAGTCGGTCATCACCTTCACTGCCGAAACCGACTGGTCGGATCGCCGAGTGTGGTATCAGCTCGCGCTCCGCCTCAGCCTCCGGTACCCGTCCCAGGCGATCATCGCCGCCTGGCTGCTCACTACCGGACTGGTGCTGGGCTGGCCGTGGGTGGTTGCCTGGGCCGCTCTGGCCGCGATGCCGGTGTTTCTCATCATCTGGCAGGTTATCCGGACGGTCGCGGAGCGCGGGCCAAGGCCGGGTGAACCGGCTCGCTGCCTCTGGGCCCTGCACGACGACGGTCTCTGGTTCCGTGGCGACGACTGGTGCGCCGAGCGTCGCTGGACCTGCTACCCCGAGGCGTGGGAGCTGCGCGACCACTTCGTGCTCCTCTGGCAAGGGAAGGTGCCGCACCTGGTGGCCAAGCGCTGCCTCACGGACGAACAGGCCGAGCGACTGCGCGAGCTGCTCGGCCGTCACTCCACGTTCCGCGCGCGGAGGACGTGATGCAGACCGAGCTCCAACACGAGGTGCCGCTGACCGAGGCCGATCGCCTGCCTACGGACGGGTGGGATCTGGAGTCCATGGTCGGCGGCGGACGGCTGCGCCTCGAGCGCAGTTACGATGAGCAGGACCTCATTGCGCACAGCCGGCTGGCCCAGCGGGCGGCCGCGAAATCGTCGCCGGGCTGGTTCGCCGCCGCCCTCGTCGCCGAACTCCTGTGCGTCGCGGCACCCTTTGTCGTGGGAACGCAGCCGCCGGAGTGGATGCTGCCGGCGACGTGGCTGACCTGCGTCGCATACCTGGCAACCCTCAGTCAACGCCGGATCGCGCGAGCGGCTCGGCACCGGCGCGACGGTGCCGAGCTCCCGTCGATCCTCGCGTTCGGCGATGGCGGGCTCTACTTCCGGTCCGCCTTGTTTGACGAATGGCAGGACTGGTCTGCGCTCGGACCGGCCAGACTGCTGCCCGAGGGGTTCCTGTTCGACGCACCCAGTGGCCTAGGCTTCCTGCCCAGCCGCTGGTTCACCCCCGGAGAGCTGGAGCAGCTGCGCCAGCACATCCGCCGGCGGCTGCCGCTAAGCGGCATGGGCGGCGAGTCGCAGCCGCTGCCGGGCGGTCGAGAGCTGAGCGCGCCCAGCCTGCCCGCGCTGCCCGGAGCGATCCGGTTCTCCAGCACGGTCGAACTCGACGAATACCGCGTGGCGCGGCCGCTGTGCCGGCGCCGGATCGCGCGCTGGCGTAAGCAGGAGCTCGTCACCCTCGCCCTCTGTGGCCTGATGGCGCTCGTCAGCCCTTGGCCCTGGCCGCTGGCCTGGCTCGGCGTGGCACTCCTGCCGGCGGTGGTCCTGGCGGAGCTGCTCACGTCACTGCGCGGGTGCCTGCCGCGCTACGCCATGGGCGGCGGGCACACCGAGTGGCAGGTCGGCGACGAGGGCATCATGCTGGCTCACCCGTGGTACTGTGGCCGGCGCTCTTGGCAGTGCTACCCCGAGAGCGCCGAACTGCCGGATCACTTCGTGCTCTGGTGGATGGGCTTTGTGCCGCACCTGGTGGCCAAGCGCTGCCTCACCGACGAACAGGCCGAGCGACTGCGCGAGCTGCTCCTCACCCACACCCACTATCGCCGCCACCGCTAGCCGCCGATATACGTTCGATCAGGAACCGCCGTGCACCGGCTTGCCCTGGAGACGGCCTCGACCCGACTGGCGCTCGACGAACTCGAGGCGCTGCGTGAATACGCGCCGGCCGAGGCCGTTCGGCTCGAGTTCTGGTATACCGCCGACGACTACGCCAACGCCCTGCGCACCTATGCCGGCCGGCGGCTTGGGCCGAGCCGCCGGGCGCTCACCGCGGCGGCGGCGCTGGTCGCCCTGATGCTGCTCGGCGCCGGGCAGGCCGGCGGCTGGTTCCTGCTGCTCTGGCTCGGCTTGCTCTGGCTCGGTCTGCCGCGCTGGCTGCGCCGCCAGGCCACGGCGCAGTTTGCCCGCGAGACGCGCTTTCACGATCAGGCGCTGATGCAGTTCGACCTCGACGGCCTGCTGCTGCGCAACTCCGCCGGCTACATGGTCGCCGACTGGAGCTACTACCACGAGGCGTGGGAGTCCGACTCGGTCTTCCTGCTCTTCTTCCAGACCCAGCTCTTCCACATCGTGCCCAAGCGGGTGTTCGCCTCGGCCGCGCAGCGACGGCGCTTCCGCGAGCTGCTCGAGCGCCGGGTGCCGGTGGTCCGCACCTGATCCTGGGACAGGTGCATGGTGACGAAATCGGCCGCATAATGCCCGCGTTCGTGTGCGGAGGAGACATACATGCGCGTCTGGCGGTGGATCACATCCCTGCTGGTTGTGCTTTGCATCGGGATCCTGTCGTCCGCTCCGGCGGCCGCAGAGGGCAGGGGCGGCCGAGGACCGGGTGAGCTGGCGCAGGCCGTGCGCCGACAGCTCGGCAACGCTCTGGCGCAGTACGCCGAGGCTCAGCGGCTCAAAGTCGATGCCGAGAGCCTGGCGTTCGGACTGACGAGCGACGCCGTGGCGGCGACGATGCCGACCGAGGAGGTGTCGTTCGTCTTTCACAACATCACCTGGACGTACGATGCGGCGGTGGCCTTTCTCGATGTGCCGGCCGACGCCAGCGGAGGCAAGTTGACGGCCGGGATGTACACCATCCGGCTGGCCGGCAGCACCGAGCGCGAGGAGGTCATCGCGCAGTTCATCAACCGCGCCGGTGAGACGGTCTACTCGACCGGCGTCGGCAATCCCGAACCCTTGGCCAGTCAGGCCAAGAAGGACAAGACCGACAAGCCGCCACGGAAGACGAAGGTCAAGATCAAGCTCGGGCCCGGCGGGATCGAGATCATCATCATCTCCGAGCCGGTGCCCGGCGGCGGTGGTGGCGGCGGCGGCGAAGGCGGCGGCGAAGGCGGCGGCGAAGGCGGCGGTGAGGGCGGCGGCGAGGGGGGTGAAGGCGGCGACGACCGAGGCGGCAGCATCGGTCTGGCCTGGTAGCCGGTGTAGCGGCAGCTCGGCGTCCGGCCGGCCCGCGGTGGGCCGCGCCGGACGCCGTCATTCGTCCAGGGCCGGCAGCGTCCAGCCCGGCACCGGCGCGGCCGGCTTCAGCGTCCAGGCCTGCCGCACGGCGTGGGCCATCACCGTCGGGGCCTCGAACCCTTCGGGGAAGATAATCCAGCGGAAGCTGCCCAGCGACGGGCCGATGTGATCGGCGGGCGCGAGCCGCGCCGGTGCGAGCGTCACCGTGTCGGGCAGTTCGCCGGTCGAGACGACCGTGCGGAGGGCGCGGATCAGGCCGAGGAGCAGCTCTTCGGGCCGGACCACCAGCCCGCCGACCATCACCGCCGAGGGCACTCGCCGGCGGCGCTGACGCGGCGGCCGTTCGGCCTCGGGCAGTTCGGCGCGGGGGAGCAGTTGCTCGAGCGGCCGGCACTGCGCGGCGACCACGTCGGCCGCGGCCACCAGCGCCTCGCCACGGACCGGCGTCGGGCCGGGCAGCGGCGGCACCTCGTCGAGCGGACCGTCGAGCGGCTGCGGCTGGCCCATGCGCAGCGGCGAGCCGGGCGGCGAGGCGGCGTCGGGCCGCAGCAGAGCGGCGACCACGCTGAGGATCTCGGCCGCGCTGAGCCAGCCGTCGGCCACGGCGGCGTAGCCCACCGTGTCGGTCCACTCGCTGGTCGCCTCGACCAGCGCCGCGGCCGAATAGTAGGCGCGGCGGGCGCGGTCGCGGTACATCTCGGCCAGGTCGAGGGCCGTCACCGGCTGCGCCTCGCTCTCGGCCAGGTGGCGCAGGTAGACCTCCATCGCCGCGAACCGGCGCTCGACCTCAGCCGGCGGCGGCAGCGGTGGGCACTGCCAGTCGGCCCGCGCGGGGTTTGCCCCTCGAGCGAAGTTGACCGCGTCCCAGAACGCCTCGGTGACCCACTCGGTGGGGTGGAAGTAGATGCTCACCACCCCGCCGCCGGTGCCGGCCAGGCGGTCGACGATCTGGTCGTAGACGGCCACCGCGTCGAGCTCGGCGCCGGGCTCGCGCAGCCGGAAGCGAGTCTCGTTAGGCCCCATGCCAAAGACGTGGAGCAGGCCCATGTACCAGAACGGCGCGCCGTCGAGTTTGACCCAGGGTCCGCTGTCGATGTAGGTTGGCACGCCCCACTCGCGCAGGACCGGATAGAGCTGTGGCGCCCAGGCCCCGCCGGCCTGGCCAAAGGTGGCGATTGGTCGCTCGAAGATGCGCGCCACGTCGGCGCAGCCGGCCGACTCGGCGTGGCGGAACATGCCCACGCCCTCGTCCCAGGGCAGTTCCTCGCAACACTCGGTGACCACGGGATGGACACTGTGCAGGTCGGTGTGATACCCGATCGCGTGCCGGCGCAGCGCGGCGACGACATCGTGCCGGCCACGCTGCTGCAACCGCCGCGCCTTCTCGCCGACCAGCTTGAAGGTCGCCGGCAGACGATACTGGGTGTGCAGCCGGGCCAGGCGCAGCGCGGCGTCGTCGGCCGCCGGGGTCAGGTAATCCTCGGTGTCGTACCAGACACAGACGTAGACGGGCGAGCGCAAGCCGGGCTCCGGGCGCGGGGCGATTGGCCGCGCGGTGACCGACTCCTCGGCCGCTGGGGAGGCTGAGCGTGATCGCCAAGCTGAGCATCGAGCGCGCACCGACCGCCGCCGGCGAGCGATTCACCATCGCGCCGCTGCCGGCCGAGCGCGCCGCCATGCTGGCGCTCGCCCTGCGCCGCGCGGCGCTGACCCGCGTAGCGCTGCCGGCGGTCACCTCGGTGGCCTTTCCGGCGTTCGAGTCCTGGTACACCCGCCCGCCACAGCTTGCCGAGTCGCTCCT
This sequence comes from uncultured Fimbriimonadaceae bacterium, assembly GCA_964405335.1. Classification (GTDB taxonomy): domain Bacteria; phylum Armatimonadota; class UBA10988; order UBA10988; family UBA10988; genus CAYONP01. Next base: position 29,503 of record CAYONP010000007.1, read on the forward strand.
CCAGATCGCCCGCCGGCTGGCCGGGCTCGGACTCGGCCTCGATGCCGCGCCGGGAGACTACCGCTTCGCCGTCGGCGGGCCGCAGCGGGTGACCGCGGGCGATGTCGGCCTGCTCACCGGTCTGCCGACCGTCGGCGACGAGCCGATGCTGACCATCGGCCCCGGCGGCGGGCTCGAGCTGGAACTGACCGTCGGCGAGCCGGACGACACGAGGACCTTGCCCCTGGCCGGCTGGACGCACCGCGTGGCCGAGGATCGTCTGGAGCTGAGCATCGCCACCGACGGCCGCATCACGCCCGCCGGCCTGCTCGCCGCGGCGGCGCGGAGCCTGCTCGTCGCCCGCTCGGCGCCGGCCGAGGTGACCACCGTGCTGCGCGCGCTGGCGGCCCTGCCGCCGGGTGAACCGCCGGCGCCGGTCCAGGCTCCGCCGCCGGCGGAGATCGACCCAGCCTTCGCGCACCAGCACACCTGGCTGCCGTCGTGGCGGGCGTTCGTCGAGCAGGGGCTGGCCGCGGCGCTCGGGTCGGCCTTCCCGCTCGTCGCCGCGGATGGCGGGATCCGGATCGACCTGCTCGGCGCGCGGCTGGCGCCGGCGCCACGGACCGCGCAGGCATGTCTGGACACCGGCGAGGGCCACACCCGGCCGATGGTGGCCCGGCTGAAGCTCACCGACCTGCGCCTGCAGCGGGTCACGCAGCCGCTGGCGGTGCTGGGCGAGTGCCCCGCCGTCGGCGAACGCGGGACGGTGGTGATCGACGGTGAGAAGCGGCTGATCGTTCCGCGGCTGAGCGCCGACGGCCGGCGGCTCGAGCGGGTCGGCGAGCGGCTCGAAGCGGCGCTGCGCGAGCAGTTGCGGCAGCGCGGAGCCGCCCTGCGGGCGGTGATGTCGGTCGGCAGCGGCCCGGCGCCCGAGCCCGCTGCGCTGGCGGCGGCATGGGGCCTGACCGAGGCGCTGCTCGAGTTCGCCCGTCGGCAGAGCGTGCCCGTCGAGGGCGCCAACCCAGTGGCCCACGCCGTCCGCCTGCGCGAGATCTGGCCGCCGGAGCGTGATCGCGGCCGCGCCGCACCCCGCGGCCTGCTCGCCGCGCAGAGTGCCGTCGCCGCGGGACAGGTGAGCGAGGATGGCGCCATCGGGACCGGCGGCGCCGCCATCGCCGAGCGGGTCGGCGGTCAGGCGGCGCTGGCCGCGCTCGTACGCGCCGTCTGCCTGCTCGAGCCCGATCCGCCGCCCGACGGTCCCTGGCGCGACCTGGCCGTCGCCGGCGCGGCGGTGGTGACGGCGCCGATCGGTGGCCTGGTCGAGAGCCTGGAGCCCGACGCCGTGGTCGTCGCCGGCGTGCGGGTCGAGGTGCCCTGGACCGCGCGCCTGCTCGTCCAGGTCGGTCAGCACGTCGCCGTCGGCGAGTCGTTGGCCGAGCTGCCCGGCGTGCGCGACGGAGCGGTCGCCCTCGGCCGCCGGCTGCGGGTGGTGATGCAGGCCGGCGACGAGCCGCACGTCGTCGCCGCCGAGACACTGCCCAATCGCTTCGCCGCGCTGCTCGAGCGGCGGCTGACGGTGCCGCTGGACGCGGGGCGGCTGCTCACCCGCACCACCAGTTACGACGCGGATCATCTTGACCGCCACGGCATCGTGCGGGTCGGCACCGTGGTGCGCCGAGGCATGGTGCTGGCCGGAGTGCTGGCCGGCGGCGAGGATGTCTCGCTGCGCGCCGGCGCCGAGGTGGCCGGCTGGCAGGTGGCCGGAGTGCATCACAGCGCCGCGCGGGTGGTCCTCCGCCTCTGCGCGGTCGAGCCGCTCCGGCCCGAGGATCGGCTGTGCGACCGGCGCGGTTGGGCGTTCGGGGTCAATGAGCTGCGCGCGCCGGCCGCCCTGCCGCCGGCCGCCGACGGCGCGCCGGCCGACCTGCTGCTGCGCGGCCTGAGCCCGCCGCCGGGCAGTCGCGCCGAGTTCGCCGCGGGCAGCGCCTATCTGTTGCGCCTGCGCGGTGCCTGATCACGCCCCGGCGATGCGCGGCAGCCGCAGCGGGGCGCTGTTCATGGTCGCCTGCATCATGCGCAGCAGCAGGCTCGACTTCAGTTCGGCGGCGGCCGGATCGGCCCACAGGTTGACCCGCTCGTCGGGGTCGGCCACCAGGTCGCGCAGCTCGCCCTCATCGCTGTCGTGGTAGACCGTCAGCTTGTAGTGCTGGTCGATGAAGGCGCGCAAGTTGAGCCGCGTCGGCTGGTGGTGGAACTCGCACAGCACATGGTCGCGCACCGGCGCGCCACCGCACCAGCAATCGAGCTGATTGACGCCCTGCAGGCCGCGCGGCTCGGGCACGCCGGCGGCGGCGACGAAGGTCTGCGGCAGGTCGAGCAGGCTCTGCAGCGAGTCGCTCACGCCGCCGGCCGGCACGCGGCCGGGCCAGCGGACGATGAACGGCAGACAGATCCCGTCTTCGTAGTGGAACGGCCCCTTCGCGATCAGGCCATGGTGGCCGTAGTAGTGGCCGTGGTCGGTAGTGAAGACGACCAGCGTGTCGTCGGCCAGGCCGAGCCGATCCACCGCCTCCAGGATCGTGCCGATCTGCTGGTCCATGAAGCTGATCATGCCGTAGTAGACGGCGATGTCGCGGCGCAGCGCGGCCTCGTCGTGGCGGTGGCTGTGCAGGCCGTGGTTGCCATGCTCCTCGCGCCAGGGCGAGAAGTCGGGCCGCTGCTCCTGAGTCAGGCGCAGCAGCCGCGGATTGGCTTCGTGCTCGCCGGGCAGCAGCGTGCCCGGCTCCATCTCGTCCGGGCGGTACATCGAAGCCCACGGCTCGGAGACGAGATACGGCGGGTGCGGGTCGTGGAAGCTGGCCCAGGCAAAGAACGGCTGCTCCGCGGCGGCCTGCTGCTCGAGCCAGGCGATGGTCCGCTCGGCGGTGAAGCGGGTGTAGTGATACTCCTCGGGCAGGCTCCACGACCAGCGCCGGCGCGGGGCGTCGCGGTCGGGCGGCCACGCCTGAAAGTGGTCGCGCCAGTTGGTCAGGCCGCGGTCCTCCATCCAGGCACCGTAGTGCTGGCCGGCATGGGTCTCGTCGGCGTGGTTGCGGCAGATTTCGAGCTGGTCGAAGCCGTACCAGGGGCCGTGAAAGCCGCGCCAGAAGTCGATGTCGCGCAGGCGCGGCTGGCATTCGAGCGAGGTCTGCGCGGGCGTCGAGGCGAGCGGCTGGAAGTGCGCCTTGCCGAACAGCCCCGAGCGGTAGCCGACGGCGCGGAGCCAGTCGCCGAGCGTCGGCACGTCCTCGGGCAGCTTGGTGCCCAGCGTCCAGGCGCCGTGGACCGAGGGGTAGAGGCCGGTGATCATGCTTGCCCGGGTCGGCGTGCAGGTCGGGTTGGGGCAGTAGGCGCGGGTGAACCGCGTGCCCTCGCGGCAGAGCCGGTCGAGCGCGGGGGTGCGAATGCGCGGGTTGGTCACGCCGAGGGTCGAGCGGTGCTGCTGGTCCGAGGTGATCAGCAACAGGTTGGTCGGTCGCGGCATGGTCAACCTCCTTCCGGTTCGGCGCGGGCCCGGCGGAGCAGCGCGGCGCGCAGGTCGTGCCAGCGGTCGTACTTGCGGAACAGCTCGTCGAGCTCGGTCGCCGCGCCGAGCGGGCCGAGCAGCTTGCGCAGCACGAACTGCACCGCCTCCTTGCGCGCCGCCCGGCGCAGCCGCTGGCGCAGGCCGACATGTTCCAGGTCGACCTTGATCCGCTCGAGGTCATAGACCTCGTCGAGCATCGAGACGACCGTCTCGCCGAGGCTCTCGCGGTCGATCGTCGGCTCGAGCAGCAGCAGGCCGTCGGCGATCAGGTCGATCTGCAGGTCGAGCAACTGCCGCGATTGGTGGCGCCTGGCCGCGCCGGTGTAGAGCAGGCTGAGGGGCAGCATTTCGAGCACCGCCGAGCCGGTGCCGTAGGCCATCGAGCGGTTGAGCAGAGGGGCGAACAGTCGGTCGATGAGCTGCTCCGGCGATTCGTCAGGATGCTCGGCCCGGAGCCGTTCGGCCTGTCGCCGGCGCTTGGCCAGCGAGCGGGTGGCATGGCTCGCGATTTGCAGTTCGAGCTGGTCAGGCCGAAAGCCCGGCGGGAACAGGTCACCGAGGTGGAGAAGCCGCCGTCGGCGGGCCGGTGGGTTGTCGGGCATCGGGCCTCTCGGCGGGCCGGTTCGCGGCCGGTGCGACGGCTCCTGCCGCTTGACAAGCGGGTTAACGTTGCCGATACTGGTAATGACCACCGCGGCCCGGGTATCTGTCGATCACGTCCCGACCCGTGGCCGGAGGGTGCCAAATGGCCGAAACCAATGCCCGTCGCTCCGCCTTCTCCGGCGGCCACCTGTTTGTCGCCTTGGCGATTCTCTGCTTCAGCGCCACCGGCTTCGTCGCCGGCTGGCAGGTCGGCCGCCGGCCCCAGCCGAGCTTCGACGCCGCCGGCGCGGGCATCAGCGCCGACGGCCTGCTGGCGGCGGTGACGCGCCCGGCGGCGGCCAACGCGGCGGCCATCGATGCCGACCCGCTCGAGGCCTTCATGGAGGTCTACCACCACCTCCAGAGCAAGTATGTCGACGATCTGACCGAGCAGGACCGGGTCAAGCTGGCCCACGGCGCGGTCAAGGGCATGCTGCGCGAGCTGGGCGATCCCTACACCCGGTTCATGGAGCCGAAGGACTTCGGCGAGTTCCGCGAGGAGAACACCGGCCAGTTCGCCGGCATCGGCGCGGTGCTGCAGATCGACCCGCAGACGCTCAAGGTGCAGGTCACCCGCGTGTTCGACGACCAGCCGGCGTCGAAGGCCGGCCTGCTGCCCGGCGACTACATCGTTGAGGTCAACGGCGAGGCGACCGCCGACCTGACCCTCGATGTCTCGGTCAGCCGCATCCGCGGCGAGCCGGGCACCTCGGTGCACCTGACCATCGAGCGGCCCGACGCGGCCCGCGAAGAGCGGAACAATGAGCTGATCCGGCGGCAGGGCAACGATCCGGGCGAGCTGCGACGTGACCCAACGGCCATCACCGGCGAGGTCTTCGAGGTCGATGTCGAGCGGGCCGAGATCCACGTCCCGGTGGTCGAGTCGGAGCTGCTCGAGGGTAAGATCGGCTGGATCCAGTTGACCGGCTTCAACGAGGAGGCCTACGTCCAGCTCGAGCGGCAGATGTCGCGGCTGCGCGACCAGGGCATGGAAGGCCTGGTGCTCGACCTGCGCTGGAACCCCGGCGGTATGTTGGACGAGGCGATCAAAGTCTGCAGCCTGTTCGTCAAGTCGGGGCCGGTGGTCTTTGTCCAGGAGCGCGGCCGGCCTGCCGAGGCGTTGGCCGCCCTGGCGCAGTACCACCGCGGTCCGCCCCCGCCGCTGGTGGTGCTGGTTAACGAGTACAGCGCCTCGGCCTCGGAGATCCTGGCCGGCGCGGTGCAGGACCTCGGTCTGGGCACCATCGTCGGCGAGACGACCTATGGCAAGGGGCTGGTCCAGACGGTGGTCCCGCTGCGCGACAACAGTGCCGTGGCGATCACCACGGCGAAGTACCTGACGCCGCACAAGCGCGACATCAACAAGGTCGGCATCGAGCCCGACGTGGCCGCCGAGTGGACGCTGAGCAACGAGGAGACGTTGGAGCACGTGCGCGATCGCGATCCGCGCGCCGAATGGGACCCGCAACTGATGGCGGCCATCCGGGTGCTGAAAGAGAAGCTGCCGTAGGAGCACCGTGAGCGACGCTCCGGACGAGGCGCGGGAGGCACTGCAACAGGCGGTCCGCACCAACCGCCTGCTGCTCTGTCTGCTCATCCTGACCATCGCCGTCGCGCTGGTCGACCGGGTCGGCATGAGGGTCTGGACCATCGCCGTCCACGACAGCGAGCAGGGCGGGTTTGTCGAGTATGCCTATCTCGCGCAGCGCGAGCAGGCCGCGGCGGTGGTCGACCGGCTGCTCGAAGCGGCGCGCGACCGGCACCCCGTCTATCGCGAGCATCACGACGTCTTTGCCCGGGCCAACGCCGACTTCCTCGAACCGGTCGTCTATCGACGCGCGCGGCGATTGACCGCCTTGGCCAAGAGCCCGGAGCCATCCGCCGTCGGTCAACCGATCGACGACGCCGTGGCGCTGCTCGCGCCGGCCGTCGAGGTGGTGGTCGACGGTTACGGCATCTTCGCCGAGTCGAGCCGCGAGCCGCTGGTGGTCATGGCCAGCGAGGCGTGGGCGCAGCAGGCGGTGCGCACCCGGCTCGAGAACACCTCGGTCAAGGTCGAGGAGGCGCTGGCCGGCATCGGGCTGCTGACCGAGGCGCCCGAGTATGTCCAGCAGGTCGAGGTGCGCGCCGTGGCGCGGCATCCTATCCGGAAGATCAGCACCGTGGCCGACGCCGTGCGGTATCTGACCGAGGGCGACCTGCACAACGCGCAGCACACGGTCGCCGCGGGGGAGGAGGGCAAGCTGGGCCGGGTCGCTGCGCTCTACGACGCCACCGTCGAGGACCTGATCGGCTGGAACCGCGGCCGTGACCTGACCCTGCTCAAGGTCGGCGACACCATCATCGTCCGCAGGCCGGAACCGCCGGTCACGGTCAAGACCGTCGAGCATCGCTACACCACGGTGAGCGAGCGAACCGGCGGGCGGCTCAAGCGGTTCAAGGTCACCGTCGAGATCATCCGGCACGATGGCGAGATGGTGCACCGCAACGAGATCCGGCGCGAGCCGGTCGGCTGACGACGCCGTCACTCGCGCGTGTTGAAGAACGGGTAGCGGACGCCGGACCGGTAGGGGCGGCCCTTGTGGCCGCCCGCTGCTGGAGCGGGTTCGTTGGCCCGCGGGCAGCCACAAGGGCTGCCCCTACCAGGATTCTACAGCGGGCCCACTCGCCGGCGGGAACCGCGCGGCGCCGCGATTCGTTTTCAATGGCGGTTGAAAGTTCTCCCATGGCCACACCGCCGAGCACACCGGACGGGCTCGATCCCAGCGCGGTCGCGCGTTTCGTGCACGGCTGGGGATCGCTGGCCCATGCCTGGGGCATCCCCCGCTCGATGGGCGAGATTCACGCTCTGCTGTTCATCAGCGCCGAGCCGATGTGCACCGACGACATCATGGACCGGCTGCACCTCTCGCGCGGCGGCGCGAACACCAATCTGCGCGCGCTGGAGGAGTGGCGGCTGGTCCGCCGGCTGCACAAGCCGGGCGACCGCAAGGACTACTTCGCCGCCGAGGGCGACTCGTGGACCGTGCTCTGGACGCTGGTCGCCGAACGGAAGCGGCGCGAGGTCGATCCGTTGCTGGCCGTGTTGCGCGAGTGCGTCGACCAGGCGCCCGGCGGTAACGGCGCGCACAACGCGCTGTACCGCGAGCGGTTGACCGAGCTGCTCGGCCTGTTCGAGGACATCGACCGCCTCTACGAGCTGCTCCGCGGCATGGAGCGCGAGGGCGCGCAGGAGCTGCTCCGGCTGTTCGAGACCGCAGGCTGAGTCACAACCCCTCGCGCGTCTCGGCGACGAGGCGGTCGACCACGGCGGTCAGGTCGCCGGTCCGCTCGAAGGTCCGCCGCTGCCGGTCGGCGCTGGTCCCCCGGTCGAGGATGGTGTGGACATAGGCCACCTCGTCGCGGATGCCCAGCTCGTCGACCACCTCATCGAGCATGTCGAGCAGCTCGAGGGCGAGGAAGCGGAACGGCACCTCGGTGTTGCGGCCGAAGTCGATCAGCTTGCCGTCGATGCCGTGCCGCACGGCGCGCCACTTGTTCTCGGTGATCAGGTGGTGCCGGTAGTTGCGCCACGAGCGGTTGCTCAGCCGCAGCTTGAGCAGCAGGCCGACGATGCCGACCAGCAGCGAGGCGAGGCAGATCGCCTCGTCGACCTTGGTGCACATGTCGGTGATGCGGAACTCGATGGTCGGGTAGAGCGGGTGGCAGCGGCAGTCCCACCAGATCTTGGTCGGTTCGTCGATGCAGTTGGTGTGGATCAGCGTGCGCAGGAAGCCCTGGTAGTCATCCCACGAATCGAACGACGGCGGCAGGCCCGTGCGCGGCAGGTCCTCGAAGATGATCGAGCGGTACGACTTGAGCCCGGTGTCGCGGCCGTGCCAGTATGGCGAGCTGGTCGACAGCGCCAGGGCGTGGGGCATGAAGTAGCGCGCCTGGTTCATCACATCGACGCGCATCTCGGGGTCGTCGATGCCGACATGCACGTGCATGCCGAAGATGAGCATCTGTCGCGCCAGGTCGCCCATGTCGGCTTCGAGCTTGGTGTACCGCTCGCCCGCGGTGGTGACCTGCTTCTCCCACGAGCTGAACGGATGGGTGCTCGCCGCGGCGACCTGCAGGCCGAGGTCGTCGGCCACCTCGACGATGCCGCGGCGCAGGCGGGTCAGCTCCATCCGCGCCTCGGCCAGGCTGCGGCAGACCTGCGTGCCGACCTCGATCTGGCACTGCCGGAACTCGGGCTTGACCTGCTCGCCCAGCCGCTGGCGACCGAGCTCGAGAAACTCCACGTTGCTGCGGTGCAGCTCCCGCGTGGCGGGCTCGATGATCTGGTATTCCTCTTCGATCCCGACCGTCAGGAGGGGTAGCGACATCGCCGTTCACCCGCGCCGATCGCCGTGCGCTGCGGTCAGTCTAATGCCGCCAACGTGGCGAACGCCGCCAGGTCGGCATCGAGGATCTCCTTGTCGTCCTCCTCGGCTACCGTCGCGCCGATCGCCAGCGCCTCGGCGTAGTGACGTTCGACCGCCGCGCGGTCGCCCTCCATCAGCGCCACGCGCGCCAGCGCTTCGTGAGCATAGCCGAGCGGGAAGTCGCCCACGCCGTGGCGGGTGCAGCGGTCCAGGCAGCGCTGGGCGTGGAACTTGGCCGGCTCGAGCCGGCCCATCAACGCGTAGGCGTGCGAGCACATCCAGTCGGCGATGGCCAGGTTCTTGGCGTCGCCGGCGTGGGCCCAGTGGTACCACGAGGCGTGAACCCGCGCGATCAGCACGTCCTCGTCGTCGGGCGTGCGGTCGGGCTTGTCCATCAGCTCCCAGGCGGTGTTGTTCGCCTCGACGGCAAACCAGCGGTGGTGCTTGGCCGCTTCCTCGGCCATCGCGGCCAGCTTGGCCTCGCGCTCGGCGTCGCTCACTCGGTTACTCCCTGCCCCATCCGGTGGCCCCGCGCCGACGGCGTATCTTGCCCACATGGCCGAGGTAATGCAAGTAGGTGTTGTGCGCGATGAGCTTGCACACCGGCCCGAAATCGCACCAGGCGAAGTACCCCGGCGTGGTCAGCTCCTCCTCGCTCAGCGAGGCGATCAGCGCCTGGCAGGCAGCGAACGACTCGGCCAGGTCGCCGAGCACCTGCGCGAGCGGCCGGTCGCGCCGCGCGGCCAGGTCTTCGTTGTTGAGGCGATCGATGTCGGCCCAGGTGTAGCCCGGCTCGGGCGCGATCTCGGCCGCGCCGGCCCGTCCCTCGTCGAACCAGCGGAGCAGCCGGCGGTGCCAGGCGTCGACGTGGGCGAGATGGTCTTTGATCGACCAGCCCGAGTCATCGGCCGCGCACAGCTCCGCCGGGTCGAGGTCGTCGATGCTGCGGAGCAGGAAGTCGTATTCGAGCTGGTTCAGGGCGAGGAGTTTGGGTCGGTCGAGATGGAGGTCCATCGCTGCTCCTGGTCAGGTGGCACGCCAGCAGGTTTGCTCATCAGCCTGCGGCATGCGCAGTCTCATTCGGGTGCTGTAAACCGTGACGATAGCACCAAGCGCCAGTAGCGGACCATAGGCATCCAGCGCTTGCACGGCGCGCAGACCGTGCTCTTCGGCGCCGATTTCATCCAGCCGGATGATGCCGACGTGGGGCTGTCGATGGCGAACGGCGAGCTCGCCGAAATCGGCATCGGCGGTGACGAGGACCGGTCGTGCTCGAAGGCGTGCGCCAGAATCGCCCTGTCGCCTGGATCCGCTGGCCAGTCGTGAGCCCGCTCAACCAGGTGGCCGGCCGCTTCAAGCGCAGCACGGGCACCCGGCCAAGCCGAGCAGTCCAGCAGCACGTTCACTCAGGCGCCACCGACGGCGCTGGAGCGAATCGCTCGCTCCGGATGACCCGGCAGGCATAGGCCAGGCAGGCCAGGATGTCCTCCTTCTCCAGCCACTCGTGGCCTTCGAGCAGCCGCTCCATCGACGTCCCCGCCGCCATCTGCCCCAGCACATGCTCGACCGCCAGCCGACGACCCCGGATGATCGGCTTGCCACCGTAGATGTCGGGGTTGTAGGTGATCCGCTCGAGCAGCTTCTCGGGGTCGTACGACATCAATCCGCTCCCATCAACACCGCCTTCGACCGCGTGCTCTGCAGCTCCGCCTGGGCCACCTGACCGGCCAGGATATCGCGGCACAGGCCGATGTTCTCGTCGGCCTCTTCCTCGCTCAACATGCCCACCGCCACGATGTCGTTCGGCTTGATGGTGCTGTAGACGAAGCTGAAGCCCGTCGGCGGCATGATCCGCCCGGCGCCCAATGGCTTGATGCACAGGCAGCTCTTCGGCGTGTGAGTGATGACGCGCTGCACCCAGTCGGTCTCGACCTGGCAGAGGAACCCCGTCGCGTTGTAGATCTGGATATAGACCTCGACATCGTAGCCGGCGCGGTCGCTGACCGTCACCGTTTCGGGCCGGTGGGTGCTCCAGCCGGGCACCATGCCCTGGGCGCGGATGTAGGCGCAGACCTCGTCGGCCTCTTCGATCACCCCGCGGGCGGCGAGCAGCCGGGAGTCGGTCCACATCATGTGCGGCAGGCAGAACTCAGCGCCCAGCTCGGCGGCCTGGCAGATGCCCTCTTTCAGCTCGGCCGTGTCGCGCCCGCCAGGCGTGGCGAACCAGTGGATATGCACCCCCGTCTCGGCCTCGACCGCGCGCAGCACCTCGGCATAGTCGGGCCGCTGCATCGAGACGGTGGCGTTGAGCCCCTGCCGCGCGCAGGCGCACATGACCTCGAAGATGCGTTCGGGCGTGAAGTGCCGCTTGAGCCAGTTCGAACGCGCGGCGCTGAAGTGGCTGAAGCCGTGAAACGTGTTGCTGCCGATGATCAGCCGCGAGATCTCATAGCCGCCGATCGAGACGGTCGGAAACGCCATGCCGCTGCTCCGGTGCGAGGATGGTACCACACCGGAGCCGAGGCGGGTCAGTGGCGATGGGCGAGTTTGACCGTCATGCGCGAGGCGGGCGCGGATTGCTCGGGCGCCGGCGGGCCGAGGCCGAGCCGGTGGCCGACCAGCACGGCGACCACGCCGCCGACGAGGCAGGCGCCGTAGACGCCGATCAGGCACAGGACCGTGCCCAGCGCCAGCCCGGTGTCGCCGTGCTCGGCGCGGTGGATCGCGTGTCGGACGGCGGATCGACCGCCGCGGAAGAGGACCACCAGCGCGAAGCAGAGCATCGCCTGCCAGCGCGGCAAGCGCAGCCCGCCGGCGATCAGCCCGCCCCACAGGCCGGAGCGAGCGCCGGCGATGGCGGCGTTGGTCACCGCCGGCGGACCGAACAGGCCGGTCGGCATCAGTGCCACCTGCGCCGCCAAGGCCAGCAGCGATGAGACCGCCGCGCCAACCGCCGCCAGACCCACCGCCGAGCTGAGCCGCTCGCGTAGCGATGGCTTCACATCTGTTCCGCGGGCTGATCGGTCAGCCATAGCCAGTAGTCCATCATCGCTATATGTGGCACTATGTTGCGTCGAATCACGCTGCCGTCGAAGCAGAGACGCAGCACCAGGCCCTGATAGGCCGGGCAGCCGGAAGGCTGCGGCTTCGCTCCACCGTGCACCACGCAGACGACATAGCCGGGTCGGCCCTCCAGGCTCTGGGCCTTCTCCCACCACTTGTCACTCAAGGCCACGATGTCCGGGTAGAAGTAGCTGACTGGGACGTCCCAGGGCGAGTCGGTCATGCCGTAGTCCTTCGCGGCATGAAGGCCGGCCCAACCTCCCTGCTCGACGTGCGCGTCGGCGCGGCAGACGAGGAGCTTGGCGTCGAGGCGTGCCGGAACCATGTGCACCAGTCGCGCGGGCCGGGCGCCGTCGTAATCATCGGTGTACATCCCGAACGCTTTGCCGACCTGGCTCAGGTTGGAGGTGCAGGCGGCCAGACTACCGCTACCGCGGGCCTTCATCAGCGCTGGGAGCAACAGCGCGCCGAGCAGCGCGATGATCGCCAGCGTGACGAGCAGTTCGACGAGGGTGAAGGCCCTCGCAGGTTCAGGTTCGCCGTGGTCCATATCAACGCTCCACCGATCCGTCGGAGGCTTGAGGAAGTTGGCTCCCAGCCTCTGGCGCCTCGGGCCGAGGGCATCCGCGCGGAGGTCGACGTTCGCTGGGATCGTCGCTCGGCTGGTCGGTCAGCCACAGCCAGTAGTCCTCCATCGCCGCCTCCGGCACGCAGTTGCGCTGAACGACGCTCCCGTCGAAGCAGAGCCTCAGCACCAGGCCCTGATAGGCCGGACAGCCCGAAGGCATCGGCTTCGCTTCACCGTGCACCACGCAGACGGCATAGCCGGGTCTGCCTTCGAGGCTCTTTGCCTTCTCCCACCACTCGTCACTCAAGGCCACGAGGTCTGGGTAGAAGTAGCTGAGCGGGATGTCCCAGGGCGAGTCGGTCATGCCGTGGTCCTTCGCGGCATGCAACCCGGCCCAGCCGCCCTGCTCGACATGCGGGTCGGCGGAGCAGACCAGCAAGGGGGCGTCGATGTGGTCCGGCACGAGGTGAACCAAGCGCTTGGGCCGCGCGCCATCGTAATCCTCGATGTACGCGGCAAAGGCCCGGCCGACCTGGCCCAGCTGCCGGGCGCACACATCCAGCGGATCGCCTTCGTCTGCACGCGCCTCGGCGAGCACCGGGTAGAGCAGCGCGCCGAGGAGGGCGATGATCGCCAGCGTGACGAGCAGTTCGGTGAGAGTGAACGCGTGCCGCGGCACGGATCGGTGGTAGTTCATCCGGTGCTCCTAGTCGCGAATACCGGAGTCGTGCAGGGGTCAGTGGCAGTCGGGATTACGGCGAGGGTGAGCCGGAGCGGCGAAGCGTGGCCTGCCGAGGCGAGGCGCGGATTGCTCCAACCGAGGGCGCGAAGGGAATCGACCAGCGAGAGCGGGTCGAGCAGCTTGCCGAACGCCGACAAGCCGAACACCGCCGAGACGAAACAGCGCCCGAACAGCGCCGGCTGTCGCTGGCGCTGATCCCGTGTCGTTTGGAGTACCCCCCCCCCGGTAACATAACCCTACCCCTACGTCGTGGAACTCTCCCAACGCACAGCATAACAGCCGAGTGTTGCGAGGATCTTGCGCTGCCGTGTTTTTTCGATTGCTTGGCGCGAAAATCTCAGAGTGGTGTTGCGCGACGCTGAACCCCGGCCAGCAGCCGGTCGTACTCCCGGCCGTAGTCGTCGGCCATGCGTTCGATCGAGTAGCTTTCGCGCACCATCTGTTGCGCCGCGGCGGACAGGCGCTCCGCGAGCGACGGGTCGTCGATCAGGCGGGCCAGGCCGGCGGCCAGGGACACCTCGTCCTGGGGTTCGACCAGCACCGCCTGGGCCTCGTGGGTGACCTTCTCGGCGATGCCGCCGACGCGGGTCATGACACACGGCGTGCCGGCGGCCATGGCCTCGAGCATCGAGATGGGCAGTCCCTCGCTGCGGCTGGACAGGCAGAAGCAATCGAGCGAGCGGAGCAGGCTGGGCACGTCGTCGCGCCGGCCGAGCAGGTGTGCCCGGCCGCCGAGCCCGAGCTCGGCCAGCCGCGCGGTGAGGAACGCGCGCTGCGGCCCGTCGCCGGCGATCGCCAGCGCTACGTCGCGGCCCTGGTCGAGCAGGAGCCGCGTCGCGGCGAGCATCCGCTCCTGCTCCTTGACCGGATCGAGCCGCGCGACGGTACCGAACAGCCAGGTCTGCGGCGACAGGCCGAGTTCGCGGCGCAGGACATCACTCGGTCCGCCGGCGAAGGCCGCGACGTCGATCCCGTTGAGGATCACCGGGATCTGCTCGACCGGCCGGCCGAGATGCTCGGCCGCCAACCGCGCCGCCTCGACCGAGACGGCGACGAAGCCGTTGACCCAGTGGCGCAGCACCCAGCGGACCAGCGGGCCGCGGTTCAGCACAAACCCGCGGCCGTGGCTGGTGACCAGCACGGGGATGCCGAGCCGCCGGCCGGCGACCGCGGCGTAGACGCCGGCGGCCGGGTTGTGGGCGTGGAGCAGGTCGGGCCGCGCCTGGCGGCAGAGGGCGACAAAGCGCGCGGCGGTCTGCGGCAGCCGGCCGCGCCGGAGGGTGAACAGCTCGACGCCGGCGGCTTCGGCGGCCCCGCGCAGGTCGCCGTCGGGCTCGAGGACAGCGAGCAGCGGTTCGAACGGTGATTCGCGCTGGCAGCGGACGAGGTCGAGCACGAGCCGCTCGGCGCCGCCGACGGCGAAGGTCCAGAGCACGTTCATGGCCCGTGGGCGGTGGCTCATGGGCGCGGCTCGCGCAGCGCAGGCTGTAGCTGGCCGGTCAACCCGTCGCGGCTGGTTCGCTCGGTGGCTGGGCGGCCAGCTCGCGGAAGCGGTCGGCGAGGAAGAAGACCAGGTCGACATATCGCCGAGCCGTCGTCGGCGAGGTCCGTGGTGTGGCGTGAACGGCCGTGTCGCGTGCCTGCTCCACCAGTTCGACGATATCGGTCGTCGATGGCGGCAGCAACGCCTCCTCGATCAGGACCTCGGTAGCTCGCCGCGCCACCGAGCCGGACGGCTGGTTGCCGTTGCTGCCTTGATCCACGCCGCGTGAGAGCAGCACCTCGGCCGCCGCGGACTCGAGTTCGCGGAAGGCCGTCACCATCGCAAGCCGAGGCTCTGACCGGGCGATCTCGCGAAGCCTCGGGAAGACTGCGTGCGAGACAGTGGTTGCCGCCATCACGTGCTCACCTCATCTGATCGATCGGAACGAAGTTCCAGCGCCACGGTTTCCGAGTCATACCCCAACTCGCCGATGGTGCGCAAGACAGCGCCTTCGACAGCTTGCTCGAGCCGCCGTGTGGCGGCCTCCTGCTCCAGCTCCTCAACCTGCCGCACGGCCTCCAGTCGGCGGCGCTGGAAGCGAAGGCTGAAGCCCTCGAACAGATCCACCTCGGCGAGGGTGCGCAGCACGCCCCTCACCTCCTCGCGGAAGACCACCGCCAACGCCACCATCGCACCCGGCCAGGCCAGCGCCGCGGCCAGGCCAACCAACTGCTCGCGAAACAGCCAGGCCAGCGCTGTGCCGAGGGCGGTGACCGCCAGGCCGGTGACCCATCTCCGCGTCGCCTTGCCGCCGTTCGACTCCATCTCAGCGCTCCGGCCCGAAGTCCATCACCGGCCGCACCGGCCGACCCTCGCGGGCCGACTGATAGAGGCTCAGACCGAGCGCCACCGGCGCGATACCGCTCCAGCCGGGGCAGAACGATTCACCGCCGGCCGCCGCCTGGACCATGTCGGCCGCCGCGCTAGCGGGCGTCGTGGGCAGCTCCAGCTCGGGTTCATAGGCCGCCGCCTCGCCCTCGCGGCGGGCGCCGGTCTGCGCGTCCCAGGCCTCCTGTCGGCCCTCGGGCGGGATGAACTCCCAGCGCGTGATGCGCTCGAACTCGACCGCCGCCGCACCGGCGGTGCCGTTGATCTCGACCCGGTCGTAGTCCTTGCCGCGGAAGCAGGTCGAGGTGTGGATCATCCCCTCGGCGCCACCGGCGAAGCGCAGCAGGGCATTGGTCATGTCCTCGGTCTCGCAGTTGACGTGGGCGTGGACACCACTGTAGGCAAAGACCTCGTCGACCGCGCCCATGGCGTATTGCAGCACGTCGATGAAGTGGATCGCCTGGTTCATCACGCTGCCGCCGCCGTCCAGCGCCCAGGTGCCGTGCCAGCCTTCGTAGTAGTCCTCGCCGCGCCACCATTTCATCGTCACCTGGCCGAACAGCGGCCGGCCGAGCGCCCCCTGCCGCACCGCCGCGCGGAGCTTCTGCACCGCCTCGGTGTAGCGCATCTGAAAGTCGCAGATCAGGATCACCCCGCACTCGTCGCAGGTGCGACAGAACTCGACGCACTTGTCGACACTGATGTCGAGCGGTTTGGTCGAGATGACGTGCTTACCCGCCCGCGCCGCGGCCATGCCCATGTCGGCGTGCTTGCCCGATTCGGTCATGACATAGAGGCAGTCGAACGTGTCGGCCTGCTGCATCAAGGCCTCGAAGCTGTCATAGGCCAAGCAGCCGAACGCCTCGACGGCCCGTTCGCGCCGCGCGGGGATCAGGTCGGCCACGGCGACCAGCTCGGCCCCCGGCGTGCGCGAGACGATCCGCGCCCGGTTCATGCCCATGCCGAGCCCGACGACGGCGATGCGGAGCGGGTCCATGCGGTGGCTCCTGGAGGTGTGGATGGTAGAGGGGGTGGGGGCGGGCGTCAATGCGGTCCGTCGAGCTCGGCAAGGCTGCGCAGCGCGTGGACAAGGCGGTCGACGTCTGTCGATGAGCACCCGGGGTCAGGTCTCGTTATCGTGGCGATCACTACGACTCGGCGCAGGGATCGTAACATATCGAGCGAAAGTGAGGCCTGACCCCGTGGCAGTGCGCCGGCAGGCCACGCCAGCGGCTCGCCGAAGTCCGCCCGCATGGCTACCCTCCTGCTCTGCCCCACGCTGCTCCTCGCCGCCCCGCCGCCCCACTTCTCCGGCCTCTACCCCCACCTGGCCACCTTCAACGACGAACTCGAATGCGGCACCGGCGCTGTGGTGCCGTGGGCCGGGCGGTTGTGGGTCGTCTCGTATGGGCCGCACCTGCCGCGGGGGTCGTCCGACAAGCTGTACGAGATTGCCCCCGACTTGTCCGTCACCGTCCGGGCCGAGAGCATCGGCGGCACGCCGGCGAATCGGCTCGTTCACCGCGAGTCGAGCCAGCTCTTCATCGGGCCCTACTGCATCGACGGCGAGGGTCGCGTGCGGGTCATTCCCTATGACCGGATGCCCGGCCGCCACACCGCCACCCTGCGGCACCTGACCGATCCGGCGAACAAGGTCTACTACGCGACGATGGAGGAGGGCTTCTACGAGGTCGATGTGCACACGCTCGCGGTGACCGAGCTCTATGCCGACACCAACGACCCCGGCGGGCGGCGCGTGGCGGGACTGCCCGGTTATCACGGCAAGGGCGCCTACACCGCGCAGGGGCGCGTGGTCTATGCCAACAACGGCGAGCCGAGCGCCGAGGCGCGGCGGCGGCCCGACATCGCCTCGGGCTGCCTGGCCGAGTGGCTCGGTGGCGAGTGGCGCGTGGTCCGCCGCAATCAGTTCTGCGAGGTCACCGGGCCGGGCGGCATCCAGGGCGCCGAGCGCGACGACGATCCGCTGTGGAGCATCGGCTGGGACCACCGCTCGCTGATTCTGATGCTCCTCGACGGCGGCCGGTGGCAGGCCTTTCGGCTGCCCAAGGCGAGCCACTGCTACGACGGCGCGCACGGCTGGAACACCGAGTGGCCGCGCATCCGCGACATCGGCGAGGACGACCTGCTGATGACCATGCACGGCTGCTTCTGGCGCTTCCCGCGCGGGTTCGGTGCGGGACACACCGCCGGCATCCGGCCCCGCTCGACCTACCTCAAGATCATCGGCGACTTCTGCCGATGGGGCGACCGTCTGGTCTTCGGCTGCGATGACGCGGCTCGGTCCGAGTTCCTCAACGCCCGCGGCGCCAAGGGCGGAGCGGCCGGGCCGGGGCAGAGCCAGTCGAACCTCTGGTTCGTCGCGCCGGAGACACTTGACGGCCTCGGCCCGAGCGTCGGCCAGGGCGCCGTGTGGCGGAACGACTCGGTCGCCGCCGGCGTGCCGAGCGACCCCTACCTGTTCGCCGGCTACGCCCACCGCGGCGTCCACCTGGCCCACGACGCCACCGAGCCGGTCACTTTCCGGTTCGAGGTCGACCTGGGTGACGGCGCGTGGCATCCGGCCGGCGCCGTCACGGTGCCGGCGGCGGGCTATCGCTGGCACGGCTTCGAGCCGGCGGCGCCGGGCGAGTGGATCCGGGTCACGACCAACCGCGACTGCACCGCCACGGTCCTGTTCACCGGCGCGGCAGACGATGAGCGTGGCGACGACTCAATCTTTGCCGGACTTGCGCGCGCCGGCGATTCCCGGCACACCGGCGGCCTCGTCCGCGCCCGGGGCGACAACCTGCGCACCCTGCACCTGGCCGCGACCGACCACGACGGCGACCTGGTCCGCGACGTCGGCTACTACGAGATGGGCGCCGAGTCGCGGCTGCGCCGGGTCGATGATCCGACCGCGCACGCCTGGCTCAAGGAGCAGGTCGCGATCCCGGCCGGCGTGCTTGCCGTCGGTGCCGCCTCGGTGCTCTACGTCGACGACGCCGGCGCGCGCTGGCGGCTGCCCAAGGGCGACCCGGCGATCGACGCGCTGTGCGGCCGCGGTCTCTACCGCATCGACCGCGAAGTGGTGACCGAGCGCGACATCTTCCACGCGCACGGCACGTTCTATGAGCTGCCCGCCGAGAACGCCGGCGGGTTCGCGAAGATCCGGCCGATCTGCACGCACAACCGGCGGATCGTCGACTACGCTTCGTACCGCGGAATGCTGGTGCTCACCGGCATCGCCGGCGGCGAGGGCAATCCGCACATCGTCCGCAGCGACGACGGCCGGGCGGCTGTCTGGCTCGGCGCAATCGACGACCTGTGGCGGCTGGGCAAGCCCGTCGGCCGCGGCGGGCCGTGGCACGAGAGGCGGGTCGAGCCGTTCACGCCGAGCGACCCCTACCTGATGCACGGCTATGACCGCAAGCGCCTGACCGCGCGCCACGATGCGGCGGAGCCGGTGGCGCTGACCATCGAGGTCGACCTCACCGGCGACGCCGACTGGCAGCCCTACGCGGCGCTGGCCATGCCGCCGGCGACGACCATCCACCACGACTTCGCGCCGGCCTTCCGGGCGCACTGGGTGCGGGTGATGGTCGACCGCGGGTGCGGGGTCACGGTGGAGCTGGACTATCAGTAGATCGGTCTGCGACCGCCACCAGCGCCTTGCGTCGGGCACTGCCGGACCCATAATGCTCCCGACCAACCTCGGCTTGGGAGGCAGACATGATCCGGCTTCGCTCGCTCGCCCTGCTGCTCTGGCTCGCCGCCGCCGCCACCGCCCAGGTCGCGCTGTTCGAGGGGCTGGGTGAGTATCATCGCCCGGTGAGCACCGCCTCGCCCGAGGCGCAGCGGTACTGGGACCAGGGGTTCATTTTCTACCAGGGCTTCAACCACGGGACCGCGCGGCAGTCGTTCGCCCGGGCCGCCGAGCTGGACCCGGCCTGCGCCATGGCCCACTGGGGCCTGGCGCTGAGCCTTGGACCGCACATCAACTACACCCTTATGACGCCCGACGAGGAGCAGGCGGCGACCGAGGCGATCGCCCGCGCCCGGGCGACCGCCGCCGGCGCCACACCGGTCGAGCGCGCCCTGATCGAGGCGCTGGCGACCCGCTACCGGTTCCCCGCGGTGGCCGACCGCCGGCCGCTCGACGAGGCTTATGCCGCGGCGATGCGGGCGGTCTATGAGCAGTATCCCGCCGACGCCGATGTGGGTGCGCTCTATGCCGAGGCGCTGATGAACCTGTGGCCGTGGGACCTCTGGTCGCCCGAGGGCGAGCCGCGGCCCGATACGCCCACCATCGTCGCGGTGCTCGAACACGTGCTGGAGGTTGCGCCCGACCATCCCTTCGCCTGCCACCTCTACATCCACGCGGTCGAGGCCTCGCCCGAGCCGGGCCGGGCGCTGGCGGCGGCCAATCGACTGCGGCCACTGGTCCCCGGCGTGGCGCACCTGGTCCACATGCCGTCGCACATCGACATCCGGCTGGGGCGCTATGAAGAGGCCATCGCGGCCAACGAGCGGGCCATCGTCGCCGATGAGACCTACCTGCGGCGCACGCCGTCGCTCGGGCTGCACAGCATGTATCGCGCGCACGACTACCATTTCGTGGTCTATGCGGCGATGTTCCGGGGCCAAAGCGAGCTGGCCCTGCGCCGCGCGCGTGACCTGGCCCAGGTGCTGCCGCTCGAGCTGGTGGTGCAGCATGCCGACTTCCTCGACGGCTTCGCGGCGACGGTCTTCCACGTACTGGTGCGCTTCGGCCGCTGGGAGGAGATCCTCGCCGAGCCGGAGCCCGAGGCGAAGCTGCCGGTGACCAGCGCGTTCTATCACTACGCGCGCGGGCTGGCCTTCTCGTCACTCGGCCTGGTCGACCAGGCGGCGGTCGAGCTGGCCGCCTATGACGCGGCCCGCGCCGCGGTGCCGGAGACCTCGTACATCGGCAACAACGCCTCGTCCGTGGTGCTCGAGATCGGCCGGCACATGCTCGCCGGCGAGTTGGAGTATCGGCGCGGCAACGTCGAGCAGGGGTTCGCGCTGCTGCGCCAGGCGGTGGCCGCCGACGAGGCGCTACGCTACGACGAGCCGTGGGGATGGATGCAGCCGGCGGCCCACGCGCTGGGCGCACTGCTGCTCGAGCAGGGGCGGCTCGAAGAGGCCGAGCAGGTCTACCGCGCCGATCTGGCGCGCCACGCCGGCAACGGCTGGTCGCTCCACGGCTTGGCCGAGTCGCTGCGCCGCCAGGGCAAGGCCGACGAGGCGGCCGAGACCGACCGCCGCTTCGCAGAGGCCTGGGCGTCGGCCGACGTGGAGCTGCGCGCGAGCTGTTTCTGCCGCCTCGAATGAGCGGCACGCCGGCGGTCGGTCGGGACGCGCCGGAGGGGCCGTGCCGGCGGGACGCCGGCGGTCCGTAGGGAGGGCGGGCGTCCCCGCCCACTCCGGAGCGCGGGCGTCCCCGCCCACTCCGGAGCGCGGGCGTCCCCGCCCGCTCCGTCTGCCGCCGCCTCAATGCTCCTTGACACGACTCGGAACCCCTGGCATAGTTAACCTGGTTACGCAATTAGGAGCGCAGCCGGATGGGTGCTCGAGCGGTGACGCCGGTGGTACGGCTGAACGACACGACCAAGACCCTCACGCAGGTGGTCCGGCTGTTGGTCAACGGCCTCATGGAGGACGCCTACGCCGACACCGCGGTGAGTGGCGAGCGAGTGACCGCGGCCCAGTTCGAGGTGCTGCGCTACATCGACCGCCACTGCCTGCCGACGGTCAAGCAGGTGGCCGAGGCGCTGCAGATCAGCAGCGCGGCGGCGACCAAGGCGATATCCGGCCTGGCCGACCTGCGCCCGGTGCCGTTGGTCGAGCGGACGCGTGGCGCTGACCGCCGCGAGGTTCGCCTACGCACCACCGCGGCCGGGCAGATGCTGGTCGAGCGCGTGCAGGACTCGTATGCCGACCGCATCGCGGCGGTGCTCGGCGAGCTGACGCGCGCCGAGCAGCAGTCGCTCGAGCTGGGCCTAAAGGCCTTTCTGCGCGCGGCGCTGACCTCGCCCGATCAGTGCGACGCGGCCTGCCTGCGCTGCGGGGTCGACCATGTCGACGACTGTCTGGTCCACCTGGCCGACACCACCCATGCCGGTGGTTCGGTGGCCGCGCTCGAACATCGGTCGCGATAGGAGGCCCGGATGGTCACCTCGGAAGCGGTCTACGACGCGCTGCGCGAGTGCTACGACCCGGAGATCCCGATCAATATCTATGATCTGGGTCTGGTCTACGAGGTCGACATCGACGCGGCGCAGGTGCGGGTCGACATGACCTTGACCTCGATCGGCTGCCCCCTGGCGGCCGAGCTGGTCGAGCAGGTGACCAACGCCGTGCGGGCGGTCGATGGAGTCGAGCAGGCGCAGGTGAACCTGGTCTGGTCGCCGCCCTGGACCCCGCAACTGGCGACCGACGAGGGCAAGCAGCAACTGGCGATGATGGGCATACCCGTCTGAGCGAAGGACACGACGACATGGCGATGCGCAAGGACCTGGTGATTGACGACCTGCGGGTCTCGGTCGATGAGACGCCCATCTTGAAGGGCCTGACGCTGACCGTCACCGGCGGCACGCGACAGGTGCTGATGGGCCCCAATGGCTCGGGCAAGTCGACCCTGGCTTACGCCCTGATGGGCCACCCGAGCTACACGGTGACCGGCGGGTCGGTGACCTTCGGCGGCGAGGACATCCTCGACATGGAGCCCGACGAGCGGGCCAAGGCGGGGCTCTTCCTGGCTTTTCAGTACCCCAAGGAGATCACCGGCGTCACGGTTTCGAGCTTCCTGCGCCAGGCGCTGTCGGCGGTCCGCGGCGAGGATGTCAGCCTGCGCGAGTTCTCGGCCCAACTGACGGCCAACATGAAGCGGCTGGAGATGAACTCCGAGTTCGCCCGCCGCTACCTGAACGAGGGCTTCAGCGGCGGTGAGCGGAAGCGCAATGAGATGCTGCAGCTGCTCTGCCTCTCGCCGCAGTTGGCCATCCTCGACGAGACCGACTCCGGTCTCGATGTCGAGATGCGGCAACTGGTCGCCGACGTGGTGCTCGAGATGCACGAGCAGCAGGGCACCGGGTTCCTGGTCGTCACGCACTACGAGGACGTGGTCCGGCAAATGCAGCCGGAGCGGGTCCACATCATGCTCGACGGCCGGGTTGTGACCAGCGGTGGCATCGACCTGGTCGAGCGGCTCGGCGCCGAGAAGAACTGGGATTGGGTGGAAAAGGAGGCCGTGGCTCATGGCACAGCCTAAGACACAGCAAGCTCAACCCGCATCGGATCAGAACACGCAACTGCGTGAGATGCGCTCGGATTACGCCGAGCGGTACGGTTTCTTCGACGTGCGCGAGAACGTCTTTCAGACCGGCCACGGCTTGACCGAGGAGGTGGTCCGCGCGATCAGCGCGCAGAAGCACGAGCCGGCCTGGATGCTCGACAAGCGGCTCGAGGGCTACCGCCACTTTCTCGAGCGCCCGACCCCGACCTGGGGCGGCGATCTGAGCGGGATCAACTTCGACGACATCTGCTACTACGTGCGGCCGTCGGAGCGCCAGGAGACGACCTGGGACGAGGTGCCCGAGGACATCAAGCAGACCTTCGACAAGCTGGGTATCCCCGAGGCCGAGCGCCAGTCGATGCTCGGCGGCGTCGGCGCGCAGTACGACAGCGAGGTGGTCTACCACTCGCTGCGCGAGCAGTGGAAGTCGCAGGGCGTGATCTTCCTCTCGCCCGAGGAGGCGGTGCAGGAGCATCCCGAGGTGGTGCAGCAGTACTTCGGCACCATCATCCCCTACCACGACAACAAGTTCGCGGCGCTGAACACCGCGGTCTGGTCGGGCGGCAGCTACATCTACGTGCCGCCGGGCGTGCAGGTCGACATCCCGCTGCAGGCCTACTTCCGGATCAACTCCGAGAACGTCGGTCAGTTCGAGCGGACGCTGATCATCGTCGACGAGGGCGCCTTCGTGCACTATGTCGAGGGCTGCACCGCGCCGATCTACAGCCGCGACAGCCTCCACTCGGCGGTCGTCGAGATCGTCGTCAAGCGCGGCGGGCGGTGCCGCTACACGACCATCCAGAACTGGTCGAACAACGTCTACAACCTGGTCACCAAGCGGGCCGTGGCCTATGCCGACGCGACCATGGAGTGGGTCGACGCCAACCTGGGCAGCAAGCTGACCATGAAGTACCCGGCGGTCTACATGGTCGAGCCGGGCGCCCACGGCGAGATTCTCTCCATCGCCTTTGCCGGGCACGGCCAGCACCAGGATGCCGGCGGTAAGGTGGTCCACGCGGCGCCGCACACGACCAGCCGGATCATCAGCAAGTCGATCTCAAAGGACGGCGGTCGGGCCAGCTACCGCGGCCTGTGCAAGGTCTATCCGGGCTGCGAGCAGAGCCGCAGCAACGTCGTCTGCGACGCGCTGCTGCTCGATGAGGCGAGCCGCTCGGACACCTACCCCTACATCGAGGTCGAGGAGGACCGCACCCAGGTCGGCCACGAGGCCAGCGTCTCGAAGGTCGGCGAGGAGCAGTTGTTCTACCTGATGAGCCGCGGGCTCGACGAGGACACTGCCATCGGCCTGATCGTCAACGGCTTCATCGAGCCGATCGTCAAGGAACTGCCGATGGAGTATGCGGTCGAGATGAACCGCCTGATCGAGCTGCAGATGGAAGGCTCGATCGGCTGACCTGCCGCGATTGCGAGGAACCGATGTCCGACACCACGGGGTTCAGTCGTGCCCGCGCCGAGGCGCTGTCCGAGCGCCTGGCCGAACCCGACTGGTTCCGCCGCCGCCGCCTGGCCGCCGCTGCCGCCTATGCCGACACGCCGTTCCCGAGCGACAAGGCCGAGGACTGGCGGCGGGTCAACCTCGGCGCCATCGACTTCGACAGCTACGCCGTCGCCGCGCCGAACGGCACGCCGGCGCGGGGCGGCGAGCCGACCGACGCCGCCGGTCTGATCCGCGCCGTCGACGGCCGGGTGACCGAATGCCGGCTGTCGCGCGAGGCGACCGACGCCGGCGTGGTGCTGACCTCGCTGGCCGAGGCGGCCCGGACGCACGAGGACCTGGTCCGGCGCTACTGGATGACCGCCGCGGTGTCGCCCGAGGAGAGCAAGTTCACGCTGCTCCACGCCGCCTTCGTCAACACCGGCACGTTTCTCTACGTGCCCCGCGGCGTGCGGCTCACCGCGCCGATCGTCTCGCGCGTCGAGCTGACCCACGGCGGCGTCGGCTCGTTTCACCACACCCTGGCAATCGTCGAAGACGAGGCCGAGGCCGAGCTGATCGACGAGTCTCGTGGCGGCGGCGAGGGCGGGGCGCTGAGCGTGCCGGTGGCCGAGGTGTTCGCCGGCCGCGGCGCGCGCGCCGGTTATCACGCGGTGCAGAACTGGTCGCGCGGCGTCTATGAGTTCGCGGTGCGGCGGCTCTGCGTCGGCGCCGATTCGGCCGGCCGGCTGTCCGACCTGGCCCTCGGCGGCACCGCCGGCAAGGTCTTTGTCGGCGCGGTGCTCGAAGGGCGCGGCGCGCGCTGCGACCTGTATGGCATGTACTTCCCCGAGGCGGGGCAGCAGTTCGACTACACCACGTTGCAGGACCACCGCGTGCCGAACTGCGTCAGCAACCTGCTGTTCAAGGGCGCGCTGGCCAACCGCGCGCGGTCGGCCTTCCGGGGGGTCATCCGGGTTCACCCCGAGGCGCAGCAGACCGACGCCTACCAGACCAACAACAACCTGTTGCTCGGCGACGAGGCGCGGGCCGACTCGATGCCGGTGCTCGAAATCGAGGCCGACGACGTGAAGTGCTCGCACGGCGCGACGCTGTCCAGTGTCGACGCCGAGGACCTGTTCTATCTCACCAGCCGCGGGCTGCCACGCGACTTGGCCCAGCGGCTGATCATCGGCGGCTTCTTCGAGCCGATCCTCGACCAATTGCCGTCGGCCTCGCTGCGCGAGCGGGTGCAGGCGCAGGTTATGGGGCGGATCGCGCGGCAGGATCATTGACCGCGAGGTGACCGCCATGAGTGACTATGCCCACCCCGAGGTGCTGGTCTCGACCGACTGGGTGGCCGAGAACCTGCACCGCACCGGCGACGTCCGCATCGTCGAGTCCGATGAGGATGTGCTGCTGTATGACATCGGCCACATCCCGAACGCCGTCAAGATCGACTGGCAGGCCGACCTGCAGGATCCGGTGATTCGCGACTACATCGACGCCGACCGCTTCGCCGAGCTGTGCGCTCGCGCCGGCATCGGCAACACGACGACGGTGGTCTTCTACGGCGACAAGTTCAACTGGTGGGCCTGCTATGCGCTGTGGACCTTCAAGCTGTTCGGCCACGCCGACTGCCGGATCATGAACGGCGGGCGGCAGCGCTGGGTCGACGAGGGCCGTGAGCTGACCACCGAGGTGCCCACGCCGGCGCCGGCCGAGTACCGCGCACCGAGCGACAACACGGCGGCGATCCGCGCCTTCCGCGACGATGTGCGGGCCCACCTGGCGCGGGGCGGCCGGCTGGTCGACGTGCGCTCGCCGGGCGAGTACAGCGGCGAGTTGCTGCACATGCCCGACTATCCGCAGGAGGGCGCGCTGCGCGGCGGCCACATCCCCACCGCGGTCAACATTCCGTGGGCCAAGGCGGTGGGCGAGGACGGGCGGTTCAAGCCCGAGCCCGAGCTGCGCGAGCTCTACGCCGACCTGCTCGACGGCGACGAAGTGATCGCCTACTGCCGCATCGGCGAGCGTTCGAGCCTGACCTGGTTCGTGCTCCGCTACCTGCTCGGCCACGAGAAGGTGCGCAACTACGACGGCTCGTGGACGGAGTGGGGCAACCTGGTTGGCGCGCCGGTGAGGCAAGGTCCGGAGCCGTAACCGTCCGGGGCGCGGGCGTCCTCGCCCGCTCCGATGCCGGCGGGGACGCCGGCGGTCCGTTGTCCGTCGGGGACGCCGGCGGCCCAAGGTAGGGCGCGTTCGCCGAACGCGCCGGTGCCGGCGGGGACGCCGGCGGTCCATTCGGGGCGCGGGCGTCCCCGCCCGCTCCGATGCCGGTGAGCCGGTTGGCGGCGG
>CAYONP010000007.1:56049-76362 GCA_964405335.1 uncultured Fimbriimonadaceae bacterium
TTCGGGGCGCGGGCGTCCCCGCCCGCTCCGATGCCGGTGAGCCGGTTGGCGGCGGCCGGGGACGGCCGCGCTCCGTCGGTCGCGCTCCGTCGGTCGCGCTCCGTCGGTCGCGCTGGGAAGGAACAGGTCGTGCCAGAGCCAGTCGTCGTCGCGAAACTGAGTGACCTGCCGCCGGGCGAGATGATCCGCGTCTATGTCGACGGCCGGCCGATCGCCCTGTTCAACGTCGACGGCGTGGTCTACGCCACGTCGGACGAGTGCAGCCACGACGTCGCGTCGCTGTCACATGGCTATCTTGAGGGGCACATCGTTACCTGCCCGCGCCACTTCGCCAAGTTCGACGTGCGGACGGGCAAGAACCTCTGCTTTCCCGCCGTCACGCCGGTCAAGAGCTACCCGGTGACGATTGTCGGCGACGAGGTGGCGGTCGACGTCTCCTGACGCGCGGCGGCGGCCATCAGCTTGGCCTGGGCATCGAACCCGCGTCCGTCGAGCTGCTCCCAAGAGCCGTCGCGGCGCTGCCGCCAGACTCCCTGCCTGGCCTTCAGGTAGACCTCGAGGATGCGGATCACCTTGCGCCTCAGCCGCTTGTCGAGCACCGGCACCATCTGCTCGATCCGGTGATCGAGATTGCGGTACATCCAGTCGGCGGTGCCAAGATAGAGCTTGTCGTCGCCAGCGTTGCGGAACCAGAACACGCGCGAATGCTCGAGGAACGGCCCGAGCACGCTGCGCACGCGCAGATGGTCATGCGCGCCGGGCACCAGCGAGCACTCGCCGCGGATGATCAGATCGATCTCGACCCCCGCATCGGCGGCGGCGTAGAGCGCCTCGATCAGCGGGATGTCGGCCAGCGCGTTCATCTTGGCCACAATCCGCCCGCCGCGGCCGGCGCGCGCATGCTCGATCTCGCCCGCGATCAGGTCGAGGAAGCACTGCCGCATGTCGGTTGGCGCGACGACGATGTGACGCAGGTAGGGCATCTCGGCGTAGCCGGTGAGGAAGTTGAACAGCTCAATCACATCGGTGCAGATCTCGGGGTGGGCGGTGAACAGCCCGATGTCGGTGTAGCGCCGCGCCGTCTGGCTGTTGTAGTCGCCGGTGGAGAGGTGGGCATAGGGCCGCAGGCCGGTCTCCTCTTCGCGCACCACCAGCGCCATGTGGGTGTGGATTTTGACCCCGACAAAGCCGTAGCTGGTGTGGATGCCATGCTCGGCCAGCCGCCGCGCCCACTCGATGTTGGCCGCCTCGTCGAGCCGGGCCTTGAGCTCAATCAGGACGGCCACCTCCTTGCCCGCGTCGGCGGCGCGCATCAGCGCCGCGAAAGTCGGCTCCTGGTCGCAGGTGCGGTAGAGGCTGAGTTTGATCCCAAGCACCCGCGGATCGTCGGCGGCGGCCTCGATGAAGCGCAGCACCGTCGCCTCATACGACTCGAACGGATGATGCACGATCAGCCCGCCGCGGCGGATGCGGTCGAACAGCTCCGCCGGTGGCCGGCGCTGCCGCCCGAACGCCGGGTGCGCCGCCGGCCGCCACGCCGGGCGGCGGGTGATCGGCAGCTCCATCGCCGCCAGGGTGCGCAGGTCGCTCAGGCCGAGCAGGCCGTCGACGGGGTAGACGTCCTCGGTGGGTAGCCGGAACTCCTCGATCAGCAGTTGCAGCGCCTCGTCGGGTAGGCCGGGGTCAATCTCGAGCCGCACCACCGGCGCAAACCGCCGCTCGCGCACCATGTCGACGGCGTAATCGAGCAGGTCGTCGGCCGCCGCCTCGTCGCGCGGCACGTCGGCGTTGCGGGTGGTGCGGAAGGCGTGCGCGCTGCGGATGGTCATCTGGCCGAACAGCCGCTCGAGGTGCGCGGCAATCAACTGTTCCAGCGGCACGAACTGGTTCGGTTCGCCGGTGGGCACAAACCGTGGTCGGTTCGAGGGCACTTTGACCCGGGCAAACACCGGCGCCTCGTCGCGGTGCTCGACCAGCACGGCCAGCGAGATGCTCAGGTTGCGGACGAACGGGAACGGCCGGCCCGGATCGACGGCGAGCGGGGTCAGCACGGGGAACAGCTCGTCTTCGAAGTAGCGGTCGAGCCAGTCGCGCTGCTTGCCCCGCACGGCCGGCAGATCGACGATGAACACGCCCTGGCGGGCCAGCTCGGGCCGCAGCAGCTCGGCCCAGCAGCGCTGCATCTCGGCGCGCATGGTGCGGACGATGCGCCGCACCTCGGCCAGCTCATCGGCGGCGTTGAGCGGCCACGGCTCGCTGCGCGGCAGGCCCAGCTCGACCTCGCGCCGCAGCGCGCCGGCCCGCTTCATGAAGAAGCCATCCAGGTTGTCGCCGGCGATGCCCAGCGCGTCGAGCCGCTCGGCCAAGCTCAACCGCCCATCGAACGCGCGGTCGAGCACGCGTTGATTGAACGCCAACCAACTCACCTGGCGACTGATCAGGTGCGGCGTCGAAACCACCTCAGGCTGTGCGGCCATGGGACGCCGGGTTCGCCCCCGCCCCGGCCGACTCCTTGTCCCCGAATCAATGGGGTCCGTCCCTATTGATTCGGGGAGGCGGCTGGGATGAGGCGGTGAAGCTCGGGTGCGGAGTTGCCTATGCGTGGGGTCTGGTGGGTCTGTCTGCTGGCCTCGGCTGCCGGGGCCGAGCCGGTCTGGCAGGTCGGCGCGAGCGACGGAGGCAATGCCGAGCTGGCTCTGGCGCCGGCGTCGTACCGCCAGTTCGGCGACGATGCGCTGTTTGTCGTCGGGCGGTCCGACCCGGCCGTCGACTGGCCCTATGTTCAGCCCGGTCCCGTCGACACCTGGGCCGGCTCGCGCCGGCACACGTTCGATCTCTACTTCACGCTCACGGCCGCCGGCGACGGGCCGGCGCGGCTGGTGATCGACCTGCTCGACACGCAGGCAATCAGCCCGCCGCGGCTGGCCGTCGAGCTCAACGGCGAGCGTCGCGAACTCGACCTGCCGGCCGGTGCGGGCGACGCCTCCATCTTTGGCGACCCGGCCGCCGGCCGCGTGCACCAGGTCGCGCTGGAGTTCGCGCCGGGGGCGCTGCGCGTCGGCCTCAACCGCCTGAGCCTGACCACCTTGAGCGGCAGTTGGTTGCTCTACGATGCGCTGGCGCTCGAGGCGGCCGGCGCGCGGCTGGGCGAGCCGCCGGCGCAAATCGTCGGCGGCGCGGTCACCGTGCCGGTGCTGCGCAGAACGGCCGACGGGCCGCGGCAGTCGGTCGACCTGGCGATCTGGCACGGCGGCGAGCCGGTCGAGGCGGTGATTGAGGCGGCGGGCTCGCGGCAAGCGGTCGCGCTGCGTCCCGGCCGGCAGACGGTCTCGTGGCTGTGCGAGCCGGTGTCCGAGGCGGCCGAGCTGCCGGTGCGGCTGGTCATCGGTGGCGAGACGCTGGTCGAGCAGCGGGTGACGCTCGAACCGGTGCGGCGGTGGGAGTTCTATGTCCTGCCGCACAGTCACGTCGACATCGGCTACACGCACTTGCAGGCCGACGTCGAGGCGGCGCAGATCCGGTACTTGAAGCAGGCGATTGAGGCGGCGCGGGCGACCGAATCGTACCCCGAGGGCAGCCGCTTCCGCTGGAACGTCGAGGTGCTCTGGGCGGTCGATTCGTATCTCCGGGCGGCCACGGAGGCGGAGCGCGAGGAGTTCATCGAGGCCGTGCAACGCGGCTGGATCGGCCTTGACGCGCTGTATGGCAACGAGCTGACCGCGCTCTGCCGGCCCGAGGAGCTGGTCCGGCTGGTGCGCTATGCCACCGAGTTGGGCCGGCGCACCGGCCGGCCGATCGAAACCGCGATGATCAGCGACGTGCCGGGCTACACCTGGGGCCTGGTGCCGGTGCTCAACGCCGCCGGGGTGCGCTACTTCTCGGTCGGCCCGAACGGCGGCGCGCGGATCGGCTACACCATGGAAGCCTGGCAGGACAAGCCGTTCTGGTGGGTCGGGCCCGACGGCCGGTCGAAAGTCCTGCTCTGGATCCCGCACGGCGGCTACTGGCGCGCCTTGGGCGACCGCGCCGACCTGCACCGTCATGTCGCGCGGCTCGAGCAGGCCGGCTATCCCTACGATGTGGTCCAGCTCCGCTACTGCCTCGGCGACAACGCCGGGCCGGCGGCCGAGCTGTCGGACTTTGTGCGCGACTGGAACAACGAGTTCGAGTCGCCACGGCTGCACATTGCCACCACGGCCGAGATGTTCGCCGCGATGGTGGCCCGACATGGTGACCAGATTCCGACCTGGCGCGGAGATTTCACGCCCTACTGGGAAGACGGCGCCGCCAGCTCGGCGCGCGAAACGGCGGCCAACCGCTCGGCGGCCGAGCGGCTGCTCCAGGCCGAGACGCTGTTCGCGCTGCGCCGGCCGGGTGACTATCCGGCGGAGCGGTTCGAGCGCGCCTGGCGCAACGCCATGCTCTACGACGAGCACACCTGGGGCGCGCACAACAGCATTGCCCAGCCCGATGATCCGTTCGTGCTCGGGCAGTGGGCGGTCAAACGGGCCTTCGCCCTCGACGCCGAGGTCGAGTCGTACGAACTGCTGCACGAGGCGCTCGGCGACCCGGTCGGCGGCGCGGTCGAGGTGCTCAACACCAACTCCTGGCCGCGCGACGACCTGGTGCTGGTGCCGCCCGAGCTGTCCGCCGCGGGCGACCAGGTGGTCGACGAGGCGGGCGCGGCCATCCCCTCCCAGCGGCTGGGCAACGGCTCGCTGGCCTTCGTCGCCCGCGGTGTGCCGGGGTTTGGCGGCCGGCGATACCGCATCGTGGCGGGCGAGCCGGCCGGCGGCGGCGCCTGGGCAACGGGCACGGCGATGGGCAACGATCATCTGGCCGTGCGCATCGACGAGGCCGCCGGCACGGTCGTCAGCCTCAAACCGCGCGGCGGCGGCGAGCTGGTCGACGCGGCGAGCGGCGGGCTGAACGAGTACCTCTACGTGCCGGGCAGCGATCCGTCCGGCGCCGTCGGCGCGGGGCCGGGGCTGCTGACGGTGGTCGATCCCGGGCCGGTGGTGGCCACGGTGCGGGTCGAGTCGCCGGCGCCGGGCTGCCGCAGCCTGGTCCGCGAGTACCGGTTGGTCGACGGGCTGCCCTGGTTGGCGGTCGCCAATCTGGTCGACAAGGCGCCGGTGCGTGAGAAGGAGGGGGTGCACTTTCGCTTCGCCTTCGACCTGCCCGGAGCGGTGCCGCGGATCGAGGTGCCGTTCGGCGTGGTCCGCGCCGAGGTGGACCAGATCCCCGGCGCCTGCCGCAACTGGTACACCGCTCAGCGGTTCGTCGACGTGGGGGACCCGCAGCGGGGCGTCACCGTCGCCACGGTCGATGCGCCGCTGGTCGAGCTCGGCGGCATCACCGCCGAGACGCCGTGGCTGCGCAGCCTCGACGCCTCGCCGGTGATCTGCTCGTATGTGATGAACAACTACTGGTTCACCAACTACAAGGCCGACCAGGAGGGACCGACCACCTTCCGCTATCGCTTGTCGCCGCGCGGCGCGTGGGACGAGGCGGCGGCGATGCGTGCCGGCGCCGAAGCGAGCCAGCCGCTGCTGCTCGCCCGCGCCGAAGGCGCGCCGCAGCCGCCGCTGCTGACTGTCGCACCCGCCGGCGTGCTGGTGACGGCGCTGAAGCCGGCCGATGACGGTGGTGGTTGGATCGTCCGGCTCTACGGCGCAGCCGAGCAGACGCAGCACGCCCGGCTGACCTGGCGCCGGCCGGTGGCCCTGTACCGCACCGACATCGGCGAAAGCCGCGGCGAGCGGCTGGGTAGCCCGGTCGAGGTGCCGGCGCACGGCCTGGTGATGGTCCGGGCCGAGGAGTAGAGGGGACGCTGCACCCATCTGCTAATAGGGACGCTGCACTCATTTGGCCAAAACGTTAAAAATACGGGCAGCGTCCCCTTTTTGAGAATGCGGGCAGCGTCCCTTGTTCTTAGGCGGCGATTGCGCTGCCTGGCCGGCGCCGTTAGAATCGAACCGGGTGCGCGTGCGTTCGGTGCCACAGGTCTCGCGGATACCAGGATAAGCGATGACGTTTCCACGCCTGCCGCTGGTGGTCTTGCTCGCTCTGGCCTGCGCCGTCGCGGCCGCGCCGGCGGGGCGGTTGCACGCGGTGGTGGTGGGGGTCAACGAGTATCAGGACACCACCATCCCGAGCCTCCGCTTCGCGGTCAACGACGCGGCCAGCGTGGCCGAGGTGCTGCGCGAGACGGGCGATGCCGCCGGCGCGCTGGGTGAGGTCCGGCTGATCACCGACGAGGCCGACCAGCGGCCGTTGCGGCAAAAGATCCAGGCAGCGCTGAGCCAGGTGGTCGACCAGCTCCAGCCGGCCGACACGATGCTCTTCTACTTCGCCGGCCACGGGGTCAATCGCGACGGCGAGGATTACCTGCTGCCGGCCGACTGCGACGGCGACTCGACCGACACCCTGGTGGCCACCAGCGTCTCGGTCAGCGCCTTACTCGACGAGCTGCTGCGCGTGCGGGCAAAGCAGGCGCTGTTGATCATCGACGCCTGCCGTGATGCCGAGGGGCCGGAAGCCGGGGTCTTCGGCAGCGCGCTGCGGACGGTCAGCCTGGGCGACGAGCCGGGCGACGCCGACCAGGTGCGGGCCACGCTGTCGGCTGCGCGGCCGGGCCAGAAGGCGCACGAGTGGCCGCGCGAGAACCACGGCGTGTTCACCTACTACCTGCTCGAGGGCCTGGCCGGCGCGGCGGCCGAGGACAGTGGGCAGGTGACCGACCAGAGCCTGGCGCGCTATGTCCAGCGGCGGGTCAGCGACTGGACCGAGCAGTACCTGCGCGGCCGCCGTTCGCAGCTTCCCTGGCTGCTGCGTGACGGCGTGGCGCCGATGGTCCTGCGCACCTATCAGCCCAAGAACCTGGTCACGCTGAACCTCAACGCCACCCCGCTGCGCGAGGCGCTGGCGCAGATGGCCGAGCAGGTCGGCTTCGACCTCATCCTCGGCCCGGGCCTGCCGCTCGACCAGACGGTCAGCCTGTCGCTGCGCGAGAAGCCGCTCGAGGAGGCGCTCGGCTTGCTGCTCCGCCCGCTCGGGCTGAAGCACGAGACGCAGGAGCAGATCATCGTGGTCAGCATGCCCGAGCCGCGTGCGGCGCCGGCGGCAGCGACAGGCCCGACCGGTCGCGACGGCATGGAGCTGGTGCTGGTCCCCGGCGGGACCTTTGTGCGTGGGTCGGACATGCAGGGCATCCGCGCGGCGCTCGAGCTGCCGGCCAACGGCCCGGTGTTCGAGGGCGTGCTGTGGAACGAGCTGCCCAACGTCGAAGTCACCGTCGACAGTTTCTATCTCGACCGGTACGAGGTGTCGTGGGGTCAGTACCGCCGGTTCATGGCCGACAGCGGGTATCAGCGGCAGGATCTCTGGACCGAGGCCGGCTGGGCCTGGCGGACGGCGAACCAGATCACCGCGCCGGCGCAGCCGGAGGGCGCGGCGCCGGCCGACAACCTACCGGTCGGCGGGGTGAGCTGGTATGAGGCCGCGGCCTATGCCGCCTGGGCCGGCCGCCGTCTGCCCACCGAGGCCGAGTGGGAGTACGCCGCGCAGGGCGGGCGCGGCTGGCAGTTCGCCGTCGGCGACGCGCTCAACCCCGGCATGGCGACGTTCGGCGCCGAGTCGCCCGAGCCGGTCGACAGCCACGCGCCGACGCCGTTCGGGCTCTACAACCTGACCGGCAACGTGGCCGAGTGGTGCGAGGATGTGTACGATCCGAACTTCTACCAGTGGGGCGAGCGACTCAACCCGATCTGCACCGCGACGCTGCGGGTCGACGTGACCGAGGCGCGGCGCAGCGTGCGCGGCGGCGGCTACAGCAGCGATGTGTTCGGCGCGCGGGTGCGGCGGCGGACCGCCCTGCCCGAGACCGAGCGCCCGTTGCACCTGGGCTTCCGCTGCGCGATCGACCTGCGCCGACTGCGGGAGAACCGATGATGGTCCGGCTCTGCCTGTTTGCCGCCGCGCTGCTCGCGCCGCTGAGCGCCTGGGCCAACGAGGCCGCGCCGGTGCTCGCGATCGCGCCGTTCAGCGATGGTGGGAACGGCGAACTCGGCCGCCGCATCGCCGGCGCACTGGTGCACCAACTGGTCCAGAGCCGTTATGTGCTGGTGCGTGAGGAGCAGGAGCTGCAGCGCGTGCTCGAACAGACGGTCCGACAATCGAGCAGCCCCGAGCTGTTCGGCAGCGCGGCGGCCAGCGTCCAGGTCGGCCAAGCCGCGGCGGCCGATTACATCGTTGTCGGCCAGGTCGGCCTCGACCACGAGGATACCTACATCCAGGCCCGCTGCGTCGACATTCGGACCCACACCGTGGTGCCCGGCACGGCGATGTCGGTCCGCTCGCGGGATTGGGAGTCGCTGGCCTACAACATCGCCGAGGTGTTCCACGTCAAGCTCACCGGCGGCTATCCCCTCGGCCTCGAGCGCGACGACCGGATGGTGCGCAACGACACCAGCGACGTGACCCTGACCGTCGAGCTCGACCGCAAGGGCGAGACCGGCCGGTTGCCGGTCTATATCCGCAACGAGCTGATGCGCTTCAGCGTCGATGCGAGTGTCGCCGGCTACCTCTCGATCATCGGCGTGGGCAAGGAGGATGTCTATCAGCTCTTCCCCGTCGGGCCCGTCGGGGCGATGGACACCGCCGTCGCGCCGGGCCGGCCGGTCAGCCTGCCGACGCCGCAGTACCGCGACTTCGACTACGACCCGAACGGCTTCCAGCTCTATGGCGACACGCCGGGCATCGAGCGCATCCACGTCTTCTTCTGCCGCCAGCCGATCACCCTGATGGTGCCCGACTCGCAGCTCAACCCGGCCGCGCGCCAGATGACGCCGAGCGAGTATTACGAAGACTTCCTGCCCCGGTTGAAGCAGCATTTGACCAGCAAGGACCGGCTCTGGAACGGCACCACGGTGCGCTATTACTACGGCGTCGATGACGCTTTGCTGGAGCACCGGACGGCGCGCGCCGATGCCATCGAGGTGGCGCCGGACGACCCGAACAGCGCCCTGACGCAGGACCGCGGGCCCGAAATCGAGGTCGACAACGTGGTCGGCGTCTGGCCGATCGAGAACGGTGACCTTGAGGCTGCCAAGGAGGGCGCGCTGATCGATGCGCGGCGCAACGCGCTCGAGCAGGCGCTTGGGGTGATGGTCTCCAGCGAGACGGTGGTCGAGCAGTTTCAACTCGTCCGCGACAGCATCGAGGTGAAGACCCAGACGGGCTTTGTGCGGGTCAAGGAGGTGGTCGAGGAGTCGCAGCGCGAGGACCACTTCCTGGTCCGCATCAATGCGCTGGTGACCAGCAATCCGGTGGTCTCGATGCTGCGCGACACGGCGGCGCTGCAGCAGCTCTGGGCCGATCTGTCGCACCCGCGGATCATCTGCCTGGTGACCGACGAGATCGTCCACGGCGGCCAGCCGATGGCGCTCGACGGCCAGTTCAGCTATGCCACGCAGCAGCTCATCCGGCACCTCACCGATGCTGGGCTGACCGTGCTCGAGCCGAGCCAGCTCAACCAGCTCGCCGAGCGCGACAAGGTGCAGCAGGCGATGCAGGGCAACGCCGAGGCGGCCGCCTACATCGCCAACGCGCTGCAGTCCGACCTGGTCATCCTCGGCCGGGCGCGGGCCAGCGTGATGCCGACCGAGACGCTGACGCCGGTCGAGGGGAGCATCGACGTCAGCGTGGTCAGTGCCGCCGATGCGTCGATCCTGGTCCAGTCGAGCGCCTCGATGATCGGCCATTACCAGGAGCGCGACGCGGTGCAGTGCGGGCGGCAGTGTCTGGTCGGGGTGGTCGACAAACTGTTCAACCCGCCGCCGCAGCGCCGTGACGAGAGTCTGCTGGTCCGCCTCTACGGCCGCTGGATGACCCAGCCGACGATGTTCACGGTCAAGGTGGCGGGCGAGACCAAGCCGCGGCTGGACGAGTTCTGCGCCGCGCTGCAGCCCTCGACGGTGGTGCTGCAGCAGGTCGACCTCACCGATGCCGCGCGCCGCACGCCGCAGGTGCACAGCCTGTTCAACAGCGCCGTGGTGCGCGACTTCAGCCCGGCGCTGGCGACCGTCGAAATCCGCACCCCGATGCGGCCGGCGCGGGGCCTGGTGGAGCTTTCGAAGCGGTTCGAGCAGTACGGCTGGGAGGTGGCCCTGGTCGAGGCCGGGACGCGGGTCAGCGTCACCCGCGCCGGCGCGCCCGGGGGCTGAGCGGTCTAGGCCCGCAGCGGCAGGCGGAGGCGGAAGCGGGCGCCGGTCTCGCTCGGCTGCAGCGTCAGGTCGCCGCCGTGGTCGCGCGCCAGCCGGGCGGCGATGCTCAGCCCGAGGCCCTTGCCCTTCCAGTCGTGCTTGGTGGTAAAGAAGACCTCGAAGATGCGCTCGGCCAGCGCGGGGTCAACTCCCGGTCCGTTGTCCGCCACCTCGAGCCACAGCCAGGTGCCGTCGCTGCCGCACGAGACGGCGATGCGCGGTTCGTCGCCGCGCGGGCCGTCGTGCTGGATGATCGCCTCGCGGGCGTTGTGGACTAGGAACAGCGCGATCTGCTGCAACTGCCCGGCGTTGCCCATCACCGGCGGCAGGCTAGCGGGCCAGTCGACGGTCATCTCGATCCCGTCGCGGCCGCACTGCGTGGCGACCAGCGCCAGGGCCGGGTCGAGCACCTCGCGCAGGTCGAGGTGGTCCCAGCTCGCCTCGGCCTGGGTGTCGGCAAAGCGGGTCACCTGGCCGACGATGTCGGCCGCGCGCAGCGCCGCGGCCTGGATCTCGGCCAACGGCGGCGACCAGTCGGCCGGCGCGTCGCCGCTGTCGGCCAGGCTCTCGGCCAGGCCGAGGATGATCATCAGCGGGTTGTTCAGCTCGTGGGCCAGCCCGGCGGCGAAATCGCCCACGGCGGCCAGGCGGGCGTCCTGGAAGAGCCGCGACTCGGACTGCCGACGCGCGGAGATGTCCTCAATCGAGAGCACGGTGCCGAGCGGCTCACCGCGATCGCTCACCGGCACCAGGCTGACCGCGAAGTTGAAGCTCTGGTTCGCCGCGCGGACCTCGACCTCGCGCTCGACCAGGTCAAGGCGCTGCTCTGCCGCCTCGCGCAGCAGCTCGTTCAGGTCGAGCCGGCCCAGGCGGCTGACCCGCTCGCCGTCGGCGCCGAGCAGCGCCAGACTGCGCCGGCCGGCGGGATTGGTGAGCAGCCGGCGGCCGTCGACATCGAGCAGCACCACGCCCATCGGCAGGCTGTCGATCATCGTCTGCAGCCGCTCGATCTCGACCGCGCGCATGAGCCGCACCCGGTCCACCGCGTCGGCGGCGTGAGCGGCGTAGCTGGTCAGCACCCGGACCTGCTGCTCGGTCAGCCGGTCGGGCTCGTGGGTGGCAAGGAACAGCAGGCCGAGCAGGCCGTGGTCGCTCGAGATGGGCACGGCCACGCCGGCGCCGAGCGGCGGCCCTTCGAGCGGCGCCAGGTCGACACCGACCAGCATCACCCGCTCGGGGCTGAGTTCGGGCGCCGCGCCATGCTCGGCGGCGCCGTGCTGCAGTCGCTCAATCAGGTCGGGCACCTGGTCGCGGGCCAGGTCACGCAGGTGCAGGATGCAGGTCGGTTCGCCGGTCAGGTCGAGATAGGCCGCCGCGTCGTAAGGCACCGTGTCGGGCAGCTCGACGAGCAGGCCCTCAAACACCTCGTGTAGGCTGGAGGCCGTCGCGGTGGCGCGCCACAGGCGCCAGACCGCCTCGAGTTCCTCCAGTCGCTCGGCCGTCTCGTCGCCGGGCCGTCGCTCTGCGGCGGCGGCCAGTCGCAGGCGGCAGAGCGCGTCGGCCAGCAGCGCGGCCGCCATCTGCAGCGCGGCGCGCTGGTCGTCGCTGAACCCGTCGGTGGCCAGGCTATAGGCCTCGAGCACGCCGATGAGCTTGCCGCCGCTGGACAGCGGGGTTTTGAACAGGTCGGTCCAGGCCGGTCGGGTGTCGTCGTCGCCGAGCCCGTCGTCGCCGGCGACTTCGAGATGGCCGTCGTCACGATATGCCCAGACGGCGGCGGCGGCGGCGCCGATGGGGCCGCGAAGGAGCTGGAGCGCGGCGCGGAGCAGCGCCGGCCGGTCGGTGGCGCGGGCCAGGGCGGCCGACAGCGCACCGCAGGCCGGCCAATCGACGTCGGCGGCCGGGGCGTGCCAATCGTCGGCGGTCGGATCGCCCAGGAGTGCAGCCTCGCTTCCCATCCATCCGTTCCGCGGCCGTTGCCGTCGGGCCGACCGCAGACTCATCGGTCGCCCCGCGAGCGCTCTGTAGGCTCAGGCCTGGAGCATCACCTGCAGCTCCTCCTCGGCCTCGGCGATGTCCATCAGCCGCTGCGCCTCGGCGTCCAGGTCCTCGGTCACCAGCGCCGCGCGGCCGAGCGGATCGCCGGCGTCGGCGTTGCTCTCAAAGGCGTCCAGCTCGGCGGCGAAGGCCTCGCCCTCGCGCAGGATGGCCATGTCCTCGCGCCGCTGGCCATATTGCCCAATCAGCGTGTCGAGCCGCTCGGCGCGCGCCTTCAGCCGCTCGAGGATGCGATCGAGCTGCGGCAGCCGCGCGCGGAGGTTGGCCGAGCGTTGCATCCGCCCGCGCAGGCGATAGCCCTTGTCACGCAGGCGCTGCAGCCGGGCCCGCTCGCCGTAGAGCAGGTCGAGCTGCGACTCGATGTGCTCGAGCAGCTCGTCCAACTCGGTCTGCGGCCGCGGCCGGGCCGGGGCGCGCGCCTGCGCGGTGCGTACCCACTCGCTGCGCCGCCGCTGCTGCTTCTGCCCGCCGCTGACCACCGCCCAGATGACAAACGCCACCGCGGCGAGCATCAGGGTCATGAAGACGACCACCAGGAACAGCGCGATGATCGTCACCGCGGTCAGCCTCCGAGCGCGTCGAGCATCGCCGTGACGGTGGTTCGCAAGCAGGTGAAGATCGGCGTGTCGCGCTCGGTGAACCGGCTCCCCTCGGTCTCGCGTAGGTGCATCACCAGGTCGACAAAGTCGCCTGGCTCATCACTCTCAAAGGCGAGCATGAACTCCTGATCGTCGAGCCCGAAGCTGTAGGTCGTGTTCAGCTTAACCGACGGGTACTGGTTGCCGATCTCGATGTGCTCGTCCATCACCCCCTGCCGCAACTGCTTGTGCGACAGGTACCACTCGCGCGTCTTGACGAACGGATAGACGAAGTTGTACTTGTAACGCCCCGGCTGGATGCGCATCCGCGAGGTGTCGTGCTCGGGGTCGAGCTTGTCGACATAGACACTGCGCTTCGACTGCGCCAGGAAGGAGTAGGGCACGTCGAGCCAGCCGCCCAGCGGGGTCGACAGCATCGCCGTCGACATGGCCTGCAGCGTCTCGAGCGACTCGGTGATGCGCCACAGCATCAGGTCGACATCGCCGCGGATGCCGACGGTGGTGTAGGGGATGATGATCACGCCGTCCATGCCGGCATACTCGTCGATCACCGCCGCCAGGGCCTGCTTGCCCGCGGTGCGCTCGGGTTCGGGCAGCCGCCGCCAGGCCCGGTCGACCTTCATGAAGTAGAAGTTGACGAACTGCCGCCGCGGCGCCGCGCCATGCTCTGCCATGCCTCGCCTTTCTGCAACCGCTCGCCCCTATTGTGTCACAGCACCGGCTTGATGGCGATTGCGACAGGTGCTCGCGCCTTGACGCCCGGTGGCCGGCTCACTACGATTCGGCGGGGAGCCGGATATGACCGAACCGGTGCTCACGGGTCGCGCACTGGTCGAGCAGATCGAGGCCACCGCGCCGGGTGATGAACGAGTGGCGCTGTGGTGGCTCGGGCAGAGCGGGTATGTCATCCGCTGGCGCGACACCGTGGTGCTGGTCGATCCCTACCTGTCCGACCATCTGGCGACCAAGTATGCCGGCAGCGAGAAGCCTCACGACCGGCTCACCCGCGCGCCGCTGGCGCCCGACGAGGTGACCTTCTGCGACCTGCTGCTGGCCACCCACCGGCACTCGGACCACCTCGACCCGGGCACCGTGCCGGGCCTGCTGGCGGCCAGTCCCGAGGCGCTGCTGGTGCTGCCCGCCGCGCACGCCGACTATGCCGTCGAGACCATCGGCGTGCCCGAGGAGCGGCTGGTGCCCATCGACGACGGCGAACGGTTCACCCACCGCGACATCACGGTGCACGCGGTGCCGGCGGCGCACGAGCGGATCGAACTCGACCGCCACGGGCGGATGCTCTGCCTCGGCTATGTGATCGAATGCGGCGGCGTGAGCCTCTATCAGGCCGGCGACACGATTCCCTACCGCGAGCAGGTTGAGCTGCTGCGCGGTTACTCGCCGCAGGTGATGCTGCTCGGCATCAACGGCCGCGGCGCTCGGCTGCAGGCGCTCGGCACGCCGGGCAACCTGACCATCGCCGAAGCGGCCTGCCTGGCCAGCGCCGTCGGCGCCGAGGTGGTGATCCCCAACCACTACGGCATGTTCGCTTTCAACACCGCCGACCCACGCCGCTTTGTCGACCACGTGCGCGAGCACTACGAAGAGCTCCAGCCGGTCGTGCTGCAGCCCGGCGCGCGCTGGCTCTATCCGCCCAACGGAGGCTAGCCATGCCACTCTGCAGCCTGTTCTGGACCCTCCTCGCCGCCGCGCCCGAGGCCGATCTGCTGGTCTGGTACCGGTTTGACGAGGGTCGCGGCGAGGTGGCCGGCGACGCTACGGGCGCTGGGCTCGACGGACAAGTCGGCGCGGCTTGGACCGCTTCGCCCGCCGGCGGCGCGCTGTCGCTCGACGGCACCGGCGCCAGCCTGGTGCGGTTGCAGGTGCCCGAGGATCGCCGCCTGGGCACCGGCTCGTGGACCTTCAGCGCCTGGATCAAGCCGTTCCAACTGCAGATTGACGACCCGCAGAACCAGCGCCGGCTGTTCGCCTACGGGCCTTACCCCGACGCGCACCTGGTGATCGACATCTCGGGTGACGGCCGGCCGATGTGGTACTTCTGCTACCGCAACGAGGGCGGCACGATTACCTCGACCGGCGGCTCGGCCGGCGCCCGGGTGGCGCTCGGCGAGTGGGCGAACCTGGTGCTGGTGACCGATCGCGAGCGGCGGCGGGTGACCTGCTACCTCAACGGCTTCAGCCAGGGCGAGAACGAGATCCCGGCCGGCTTCACGGGCGACTTCAGCCTCGGCGGCGAGCTGACCTTCGGCGCCGGCTGGCACAACTATTGGGGCGACCTGGACGAGGTCAAGCTGTGGCGGCGTGCGCTGGAGAAGGCCGAAGTGAAGGACGAGTTCGCGCGGATGCAGGCGATCTTCGGCGTCGAGCTGTCACCCGAGGCCGCGGCGGCCGAGCGCCGCGAGGCGCTGGAACTCAGGCTCGACGCCGCGCGGCAGGCCTGGGGCCGCGACTGGCCCGCGGTCCGCGCCGCCTGCGGCGAGGTGATTGCGACCGACGACGCACCGCCTCACTTCCGCAGCTATGCCCACCTGCTGCTGGCCCAGAGCTACCAGGCTGCCGGTGACGGCGCCGCGGCGACGGCCGAGTATCTGCGGGTCGCCGCGACCGAGTACTACCCCGCGGTGCACCGGGCCGAGGCCCGCGAGTGCGCCGCCGAGCTGGCCCGCCTTGCCGCCGGCCGGCCGCGGCGCGACCCGACCGCCTCGCGCACCGTGGTGCCGCGCATCACCGAGTTCGCCGCCCAGGTGCACGTCGCGCCCGACGGCGACGATGCGGCCGACGGCAGTGCCGCGGCGCCGGTCGCCGGCCTGACCCGCGCGCGTGACCGCGTGCGCGAGCTGCGCGCCGCCGGCGTGGCAGGGCCGATCGGCGTGATCATCGCCGCGGGCGAGTACCCGGTCACCGGCCCGCTCGAGCTGACCGCCGAGGACTCGGGCACGGCCGACGGGCCGGTGGTCTACCGCGCCGCCGAGCCGGGCGCCGCGCGGTTCTACGGCGGCCGGCGCATCACCGGCTTTGCCCCGGTGACCGACGCGGCGGTGCTGGCCCGACTGCCCGAGGAGTCACGCGGCCGGGTGCAGGTCTGCGACCTGCGCGCGCAGGGCATCGACGACTACGGCGAGCTGGCGGTGCGCGGCTTCGGCCAGCCGCCCTCGCCGCCGACGCTGGAGCTGTTCGTCGACGGCCGGCCGATGACCCTGGCCCGCTGGCCGAACAGCGGCTTTGTCGGCATCCGGCGGCTGGTTGAGCCGGGCTCGAAGGCCGAGGGCCGGCCGGCGGTGCTCGAGTATGACGACGACCGACACGCGCGCTGGGTGGCCGCGCCCGACGGTTGGCTGTTCGGCTACTTCCACTTCCTCTGGGCCGACGCCACGATCGGCATCGGCTCGATCGACCCCGCGGCCCGCACGCTGACCACCGCCGCGCCGTACGACTACGGCGGCCGCGGGATGGACACCGGGCAGGGGATCCAGTACTACGCCTTCAACCTGCTCGAGGAGCTCGACACGCCGGGCGAGTGGTACCTCGACCGCGCCGCCGGGCGGCTCTACCTCGACCCGCCGACGGAGATTGCCGGCGCGACGGTCGAAATCGGCCTACTCAGCACGCCGATGGTGACCATGATCGGCGTGAGCGACGTGCGGCTGGAGGGCCTGGTGTTCGATCTGGCGCGCCACAACGCTCTGGAGCTGCGCGACTGCTCGCGCTGCCTGGTGGCCGGCTGCACGGTCAGCCGCTTCGCCGGCAACGGGATCATGGTCCACGGCGGCGAGGGCAATGGGCTGCTCGGCTGCGACATCGACGCCATCGGCCGGCGGGCCAGCGAGGTAATCGGCGGCGACCGGGAGACGCTGACGCCCGGCGGCCACTTCGTCGAAAACTGCCGCATCCACGATTTCGGGCGGATCGACCGGACCTACACCCCGGCGATCCAGCTCGAGGGGGTGGGCAACCGAGTGGCGCACAACCTGATGTACGACTGCCCGAGCAGCGTGATGCGGATCGAGGGCAACGATCATCGGATCGAGTTCAATGAGGTCCACAGCGCCGTCCGCGAGTCGGACGACCAGGGCGCGATGGAGCTGTTCATGAACGCCACCTACCGCGGGGTGGTGTTCCGCCACAACCGCTTCACCAACTGCGGCAAGACCGGCCGCGAAGCCGCGGTGCACGGCCAGGCGGCGATCCGCTTCGACGACGCCATCAGCGGCATGGTGGTCTACGGCAACATCTTCATCCGCAGCGCCAACGGCAACTTCGGCGCGATCCAGTTCAACAG
Source organism: uncultured Fimbriimonadaceae bacterium (assembly GCA_964405335.1). Taxonomy (GTDB): domain Bacteria; phylum Armatimonadota; class UBA10988; order UBA10988; family UBA10988; genus CAYONP01. The sequence goes on from CAYONP010000007.1 coordinate 73,269, forward strand.
CGGCCGCGACAACCTGATCGACAACAACCTGTTCATCGACTGCAAGCAGGCGATCAGCGGCGGCTGGAACCCCGGCAACAGCGTCTGGCAGATGCTCCGCGAGGGCACCCAGCCGGCCAGCTTCATCCTCAGCGACCTCTACCTGGCGCGCTATCCCGAGCTGGCGACGATGCTCGATGAGCCGGGGATCAACCACCTCTGGCGCAACCTGTTCCACCGCTGCGGGCGGGTGGCCACGGGCAACCGCAGTTTCCTCGACCTGTTCGCCAACCAGGTCAGCGAAGAGGGCGAGCTGGTCGAGCCCCCCGGCTTTCGGCCCATCCCGGCCGACGAAATCGGGCTCTACCAGGATGACTACCGGGCAAGCTGGCCGGTGGAGACCACGCCGGTCGAGGTGCCCGACTGGCGCGCCGACGGCTGAGCGCTGCCGCCCAAATAGCGACGCCGGCCTCTCGGCCGGCGCCGCGTTCGGTGTGGTGCTGGTGGGTTAATAGTTGCCCTTGTAGACCGTGATGATCCGGTCTCTCTCTTGGAGTATCCCGCTGGCGCGGAGTTTCGCCGCGTCGTCGGCCGAAATCACCACTCGCTGCCGCGCGCCCTGGCCCTCGGCCATGATGTACTCGATGGCGATCGGCCGAATGGTCAGCACCTCGCGCCGGCCGTCGCGCTGGACGCGGTCGCTCGCCCGTGCCGCACCGACGCTCGGCGAGCGAATCACGCCGATGGTCGCCAGCCGCGGGCCGTCGGCGCTGCCGATGTGCAGGTCGTAACTGCCGGGGATGTGGTGCCAGCGCAACGCGAGCGTGTCGATCACCACGCCCGTCGCGCCCGAACCGCCGCTGCTGCTGCGGCTCGCCGCACCGCCGCCGCCCGAGCCGGGCCCACTGCCGTTGCCGGTGCCCGTGCCGGTCCCGCTGCCCGTGCCGCGGCCGCCGGGCGTGCCGCCGCCGTCGCCGACCGGGCCACGCGCGGGCATCGCCGCCGGGGTCGGGCCGGGCGGGCCGCCGGGTCCCGCGCCGCGCGGGCCAGGCCGCACCGCCGTGGCGCCGTCGCCGAAGCCGGGTTGGTTGACGATGCTGTCGCGCCCGCCGCTGGTCGCCGGGGTCAGCGTCTCGGCGCCACCGCCGGCACCCACCGCGCCGAGCCCGTTGCCGCCGCCGCCTGTGCCGCCGGGCCCCGCACCGGGCCGTAGGCCGCCGGGCTGGTCGCCGTCGTGGCCGCTGCCGCCGCCGCCGCGCGCGCGGGCGGCGGCCGGGTCATCGGGCCGCAGAGCCGGTCCGCCGCCGCCGGCCCCCGGCGTGCGCGCGGTCCCTCCGCCGCCGCCGCTGCGGCCGCCGGGCACCACGTCGGCGGCGGTGATCACCGTCGGCGCGCCGCGGATCTCGGGCAGGCCGGGTCCGGCCTTGTCCCGCAGCCGCGGGCCCGGCGTGGTCGGCGCCAGCGGGGCGCGGAAACCAGAGGTTGTGGCCGGGGCCAGCTCACGCGGCAGGTCGCCCGAGCCGGCCACGCCGCCGCGCGGATCGCGGCCGGGGTTGGGAGCGTGACCCGTGCCGCCGCGGTCGCCGCGGCCGGGCATGATGATCGGCGGGCCGTCGACGATGGGCCCGGCCTGCGCTACTTGCATCGGCTGCGCCGGCGGCTCGGGCCCCAGTCCGGGCAGCGTGGCGCCGGGCTGCCGGCCGGCCTCGCGCGGGCGGGCGGTGAGCGGATCGCCGCCGCCGGTGTTCGGCGCGGCCAGGCGGGTTGCGGTGCCGTCTCCGCCGCTCGGACGCGTCGCTCGGCGCGAGCCGCCCGGCTCGCCGGGCGTGCGGCGCATCGGCCGCGCGGCAGGCTGGCGCGCCGGCTCGGGCGTCTCGAGTTCGGGCGCCGGCTCGGCCGCCGGCGGGGGCAGTTCGGCCAGGCGTTGCAGCCGGTGCAGGCGAAACGGCCGTCGCTCGACCTGCCGCGCGGTGACCTGAATCGGTTCGAGCACCGCGAACACCGCCAGGTTGAGGACCAGCGACAGCACCAAGCTGGGGCCGAACGTCACGGATGTACCCACGACCGCTTTGACACCTCCCCGCCGAGGCGGTTCCAGTCCTACTCGAACAGCGACCAGTTGCTCCCCGGCCGTGACTTCAGGTCACGCTTGCGCCGCGCCGCCTCGGCCGCCAGGTCGTCCAAGCTGGTGGTCCCGTCGCGGCCGGGCAGCAGCACCGCGATGGTCAGGCTCATCAGCGGGAACTGCCGCTCGACGCCGTAGCGATCGGGCCCGACAAAGCCACCGCGGGCCACCGCCTCCGCGTCGTAGAAACTCTCGCGCCGCGCGTCGAAGGCGTTGACGATGCCCTCGCAGACGGCCTCGGCTCGGGACGGGTCGGTGACCACGACGAAGTCGTCGCCGCCGATGTGGCCGATGAAATCCTGCTGCGCCCCGTGCTCGACCATCTGGTTGTAGCAGATGCGGGCCGTCTCCTGGATCACCCGCGACGCCGGCTCGAACCCGTAATGGTCGACATACGACTTGAACTCGTCGAGGTCGATGTAGCAGACGGCGAAGTCGTCACCGGCGTCAAGCCGGCGCTTCAGCTCGTCGCGCAGCACCGCGTTGCCGGGCAGCTTGGTCAGCGGGTCGGTATCGACATAACGCCGCGTGCGGCGCAGCATCGCCGCCACGCGAGCCTGCAGCTCGCGCGGGTCGAACGGCTTGCGCACGTAGTCGTCGGCGCCGGCCTCGAGCCCGCGCACCACCGTCTCCGGGTCGCTGTCGGCGGTGAGGATGAGGATGGGGATGTTCGAGGTGAACCAGTTGTGCTTAAGCTGCCGGGTGACCTCGAGCCCGTCCATTTCGGGCATGTGGAAATCGACCACCACCAGGTCGGGATGCTCGGAGAAGGCCATGGCCAGCCCGACGCGGCCGTTCTCGGCGGTCGAGAACTCGTAGCTGCCGGCGCGCAGCGCGAGGCAGATCAGCCGCCGCATGTCGCTGCTGTCGTCGACGACCAGGATTCGCGCTGGATCCATGCACCCCGCCTCGGCTACCTCTATGACATACCCGCGCGGCGGGTGCGTCAGCGAGTCCGGACCAGTCTGCCCCAGGATCGGGGACACACGA
>CAYONP010000007.1:76462-89353 GCA_964405335.1 uncultured Fimbriimonadaceae bacterium
CCGCCCGCGCCACGAACGCCTCCGAGCCAAGCAGCCGACCGTGCGCGTGCGCTCGCGCAGCGGCCTGTGCACGCCATCGGCCAGCCCTCGGTCCTGGATTCGGGGCATCGGTCGTGCGTTCATCTACGCGTGATCGGTGGCCGCCTCGTCGGAAAATAGGTCGTGTGTCCCCTAGTTCTAATCAGGATTTGGGGCATCGGTCGTGCGTTCATCTACGCGTGATCGGTGGCCGCCTCGTCGGAAAATAGGTCGTGTGTCCCCATATTTGGGTGGCCGCCTCGTCGGAAAATAGGTCGTGTGTCCCCATATTCGTGAAATAGGTCGTGTGTCCCCATATTCCCGCGCGGCGGGTGCGTCAGCGATTGGCGCATGGTGACCGCGCCGACCGCCGGTCGCGCCCGCCTGCTATAATCGCCGCTCGACCGCGCCCCGCCGCGAAGGAGTCGCACATGGCCTCTTACCGCATCGCCGTCGTGCCTGGTGACGGCACCGGCCCGGAAGTGACCGCCGAAGCAGTCAAGGTGCTCGGCGCCGCGGCCGACCGGTTCGGCTTCGGCCTCGAGACCGCCGAGTTCGACTTCGGCGGCGACCGCTGGCTGCGGTGTGGCGAGACGCTGCCCGACGCGGCGGTCGATGAGTTGCGCGGGTTCGATGCCATTCTGCTCGGCGCCATCGGCCACCCGAACGTGGCGCCGGGCATCCTTGAGAAGGGCATCTTGCTGCGCTTGCGCTTCGAGCTCGACCAGTACATCAACCTCCGGCCGGTCAAGCTCTTCCCCGGCGTCGAGTGCCCGCTGCGCGACAAGGGTCCGGCCGAGATCGACTATGTCGTGGTGCGCGAGAACAGTGGCGGCATCTACACCGGCATGGGCGGCGTGGCGCAGAAGGGCACGCCGCACGAGGTCGCGCAGCAGTGCATGGTCTACAACCGGTTCCAGGTTGAGCGCTGCCTCCGCTACGCCTTCGACTATGCCCGCCGGTTCGGCCGACAGGCGCGCGGCCGCGGTGAACAGAACACCCTTGGCCTGGTCGGCAAGACCAACGTGCTGACCTATGTCTACGACCTGTGGGAGCGTGCCTTCCACGAGATCGGCGCGGCCGACTACCCTGAGATCCGGCGTGATTACTACCACGTCGACGCCTGCTGCATGTGGATGGTCAAGAACCCCGAGTGGTTCGACGTGCTGGTCACCGGCAACATGTTCGGCGACATCATCACCGATCTGGGGGCGATCACCCAGGGTGGCATGGGCATCGCCGCCGGCGGCAACATCAACCCCGACGGGGTGAGCATGTTCGAGCCGATTGGCGGCAGTGCGCCGAAGTACACCGGCCAGGGGGTGATCAACCCGCTGGCGGCCATCTGCGCCGGCGCGATGCTGCTGCAGACCATCGGCGAGGAGTCCGCCGCCGCGGCGATCGAGGCGAGTGTGGCCAACGTCACGGCGACTCGCCTGCAGAGCCTGGCGGCGGGGCGGATGGGGTACTCGACGAGCGAGGTGGGTGATCTGGTGGCGGAGGGGGTGTAGGAGTCGCGGATGGCGAGTTGGATCAACGTCGGGCGCCAGACCAAGAACGCCCTGAGTGCGCTCTCGGATCTTGGCAGCCGGCGCTCGTTCGTCAGTCGGGCCTACTACGCCGCGTATGCCGTGGTCACCGGGCACCTCGCGGCGGTGGCCCCTCCTGGCGCCCCATTCGGCCGGCTGCGAACCGGCACACCACGCGCCAACCCGGCCCATCGTGACCTGCGTCGCCTGGTCACGCACCACCTCAGTCCGGTGATCGGGCCGATGCGCGTGGCCCTGCTCAACACTCGGCTCTCCGTGCTGTATAATGCGCGCATCGAAGCCGACTACCAGCCTACGCGGGAGTTCAGTACCCAGGACGTCGCGACCGCTCGGCGGGCACTCATGCTGGTCTTCCGGCTCCTCGGTGAGGTGTGGCAATGACCACCGAATCCCAGACCAACGAGCATCGGATTATCGATGCGGTCGAGCGCGTCGTGCGGCGCTGGAACGCTAGCGCCGGTGCCCACCAGAGGGTCGTGCTGCCGCGCGACGAAGCGCTGGTCGATCCCCATGCGCCTGAGGGTGAGGATTGGTACTACGTGGAGTTGCACCAGGAGGATGAGTCGGCCCCCGCGTTCGATTTCTACTACATCCTCCACACCCTCGAGACGGAACTGACCGAGGAACTAGGCCTCAATGTGCTGCTCGTCCCGGTGCTACCGGCGGATTTGGGCTAACCAAGTACCGGTTCGCTGGCGCGACGCCTAATCCGCGGCCATCCCCCACACCTGCATCGTCGCCGCCAGGCGGAAGCCCAGCCGCTCCTGGTTGCGCTGGCTCTGTGAGCCGAACCGCGTCTGGACCGCCAGCAGCTCGCACTCGACCTCGGCCGCGTCGCGCATGCGCCGGGCGATCAGCGCGTGCTGGCAGCCCTGGTTGCGGTAGCCCGGGCGGGTGCAGGCCATGGCCAGGTAGCCGACCTTGTCCGACAGCGCCAACACCGCCGCCGCCGCCGGCTGACCCTCAACCTCGGCGACATAAAGCCGCCACCAGCCGACATCGGCCCAGTCGCGAATCGCGGCGCGCAGGTCGTCGAAGCCGCTCTCCGGGATCTCAAAACCCTCGAGCAAGGCCAGTTCAAAGTCCTCGACCGTGTGGGCGTCGACCTGCCGGACCAGCAGGCCGTTGCCGGTCGGCAGCGGCTCGACCGGGCGGTAGAGAACGCCGATCCAGCTCCGCGGCGCCAGCCCATGCGCCACCAGCGCCCGGCCCACCGCCTCGTCGGCGTAGCCGGGCATCACCTGCACCGCGGGCTTGATGCCACGTTCCTCATACGCCGCCAGCAGCTCGTCGAGGTGGGGCAGCTCCTCGGCGCTCAGGGCATAGACCATGTTGAAGTACGAGTGGCCCTGCGTGGCCGGGGCGAGGCAGGCGGTGCAGTCGCCGTAGCGCAGCACCTTGGGGGCGCGGAGCGGATCGGTGGCGTGGCACGCCGCCAGCTCGAGCCGAGTTGCCCAGGCCTCGCGGTCGGGCCGCGTCAGCCGGTCGAGCAGTTCGCGATCGACCGGTAGCCAGCCATTGGTGTCGGTCTGCATAGCTTAAGTATGGTCCGGCCGGCCGGCGGTCAATCAGGCGCTCGCCGGCCGCGGCTGCACCCAGTCGCAGGCGGTGGCGGCGAGCCGGAAGCCGAACCGCTCCTGGTTCTTCATGCTCTGGGTGGCAAAGCCGGTTTCGACACACAGCACGTCGCAGCCGGCGGCGGCAGCGTCGCGGATGCGAGCGGTGATCAAAGCGCTCTGGCAGCCCTTGCCGCGGGCCGACTCGACCGTGCAGGCGGCAGCCAGGTAGCCGACGCCGTCGAGGCACTCGAGCACGCCGATGCCGGCCGGCTCGCCGTCGACCTCGGCCAGGTAGCACCAGAACCAATCGATCTCGGTCCAGCCGGCGATGGCCGGCCGCGCGGCATCGCGCTGTTCGGGGGCGAAGCCGAACCCCTCCATCATGGTGTCGGCAAAAAGCACGCCTTCGTCGGGCCCGACCCGGCGCACGGTGACGCCATCGACCGGCGCCGGCACCGGCTGGGGCAGACGGTAGAGCAGGCACAGCCAACCTTGTGCGGTCAGCCCGGCGGCAGCCAGCGCGCGTTCGACGTCGTGGTCAATCAGGCCGGGAAAGGCGCGCACCCGCGTGCGAATGCCGTGGCGCTGATAGACGCCGAGGATGTCGTCGAGCTGGCCCAGATTCTCGGTCGAGAGGTTCCACACCACGTTGTAGAAGTTCAGCTCGGGCAGGGCGGGGCAGCAGAAGGCGGTGGCCCGGCCGAAGCGGTGGACCTCGGGCGGGGCGCCCGGTCCGCCGGCGGCGGCCATGGCACGGAGCCGCACGGCGGTGGCTTCGATTTCGGGTCGGTTCAGGCGGCGGATCAGCTCGGCATCGACGCGCGGCGGCTCGGTCACGTCAGCTCCCCGGCCGGCGGGGTTCGGCGGCGCGGGGGACGATCCTCGCCGGCCTAATCGCTGACGCTCGTCTCGATGCCCTGCTGCCGCAACGTGTTGGCCAGCGCCTGCGCGTTGTCGCGATTCTCGAACGCCCCGACCTGCACGTCGAAGACCTTGTCGCCGTTGACCTCGCGAACCAGCACCATCGCCTCTTGGCCGGCGTCACGCACCTGGCGCTGGCGCTCGGCCGCGGCCTCGGCGCTGTTGAAGGTGCCGGCGCGAACCCGGACCAATCGGCCGCTGCCGGTGTTCGCCGCCGCCGCGGTGGGCGGGGTCGGGTCGGCCGGCGCGGGCGCGGGGCGCTCGCCGCTGCCGGTCGCCGCGGGGCGTGACGCCGCGGTCGGCGGGGTCTCACGCGGTGGGGTGGGTCGCGCCGCGGCCGCCGCGCGCCGTCGCTCCTCCTCTTCCTTCTTTTTGCGCTCGGCCTCGGCGCGCCGTCGCTCCTCCTCCTCGCGCTTCTTGCGCTCGGCCTCGGCCTGCTGACGTTCGCGCTCGGCGCGCAGACGCTCGGCCTCGCGGTCCTGCGGCGGATCAGTCATCGCCTGCTCAAGCTGCTGTGTCGCGGCGGGCATCTGACCGTCGAGCTGAGCCTCGGTCTCGGCCGAGACGATGCTGACATCCTCGGGCGCGGTGCCGGTCACGGCGTTGGCGTCCTGGTCGAGCGGCGTGGTCGGCACCTGCGCATAGGCCGACCCGCCGAGCGGCGCGGGTTGGCCGAGGCTCGGCTCCTCCGCCACGTCACGCATCGGGGCGGCATCACGGCGTAGCCGGTCGCCGAGCACGTAGCGGCCAAAGACGAACGAGCCGACCATCGCGCCGACGACCAGCACGATGATCCACAGATTCTGGGCCGACGACGAGTCGTCGTCATAGCTATAGCGTCGCGTCTGATAGGCCATGCCAGGCTCCCGAACCCGCTGCCGCCGATACCCGGCCGAGCCGTTGCCGGGACGGCACAACGGTTCCCTGCCCCTGGACCGCCGGACTCAGATTCACACCAAGCCCGATTCTATCATGCCGAGTCGGTCGTGACAACCACCCCGAACAGCGTTCGATACACGAACGGTCAACGGGCCGACCAGCGGCGCGGAGCCGATTCGAGGCTGCGGTGGTCAGTCAGAAACCCAGCCCGCGGCGAGGTTTCACGCCCTCTGTCACGGTTCCGCAAGAGCGGCGAACAGCGTTCGCAGCGCCGTCTCGACCCGCTCGGACAGCGGCCGCGGGTCGACCGAGACGCCGGCGGCGGCGGCGACCGCGTGCGACAGTCGCTCGGCCGTCAAGGCGGCATCCGGGCCGGCGCAGGCCAGGCCGAGGTCGGCGGCCAGGCCGGTCACCTTCGGGTCGTACTCGATCACCGCGCACGGCACGCCGAGCCGGACGGCCAGCACCGCGGCGTGGAACCGCTCGGCGATGACCAGCCGCGCGGCCGCCAACTCGCCCATCAGCTCGTGAACGCTGTTCGGCCGCCGAACGGTGTGCAGTAGCGGTCGCTCGACGGCCAGGCGACGGCCCAGTGTTTCGTCCTCGCCGGCGAACGGCACGAACCGCACCGGCGTCTCGGGCGGCAGGTGGTCGAGCCAGTCGCCGACCGCCGCACAGACTCGCTCGGTGTGCCGAGTGGGTCGCAAGCAGAGCGCAATCGAGCCGCGCGGCTCGGCCGCCGGCGGCTCGAGGGCGAAGGCCAGATCGGGTGCGCGGGTCAGCCGCTCGGCCGGCGTGCCGAGTTCGGCCGCCAGTCGTTCCGACCCCGAATCGCGGACGACCACGGCGCTCGCGCGGCGGAGCGCCGACGCCACCATCCCGCGGCTCAGCCGCCGGCGCAGCGGGCCGAGACTGCAGAAGGCGACCGCGTAAGGCCGCCGGCAGGCGCGGGCCAGGCGCATGAGCGCCAGGTAATAGGCGAGGGAGCGGAAGCTGGTCTCATCCTGCAGCAATCCGCCGCCGCCGCTGATCAGCACGGCGCCGGCGCGGAGGGCGGTGGCGATGCGGTGCCAAGCGAAGCGGCCGACCGGAGTCACCACGGGGCAGGGCGGCAGCAGCGCCGCGTCGCCGGCGGGGACGACGATCTCCGCGCAGCCGGCGGCGACCAGAGCGCCGGTGAGCACCTGATAAATGGCGTCGTCGCCGAGGTTGCCGTAGCCGTAGTAGCCAGAGAGGACGACCCGGCGCGGCGCCTCAGGCATCGTCGCGCCTCGGCCACACTCGCATCCAGGCCAGCAGCCAGTCGGCGGCCAGGCCGAGCAGCGTGCCGATCCAGAGCGCGTGGAAGGTGCGCAGCAGCGACTGGCCCAGCGGCGTGTGCACGTGGCAGAAGGTGTTCAGCGTCGAGGCGACGCCGACCATGCCGAGCAGCAACAGCCCAGGCACCCACTCGCGTCGGCCGCGCATCGCCGCCAGGCCGGCCAGCAGCAGGGCGGGATGGCCGAGCAGCATCTCCTTGAACCGCGGCCGCGCGCCGAGGCTGTTTTCGAGCAGCGCGCGCAGCCGCAGCTCGCTCTCCGACACGTCGGCACCCTCGTTGCCGCTGCGGATGAGTAGAACCACCACCGCGACGAGCACGGCCACCGCGGCGGCGACGTGGAGCACGAGCACCGGTCGCCGCCAGAAGTCGGCCAGCCGAGCGCGCGCGGCGGGCCAGCCGACGCCCGGCAAGCTGAGTCCCGAAACGGCCATCGCGCCGACGGCGAGCAGCGGCCCGAGCTGCGACAGTTTGACCCCGAGGAACTGGTCGTGGTGGAGCCGGAAGCGCGTGTCGATGAGCAACGCGGCGACGCACAGGCCGCCGAGCACGCTGCAGCCGACGGCGCCCCAGAGCAGCCCGACCGCCTGCCAGCGCGACACGGGCCGCGACACATCGGCCAGCCGCGCCAGCGCCCACCGCCCGCCCAGGATGGGGTAGCAGAGGCCGGCGAGGAGGGCCAGCAGCCGGGCCGCGTGGACCGGCTGCCAGTAACTCAGCGCCATCGCGGGCAGGGCGATGAGCACCGTCGCGGCCAGCCAGCGGCCGCCTCCGAACTCGCCCGTCAGCCAGGCCAGCAGCAGCGCCGCGGCGCCGGCGACGGCGAGGGCGCCGATCAGACCAAGCCGCCACGGCTCGGCATGTCGCACAGGCACCGGTTGCGGGTCGCCGAGCTGGTAGCCGGACGCCGCGAGTGCCTCGCGGATGTCGGCGACGAAGCGCGCATTGCGCGCCACTGGATGCTCGCTGGCGCCGGTGAGCAGGCGGACGAAGCAGACCCGCACGCCGCGCTCCTCGACCGCGCGGCGGTATCGCTCGACGGCCAGGCCGGCGGGCAACTTGGCCATCTCGGCGACGGTGATGCTGTGCACCCGCAGATAGCCGGGCGCGTCGTCGCCGCGGAGCAGCCGTTCGGCCAGGCCGGCTTCGCCTTTCTGGGCGCTGAACTCGACCCGCCCCCAGGCCAGCTCGGCGGCTGCCAGCGCGGCGCGCGTGTCGTCGAGTTGCTCCGGATGACCGAGCACCTGGTCGCCGCTGAAGATCAGCAGCCCGGCGCCGGCGGCCGCGGCCTGACCGATGCCGCGGACGATGTCGCCCGGCCGGCTGCCGGGGCTGTTGAGCAGCCGCGCGGTGACGCTCAGGTGGTGGCTCTGGACGGTCTGGATGGCGAGCGGGTCGAGCCCGGCGCCGGCGTCGGACAGCGCCGACCAGGCCGCCTGCAGGTCGATGCCGGTCAGGCTGCGCAGGCCGCCGAACCGCTCGTGCAACCGCTGCACGGCGGCCAGGCCCGGCCCGCCCAGGCTCGGCGCCGTCATCCGCGTGCCGGACGAGGTGGTGCTGACCGTCAGCACACCGGCCTCGACCAGGTCCTTCACCGTCGGCTCCTCGACGGCGACGCTGGTCACGCCGGCGGTCGCCAGCTCGCTGAGCGTCTCGTCGAGCGACTGGCCGGCGTAGGCGGCGAGGGCGGTCGCTTCGCTGTAATCGACCACCAGGGCGACGGTACGATCGGCCGACTCGTCGCGCCAGCGGGCGGTCACGCTCCACAGGGCGAGCAGCAAGCCGACGGCGAGCGGGATGGTGACCAGACGCGGATTGGACACGGCCGATTCCCTTATGCTACACTCCCCGCGATGTGTGGCCGACCGCGAGGCTCCATAACCATGATCACACGTCGGCTGTTCTGGCTCGTCTGCGCGGTGGTCCAACTCGCGCCGGCGGCGGCCGATCCGCAGGTCGACGCGCTCCGGCAGTATAACAGCGACCTGCTCCGCCAGCGCCGGCAGGATCGCGCCCTGACCGTGCGCGACGTGACCGTCGCGACCGATCGCGCGCGCCAGGCCGAGCTGCTGGTCTTCTGCCGGCAGAAGGGCATCACCCGCCTGTTCGTCACCGTCCCGACGCTGACCGCCCGCGCCGGCCTGTCGCCACTCGACGAGTTCGGCTGGCGGCAACTGCTGGCCAATGCGCATCGCCAGGGGCTGTCGGTCCATGCGATCGTCGGCAACACCGGCTGGATTGCCGACCACGGTCGCGCGCTCGACGCGCTGCAGCGGCTGACCGCCTTCTGCGAGCGCTCCCGGCCGGGCGAACAGTTCGACGGCGTGCTGTTCGAGTTTCCGCTGTTCAGCGAGCTGCAGCGGCTGTTCGCGCCGCCCGATGAGCTCGAGCCGCCGGCCGAGGAGGATCTGCTCAATGGCGTCACCAGCCGCCGTGATGTGCTCACCGGCGCGCGCGGACGGCAGCCGGCGGAGCGGCCCGCCGAACTGCCGCCCGGCGAGGATCCGGCGCTCGAGTCGGCCGACACGACGTACCCCGACGCACCCTACTACGATCGCGCGACGATCGCGCCGATCGAGCTGAAGAACCAGGAGCTGCTGCGCCAGTATCTGACCGTCATGCGCGGGCTGAAGCAGTATCTGCAGGGCCCGCGGCACGGCCGGTTGCGGCTCGCGGTGGGGGTCACCTTCCCGGCCTGGCTGCGGGTGCCGGTGGGCGACCAGGACCGGGTCCAGTTCGTGCACGAACAGTTGGTCGACCTGGGCGACTATGTCGTCGTGCACAACATGCCGGGCCAGACGACGGACATCGGTCGTGCCAGCGAATTGGTGCTGCGCTACGCCGGCCAGACCGGCAAGCAGGCGCTTCTGCGCCTCGAGCTGCAATACCCGCGCAGCACGTTGCCATCGCTGGTGACGCTGTTCGGTCGCGACGAGTGGTTCGTCGAGGAGTTGCTGCGGTCGCTGCTCTACGAGCACAGCGGCGCGCCCGGGTTCGGCGGCGTGGTGCTCGACGATTATCTCGGCTATCGCGCGATACCGGCGGTGCGACCGCTGCCCGCCGACCTCCGACCGCTGCCGCCGCGCCCGCGCGACAGCGGCGGCGCGGTCCGGGGATGAGCCTCCTCGCGCTGGTCGTCCTGGCCACCGCCGGAGGCCGGCTGCTGCCCGCACCGAGCCTGGTGCCCGAGGCGCGCCCCGCCGCCGCCGCCTACTACGAGCAACTGGCCGACGGACTGGCCTCGTGGGGCGCCGTCGAGGCGGCGCTGGCCAACTACCAGAAGAGCATCGAGAATCAGCCGGATCGCTACTCCGCCCGGCTCGGGGTGGCCGAGCAACTGGCCCGGCTCGGACGCGGCCCCGAGGCGCTTGCGGCGGTCGATGCCATCCTCCGCGAGTCGCCGCGACACCAGGCCACGGTGCGCTTTCGCGGCATGCTCGCTCTGCAGGCGGGGCAGCCGAAGGACGCCGAGCGGATCCTGCTCGAGCTGCTCGCCAACGCGCCCGAAGATGCCTGGGCGCAGGTGCTGCTCGCCCGCGCGCAGCTTGCCCAGCGCGATGTCACCGGCGCCGAGCTGTCGCTGCGCGACGCCATCCGCGCCGACCCCGACCGGGCCGAGGCCCACCTGCTGCTGGCCCAGGTGCTGCTCGCCGAGAAGCACGAGGTCGCCGCCACCGCGGCGCTGCGCCGGCACCTACGGCTGTGGCCCGACAACCCCGAGGCGGTTGGCCTCATGGCCCAGCTCCTGCTCGGACAGCGCCGCTTCGCCGAGGCGCTCGAGTGGGGCAAGAAGCTCGCCGCCATGATGCCCGACGACCCGCGGCCCTATGGCGGGCTGGCCACTTGCTACGAGCAACTGCATCAGCCTGACGAGGCGGCCCGGGCCTGGCGGCGGGTGACCGAGCTGGCCACCGATCCGGCCATGATCGGCGCCGCCTGCGAGTGGCTCGGACGCTACCACCTCGGCCGCGGCGAGTTTGCCGCCGCCACGCCCTACCTGCGCCGGATCGTCAATCTCCGGCCCACGCTCATCCCCCCGCGACGACAGCTCATCGCCGCCCATGCGCAGGCCGGCCAGTGGCTCGAGGCGGCGGCCGAGGTGCGCGGCCTGATCGCGATGCAGCCGGGCGACCTGACGCTCCGCATGCAGTGGATCGATGCCTTGCTCAACGCCGAGCAGCAGACCGCCGCGCGGCGGGCCATTGAGCTGACCCTGCGCGACTTCGATCGGCCCGAGCTGGTACCCCAAGTGCTGCAGATGCTGATGCAGCGCCGGCTGGCCGGCATGGCCATCGGGCTGCTCGAGACGCTCCGCCGGCGGCAGCCCGGGCGGATCGAGTACACCGTGATGCTGGCCGACGTCTGGCTGGCCACCGGCGATGCCGAGGCGGCGCGGCGGCTGTTCGAGGAGCTGCTGGCCAAGCTGCCGCAGGATGCCGGGCTGCGCCTGCGGCTGTCGGCCATCCACTTCGAGCAGTTCTCGTGGGAGCCGATTGTCGAGCTGCTCGAGCCGCTCTTCCCGCCCGGCGGCCCGCCGCTGCCCGGTGCGCCGGCCGACCTGTTCAAGTACCTCGCCCTGGCCTATGAGCACACCGGCCGGGCGCGCAAGGCAGCCCGCTGCTACGAGCAGTTGGCCGAGTCCGCCGGCGAGCCGCTGGTGCTCCTCCGCGCGGCGCGGCAGTATGCGCGGATTGAGGCGTTTGAGCCGGCCGAGGGGCTGTGCCGGCGGATCTTGGGCTCCTTGCCCGGGCACACGCCGAGCCGGCTCGAGCTGGCCGGCATCCTGGCCGCTCAGGACCGGCTCGACGAAGCGGCCGAGCAGCTCGAGCAACTGCTCCAGACCGAGCCGAGGCACCCCGCGGCGCTCTATGACCTGGTCGAGGTCGAGCGGCGGCGCGGCAACCTCGAGGCGGCCGCGCGGCTCTGCGCCCGGCTGGCCGAGGCCGACCGCGAGAACGACCTGGCCATCGCCGCGCTGGGCGACATCGCCTGGGAGCGCGACGACCGGCCCGGCGCGATTGCGATCTGGTTGACCGGGCTCGAGACGCATCCCGGCAGCGCGACGCTCCATGCCCGGCTGGCCGCGGCCTATGAGCAAGTCGAGGACGAGCCGGCGGCGATGGAGCACTACGCCGCCGCGGCGCGGCGGGCCAGCCAGGATATGGCTAGCCGGCTGGCCCTGGTGCGGCTGCACGGCGAGGCCGGGGCCGACGGCCAGGCGCGGCGATGGGCCCGCGAGCTGGCCGAGCTGGCGCCGACCGACGGCACTTTCTACCAGGCTTGGCTGGCCACCTTCGCGCCGGAGCAGGCCGAGCTTGGCCTCAGCGCCGGGGTCGAGCTGCTGCAGACCGGCGTCACCCGACGGGCGCTGGTCGGCCCGCTGCTCAACCGCGCCCTCGACACCGGCCGCGCCGAGCTGCTGTCCGCGCGGCTCGAAGCGCTGGCCGGCAGCGGCGATGCCCGGCCTGCTGCGCTCGATGCGCGGGCCCAGCTCCTGGCCCGCCAGGGCCGGAGCGACGAGGCGCGTGAGGTCTATCGCACCTTGGCCGCGGCCGAACCGAAGCAGACGCTCTGGCCGCGCCGGCTGGCCGAGCTGGCCCGCGCCGAGGGCGACCTCGACGGGGCCGTCGCGGCGTACCGCCAGGCCTTGGCCGCCCAGCCCGACGATGCGGTCACGCTCGAGGCGCTGGCCGGCCTGTTGCTCGAGCGCGGCGATCTGGCGGCGTCCGGCGAGGTGATCCGGCGCCTGGTCGCGCTGCGCCCGCCGCCCGAGCCGCTGCTCCGCCTGGTCGAGCAGGGCTTCGCCGCGCACGGCGGCGCGCTGCGCGGCCTGCTCGAGTCGATGCTGCCCGGCAATTGGGCCACGCCGCCGCCGCCGGCCTTCACCGACAACACGGCGCTGCTCTGCGCACTGGGCTTGGTCTGCGAGAAGCTGGGCGACCGCGCGGCGGCGGCCAGCGCCTATGACGAGGCGTTCGCCTGCTCGCCCAGCCTGCCACAGGCGGTCGAGGGCCGGCGGCGGATGCGGCAAATGGTCGAGCCGACGCCCGAGCCGCGATTGCCCGGCCGGTGATCACTCCGGTTGGCGCGGCACCGCGCGGATCACCTCGTCGATAATCTGGTCGCTGTCGACCCCGGCCGCCTCGCCCTCGAAGTTGAGGATGATCCGGTGGCGCAGCGCGGCGTGCGCGACGGTGTCGATGTCGTCGAAGGCGACGTTGTAGCGCCCGTCCAGCAGAGCCTCGACCTTGGCCGCCAAGAGCAGCGCCTGCGCCCCGCGCGGGCTGGCGCCGAAGCGGACGAACTCGCCCACCCGGCCGACCTGCCCGTCGCCCGGGCCGGGATGCGTCGCCAGCACCAGCCGGCAGGCGTAGTCGCGGACGTGCGGGGCGGTCGGCATCGCGCGGATCACCTCGCCCATCGACCGGATCTGCTCGCCGTCGAGCACCGGCTCGGGCGCCGCCTGCTGCCGACCGGTGGTGCGATCGACAATCTCACCCAGCTCGGCTAGCGTCGGGTAGTCTACCTTGAGCTTGAGCAGGAAGCGATCGAGCTGCGCCTCGGGCAGGGGGTAGGTGCCCTCCAGGTCGATCGGGTTCTGGGTGGCCAGCACTAAGTACGGCTCGGGCAGCCGGTGGGTCACCCC
>CAYONP010000008.1:0-14646 GCA_964405335.1 uncultured Fimbriimonadaceae bacterium
ATCCCCGTCAAGGCGCAGTGGATCGCCGTCTCGGAGATGATGACCGGCACCACCGAGATCACCTGCACTTCGCTGTTCATCGGCGTCACCTTCATTCTCTTCGTGCTGGTCGCCCTGAACCCGCTGCTGGAGCGACTCAACCCGCGCTGGCGGCTGGCTCCCGGCGAGCTGATCACCATCTACGTGATGCTCAGCCTGGCCACCGCCGTCGGCGGCATCGGCGTGATCGGCTTCCTCACCCCCGCGCTGTGCAATCTGTACTACTATCATAATGAGACCAATCGGTGGTCGGAGCTGTGGCCGCTCCTGCCGCGCTGGTTCGCGCCCGATCCACAGACCGACGGCGGCCGCGCGGCGATCGACGCCTTCTTCAACGGCCACGCGACCTTCTGGCAGCCGGAGTTCGTCCGCGCCTGGCTCGCGCCGCTTGGCGTCTGGAGCGCGTTCCTGCTCGTCGTGCTGGTCACCACCCTGTGCCTGATGGCCATCCTGCGCCGGCCCTGGGTCGAGCGCGAGCGGCTGACCTTCCCGATCGTCTACCTCCCGCTCGAGATGGTCCGCAGCCGCGGCGAGGGCAGCTTCCTGCGCCGGCGGCTGTTCTGGCTCGGCTTCTTCCTCGCCGCCTCGCTGCAGAGCCACAACAGCATCAGCTTCCTTTATCCGGTGGTGCCGTACATCCCCGTCAAGCCGATCCCGCCGCTCGACCTCGGGCTCTATCTCAAGCAGCGGCCGTGGAATGCGCTCGGCTACTTCCCGCTGGCGTTCCACCCGAACACCATCGGCCTGGCCTTCCTGCTCTCGCTCGATGTCTCGTTCAGTTGCTGGTTCTTCTACCTGCTCCGCAAGGCCGGCGATGTCGCGGCGGTGGCGGTCGGCTTCCGCGACCCGGGCTCGCCGCCGGGCCTGGCGCGGTTTCCCTACAGCACCGAGCAGAGCGTCGGCGCCTGGCTGATGATCGCCCTGCTCGCCCTGTGGCTCAGCCGCGACCACCTGCGCGATGTCTGGCGGGCGACTGTCGCCCGGCGCGGCGCGGTCGACGATCGCGGCGAGCCGATCGCGTTCCGCTGGGCGACACTCGGCTTCGTCGCCGGCACGGCGGCGCTGATCTGGTTCGGCACGGCGCTGGGGATGAGCCTGGCGCCGGCCGCTGGGCTGGTCGCCGCCTGGCTGCTGTACATGATCACCATGGCCCGCATCCGCGCCGAGGCCGGCTGCGCCTGGACCTTCGGCCCGTGGCACAACCCGTGCCAACTGGTCGTGCGCTGGGCCGGCAGCGGCAATCTGAGCCCGCGCACGCTGACCGCGCTGGGCGGCTCGATGTGGTTCCACCTCGACTACCGCTGCGCCTCGCCGGGCCACCAGATCGAGGCGTTCAAGCTGGCCGGCACCCTCGAGATGAACCAGCGCCGGCTGGCCTGGGCCATGCTCGCCGCGACGGTGCTGGGGATCGTCTGCTCGCTCTGGTTCAGCCTGAACCTGTACTACGAGCACGGCGCGGCGACGGCGCGAGTCAACCCGTGGCGCAAGAACATGGGCCTGGTCGGCTGGAACCACGCCCGCGCCTGGCTCGACGTGGCGCAGCCGCCCGATCTCGCCGCGCTCGGCGGCGGCGCGGTCGGCGCGGCGCTGACGCTGCTGCTCATCGCCTGCCGCACGCGGCTCCTGTGGTGGCCGTTCCATCCGCTCGGTTACGCGGTCGGCTACACCTTCATCATGGACCTGTTGTGGTGCCCGTTCCTGGTCGCTTGGGCGATCAAGCTGGCGCTGCTCCGGGCCGGCGGCATGAAGGCCTATCGCCGCGCCGTGCCCTTCTTCCTCGGTCTGATCCTCGGCGACTACGTGGCCGCCAGCCTGTGGACCATCGGCGGAGCGATCAGCGGCGTCAGCATGTACCGCTGCTTTCCGAACTGAGCCGAACTACTGGGCGCCGCGGATGACTTGCGCCACGCCGTCGTGCCCGGCGGCGGCGGCCAGGTCGGCGGCGGTCTTGCCGGCCTTGTCCTTCAGCTTCGGGTCGGCCCCGCCCTGCAGCAGCCGCATGACCACCGTCTGCTTGCCCTCGCGGGCGCAGAGGTGGAGCGGCGTCAGGCCGTCGGCATCGGCCAGGTTCGGGTCGGCCCCGGCGTCGAGCAGTTGGTTGATCGGGCCGTCGAGGTCCTTCGCCACCGCCCAGTAGAGCGCCGTCTTGCCCTCGGCGTCGCGCTGGTTGACGTCGGTCCCGGCGGCCAGCAGCTCGCGCAGCTTGATCATGTCCCAACTCAGCACGGCGGCGATCAACGGCGGTGATTCGGCGGCCACCGACTGGTCGGCTTCGTACTGGTCGAGGGTGCGCCGCGATTCGGTCGCCCGTTCGGCCATGAAGTCGTGCCGCTGCTTAACCATCGCCTTCGCGCCGGGCGGCAGGTCAGCGGCCAACAGCTTAGAATAGGCCTCTGCGGCGGCGGCGTAGTCCGCCTCGCCGGCCGCCTGTTCGGCCGCGCGCCAGGTCGCCTGGTGCGGCGCGCGGTCGAGGATGACCTCGGTGTAGAACCGGCCCAGGCTGAAGCTCACGGCCGAATCGACATGCTCCGACCTGAACTTGTCGCCCAGCTCCTTGACCAGCGCGGCGGCCTCGTCGGGCCGGCCGGCCCGCCAGGCGATCGCGGCGAGCGCGGAACGGAGCCCAGGCGTCAGGCTCGGCCTGACCGCGATGCGCTGGTCGATCACCGCCTTGATTTCGTCGTACAGCCCGGGCATGGCCCACAGCTCGAGCCGGTCGCGATAGGCCGCTTGGGCCAGTACCTCGACCAGTATGTACGGCACCGGCGTGTCATGGCGGGCGGTGGCGGCGCACTCGCGGCCGAAGGCGAGCATCTCGGCGTGGCTGCCGCCCCAGCGCGGCAGGAGCGCCAGGATGTACTGGGCATAGAGCTGCATCCAGTCGAACTGCGCGGCGACCCCGCGGTCGAACCAGTCGCGCGGCGTCTCGGGCATCTCGACGCTGCCTTCCATGGCCAACGAGATCAGGTAGACGCACGGCTCGGGCCACTCGGGGTGCAGCTCATAGGCCCGACACAGGTGCTCGTACGCTTGGGTGCCGTGCGACGCGGCACCCGCCCACTGCTCGTCGGAGACGTTGGCCGCGACGTCGGTCCCACGCGACATGAGCGCCGCGTTGTAGGCGGTGAAACCGGCGAACATCTCGACCAGCCAAGGGTCGGCCTTGTGCTCGCCGAGCGCGGCCAGCATCTCCTTGCTCAGTTCGGGCGTGTGCTGCTGCCCGAGGATGGCAAAGCGCTGCCAGACCAGCCGCTGCCAGCCGTCGATGGCCACCGGCTTGGCCGCCGCCTCGGCGAACCAGCGGGCGGCCAGTTCACCTGCCTTGGCCAGCTTCGCCTGGTCCGCCGACTCGCGGCCGGTGTCGATGAAGCAGATCTCCAACGGCGACTCGAACGGTCGCAGTTCGGCCGGGACGCCGAGCTTGCCGGTCTGCTCAATCGCCTTCCAGACCACCGGCCGATAGTCGCGATTCCAGCCGGCGTCGCTCCACGGCGCCAGGTGACTGAGCGCCAGCGGATCGTCGCAGCGCGCCTCGTCGAGCGCCTGGTAGACCTGCGGCGCGCGCGGGCCCCAGGCCGCCGAGTCGACCGCGATCACGGCCGCCGGCTCGTTGGCCAGCAGCTCCTCGACCAGCTTGTCCCACTTCGCATTCCGGCTGCCGTGCCGGCGGTACCAATCGACCGCCAGCTTGCCGTACTGGCGCCAGGCGGCCTCGACCTCGGCGCCGCTGCTGGCCGACTTGACCTCGCTCAGCGGCATGCCCGACCAGCGCGGCGGTTCGGACATGTCCGGCCAGGTCGGCGGCGGCGCCGGATCGTCGACGCTGGTACCGGCGCCGGCGCCAATCACCGGCGTGCCGGATGGCGTGCTCTCGGGCGGGTGCATCAGGGGCGGCGGCGAGGGCACCGCGGTCTGGGTGCGACGGCAGGCGACGACGAGCGTCAAGCCGACGGCGAGCCACAGGATTCGACGCATGAGCGCTCCCCGGCCCCGAGTCTACACTCGTCGGCGACGATTGCTCAACCTCCTCAGTCAATCCGTCAAGTCGGCGAGCTACACTGTCGGGCTGTGCAGCATGGAGCGACGATGACCATCACCCCGGCGCAACTCCGCCGCTACCGGCTGGAGCGGCATCACCTGCTCAGCCCGGCGGCCTCGCTCACCGCCGCGGCCGGCGACCTCCTCGGGGCACAGGCGCAGGTGGCCGTCGCCGGGTCGCTGCAGTTGGCCGTCCGCTGCGGCGGCACCGTCGAGGCGGTCGAGCAGGCACTCTGGCGCGAGCGCTCGCTGGTCAAGGCTTGGACCGCCCGCGGCACGCTGCACTACCTGCCCCGCGAGCTGTGGCCGCCGGTCGCCTCGGCCCTGCGCGCCGATGGCGAGCGGCAACTGGCGGCCTGGATGAAGCGCGCCGAGGTCGACCCGGTGCGGGTCGAGGCGGTCATCGCCGCGCTGGTGGACAGCCTGCGCGGCGGCCCGCTCGAGCGCGAAGCGCTGGCCGATGCCGTGGTGGCCCGGCTCGACGAATCGTGGCGCTGGCTGATCGAGCATAGCTGGGGCGGCCTGGTCCGCGTCGCGGTGCGGCGGGGGCAGGTCTGCTTCGGCCCGCCGAACGGCCAGCGGGTGACCTTCGTCCAGGCGGAGCAGTGGCTCGGTCCGTTCACCCTGCCCGACGAGTCGACGGCGCGGCGCGAGCTGCTCCGCCGCTACCTCCACGCCTACGGCCCGGCCACGCCGCGCGACTTCGCCTTCTGGACCGGCGGCCAGGTGTCCGAGGCCAAGGCAACCTTCGCCGAGCTGGCGGGTGAGCTGGCCGAAGTGACCGTCGACGGCCGGCGGCTCAACCTCCTGGCGGCCGATCTGGACGAGCTGCAGCGGGCAGTGGAGCCGTTGCCGGTGCGCTTGCTGCCGCACTTCGATCCGCTGCTGATGGGCCACCGCGAGCGGGACTGGATCCTCGATCCGGCGCATCTGCGGCGGGTCTCGCGCGCGGCCGGCTGGATTGCGCCGGTGCTGCTGGTCGACGGCCGTGTCGCGGCGACCTGGCGCTACGAGCGCCGCGCCGACCGGCTGAACGTCACCCTCGAGCCGCTGGCCGACCTGCCGCGCGCGGTGGTCCGTGCCGCCGAAGCCGAGGCCGAGCGGCTGGCCGCGGCGATGGGGCTGGCGGCGGAGGTGGGGGTGGAGGAGGCATAGCGTCCGCGGCGCTCAGGGCGGGCCCGGCGCCGGGGCGAGCCGCTCGTAGGTCCAATCGACGAACCTCGACGCGCCGGGTGGCGGCCACGAGGAGAGGCTGATACCAGCCTGCTCGGGCGCGCCGACGACTGGCTCGGGCTCGTTGGACAGCGGCGCCTCGATGCCGTCGACCCAGACACGCCAGGTGCCGGCTTGGCGCCGGAAGATCAACTGCCGGCTGACCTCGGGCCGGTTGGGCGGTGGGGTCGCGGCCGGTGGGACGGCAGGCGGCAAACCGGGGACCGGCCCGGCGCCCAAACCCCCACCCAGACCCCCGCCAGGGGACATCGCAAAGCCGGATCCAGAGCTGACGCGGGGCCCGGAGATCGAGAGCGAAGCGGGTGGGCGTGTCGGATCGCGCGGCGCTTCGGGTCCGGTCGTCAAGCCGAGGCGACAGAACCGGCCACCGACCCGCCACGCTAGCGATACCAGTGCTTCTTCGCGCGCCGTGCCGGGCGGGCCGGCCGCGGCCAGGCGGACGGTCCCGCGCACCTCGCAGTCGTTGTGGAACAGGAGCGGCAGCCGGAGCTGCGTTGCCGCCGCCGACCAGCCGCCGCCGACCCGGCGCCAGCCGAGCGGCAACTCCTCGGCGGCGAGCCGTATTGGCTTGCCGGCGGCCGGGGCCAGGTTGGCCGAATCGCGCACCAGCCGCGCCACCTGCGCCACCGGCTCGGGCGGGTCGCCGGCCAGGATCGCCTCCGCCGTGGCCACCGCGCGCTCGTCGTCGCCCGCCTCATAGGCCGCCTCGGCCTCGGCCAGCGGCGCCGCGTGCGGGCCGAACTCGAGCAGCGCGCGGTTGACGATCTCCGTCGGATCAGCGCCGAAGTCGACCACCGCCGCCGGCATCAGGCGCTCGCCCAGACCGAGCACCAGCTCGACCGCCTGGTCATGCTGCTCATAGGCCCAGGCCGCGGCGAGGTGGTAGCTGCGGTAGCAGTCGGCCAACTCGGGCGCCGCCTCGGCGCGCTCGGCAAAGATGCGGTCGACCGGCTCCCATAGCCCAGGCAGCCGACTGCCCGGCTGCTGCCGCCGAACATAGCTGGAGACGATCCAGGCCATCTGCTCGGGCACGATGGTCTCGAACCGCTCGGTGGCCAGGCAGTCGTTGGCAAAGGCCAGCACCACTGGGTTGTCGTCGCGCCAGGCACGCGCGGTGAGCGCACCGCCGAACGCGCTGTAGGCCGGCTCGTAGTCGAACTGCGCGGCGATGGCCCGGTCGAACCAGGTGCGCGGTGTGGTGGCCTCGTCGGAATCGCCGCCGTAGGTCTCGACGCTGATCAGCGCCGCGGCCGGCTCGGGCCAGTCGGGCCGCAGCCCGAGCGCCTCGGTCAGCGGCCCGAAGGCCGCCGGGCCGTCGTCACGCATGGTCGGCGAAGGCCCGCTGTGCTCGCGCCAGGTGTTGACCCACGGCGCCGCCGCCAGCCGCACCTGATGGTAGCGCCCGATCAGCATCAGCTTCAGCCACGGATCGAACCCGGCCCGCTCAAGGTAGGGCCGCAGGTGCACCTGGACCTGCTCGACCCCCGGCATGGCCGTGCCGGTGAAGGCCTGGTCAAACTCCCGCTGGCCGCTGTCGACCACGCGGTGATAGACGATCCGCTGCCAGGCCTCGACCTCGACCGGCGTCGAGGCCGCGGCGGCAATCCACTTCGCCGCCCGCTCGGCGGCGATGCCCAAGCGCTCGGCGTCGGCCGGCGGCGGTTGCTCAAACCAGTTGGCTCCCGGCGTGCCGGCGCCGATCCGCTGGGCCAGCTCGATGGCCAGCTCGATCGGCCTGGCGTGCGGCGGCAGCGCCTGGACCGCAGGATCGCACAGCAGCCGCTCGGTCGCCGCCAGGTCGATGGCGTCCCAGCCGGTGCGCAATCGTTGTTGCGACAACTGTTCGAGCAGCGCATCGATCGGCTCGTCGGGCAGCGTGTCGGCCGGCCGCGGGGCGTGCAGCGCGGCCTGGCGCTGGGCGCGGTGCAGCGGCGGGCCGATGGCCGGCTCGAGCCGATCGGCCGGCACCCCCATCGCCTCGGCCACGACGGCGCGGTAGGCCGCCCACTGCTCGTCCCACTCGGCCTGGGTGAAGGTGATCGGCAGGTCGACGATCGGCGTGCCCGACCAGTCCGGGTCGGGCGGCGGCGGCGCCTCGTACTCGTCGGGCGGCGGCGGCGCGATGCGGCCGCAGCCGACGGTCAGCAGCAGCACGGAGAGCAGTGCCCTGCGCATGGCCCCATCCGATACCGGGGAGTTACCCTTCGGCGCGTGCGCCTATTCACGTGATGCAGTACGATTCCTGCGGAGAGGCGCATGGCCACGCGCACGGTCCTTGCCACGGTCAGCCGCATGCCCGCCGGTGGGCTCGATACCCCCGAGCGGCGCGACAGGCTCCGCGCCGACACCGGATTCTGGGTCCGCCGGGCGAGCCGCATGGGCGCGGCGATGGTCGCCTTCCCCGAGGTCTGTCCACAGATGGGCACGCCGGGCGACGCGATGTATCGCCACATCGAGCCGGCCGACGGCGGGACACTCGAGTGGATCGCCGAACTCGCCCGCGACCACTCGATCGACATCGTCTGGCCGCGGTTCGAGCGCCGGGGCGATGGTTGTTACAACACCAGTCTCTATGTCGACCGCCGCGGCGAGCTGCTCGGCCGCTACGACAAGATGTTCCCGACCATCGGCGAGATGGAGCACGGCATCACGCCGGGCACCCAGCCCGTCTGCGTCGAGGCCGAGTTCGGCCGAGTCGGCTTCGCCATCTGCTACGACCTCAACTTCGTCGAGCTGCGCGACGCCTACCGGCCGCTGCGGCCCGATGTGATCGTCTTCTCGTCGATGTACCGCGGCGGGGTGAAGGTCCAGTTCTGGGCCGTCGACCTGGGCTGCTACCTGGCCTGCGCCTATCCCACCGAACTCGGCCGGATCGTCGACCGCGGCGGCAAGATCGTCGCCCTAAGCACCTACGAGGCGCTGGCGCTGACCGAGGTGAACCTGAACAGCGTGCAGCTCCACATGGACTACAACTGGGACAAGATGGACGCCATGCTCGAGCGCTACGGCGACACGCTGCGGTTCGACTACTACACCCAGGAGGGCCGCTACGTGATCGCCTCGACCGGCCCACCGATCGACGAGGTCTGCCGCGAGTTCGACCTGTGGCACCCGACGTGCTACTTCACCGCCGCCCGAGCGATGCGCCGGCGGGTGCTCGGCGAGAGCCTGGAGGGGGATGGGGGGCGGTGGCCGGAGGGATGAGGGTTCATGAGGCCTTCGTTTGCGATGTGACCGTTGGGCCGGACGGCTCAAGCCGGCCTGCCGTGTGGGTACTCGCCGCGCGACTGGCGGTGTTTGGCCTGAGCGGCGCGGCTCTTGCGGCGTGGTTGGCGGGCGGCGTCGGCGGTATCGCCGGGCTGCTCGGTGCAGCGGTGGCAGTCTGTGCTGCGGTGGCGATAGCCGCATGGCCGTGGCGCGGGTGCCGGCAGTGCGTGGTGCTGGAACGTGAGAGCATCAAAGAGACGTACGTCCTTGCCGCTCCGCGCCGGACACCGTGGCAGGCCGTGGTGGCGGTTCACGTCAACGAAGGCGGCGGGTTGATTGAGACCAACGGGGTGCCGATCCGGATCGAACCAAGTGTGAGCGGGTGGCGCCGGCTGCTGCGAGTCGTTGCGACACGACTCGGGCAAGCGCAGCCCAGCGTGTTGTCCGTCGCCGATCTGGAGGAGCGACTCGGCGTGCCGTTCGGCACGGCAGTTGCCGCCCATCCCTGGGGGCCGCGGCTGGCGCTGGTCGGCGTGGTGCTGGCGGGTGTTGGCTGTGTCCTGCTCGCGTGTCGGTACGGCCTGCTCGCTGTGCCGTTCGCGATGCAGCCGGTGTCGTACCTGTGGCTTGCCAGCGTCGCCCGGCCGATCGCCGTCGAGGTGACGCCCACCGGCCTGCGCGAGAGGCGGTTGTGCCGGATCAGCCGGCTGGTCGACTGGGACTCCATCTGTGGCACCGATCGAACCAACGACCAGATCACCATCATCACCGACCAGGGCCGCATCCGGCTCGGACGGGCCAACCCCGAGCGACTGCAACTGGCCGACGGCATCGACCGCCTCCTCGCCGCCCGCGAACAGGGGCTCGCACCGCCGCGGCTCGAACACCTCTCCGACGCCGCCCTGTCGCCGGCCCGCGAAGTCGATGTCGAGACCACCATCGATCGCGGGCTGTCGCGATCGGACCAAGCGTAGGGCCCCTCCGCCCGAGCGCGAACACCCCACTCGGAGACCCCATGACCGCCGAATGGCTGCTGCTCACCGGCCTGGCCGCCGCCGGACCGGCGCCGACGGGACTGCTCGTCGAGCTGCTTGCCCGGCCCGAACTGACGGTCATCCCCACCGCCCAGCCGACCCTCGGCTGGATCGTCGCGTCCGACGGCACCGACCAGCGCCAGACCGCCTACCAGGTGCGGGTCGCCTCGAGCGAGGAACGGCTGGTGGGCGGCGACGGCGACCTGTGGGACTCGGGTCGCGTCGAGAGCAGCCAGTCGATCAACCTGCCTTACGGCGGCGCGCCGCTGACGGCCGGGCAGCGCTGCTGGTGGCAGGTCCGCTGCTGGGACCAGAACGACCGCCTGAGCGCCTGGTCGGCCCCGCAGCGGCTCACCATCGCCGACCTGCTGCCCGACTACGTCACCGCGCGCTATCCGCTCCAGACCAGGCCCCGCCCGCCGGCGCGGATCATCGTGCTGGCGCCGGGGCACTGGTTCGTCGATTTCGGCCGGGCGATGTTCGGCTGGCTCGAACTCGAAGGCGACTACGGCGCCGGCGAGGTGACCGTGCACCTCGGCGAAAAGCTCGACGGCGAGCGGATCGACCGCCGGCCGCCCGGCAGCGTGCGCTACGCCCAGTCGACCATCACCACGACGCCCGGCCGGCGCGTCTACCGCGCCGAGACGCCGGCCGACGCGCGCAACACCAGCGGCGCGGCGGTCCGCCTGCCCGCCGAGCTGGGTGTGGTGCTGCCGTTCCGCTATGCCGAGGTCGAGGGCGTCGCCGAGCTGACCGCGGCGATGGTCCGGCAGGTCGCCGTCCACTACCCGTTCGACCGCGAGGCGGCCGAGTTCCGCTGCTCCGACGAGACGATCAATGCGCTCTGGGAGCTGTGTCGCGACAGCATCGAGGCGACCAGCTTCGCCGGCGTCTACGTCGACGGCGACCGGGAACGGATCCCGTACGAGGGCGACGCCTACCTCAATCAGCTCAGTCACTACGCGGTCGACCGCGAGTTCAGCCTCGCCCGGCACAGCCACGAGTATCTGCTCGAGCACCCGACCTGGCCGACGGAGTGGAAGTTCCACAGCATCCTGCTCGCCTGGGCCGACTACCAGCAGACCGGCGACGCCCGCTCGCTCGTGCGGAATTACGACGCACTGGTGGGCAAGCTGCTGCGCGAGCAGGTCCGCGACGACGGGCTGCTCGACACGCGCGAGCTGCGCGATCTCGTCGACTGGCCCGCCGGCGAGCGCGACGACTACGACTTCCGGCCGGTCAACACGGTGGTCAACGCGTTCAGTGCCCACTGCCTGGCGCTGATGGCCGAGATCGCTCAGGTCACCGGCCACGATGCCGACGCGGCGACCTGGCGCGACGAGGCGGCGCGCGTGGCCGCGGCGATCGAGTCGACGCTGCGCGACCCGGCCACCGGCTTCTACGTTGACGGCGAGGGCAGCGGACACTCGTCACTGCACGCCAACATGCTGCCGCTGGCCTTCGGGCTCACCCGCGAGCGGCGCGGGCCGGTGGCCGAGCACCTCCTCTCGCGCGGCGCCGCCTGCAGCGTCTACGGCGCGCAGTACCTGCTCGAGGCGCTCTATGCCGCGGGTGAGCCGCAGGCGGCGCTTGAGCTGATGCGCTCGGACGGCGAGCGGAGCTGGGTCAACATGCTGCGGCAGGGGGCGACCATCACCTGGGAGGCGTGGGACCAGCGGTTCAAGCCGAACCAGGACTGGAACCACGCCTGGGGCACCGCGCCGGGCAATGTCATCGCCCGCTGCCTGGTCGGCCTGCGGCCGCTCGAGGCGGGCTACGGTCGGATGCGGATCGCCCCGGCGCCCGGCGACCTGGCCTGGTTCGAGGCCCGTCTGCCGACCATTCGCGGGCCGGTGACGGTGAGCTACCGCCGCGGCGAGCGGCTCGAGGTCGACCTGCCGGGCAACACCAGCGGCGTGGTCGAGTGCTTCGGCCGGCGGGTCGAGGTCGGCTCGGGCCGGCACGTGATCATGCCGTGACGGTAACGGCGCGGCGTCAATTCGAGTGGCGCGACGACGGATGTAGGGGCGCATGGCAATGCGCCCGTTCGTCGCACGCGTCGGCCAGCCCAGAGCACATGCCGCGACGACGGCTGTAGGGGCGCATGGCAAAGCGCCCGCAATCACGGCCGCGCGCGAGGGTCAATCGGCGCATTGCGATGCGCCGCTACGACCGTCGCATCTGGTCGCCCACGCCGGTTCTACCGCGGCTGCGCCGCGAGCTCGACCTTCACCGTCCGCGGCTTGCCGTCGCGCAGGATGCCCAGGCTCACCTGGTCGCCCGGCTGGTGCTCGCCGATCTGTTCGACCAGGTCGTCGAGACCGGTGACCGGGTGGCTGTCGACGGCGACGATGACGTCACCGCCGCGGCCCTCGGCGCCGCGCAGCCCGGCGGCGGCCGCCGGGCTGTCCTCGCTTACCTCGGCCACCAGCACGCCCTGCTGCCCGGCGTCGAGGCCGAGCGACTCACGCATCGCCGGCTCGACGTCGCGGCCCTGGATGCCGAGCCAGGCAGCCTCGTCGGGCCGCGCCGCCGGGCCGGGCTGGCGCAGCGAGACCGGTTGTGGCTGATCCCGCTTCGGCCGCGGCTCAAGGGTCAGGTCGATGGTCTGTTCCTTGCCGTCGCGCAGCACGGTCAGCTTGATCGTGTCGCCAACTTCGGTCGAGCGGGCGAGATAGGTGACGATGTCGTCGAACTCGCGGATATCGGTGTCGCCGATCTTAATCACCACGTCGCCGCCGACCTTGATCGGGATGCCGTCGAACTCGACCACTCGGCTGCCGCCCTGGATGCCCGCTTTGTCGGCCGGGCTGTCGGTCAGCACCTCGACCACCAGACCGCCACGCTGGCCGGCCTCAAGCTCCATCGCCTTGGCGATGTCGGGGTTCAGGTCGCCGCCGCTGAAACCGATCCACGGGTGCTCGAACCGGCCGTCGGTGATCAGCGCCGGAACCACCTTCTGGACAATCGCCGAGGGAATGGCGAAGCCGATCCCCGCCGACGCGCCGGCCGGTGAGATGATCGCCGAGGTCACGCCGATCACCTGGCCGTCGCGGTTGAGCAGCACGCCGCCCGAGTTGCCTGGGTTGATGCTCGCGTCGGTCTGGATCATGTCTGGGATGGAGTAGCTGCCCATCGGGTTGTTCAGGTCGACCGGCAGCAGCCGCCCGAGCGCGCTGACGAAGCCGACGGTCAACGTGCTCTGGAGCCCGAACGGGTTGCCGATGGCGACCGCCAGCTCGCCGACCTTGACCTGCGTGCTGTCACCCATGGCGACCGGCGCGGGCAGGCCCTCGGGGTCGATCTTGAGCACCGCCAGGTCGCTGTCGGGATCGGTGCCGACAATCTCGCCGTCGACCTCGCGGCCGTCGCTGAAGCTGACCTTGACCCGGCTGGCGCCGGCAATGACATGGTTGTTGGTGACGACATGGCCCTGCTCGTCATAGACAAAGCCCGAGCCGCTGCCATAGCTGAACTGCGGGCCGCCGGGGCCCTGCTCCGGCGCGCCGGGGAAGGGCATGCCGAAGGGCGAACGCGGCGCCTCGCCCGCCTGGCGCTCAGCGGTCACCTGGATGTTGACCACCGCGGGGTTGACCGTCTCATACAGCGCCTGCAAAGTGGTTTCGAGGTCGCCGATCCGGCCGGTCGCACCGGCCATCGGTGCCGGTCGCACCTGCGCCGCCGCCTCCGGCTGGCCCTTCTCGCACGCGCCGGTCAACAGCCCCAGCGCCAGCGCGGCGCCCAGCGAGCCGATCCAACGGAGCTTCATGTCCAGCAGTTCCTTTCCGCCGCGGCCACGCCGCGGCCTGTGGGTTGGTCCTGTCCCATCGCAGGGTGACCCGTGCCTGCCGGTCATTACGCCCACCCCATCACCCCGGGGTCAGGTCCCATGATCATGTGGATGGTAACGACATTGGCTTCTGAATATTACCAACAGTGCGGAATCGAGACCTGACCCCGAGGGGTTGGGGCAAGAGGCTCTGGCCTGCCGGTTGTCGAATGAGCGTGGGCCGCGCGGCGCAGGTCGGCGGCCGGCCCGGTAGAGCCGGGTCACGCGCGCAAGAGAGGATACGCACCATGCTCATCCGACCCATGGTCACGGCCGGACTGGCGCTCTGCCTCACGCTCGGCGGCGCGGCGGCCGAGGACTACCATTTCCGTGCCGGCGGCGGCTTCACCTACACCGAGCGCAGCGAGCCGGCCCTCGGCCTGTGGCTGAGCTACCACCGCGGCCAGTTGACCGAGTATCAGCCCAGCCTGATCCACCTCGGCACCTCGCGCGACGAGTTGGCCCAGGGCGCGACTGAGCGGGCCAGCTTCCTGCGCTGGCACCCGACTCTCGACTTCCGCACCGGCACCGACGACGTGATGGGTGCGTGGCTGTTCGACCTCCACGCCGACCTGGAGCTCATGCCCTGGAGCTACCCGGCCGGCGCCGGGCCGTCGGGCGCGCCCGACCTGGCCCGCTCGCGCCACACCTTCCCGTTCAGTCTCGGCGTCGAGGCCGACCGCAACTTCAACAGCCTCGGCATCGTCGGCCAGCTCGGCTGGCGGCCGGTCGCCGGCGCCGGGGTCGGCGATTACCGCGTCGGGGTCAACCCGATCCTCGAGTTCGGCGTGCAGGGCGGCTACAAGGTCGGCCTGCGCACCCCGCCGCCGGCCGGTGCCCGGGGCGGCGATATCGACGAGAGCCTCGAGCCGCAGGAGAGCTTCATCGCCCGGCTGGTCGGCACCGTCGACGGGCAGTTCATCCTTCGCCGGGGCAACCGGCCGATCACCTGGGACTACCGGTTCGAGGGCTACTGGGATATGGTCAACAGCGACCTCTACCACCGCCTGAGCACCGAGCTGCGCGTCCCCTTCGCCGCGCTGTCGAGCAACGAGGTGCTGTTCAGTTGGGACGTCTTCCGCTACGAGAACGGCAGCGGGCGGCCGAGCTTCAACGAAGGCCAGCAGATGACCACCGGCCTGTCGGCGGAGTTCTGACCGCGGAGGGCCGGGCGCCCCCCCCCTCGGCGCCCCGCCCCGGGAGCCCCCGGGCCCCAAAACCGTTTGGGTTTTTTTTTTACCCCCCCACGCCCCCCGACAACACCAC
>CAYONP010000008.1:14656-23705 GCA_964405335.1 uncultured Fimbriimonadaceae bacterium
GGGGGGGGGGGCGCCCGGGGGGGGGGGGTGTGTGGCGGGGGGGGGGGGGGGGGGCGCGCCGGCGCCCCCCCCCCGGCCGCGTTAGCGCCGGCGCACAAAACGGTTGGGGTTTTTGTTATTCCCCTCCCTCGCCCGACTTCACCTCCACCACCCGCTGCGGGAAGGGGATTTCGATGCCGTGCTCTCGAAACGCCGCGTCGATGGCGAAGAGCAGGTCGCTGCGCACGCTGAGCGACTTGTCCACGTCGCGGATGATCAGTCGCAACTCGAAGTCGAGCGAGCTCTCGCCGAAGGCCATGAACAGCACCGTCGGCGAGCCGCTGTCGACCGCCGCCTCAGGGTGCGCGCGGCCGAGCTCCAGGAGCAGCTCGCGAACCAGCGCCGTGTCGGTGCCATAGGCCACGCCGACCGGCACCTCGACGCGGCCGACCGGCGAGTGGCGGGTCTTGTTGATCACGTGCTGCTGCAGCAGGTCGGCGTTGGGCACAATCACCTCGGCGCGGGTGAAGGTCTGGATTTCGGTCGAGCGGACGTTGAGCCGGCGGACATAGCCCTCGGTGGCGCCGACGACGATCCAGTCGCCGGTCTTGATCTGCCGCTCGAAGAGCAGGATCAGGCCCGAGACGAAGTTGTTGACGATGTTCTGCAACCCGAAGCCGATGCCGACCGACAGCGCGCCCATGACGACGGCCACATTGCGCAGCAGTTCGGGTCCGATCACTCGCACGGCCATCAGCACGGCGACGGCGAAGAAGACGTAGTTGGCAATCGCCAGCGTGGCGTCGCGAGCGCCGCGGTCCATGCGGCTGTGTCGGGTCAGCGACTGGCTCAGCGCCTCGCGCGTCCAGGAGCGGAGGGTGAGCAGCAGGCCGAACAGCAGCAGGCCCTGGAGCAGCCGCCAGGGCACGACGGTCAGCCCGCCGATGGAAAACCCGTTGTTGAGCCAGGCGACGGCGGCGGTGTAACCGGCTTCGAGCAGCCAGATGCGGAGCAGGGCCAGGCCGCCGCCGACATAGACCAGAAGACCAGTGACGAAGCGCAGCGTGGGCAGGCCGGGGAACGGCTCGCTGGGCCGGATGCTGAGCGTCTCGCGGAGCCGCCGCGCCCAGGCATAGGTGCCCTGATCGATGCGGTCGAACAGCTCGCCGAGCAGCCGGCGCAGCGCGATATAGGCCAGCCAGGCGAGGAGGGTGAGGATGACGGCCTGCTGCAGGTAGCCGGCCAGCGCGCGGAAGCCGGCGGCCTCGGCCAGCAGCGCGACGGCGAGCAGCGTGAGGGCCAGCCAGCGGCTGGTGCGCCGGCCAGAGGTGAGCCGCGACTCGAGCCAGACCAGCCAGCCGGCGTCGAGGCTGAGGGCGACGAGGAACAGGAAGCGGACCAGATAGAGCTGCGGCTCGGCCAGGGCGAACTCGTCGGCGATGCGGATGATCAGCCAGTTGAGCAGGATCAGCAGCCCCAGCACCGAGAGCCCGCGGGCGAGGCGATACTCGAGCTCGGGCGGATACTGGTTAAGGCTCCGCGCCGGCTCGAACGGCGCCAGCACCGCGCGGATGCCGGTGCGCAGGACGATGAAGCCAAGCGCGAAGGCGGCGAAGTAGACCACGAAGGGTGGATGCTCGACCTGGCCGGCGAGCAGCGTTCCGCCAGCGGCCAGCACCCCGAAGCCGGCCAACCAGGGCGCATGAACGGCGGTCGACATGACCGCGCCGCGGAGCAGCTCCTGGGTGAAACTCTGGTCGCTCAGCGCCGCGGCCAGGGCGGTCAGCCGTCGGCCCGCGGCACGGCCGAGCCAGATGCCCAGGCCGACGGCGACGGCCAGGACCAGAAAGCTGCCCAGCCCGAGCTGGGCATAGCCGGTGCCCTCGGTGGTCAGCCGCTGGGCGAACTCGAGCCAGGGTCGCGGCTCGGTGAGGTTGGCCTCCAGCACCGCGGCGATGCTCGGCCCGAGCTCGACCAGCGCCCGCGCGGCGGTGGTCTTGAGCTTGGCCTGCACCCGCCCGAGGGCGGCGTCGGCGCGGCGCAGCGAGGCGTCATGCCGGGCGAGCGCGGCGTCGAGGCTGTCCAGCCGGGCGGTGAGTTCGGCGCGCTGGCTGCGCTGCGCGGCGGTATCGCCGGCGGCGTCGCCCAGGCTGTCGAGCTCGGCGCGCACACTCGCCCGTTCGGTTTCGGCGGCGGCGCGTCGGGCCCCGGCCTCGGCGCGGAGGCGGGCCAGCTCGCTCTGAATGCGGTTCAGGTCGGACAGCTCGAGCGCGCCGCGCAGCTCGTCGTCGTCGAGCTGGGTGATCAGCGCGTCGAGCCCGCCGCTGACTTCGAGGTCGGACAACTGGCTCTCGACCTCAGCGATTGACGTGGCGGCCAGCGTCTCGGCGCTGTCGAGCAGGCTGAGCGCGGCGCGCAGGTGGCTGACGCGGTTGGTCCGCGCGGGATTGGCCTCGCGCTCGACCGCCTGCTCGGCCGCGGTCAGCTCGGCGCCGACGGCCTCGCGGTGCGGCGCGATGCGCGCCTGCCAGCGGCGCAGGTCGTCGAGGACCGCCGGCAGTTCGGCGGCGCGGCGCGACGGCGCGGCACGGCAGAAAGCCTCGAGCGCCTGGGCAAACCGTTTCTCGAACCGCGCGGCCAGCTCGTCGGCTCGGTCGAGCACCGGCGTGGCGGCGGCGAGTTGCTCGCCGAGCGCCTGGCGGCGGTCGAGCCACTCGGCCCGCTCCGGCTGGTCATCGGTCAGGTCGGCCAGTCGTCGCTGCACGGCGGTGAGCTCGTCGGTCGCGGCGCTCACGGCCTGGTCGAGCTCGCGGCGTGGCGCGTCGAGCTGCTCGGCCAGCGCCTCGACGGCGGCCAGGTCGAGCGCGACGTTGAGGTCGTCCAGCGGCTCGGCGAGCGCATTGACGGCCCGTTCGAGGCGCTCGGGCTCAAGGCTCGGGAGCTGTGCGGCGGCGACGCCGAGGAGGAGCGGCAGCGTGAGCAGGGCGGTGCGAGGCGGCACGGTTCGGCTCCCTGCGGTTATGATAGCCCATCGGTCCGGCGCGCCACGCCGCCGGTGAACGTCGTTCAGATTCTGCACGGCGGCGGGCGAAAAGGGCGAAAATCGGCCTGTGAGCGGGTTGACACTCGGATCCGCGGGTGCTATAGTCCCGCGGCATCGGGCTGACAGGCTGATGCGCGGGTGTCGGTCCGTAACAAAAGGGAGGTGCCTTCGTGGCCGAAGAAAGTGTCAGCAAGAAGGACCTGACCAGTGCCGTCGCTAAGTCGGTCGGCCTGAGCCAGGTGGAGACAGGCAAGGTGATCGACGCGCTGCTGGCCGAGATCACCGGCGCACTGAAGAGCGGCAAGCGGGTCCGGCTGATTGGCTTCGGGACCTTCGAGGTCCGCCATCGCGCCGCCCGCAAGGGCGTCAATCCGCAGACCAACAAGCCGATGAACATCCCCGCGAGCAAGTCGCCGGCGTTCAAGCCGGGCAAAGAGCTCAAGGACGCCGTCGGCTAGGCCTCCGACGTTTCGACGCGCGAAGGCCGCCGGAGCCAGGGTCCCCGGCGGCCTTCACCGCGTGTCCTAGCTCTCCGACGCCACGGCGTCCGGCTCGGGCGCCGCTGCTGCGCGGGCCGTCTCGGCCAACGGCAACAACCAGTGCACCTCCGGCGCGTTCGCCTCGGGCGCATTCTCGGCGCTCAGCCAGACAGGCCAGTCGGTGACCATCACCGACCCACTATGAGTCGTCCGCTCCATCGCCACTTCGTACAACATCACCACTCTCCACCGCCGGCGCTGCCGGGCGGACCCACTCGCCCCCGCGAGCAGACTTCCCGCTGTGCGGGCCCGCGCCATGCCCTACGGTGGACTGATCCGGCTCATCACAACCTCTCCGCCAACCACGCCGGCAACGCCAGCCGACCTGAAGATCATTCTAGAACGAGTCTCATATCGGTCAAGGGTTCCAGGGAATCATGACGGGCGGGTTAACGGGGAGTTCGGGATGCGGCCGCGGAGGCGTTCAGGTTGTGCCTCAGAACGCCGACTCGGTGCCACTGGCGGCTTGCCCGCCAGTGCCGCCGACGAGCTGCTGGACAGCACTGGCGCGCAAGCCGCCAGTGGCACCATCCGCCGATGTCAACGATCGACCAACGCCAGTGGGATGCGGCCGGTGGATCAGCCGTCGATTGGCTTGGCCAGGGCGATCAGCTCGTAGCAGTGCGCCCGACAGTCGGGGCCGAAGGTCTCGGGCATGAGCAGGCAGGCGACGGCGTTGCGCATCAGGAAGGGCATCAGGCGCCGCAGTCGCGCCGAGCCCCAGGTCAGTCGCCGCCACCACATCGCCCGGGCGTGCAGCTCGCGCAGGTTGGGCATCACCGCGGCGGTGTGATCCTCGGTCTCGAGCACGGCGAAACCGGTCTCGCGGGCCAGCTCGAGCCAAGCGTCGACGGCTGGGAAGGAGTCGATGGCGAACGACGCCTCGACCAGACGCGCGGCGTACTGCACCGAGGGACGGGCAAGCTCGAAACCCGGCCGGCGGAACGGCTCCATGACCACGAATCGCCCGCCCGGGCGCAGCACGCGGTGCACCTCGCGCAGCGCCCCGGCCACATCGAAGGCGTGGCACAGCCCCTCGACCACGAAGACCAGGTCAAAGCTCTCGTCGGGGTGCGGCAACTGCTGGAAGTCGGCCCGCTCAAACCGCAGGTTGGCCTGCCGGCGGCCCTTGCGCCGGGCCATGCGCACGTGCAGCGGGGTGACATCGACCCCGCGGAACTCGACCTCTGGATGCTGCGCCGCCAGATAGCTGCTGTTGTAACCCTTGCCGCTGGCCAGCTCGAGCACCCGGCCCGCGCCGACGGCGGCCATCTGCCGCTGCACGATGCGAGCCTGTTCGAGGTGGCCTTCGGGGTGATACTCACCATCGTAGTTGATGGCCATGTGCACCGCGCCGGCGCGTGAGTGCCACAACTGCCAGGCAAAGGCCGACTGCGTGTAGTAGCCGATCACTTCCTGCACATCGTGCGGCCGGTCGAGCAGCGCGGCGGTGTCGAAGGTCGACTCGACCAGAGCCAGCCGCTCGCGCAGGCGCGGTGGTTCGGCCAGGGCAACGGTCTGGCCCGACCAGGCCGGCGCGCCGGCGGCCGGCAGCGCCTCGGCGGCGCGGGCCAGGGCGAGCAGCGGGAAATAGTGCCGGTACAGGTTGTAGTTGATCATGAACCCGCGGCTCAGCTCGGTGCCCTGCGGTAGCTTGGCCCGCTGTCGCCGCTCGGTGCGCCGGCCGATGCCGTAACCGGGAAAGCCGGTGCCGGTGTACTGCGGCTCGTCCCAGGTGCCGTCCTCGCGCTGGGTGCGCAGCAGGTAGTCGACGCCGGCGCGGAGGCTCTGCTCGTACCGCGGGCTGCCGACGGCAATCAGCCCGAGCAGCGCCCAGCCGGTCTGTGAGGCGGTCGACGGCCCGCGCCCGCGCAGCGCATCGTCCATGTAGCTGGCGCAGGTCTCGCCCCAGCCGCCGTCGGCGTTCTGGTGCAGCACCAGCCAGTCGGCGGCCTTGCGCACATAGGGCGCGAGCATGTTCTCGCCCACCGCCCGCAGCGCCGGCAACACCGCCGCCGTGCCGTAGATGTGATTGACCCCCCAGCGGCCGAACCAACTGCCCTCGGGCTCCTGCTCGGCGCGGATGAAGGCCAGCCCGCGGGCGACGGTCGGGTCGTGGCGATCGCGCCCGAGCAGGCCGAGCGCCTCGATCACATGGGCGGTGACATCGACGCTGGGCGGATCGAGCGCCTCGCCGAAGTCGCAGAATGGGATGCGGCTGACCAGGAAGTGGTCGTTGTCCTTGTCGAACGCCGCCCAGCCGCCGCAGCTCGACTGCATCGCCTCGAGCCAGGCCGTCGCCCGCTCGATGGCGCCCTGCACCCGCGGCTCGGCGCGCCGGTCGCCGCCCAGCTTGGCCAGCACCTGCAGCGCCACGGCGGTGTCGTCGCAGTCGGGGTAGGCGTCGTTTTCGTACTCGAACGCCCAGCCGCCCGAGGGCGCCCGGCGGACGACCACCTGCCAATCGCCCGGCGCGTCGACCTGTTCGTCGAGCAGCCAGTCGATCGCCCGGGCAACCGCCGGCTGGTCGGGCGCATGGCCGCTCTCAAGCAGGCCGAGCAGGGCCAGCACGGTGTCCCAGATGGGTGAGTTGCTGGCCTGCAGCCAGGTGGCGCCGTGCCGCTCATAGGCCCACGGCGGGTCGAACGCGCGCAGGCCGCGGGCGACCACCGGGTGGTCGAGCGCGTAGCCCTCGACGTTCAGCGCCATGAGCGCATAGATCCACGGCGGCTGGATGCCCGACCAGGCTCCATCGGCCTCTTGGTGGCGGATGATCCACTCGAGGCAGAGCCGGATCGCCCGCTCCCTGAACGGGTGCCAACGCCGGCGACGGTACCAGCCGGCGGCGCGGTCGAGGGCGTGGAACAGCCCCTCGGTGGTGAACCAGTGCGAGCTGCGGCGGATGCGATAGTCGGTCGCCTCACGGCCGTTCGGGTGCAGCTCGTCGAGCCGCCGCCCCGGCGGCAGCGGGCGCACCGGCCGGCGCGCCGAGAGGACCATCAGCGGCACCAGCGTGCCGCGCGCCCACGAGCTGAACTGGTAGATGTTGAACGGGCACCACGGCGCCGGCAGGTAGATCATCTCGGGGACAATGTTCGGGATGCTCTCCCACGGCCACTCGCCGATCAGCGCCAGCCAGATGCGGGTGAACACGCGCACGTCGCCCAGGTCGCGGCGGAGGAGCCATTCGCGCGCGCGGCGCAGGGGGTCACTGTCGGGGTCGAGCCCGGCGCAGCGCAGCGCGGCATAGCACTCGACGGTGACCGAGAGGTCGCCGTTCGGCGCGTCGTGAAACACCTCCCACGAACCGTCGGCGCGCTGGCTGTGGAGGATGGCGCGGACCACGCCGGGGTACTTCGGATCGTCGTCGACGCCGAGGAAGTGCATGGCCAGCAGCCACTCGGCTTCCATCGAGGCGTTCGATTCGAGCGCGCCGACCCAGTAGCCGTCGGGCTGCTGCTGGCCGAGCAGCCAGTCGACCGCGCGCGCCAGCCCGCGCCGCAAGAGGGCCGACGGCTCCAGCACCTGGATCTCGAGCGCTCCCAACGGACCGCTCTCCTGGGGACGGTTCGGGGTCCCGGCAGCAACCACCCGGACGCGTGGGCTCGACCGGACCGGCTTGCAGAACGGTGAACGCGGCACCAAAACCGGCCGGAGTCTGCCATCGAACCGGCCTAGCGTCAAGCCCGGCGCCAGCGCACCGCGAGTCGCGTCCCAGGTTTTGTTTTGTTAGCCTCAGCGGTGGAGCCTGGCACGACATTGGCCGAGACTCATGCTCGACAGGAGATGCGCATGGTGGGGTCATCGTCGCGTCGGCGGCGCTTCGGCATTGCCGGCGTCGTGCTCGCCGCCGGGCTGGTCGGGCCGCCGGCCGTAGCCGATCCGCAGCCGGTTCCGGGCCGCCCGTGGACCAGCATCGTTCCCGACCCGGACACCTATGACTGGAGCCAGGCGAACCGGCCGGGCTACCGTTTCCGCGGCATGGAGCCGACGCAGCAGCGGTTCTATGACTACATCGTGGCCAAGCGCCAGGCCGGCACGCCGCTGAGCTGGGCCGAGCGGGCGATGATCCGCACCCTCACCGCCGCCCGCCGCTGGCCCGAGCCGCCGCGGCCGAACGAGTTCTGGGCCGGCTACATGCGCTACCTGCGCGACCTGCCGACCGACGACCTGAACATGGCCCAGAACCTGATGCTGACCGAACTGCAGCAGCGCGGGCTGGTCGTGCTGGACATGCCCATCTCGGCCGACCAGCAGCGGACCATCGAGTATCTCCAGCGCGGCGAGTTTCGGGCCCGCACCTGGTTCGAGCGCTATCTCACCGGCCGCGTCGAGCCGTGGCTCGATTACGCCCTCGCCTCGCACGGCTACCCACTGGCCGCGCCCGCCCCCGGCGGCAACGTCTTCCCGCCGGGCGGGACCTTCAACGGCATGCAGATCAGCTACAACGTCAGCGGCGCCACGCTCGGCGGGGTCGAGGACCGCGAGGGCTTCACCACTGTCCGGCAGGTGGTCGGCACGCTGCAGCCGGGGACGATGACCGTCTCGGGCACCGTCGCCGTCGGCGGCTACGGCGCCGACCTGACCGTCACCGTGTGGGGCGGCGGTGAGGACCGCAAGGAACACAAGGTCTGGATCCCCAACCCGGGCAACGGCGGCAGCGGGTCGTTCAGCCTCGCGGTCGAGGTGCCCCAGAACGCCGATGCGGCGGGGTTCAGCATCCGGCTCGACGGCAGCTACTCGATGGGTGGCGGCCACCGCGGACTGGTGGTCAGCGCGCAGTTGCGGCCGACGGAAGAGACCATGGAGGCCCGCCGGCGCGCGGCCGATGAGGCCTGGCGGCGGCACGTCGAGGAGACCCTGGCCGCACTCGGTTACGAGAACACGCCCGAGGGCAAGGCGCTGGCCGAGATGCGCCAGGCGCTGGCCGGCGGCGACGCGGCCTGGCGCGAGTATGTCGACCGCGAACTCGCCGCGCTGGGCGAAGACACCTCGCCCCAGGCGCAGGACTTTGGGCGGCTCGAGCAGGCGTTGGGCGACGGCGGACCGACCTGGGACGACTACGTCCGCCGCCACGTCGACGACCAGGGCGGCGACATCGACGTCGGCGTCGAGCTCAACGGCGGCCGACTGACCGGCGTGGCCAACACCTTTGACCAGCCGACCAAGGTGAGCTGCAAACTCGACTTTGCCGACCTGCCCGAGAACACCACCGTCACCGCGGTCTGGACCCGCGACGGCGAGGAGGTGATCCGCTCGGAGCGGACCTGCGGCGGGAGCGGCTGGGTCTCGTTCAGCCTGCTCGGCGGCGGCGCGGCGCTGACGCCGGGCAAGTACAACCTGACCGTGACCGCCGGCGGCCGACAGCTCGGCTTCCGCAACTTCACCGTCCGGTGAACAAACCAAGGCGAGGTCGCGCGGTGTGGCTGTAGGGTCCGCACGGCGGACCGTGCCGACGTGTTCGCCAGCCGTGGTCCGCGGTGCGGAC
>CAYONP010000008.1:23805-76977 GCA_964405335.1 uncultured Fimbriimonadaceae bacterium
GCGCGATGTGGCTGTAGCGTCCGCACGGCGGACCGTGCCGACGTGTTCGCCAGCCCTGGTCCGCGGTGCGGAGCCTACACGCCGGCACCAGGCTGCCTCCACGCCCGCGCAACGTCGGCGCAACCAAGGGCTGCACCGCTGAGTGTAGAATGTCGACACTGTCACGCGCCTTGGAGGATGGGCATGTCGACCTCACCGCCGCGCTATCGCTCCGACCGCCGGCACAGCAGCGGTTGCCTCATCGCCGCCATCGCCGGTGGCTGCCTCGGCCTGCTGCTGCTCAGCATCTTGGTCCTCGCCGCGCTGCTCTTCCCGGTCTTCGCCAAAGCCCGCGAGAAGGCCCGGCAAGCGAGTTGCATGGCCAACGTCAAGCACCAGTCGCTGGCCATGCTGGCCTATGCCGCCGACTACGACATGCACCTGCCGCCGGCGACCGGTGACGACTACCGCGGGTTTGTCGAGCAGTACGCTGACCCACAGGTGACCATGACCTCGGGCATCGGCATCTGGAGCTGCCCGACAACCGTCGCCCTCCCGGCCTCGTATCAGTTCAACGTCGAGCTGAGCGCGATGGACGCCGTGGCGGTCACCTCGCCGGCCGACGGCGTGATGATCTTCGAGGGCTCGAGCCAGACCGAGCTGTTCTACCCGCACAATGGGTCGATGAACGTGGGCTTCGTCGACGGTCACGTCGGCGCCAAGTCGGGCACCGACGTGCCGAACCTGACCTGGCATTTCGACCCGCCGGAGGAGCCGAAGCCGGATGCGTCGCCGCCGAAGCCCGGCGCGGCGCCGGCGGGGTGGCGATAGCGGTTCGGTGACGGAGCCGGCGGGGACGCCGGCGGTCCGTGGCGCGGTGTCTGCGAGCCAAGTAGGGTCCGCACCGCGGACCATGGCCGACCGGCTCGTGGCCGCTGGTCCGCGGTGCGGACCCTACAGGTGTCACAGCAACCGCCGGTAGGGCGCGCCTCGCGCGCCGATGCCGGCGGCTCGTCTGCTTACTCCCGCACGGCCTCTTCGAGCGCGCCGACGGCCGCCTCGTCCAGCCGCCGCGCCTGCTCCAGCACTGCCGCCTCGGCCTCGCGGTGGACCGCGCTCCAGGCCGCTTCGCCGGCGGGCCGCCGGTCGGGGGCGAGGGGTTCCAGCGCGCGGCGGACCGCCTGGTAGAGCCCGGCGGCGCGCTCGACCGCCTGCCGCGCCGCGCCGTCGAACAGCACCGACTGGTCACGCAGAAAGGCCACCGCCGCGGCGCGAGCGTCGAGCAGGGCCGCATAGACCCACGGGTCGAGCTCGCGCAGACCGGCGCGCGACTCTTCGCTCAGCGCATCGTAGCCGCGCAGATCGGCGATCCAGGCGTCATAGGCCGCCGCGCCATACCAGTAGTCGTGCTCGGGGATGCCGCCGTCGTGCCGGACCCGCCGCCAGTTGGCCACCGCGCCGCGGAGGCTGGCGCGCAGCGCCTCGGCCAGCGGCGGTGGCGTGCCCCACTCGCCGCGCCAGCCGAACAACGGACCCAGCTCTGCCATCGGGCGCCGGTGCGGCAGGTCGGCCTGGTCATAGTCGGCCAGGTCGAGCAGCCCGCCCGGCTCGTAGCCATAGGCGAGGCAGACGCTCCAGGTCGGTGAGTAGACCAGCACCGGCCGGCCGGCGTCGATCTCAGCGGTCAGGCGGGCGAGCAGCGCGATCTCGTCGCGCCCGCCCGCCTCGTGCCACTCGCAGGGCAGCGTCCAGCCGCTCAGCTCGGCCACGGCGCGCCATTCGTCGGGCAGCTCGCCCACCGCCGACGAGGGGCACCAGTGGATGCGCGTCGCGTCGTTGCTCCAGCGCAGCCGGAAGGCGAGGCCGCTGTAGCCCATCAGGTCGGCGTAGGCATACGGGTGCGGCGAGCCGCGGAGCTGCTCGACCAGCGCCCCGCACCAAGTGTT
Organism: uncultured Fimbriimonadaceae bacterium; assembly: GCA_964405335.1. Classification (GTDB taxonomy): domain Bacteria; phylum Armatimonadota; class UBA10988; order UBA10988; family UBA10988; genus CAYONP01. Next base: position 25,731 of record CAYONP010000008.1, read on the forward strand.
GTCGCGCCCGGAGCCCCAGCTCAGCGGCCGCACGCCGGGCACCCGTACCGCCGTGCCGGGCGGCCGGGCCGGCGCCTCGACGGGCTGCCGGTAGGTCGCTGCGGCCAGCCGCTCGATCCCGACGGCATAGGCCTCGCGCGCGCGGCGGAGCAGGTCGACGGCCTTCGCCGCGGCCGACTCGTCGGGCTGCTGCCAGCCTTGCCACCCGCCGAGCAGTCCGTGGCAGAGGGTCGACAGGCAGCCGGCATCGACCTCGAACGACGAGGCGGCATCGAGCAGCAGCTCGCGCGCGGCGGGGTGGCGCGGCGCGATCTCGCGCAGAAAGGCGCCGGCACACCGCCGCGTGGCCGCGTAGACGCCGGCGCAGTAGCGGTCGCCCGCATCGGGCACCCGGCCGGGCTCGGCGGCAAAGCGGCGCAGCCAGGCGTCATAGGCGGCCAGGCCCTCGCGGAAGCGCCACGGCAGTGACCCGGCGCGCAGCTCCTCAACAAACCGATCGGCCGGCGTGTGGGCATGGCGCACCGCCTCGGCCAGCGCATCGATCTCCAGCCGCTCCACATCCGCTTCGGCCACTCGCTCACCGATGAACAGCGCGCCCAACGGCGGGCAGGCATCGTCCTGCAGCAGATGCTCGACCGCCGCCTCGGCATAGCCGTTGAGGCCGAGGTATGAGCCGCGTCCGTACAGCTGGCCCCGCTCGTGTCCGCAGACGACGTCCCACTCGGCGGTGGTGAAGGCATTCCAGATCAGCGCCGGCCGGCCGGCGGCCAGCTCGTCGTCGAGCCGCTCGAGCAGCGCGGTGAGGTCATCGGCGGCGACGGCCTCGACCTGATACCCCAGCCGGCGGGCCAACTCGGCGGTCTCCATCGCGGCGCTGCAGGTCGGCGCGCAGGGGCAGATGCCGGCGAGGCGGAAGGCCGAGCCGCTGACCCCCTGGATCCAGGCCGGCGTGTACGGCTCGCCGCGGTAGGCGAGGATGACTCGCAGACCCTCGAACAGCGGGTCGACAACGTGGTAGCGGTCCAACCCCGCAAGCTTCATAGCGCGACCTCGCCCCCTGTCGCGTGGTTCGCCGAGACCGGCCGATCTCCTCCGCTGACCCCTTGGCACAGCGGCAGCATAATCCGTACAGCAGCGCGGAGCAGGCAATGCGAACAGGCAGCGGGCGGCACACCTACGAGCTGGTCGAGAACTGGCCCAAGATGCCCGAGCAGGTCAAGCTGGGCTACACCCACGGGGTGATCACCGACCGCAGCGACCGGGTCTACATCCACAACCAGAGCCCCCACGCGGTGGCCATCTTCGAGGCCGACGGCTCGTTCGTCGGCGCCTGGGGCGAGCGCTTCGCCGGCGGCGCGCACGGCATGGCCTATCATGTCGAGGGCGAGGTCGAGTACCTCTACCTGACCGACTATGCGCAGCAGAAGCTGGTCAAGACCACCCTCGGCGGCGATGTCGTGCTCGAGCTCGGCCACCCGCCGCGCGAGGACCTCTACCCCGACCCGGCGCGCTACCGCCCGACCGACACCGCCGTCGCGCCGAATGGCGACATCTTCATCACCGACGGCTATGGCTCGAACTGGATCCACAAGTACACCGGCGCCGGCGAGTATGTGAAGTCGTTTGGCGGCCCGGGCAACGAGCCGGGTCAACTGGCCTGCCCGCACGGGGTCTGGATCGATACCGACGGCCCCGAGCCGCTGCTCGTCGTCGCCGACCGGGCCAACGTGCGCATCCAGGAGTTCAACCTCGATGGCGAGCCGGTCGCCGTCCACGCCGACGAACTGCGCCACCCGTGCGACTTCCAGCGCCGCGAGGGCGACCTGCTCTGCCCCGACCTGCACGGCCGGGTGAGCATCTTCGACCGCAACTACCGGCTGATCTGCCACCTGGGCGATAACCCAGGCGTGCAGCAGACCCCCGGCTACCCCAACCTGCCGCAAGACCAGCGCATCCCCGGCAAGTTCATCTCCCCCCACGCCGCTTGGTGGGACAGCAAGGGCGACCTCTATGTGGTCGAGTGGGTGAGCGACGGGCGGGTGAGCAAGTTCGCCAGGGTGTGACCGGCAGATGGAAGCCGGCGGTCCGGATGACGGCTGTAATGGTGCGTTGAACCTCGTGGTAGGGGCAGGTCTGAGACCTGCCCGACCCCGCGGTGGATCGGCTCTGGAACCGCGCTCGTCGGCATTCGGGCGGGTCTGAGACCCGCCCCTACCGGATCCGGTCAACACGACGCCAAGTCGGGCCGTCACCTTGGCCGGCTGCTTGGCGAGTTTCGGCCGGCCGCCCGGCCACCGCCTGGGCTGCTCACGGCGACGGCACCGAGGTCGTCTCGCACGACACGACGCCCACGCCCGGCGCAGTTGGACCGTACGCCTGCCGGTTCATCGGCCCACCCCGCTCCCCACCTCTCCCAAACCAGAAGGAACCTAACTCCCGCCAACCAACCCATCGCCAGGCTAGGTCGGTGGCGGAGAACATCATGGATCCGATCGACCGCCGTGCGCGACGTGCCGTGCGGTTGCTGCTTGTCGCCGCGGGCGTGCAGTTGGGCGTCATGTTCCTGGTCCGCGGCGCGCAGGGCGCGCTGCTCATCCCTTGTGGGCTGTGCGTCGTCTGCGCCGTCGGCGTCGGCGCCGCGCGGAAGTACCTGGGCGAGGTCATCGTCGGCCTCGGGATGTTGGTCGTGCTCGCCGTCACGACCATGTTCATGGTCGCGCGGTTCGTCCGCGACTCCGGCGGGGCGCGCCTCGCGGCGCAGGTCGGCTCGGCCGGCTGCGCCCAGAACCTGCGCGAGATCGGCCGCGCCACACTGGCCTATGTCGCCGACCACGACGGCTTCTTGCCGCCCGCCGCGGCCGACTGGCCGGCGGTCATCGAGGCCGATGGTCGCGGCGTCTGGCGCTGCCCAGCGGCCGCGACCGAGCCGAGCTTCGCCTGGCCGCTCAATGCCGGCGGCGCCGTGCTGGCCGACCTCGGCGCGCCCAACCGCGTGGTGCTCTGGTTCGAGTCGGACGACTCCCTGACGCCGGCGCCGCGGCACGAGGGCGGCAGCTACGCGGTCACCGCCTCGGGCACGGTCTATCCTATGCCGGTCGACTGGGACCTGAACGGCCTGGGCAACGTGATGGGCCGCCACTGGATCGAAGACCAGGACCCGCTCGCGACCACTTGGGTGCCGCTGCGGCTGGGCTATCACGAGGCGGCGCGCGGCCGGCTGGCGCGGCTCGACCGGCGCTCGCTCGCCCCGCGCGAGACGGCGCGGCTGGTCGCCCAGCAGGCTGTCTGCGACGTCCACTTTGCCGGGCCGTGCGACCCGGCCAAGATCGCCGCGCAGGTCGCTCAGGCGCTGGGCGGCGATGTCGAGCGGCTCACCCAGGCGGGCACTGAGCTGCTCTATCTCGGCGAGGCCGACGCGGCAGTGAAGGTGCTCAAGCAGGCCGTCGCCGCGCGGCCCGACGCGACGGCGCAGTATCGCCTGGCCGAGGCGCTGCTGACCGCCGATCGGCTGGATGAGGCGATCGAGCCGGCCAACCGCGCGATTGAGCTGGCGCCCGACCAGGTCGGCGCGCGCGAGGTCCGGTCCGTGATCTTGGCCCGGCTCGATCGCTGGGCCGAGGCGGCGGAGGATTACCGGACCTTGTGCGACCTGCAGCCGCAGTATCCGACGCGCTGGAACGCCCTGGCCGAAGCGCTGGTCCGGGCTGAGCGCTGGTCCGAGGCCGACGCGGCGTTCGCGCAGGCGGTGACGGCCAGCGGCGGCGGGACCTTCTTCGAGTTCGACCGGGTGCTGGTCGCGTTGCGCTCGGGCGACGCGGCGGCGCTCGAAGCGCACTATCAGCGGCTGAAGGCGGCGGCGCCCGAGGACTGGATCATTCCGGCGATTGAGGCGCTGCGGCACGAGGAGGCGGGCCGGACGAGCCAGGCGCTGACGGCCTATGTCGCGGCGGTGCAGAAGACCGATCCGCACGGCACGACCCGCGCCGATGAGCTGCTCTCGCGCGCGGTCCGCCTGGCCGCGGCGGAGGGCCTCGAGGCCGAGGTGGAGCAGCTCTTCAAGCTGGCGCGGGAGCACAACAAGCTGACCCACGAGCTGTTCGAGGCGGCGCGGCAGGCGGGCGGCAAGCTGTCGACCAAGGCGCGCCGGTACCGGCTCGAGGTGGTGCTCGACTGGGGCGAGAGCGAGTACTTGGTCGAGCAGGGATTCGAGGCCTACGCCGAGAGCGCGGCGCAGGCCGAGAACCTGGCCCGCCGCGACGTGGCTCGCGTCGGCGCGAAGCCGCTGCGGGTAGCCGTGGTCGAAGAGGGCGACGAGCTGCTGACCGAGCGGCTCGGCGTGTTCGATGCCGACGAGGGCGAATACGTCGCGCGCCCGGCCGAAGCGCCGACGGCGGAGGAGTAACCAGTCGGCAGGGGAGGGCGAAGATGTATCGACGGAACCTGGAGCCGTTGCCGGTCGGGCCGCTGTTGAGTGCGATGGCGGCGCTCTTCGCGGTCTGCGTGGCCGTGCTCTGGCCCGGCGCGGCGGCGTGGTGTCTGGCGGCGGCGCTGGTGCTCGGCATCGCGGCGCTGGTGGCCGCGCGGGGCCGGGCCCGCAGCGGTTGCGCGGCGCTGCTGGCCTTGCTCGCGGTGCTGGGGAGCTGGGGCTTGGCGCTCAGCATCTTGACCGGCGGCGAGGCGCGCGGGCCCGGTCCTCTCTCGGCGCGCCGGCGCGAGCAGCGCTGCGTACAGACGCTGCAGGACCTGGGCCGGGCGACCAGTCTCTACCTGTCCGACTACGACCAGCGCTTCCCACCGGGCCGCGCCGACTGGGTCGAGCTGATCGGCCCGTACCGGCGCGACCGGTTGACCTGGAGCTGCCCCGAGTCGACCGCCACGCCGGGCTACGCGCCGCAGATGCAATTCGCCGGCCAGACGGTGGCCGAGGTGCAGACCGGCGAGTACCAGCCGACGGCCTGGTTCGACAGCGCCGACGGCGCCAGCATCGACTTCCGCCATGGGTGCGACGCCTTCTTCTCGCGGATCGACAGCAGCCTCTACCTGCTCAATCGCGCCGAGGCGCACGCGTTCGGCTGGCGCACCGGCCCGCCGACGCCGTGGATCGAGGGGCCCGACCCGTTGGCGGCGCTGGCCTATGACTGCCGCGAGTGGCACTGGGAGTCGCTCGCCGGCCGCGTCGAGCGACTCGACCGGAGCGCCCTCGCGTTGCGCGAGCGCGTCCGCCTGACCGTCTATGAGGCGCTGCTCGAGCATCGCCGCACCGGAGACGAGCAGGCCCTGCTCGACCTCGCCCGGACCTCGAACGACTGGGCCAGCCTGATCTGGCAGGGCGAGGAGTTCCGCGGCCTGACCTATGACCGGATGGCCCTCGAGTGCTTCAAGCGGTCGGTCAGCGTGCACAGCGAGGCCGACAACCTGTACAACCTGGGTCTCTCGGTCAGTCTGTACGACGGACCGCGGAGTTCGCTGAGCTACTTCCGCGACGCGCTGGAGAAGCGGCCGGGCGACCCCGAGATCACCTGCGCCATGGCCGACCGCGAGATCCGCCGTGACCGCGCCGCCGCGGCCGAGGAGCGGCTGAGCGCGCTGGTCGAGGTCCATCCCGAGTACGGCCGGGCGTGGCTGCTGCTCGCCCGCGCCCGGCGCGACGTGGGCCGGCCCGAGGACAGCTACGCGGCCTATCAACGCGCGTTGGCGGCCGGGCACGACCGGCTCGAGACTCACCTGAGCTGTGCGATCACCGCCTTCCGCGCCAGCCACCGCGATCAGCTGGTGCGCTCGGTCCAGGCCCTGCGCCGCGAGGCGCCGCTGGCCTGGCAGACCGCCGAAGCGGCAGCGCTCCTGGCACAGCACGACGGTGATGGCGCGGCGGAGCTGCCCGAGCTGGTCAACGCCATCACCTTCGCGCTCGACGACCCGGAGGTCGGCAGCGGACCGCCGTCACTCCCATACTATATCACGCGAATTTGCGCCTTGGGCCACCGCGAAGCGTTGGTTCCTCTCACGCCCAGGCTGTTCGACCGCAGTTGGCTGATTGAGACGGTGCTCTACGCACTCCGCGAGGCCGATGGGCGGCGGCTTGAGCACGGCACGGCCTACCGGCTCGACGTGACCTACGCCGGGAACCGGCCGGGCAAGGTCGTCGACCTCGAGCTCGTCGTCGCCGCCAACTCCGAGACGCAGGCCGTCGCGCTGGCCCAGGAGTTCATGGCTCGCTGCGGCACCCGGGTGCTCCAGATCGACGTGCGCACCGAGCGCAACGACTACGGCGAGGGGTTCGCCGGCGTGCGCGCCATCGGTCAGCGCAGCGTCCACTGGCGTGAACGCAACGAGCGGGAGTTGCGATGACCCACGAAACCACCGCCTGCGCCGCGCGCCTGGCCGCCATCGCCGAGGCGACCCTGACCCTGGCCCGCGAGCGCGACGGCTGGCTGCCGACCGGCTGTGAGGACTGGGTGGCGCTGCTCCGGCCGCGACTGCCGGCGGCGGCCTGGCGCTGCCCGCTCGCCGCCGTCGAGCCGGCCTATGCGCCGTCGCCGCGCGTGGCCGCCATGGCGCTCGAAGGCCCGGCCGACCTGTCGCGGCTGGTGCTCTGGTACGAGTCCGATGACGACTGGCAACCGGCCGCGCGCCACGCCGGCGCCTGCCAGGTCGCCTTCTGCGACGGCTCGGTGCGCGGCGTCGCCGCCGCCGAGCTGCCCGCGCTGATGCCCTGGCTGACGCCGCCCGAGGCCTGGTGGCACGACGAGCCCGACCCGCTCGCCCGGCTCGCCGCCCAGGCCGCCGCCCACGCCGTGGTGCGCGCGGCGCGGAGCCTGGCGGGCATCGACGACGTGCGGCTCGACGCGTTCCAGCGCGGCCGGCTGGCCGCCTTTGCGCTGTTCTGCGACGTCCATCTGGCCGACAGCGACGACCATCTCGAGCGCGCCCAGCGGCTGATCGACCAGTCGGGCGGCGACGTCGCCCGGCTCTTCGGCGCGGGTGGCCAGCTCTGTCGGCTCGATTGGCTCGACGAATCGGAGCTGATCCTGCGCGAGGCGGTGCGTCTCAGCCCCGACCGCTGGACTCACCACCAGCTCGGCGTGACGCTGTTCCGTCTCGACCGACTCGACGAGGCGGCCGAGCAGTTCTCGCTGGCGATTGAGTCGGCGCCCGACCATCACCCGGCCCGGCGCGCGCTGGCCGAGTCGCTCATGCGCCTCAATCGCTATGACGACGCGATCGCCGCCTATCGCGCCTACCTCGACGGCTGCCCCGTCGACGCCGACGCCTGGCTCGAACTGGCGGTCTGCGAGAGCCAGGTGCAACAGACCGACGCCGACTACACCGCCTATCGGCGCGCGGAGGAGGCCGGCGCCGAACCCGGCAACCTGTACTACAATTGGGCCATATCGGCCCGCTGGCGCGGCGACCGCGAGCGACTGGTCTGGTGCCGCGAACGGCTGGCCGAGACCAATCCGGGGATCTGCTCCATCCCCTATGTCGAGGCCTGGATTGCCGCCCACGACGGCGACCTGAGCCGGGCCGTCGCGCTCGGTAGCGAGGCGGTGCGACAGGCGATCGACCAACAGGAGCCGGAGACGGCCGAGCGGATGGTCACCCGGATCCTCCAGATGGCCGCCGAGTCGAACTGCCACGAGGGCGTGGCCGAACTGGCCGCACTGGCCTATCAGGCCGACCTCCTCTCGCCCGCGGCGCTCTTTCACCTGCGCGAACTGTGGGGCGAGCCGTCGGACCGCGCCAAGGCCTTCACCGTGCTGATCAACGTCGGCAATCGCGCCGAGGGCTACTTCCAGACGGCCTTCGTGCTCGCCCGGAGCCGGGCCGATGCCCGCCGGCAGACCGCCGCCATGCTCGGCCGCATGGGCCTCAAGGTCGCCTCGGTCGAGGTCCGGCAGGAGTGGGAGCGCGAGCCCGACGTGCGGCTCGGCCTGTGCGAAATCCGCCCGGGCCGCACCCGGTACCGCGAGTAGCCGCCACCTCGCCCGCCGGCCGGCGTCTAAGCGAGTGCACCCGCCCGCCGTGGAGCCGGTCGATGCGACGCCTAGCCATTCTCGCCGCCCTGCTTGCCCTCGCCGCCCGGGGCGAAACGGGCATCGACGCCACCATCGACTTCGTCAGCGAGGATGTCTTCCGCGGCGCCTCGCGCGGGCAGGGCGTCTCGCTCCAGCCGTCACTGGCTTACAACCTGCTCGGCCCGCTCACCGCCGGCCTCTGGACCAACGTCCGGCTCGGCGGCAGCCTGGCCGTCACCGAGGCCGAGTACAGCCTCGAGTGGACCTGGCTCACCGCCCAGCAGACCTCGTTCAGTGCCGGTTGGATCTACTACGACACCTATTCCAGCCGTCGCCCCCGCGCGCCGGAGACGGCCGAGCTGTTCGCCGGCCTGGTGGTCGATGTGCCCGGACGGCCGGCGCTCTATGCCTTCTACGATTACCGCGCGCTGCCCGGCGTCTACTGGTCGCTGGCCGCCTCGCACCGCTTCCTCCTGCCCGACTACCGCGGCAGCATCGACCTGAGCGGCGAGCTGGGCCTCGACACCGGTCGGATCAACGGCTTCCGCGACGCGCGGGTCAGCGTCGCCTTTTCGCGCTACCTGGGCGACTGGCGCATCTCGCCGGGGATCGACCTCCACTTCCCGGCCAGCAGCATCGATCCGGGCGCCAACGGCTTCCGCCCGGTGTTCCGCGTGAGCGCCACCCGTTCGTGGTAGGGAACCCCTACCGGTGGTGGTTCGTTCTCAGTCACACGGCACATCTTGTGCCGCGGTCGCGCTTTGGAGCAGCGGGTGGTTTGTCCTGTCTGTGGTGCCGATACTCGGGTCCTCGATTCCCGCCTGGCCGAAGATGGCGAGTCGACGCGCCGCCGGCGCGTCTGCCGCAACGAGGCCTGCGGCACGCGCTTCACCACCTATGAGCGGATCGAGCAGCGGTTCATCGTGGTGGTCAAGAAGTCCGGCCGGCACGAGGCCTATGACCGCGAGAAGATCCGCCGCGGCCTGCTCCGCGCCTGCACCAAACGGCCGATCGGCGCCGACGTGATCGACCGCGCGGTGAGCGAGATTGAGCAGACCCTGCGCCGTTACCCGCACCGCCTGGTGCCCACCGCGTTCGTCAGCGATGTGGTGCTCGAGCACCTGCGCGACCTGGACGAGGTCGCCTACCTGCGCTTCGCCTCGGTCAACCGCGAGTTCGACCGCAAAGAGGACTTCCTTGAAGAGGCGGCCTCGCTGGAGCGCGAGGAGTAGGAATGGGGACGGACCCAATTAGCGCCCAGCGCCTCGCCGGCCTGTGCCCACCAGGGGACTGTCACCATTTCGGACGAGCGCAGCGAAGGCCGAAATGGGGACTGTCCCCGGCACCCGTTGGCCAGCGGTTACCCGTTGGCCATCATCCGGGGACGGACCCGATCTACGACTGGCGCTTCGCGCGGACGGCGCGGCGCCGACAGTCCGTAATCGGGTCAGTCCCCTGGCGCGGATGGCGGGCTTGGGTGGAGTGGTCGGGTTGCCGTTGTCGTCGTTGGCGAAGGCCCGTCATTGCGCAGCACACCAGGAGGCCGGCAGACGGGCCGTCGCCATTGGGGCTCTGCTCACTGCAATGTCAGACTCCATCGTGCTGCGTCGTCAGCCGGCCTGACCACTCCTGCCGGAATCGCATTGAGCGGTCAGATGGTCGAGGTGTCTGGCTAGGCGCCGGACAGGGATAGGTCGCGAGATGGTACGCCACATCAGGTGCGCAGACGGGTACTCGATGGCGATCTGAGCCGTTGCCTGGCTCCGCGAGGCATGCCAACTGTCACCAGCGTACTTCTTTTCCGCCGAGAAACGAAGCACAAGGACTCCGCACTCAGCAGGGACCAGAGCCAGATAACGCGCCGCCGGGAGGGTGTCCACCTCCTCCAGGCGGCCAGCCACCAGGCGTGCGGTAACGAATCGACCGACACTAGCCTCGGACGCTGCAGGGGCCACTAAGGCCACCTCAGCGTTGCGCACCGGCCAGTCGTCGGCAGGAACATGCCGAACGCGAACGACAATCGACTTCAGCACCGAACCGGTGCCGCTGTCGAGCGCCTCGTAGTGCACGTGTGCGCCAAAGAGCACGTCACTGGAGTCCGCGCTGGTCTGACGAAACTGCCGCATGCCATCAGCGCTGCGGTAGACGCCGACAGGGAACTCAAGCTGAGTTGCTGCCTCGCCCAGCCATGCGACGCCGGCATCGTGGCCTTTCTTTGCCGCGCGCGCTGTCATGTAGATGAGAAGGCCGGTCGGGATGCCACCTGCGCCAACGCCGATGCTCAGAGCGGCGATCACGGTGTCGTATGTACCCGTGATGCCATAGGCAAGTAGGCCCAGGACGAGCCCAATCCCGCCAGCCCCAACAACGCCGACCATCAAGCTCCTGATGAGCATCGACGTCTCCGGCCGAGCGCGCTCACGCCTCGCACCACACATTCGCTCACGCCAGGCTGAGGGCGATGGCTATAGTCGCGACTCACCGGTAAGTGCCCAAGGTATCGTCGATGACCTCACCGATGCTGTCTCCGATGATGCTGCCGCCGATCCGCAACGACGGTCGTATCCGTACGCCCACGCGACTTCCGAACGGCGCCAAGGCGATCGGCCTAACCCGGATCAGCCCGGTCAGCGGAGCTCCTCCTGCTGGATTGGGCAGGACCGCCGGAAACCCGTCGTCCGCAATGCTCCCGATACTGCCACCGATCTGCCCACCGATCCATGAACAGACTGCCGATGCGAATGCCGCAGTTAGAACGCCCTGCTCGATCGGCCTGCCCTCCCTGTAATTGTCGATGGCCTGCTCCGCGGCCCCAGTCGCCGCCGCCGCCACCGGCACCCACACTGGCGCGAGTGCCGCCGTGCCGGCGACGACTGCCCCTCCGACGGCGGCGACAAGCACCTTTCCGGCGTCTACGCCCGGCTTGTCGTCCAACGCCTGCACAATCAGGCTCGCAATCCCACCGATCGCGAAGCCAATCAGCAGTTAGGCAGAATCAGTCCTGACGGGTCGCTCCGATCGGCAGGCCCGTTCCCGACATACCCGTAGAGGTTGACTCCACCCGCATACGAGATCGGATCGCGCGTCAGCCACCGACCCGCCTCCGGGTCCAGGTACCGATGCGTGCACAGGATCAGCCCGGTCTCACGATCGGTATAGTACCCGAAGCGTCCCTTGTACGCGAAAGGCCCCGAGGACGGGGTCGTCTGCTCGGTGCCGTGGGCGTCGTACCAGTGGGTGCTGAGCACGCTGCCAATCGAGCTCGTGCGCGCGACGACGCTGCCCTGCAGGTCGAACTGGTACTGCGTCGAGCCGTAGGCGAACAGGCCGGCCGCGCCCCAAGACAGGGTCGCGATGACCGCGCCATCGTCGTCCAGCTCGGCCAGCAGCCGATCGCCATCATACAAATAGTACGTCCGATGTTCTTGGCTATCTTCCTTCCACGCCCGCTTCCCATCGCCGCGATACCCGGCCGTCTGCTCGTCGCCGTAGGCGGTCAGGCGGTTCTCGACATCATAGGTTAGGGTCTCTGCCTTATAGGTGGTCGGGTTGCCGTTGTCGTCGTAGGCGAAGCCCTGGCCGGTGCGCTGGTTGGCCTCGTTGTAGGTCCGCGTGTCGCCGGCGAAGGTCGTCGGGTTGCCGGCGTCGTCGTAGGCGAAGTCGTGGTCGAAGTCGTCGCCGCGGGTCGTCGTCTCGTTGGTGAGCTGGTCCTTGCTGTCGTAGGTGTAGTCCGTGACCCCGGCGGCGATGCCGGCCGAGGTGACGCTGGTCAGGTTGCCAACGCCGTCGTACTCGACCTCGTCGAACTCGGACAGCGTGGTCGTGTTGTCGTCCTCATTCTCAAGACCTTCGAGGAGTCCCCAAGCGTTGTGGGTGTAGCGGGTGACGAAGCCGTTCGGCAGCGTCTGCTCGCTGAGCCAGTTGTTGTCGAGGTAATCCCAGGCGGCGCTGCCCGCCGGCCCGTCCAGGCCGACCAGCCGCCCGGCCGCGTCGTAGTCGTACTCGAACGTCCCGCCGGGCGTGTCCAGCTCGTCCCGGCTGCCGTCGGCGAAGTAGCTGTAGGTCAGCGTCTTCGCCGCCAGGCCGGTGTACGTCGTACTAGACGTGAGCACGCTCCCAAGATCATCGTAGGTGAAGCTCTCGGTGCCCGCCGCGTCGCTGCGCTGGGTCAGCCGGCCGTAGTCGTCGTAGGTCAGGCCGACGTTCTGCGACGAGTGGTCGGTGTAGGCGATGGCCGTCAGCAGCCCCGCTTCGTCGCCGTAGGTGTAGCTCGTGACCAGCCCGTTGCCGTCGGTCCGCGTGCCGACGCGGCCGACCTCGTCGTGGCCGGCGAAGGTGACCGTGTCCTCGTTCGGATACTCGACTTCGAGCAGGTCGCCGCGAGTATCGTAGGTGTAGGTGGTGGCGTTCTCTTCACCATCGGCGAAGCTGATCACGCGGTAGGCCGCGTCGTACTCCTGGGCATAGGCCTCGGCCGAGCCGGTGCGGCTGAGCAGTTCGCCGGCGGCGCCTAGCCGTCCTCAATCGCGATCACGTCAGCATGCCCGCGGTACTGTGCTGCGTGTCGTCTTCCTGTGATCTCGGCCTCTGGCATCTTGACCTTCGCTGCATGCTGGATGACAGGACGGATACGCTACTGCAGCATCCTGAACAGTGACACCAATAACGAAGGCGAAGACGGAACGATCCATACTAGGATGAACTCCGTTGCACCCATTGAGGACGCGATGGTGACGAACACACCACCAAGCAGAGCAAACCACGAGGCGCAAACCGCTGTGATGGCCCACGTAACCGATGCATGTGTATGAACAGCGGCGCCAATATAGCTAAGCAGAAGAATCTCGACTACCCCGACAACATAGTAGAAGAGGCATACTGGAATCAAGAAGTTAAGTGCCTGGATCGGGCTTTCGACAGAGCGGAGGAGCCTGATCAGCTCAGCCTCCGGATGCCTGTGCCCCAGCCATGCAAGCACCGCCAGGTAGATCAGAGGGCTGGCTACTCCGAGGAGTGCGGAATCGTGAAGAGCCTGTCTCGTTGTGTCCTGCATCGGTTACTCCTGCCATGGGCGAGCGCCCACTGCGTCTCCGTTGGTTCCCAGGTTACGGCGTAGCGCGAGAGCACCTTTACTCGGCCGGTCGCCCTGGCGCCGGACCACCCGGGGGCCCGTGGTGGCCGCCGCTTCCGCCATCCGACGGCGGGGGCGCCGCTCTGCGACGCGCCTCGTCGTAAATCGCATCACAGAAATGCTGGCAGTTATTTGTGGCGAGATTGTAGGGGACCTCCCTTGACCCGTCCGGGTTGATGCGCACGAAATCCCGACCGTTGATCGTAATCGGCCGCTGTGCATTCCAGTCATCCAGCACCTCCTCAGCCACCTCCTCCATCGCTTCGTGGAGATCAGGCTCTCGGACAGCATCTACTTCCGATCGGCGGCCCTTGACATCCGCGACTGGGTAGCCATCCCGGTTGTTGGACCCTGGGCCGGTCACAATGCCATCTGGACCGAACCCTATCTCGGTACCATCGTCCATGACCCAGTAATGATGAGAAAACTTCTGATTCTCGAAGGGTACATTCTTGAGACGTCTCCGCTTCCTCTGATGATCCAGCCCGGCCGCATCAGCGTGGAGGAGCACGCCATTCCCGCAATACGAATACAGATTCACCCCACCCGTATACGAAATCGGATCCCGCGTCAGCCACCGACCCGCCGCCGGGTCGAGGTACCGATGCGTGCATAGGATCAGCCCCGTTTCACGGTCGGTGTAATAACCCCACTGCCCCTTGTAGCCGAAGGAGTCGGTCGAGGGGGTCGTCTGCTCGGTGCCGTGGGCGTCGTACCAGTGGGTGCTGAGGACGCTGCCAATCGAGCTTGTGCGCGCGACGACGCTGCCCTGCAGGTCGAACTGGTACTGCGTCGAGCCGTAGGCGAACAGGCCGGCCGCGCCCCATGACAGCGTCGCGATGACCGCGCCCTGGTCGTCCAGCTCGGCGATCAGACGGTCGCCATCGTACAAATAGTACGTCCGGTTTTCTTGGCTATCTTCCCTCCTGCCAGGGAGCTGTCCCCGGCGCCGGTGAGCCAGTGATCACCCGCTACCCGAACAACCGGGGACAGACCCCAATACCGCCGGCCGACGCGATGGCTCCGCTGGTACGCCCTCGCCGCGGTATTGGCGTCAGTCCCCTGGCGAGCCCGAGGGCTTGCGTGGTCACAATCAATGGGGACGGACCCGATTCTCCGGCGCCGCGCCGCCCGTCCGAAATCGGGTCCGTCCCTGGCGGCACGTGGCGAGGGTCACTTGGGCACGATGGCCAACTCGTCGAGATAGACGGTTACCCTTGCCGCGTTGAAACTGTGGATCCAGACCTCGACGGCGACGCAGTCTGCCGGCGGGGTGAAGGGCAGGTCGAAGGCGGTCCACTCGCCGACGGTGGCCGGCGCGGTGCCCAGCGCCGGCATGTTGCCGCGTGCGTCGAGCTGGTTGAGCAACTGGCCGTCCTCGTCGAGGTAGCGTACATAGAGCCCCAGGCCGCCGCCCGACTCGGTGTAGACCCGGCCGGTCAGCCGGTAGCCCGCGCCGGCGGTCACCGGCACGGGCGACGAGGTGACGCTCGAGCCGCGCGTGTCGCTCTCATCGGTGATCTTGAGCGCATGGTCGCCCGCGGTGGCCTGCTCGTCGCTGATGCTGCTCATGCCGTCGCGCAGGTCCCAGCCGAAGGCGCCGCGCTCGAACGAGCCGTTGCGCAGCAGCGTGCCCTCGTCGGCCAGCAGGTGCGTGCCGGGGCGGATGGCGACCGTGACCGACGCCTGCGTCACCGGCGCGGTGAACTCGAGCCCGAGCCGCAGCGGCTGGACCGCGGCATCCTCTTCGATCTGCACCGGCTCGACGGCGAGCTCGCCGCCGTCGGCGTCGATGGTCACCTCGACCGCCTCGTCGAACGACCAGACCAGCAGCCGGCCGGGCTCCAGCTCCAGCCAGTCGCCGCCGGTGATCAGGGCGGTGCCGAAGGCGGTCGGCTCACTGAACTCGACGGTGTCGGTGACGGTCAGGCTGCCCTCGCGCGAGTAGACGAAGCGGCGCTTGAGGCGGCGCAGCGACTCGACTGGGTAGCAGGCGGTCAGGTCGAACTCGAGGGTGTCGACCTGCTCGGTGAACTCGCTGTGCAGCAGCTCGCCGCGCGCGTCGCGGCCGGTGCGCTGCAGTTGCCCGCCGACGCGCGGCACGGGGTGGCCGAACGAGTTGAGCATCCGGCTCTCGTAGCGCTGCGAGCTGAAGGTGCGCGCGGTGTAGACCTCGCCGCCGGGGTCGAGCAGCACCGGCTGGCGGCCGACCACGACGGTGTACGAGCCGACGTCGTTGTGGTTGTGGTGCTCGGCGTTGTGGCCGCCCTTGAGCGCGACGGCGAGCCGGCCCGCGGCGTCGACCGGCCGGCCGAGGTAGATGCCGGCCTCGGCGAACCAGGTGCGCGGCTCGGGCTTGAGCTCGGCGGCCGGCGCCGGCGGGCGGTCGGCGGCGGCGTTGCCGAACGACCAGAGGATTGCCTCATAGAGCTGGCCGCCGGCGCTGATGCCGTCGCTCTCGCCACCCGGCAGGCCGAGGCCGAAGTAGCGGTTGATGTACCAGACCAACTGCGCCGACGGCCGGGCGGTGACCGAGCAGTCGGCGAACGCCGGGCAGACGCCGCCGGCGATCTCGATGCGAGTGCCATAGAGCGCCGGCGCGCGGGCGGTTTCGCGGCTGATCAAGTCGATCCCGCCGCCGGTCGCCTGGCGGACCAGCTCGCTCAAGGTGATGAAGTTGCCGAAGCCGTAGTTCCAGTAGCCGACCCCCTCCGAGCAGTAGCCGTCGGCGGTGAAGCCGCGGAGGAAGTTGTTCGCATAGTCGGCGCCGGCGAGGATGAACAGCGCCAGGTCGTCGCGGTCGTCGATCATCGCCAGCGCGGTGCCGACCACGCCGGCCAGGCAGACGGTGTTCCAGTTGTTGGTCCCGGTCAGCCACCAGTTGCGCTCGCGCTCGCCGAGGACCATGGCGCGGAACGGGTCGAGGATGCGCTCGCGGACCGTGGCGCGGACCAGCTCGGCGACCTCGGGGTCGAGCCGCTCGCCGAGCAGTGCCACGGCGGTGGCCAGGTTGCCGCCGAGGTGCGCGGCACCGAGGTCGATGTCGATCTGTTCGCCGCGGAAGTTGGTCAGCCGCGTGTCGTGCGCCGGCATGGTCCAGCAGCGCTCGGCGCAGATGGCGCGCATCGCCTCTTCGAGCGGCGGGATGAAGCGACCCTGGTTCTCGACACACTCGGCCAGGGTCAGGGTGGCGATGCGGCCGCGGCGCCGGCCGGCGACGCTCTGCCAGCGGGTCCGGTTGCCGTTGCGGCTGAACTCGAGGTAGAGCTCGTCGGGCTGCTCGGGCAGCGGCTCATCGAGCAGCGGCTCGGCCCGGCGGACGACCTCGGCATAGGCCGGATGCGCGGCCAGCGACTGCCAGGCGGCGCGGTCGTCGATCGGCCGGCCGACGACCGGCCGGTCGTCGACCAGCAGCGCGGCGACCTGGTCGATCCGGGCGCGCTCGGGCGGCGCCTGCTGCGCGCAGGCGGCGGCCGAAAGCAGAAGGCTGATCATGATCGCGCTCCGGGCACGCATCGCCGGCTCCGGCTACACCGGCCCGTCGTTCGCCAGCCGATCGGCATATGCCTGCACCGCGTCGAGCCGCAGTTGCACCTCGTCGCGCAGGCCGGCGAGGCCGCGGCACGGCTCAATCGGCTCGCCGTAGACGTAGAACACGCGCGAGTAGGGCAGCACGGCGACATGCTGGTCCCACGAGCGGCGGATGACGAACGTGCGGGTGGCGGCCACGCCGAGCGGCACGATGGCGCTGCCGGTGCGCTGGGCCAGCAGCGCCACGCCCGGCTTGACGTAACCGGCCGGGCCGCGCGAGCCGTCGACCGCGACGAGCAACTGATGCCCCGCCTCGACCGCCTCGACAGAGGCCCGCAGCGCCGCCCGCGGCTGCCGATTGGGCGAGCCGTGGATGACCGTCACCCCGAGCCGTCGCGCGCCGGCGGCGACGAACCGGCCGTGGCGGTGCGGCGAGAGCATCATCGCCGGCCGCGGCGTGGCTGGGAAGGCGCCGAAGGCGAAGGCGTAGCGGTGAAAGAAGGCGCCCACCGGTGCCGCCGCGGCGCGCAGCGCCTGGAGCCGGTGGCCGCGGTCGACCTCGACCACCTGCCACGTATCCCAGAGCAGCCGCAGCAGCGACAGCACCGACCAGGCCGAGAACTCGCCGGCATGGTCGAGCAAAGCATCGCCGACGCGACTCAGCGGACGTTTGCCCCCCGGCAGGCTCATCCCGTGGCCGCCTGGTCATAGCGCAGCGGCCGTAGATCGTGCTCGACCGCCCATGCCACCACGCGCGGGTCGCAGAACAGCCGGCGCTCCCAGTCTCGCCCACGGGCGACCTGCTCGCCGTCGTAGCCGGCATGGCCCAGCCGCCGCATCTCGGGGGTGTCATGGGCCGGGTGGCCGACCAGCAGGTAGGCCCCCGCCGGCGCGGCCGCCAGGCGGGCGAGCAGCCGCTCGACCGGGTCGCCGTCGGCCTCGACCTCGGGCAGCCGCCCGCAGCCGGGCAGGCGGTGAACCAGCCCCTTCGCCTCGCACCAGGCCCGCCAGGCCGGCTCGAGCCCGTCGACGGTCCAGAGGAAGCCCATGTGGCAATCGGCGTAGCGGATGTCGAACCCGGCCGCGCAGAGCCGGTCGAGCTGCGCGCCCAGCTCGGCCAGGACCTGCTCAATCGCCGGCGCGCGCTGTTGGACCGCGCGGGTCGTCTGCGGGAAGCAGCCCTGCCCGTCGACCAGCTCGGGCACCTGCTCGGGCGGCAGCACGGGCCCCCAGCGGACGGCGTCCCACTCGGCGGTCAGGCAGCAGTGGAGGCCGCAGCAGAGACCTCGCTCGCCGGCCAGCAGCGCCGCGGCGTGGTCGAGCGTCGGGCCCGGTGCCAGCACGCTGGTGTTGCGCAGGATGCCCGTGCGAAAGGCCTCGAGGATGGCCCGGTCGGCGGTTTCGGCGCTGCCGGCGTCGTCGCCGCGGGTGACCAGCCGCAGCTCAGCCATCGGCCGCCTCCGGGGCGTCGTGCTCGGCGGTCAGGCGGGCGGTGTGCGCCGAGTCGAGAAACGGATCGTCGGTCCGCCGGCGCCAGCCGTCGAGCGCTACGCGCAGCCGGGTCAGCGTCGCCGCGTGGGCCGGGTCGTCGGCCCGGTTGTGGTACTCGACCGGGTCGGACTCCAGGTCGTAGAGCTCCCACTCAGGCGGCTGCATCGCCGTCTCAATCGCCGCGCGCACCGGCGTGCCGGCGAACGCCTCGCCCATCACCGCCGCGTAGGCCGAGCAGCCGTCGACCGCGCCGAGCGGGTTGCGCCGGCCGGGCACCAGGTTGCGAATCAGCTTGAACCGCCGGTCACGCACCGCCCGGCGCGGCATCCAGTGCTCGTGGGTGTGGCTGTGATGCTCGGCGAAGAGGTAAGGCGGCGAGCCGCCGTCGCCGCGCAGCGCCGGCAGCAGCGACGAACCGGGCAGGCCGCCCGGCGCTTGGCAGCCGGTCGCCTCGCAGATCGTCGGCAGCAGGTCGGCGGTGCAGCTCAGCCGCTGCGAGACGGCGCCCGCGACGGCGTGGCCCGGCCAGCGGACAATCAGCGGGATGCGCAGACCCGACTCGTAGCAGGTGGTCTTGGCGCGGGTGAACGGCGGGCCATGGTCGCCGATCAGGATGATCAGCGTCTCGTCGAGCCGGCCGGCGGCGGTCAGCTCGTCGAGCAGCAGGCCGACACCGAAGTCGAGCCGGCGGTTGCAGTTGTGGTAGTTGGCGACCTCCTCGCGGCAGGCCGGGGTGTCGACTGGCAGCCAGTCGAACAGCGGCGCCTCGCCCGGCTCGAGCGGCTGGTCGGGCAGGCCGGCGTGCTGCTTGAGCAGCGGGCGGTGCGGATCGACAAAGCTGACCTTGAGGAAGAACGGCGCGTCGCCCAGGCCGGCGAGGAACTCCCGCGCGTCGGCGGCGACGGTACGCGGGTCGCGCGTCCGCGCCGCGTTGGTGCGCCGGAACTCGAACGGCGGCTCGGGCGCGGTGTGGATCTTGCCGATCACGCCGGTGCGATAGCCGGCGGCGCCGAGCAGGCTCGGAATGGTCGGTAGCGCGCGCGGCATGGCATAGCCGCGGTGGCTCAGGCCGAGTTGGCCGTTCTGATGCGGGAACCGGCCGGTGAAGATGGTCGACCGCGACGGGCTGCACGAGGCCTGCGACACCCACACCGTGGCAAATCGCGTGCCCTCGCGGGCGAGTCGGTCGCAGTGCGGGGTGAGCGCGGCCGGGTCGCCATAGCAGCCGAGCTGCGGGCCGAGGTCGTCGCCGGTGATCAGCAGCACATTCGGCCGTCGCGCCGCCCCACCGGCGTGTTGCGCCACCGCCGCCGCGGCCGCTGCGGCGCAGAAGGCCCGCCGATTGAGCGACTCCGCCACCGCCAGACTCCCGCCGCGAGGCTACCCGTTCACGCCCAGCGCGTCAACCGCCCGGCGCAGAAAAAGGGACGGACCCAATTTCTAGAAATTGGGTCCGTCCCTTTTTCTGGCGCGGTAGCGCCTGGCCGCCTCGGCCAGCACCTCGGCCTGGCGGCGGCCGACCGACTCCCAGGTCTGGCCGGCCACGCGGGCGCGGAGGACCTCGGGCTCGGGCGGCGCGGCGAGGGTCTCGCGGATGGCGGCCGCCAGCGCCGCCGCGTTGCCGCGGGGGACCAGCCGGCCGGCGTCGCCGAGCAGTTCGGGCACGCCGCCGACGGCGGTGGCGACGACCGGCGTGCCTATCGCCAGCGCCTCGATGACCACATTCGGTGTGCCTTCGTGGTCGCTGGCGAGGACCAGGCAGTCGGCGGCGGCGAGCCAGTCGGGGACCTTCTCGTGGGGCTGCGGTCCGGCAAACAGCAGGCGTTGGGTGAGCCCGAGCTGCCGCGCCTGTGAGGCCAGTCGATCGGCCTCCGGGCCGCCGCCGACCAGGGCCAGCCGGACGCCGGGCAGTTCGGCCACTGCGTCGAGGATGAGGTCGATCCGCTTCACGTCGCGCAGGGCGCCGAGGTAGCAGAGCCACGGCTCGTCGGCCAGGCCGAGCCGGCACCGCGCCTCGCCGCGGTCGCGGGGCGAGAACCGCGCCGCGTCGTAGCCGGAGGGCAGCACGACGGCCTGTTCGGCGGCGAAGCCGAGGTCGACCAGCCGGTCGCGGAGGTCGGTCGAGACGACGATCAGCCCGTCGGCCTGTTCGAGCGCGGCGGCGATCTGCTCGGTCTCGCCCGGCCGGCTGCCGTGCAGGTAGACATCACTGCCGTGGGCACCGAGGACGAGCGGCAGGCGCAGTTCGCGGGCCAGCGCGGCGGCGGCGGCGCCGTCGGGGTAGAGAAAGTGGCCCAGGACGAGTTCGAACGGCTGTTCGTCGTGGAGCCGGCGGACCAGCCGGCTGACGCCGCGGGCCATCGATCGGGCGCGCGATTTTCGCCACAGGCCTGGAGGGGCAAAGAAGCCCGGCCGATAGATCGGATAGTCGGGCGTCGATTCGAACGCGGCCGGCCGCGGCCCGCGCTGGCGGAGCCAGGCGAGCGGATAGCGCGGCTGCGGGACCACCACTCGCAGCCGGCAGTGCGCCGCGAGCGCGCGCAGGCGGGGTGGCATGAAGGCTGCCTGGTAAGGCTGGGCCGGCGTCGGATAGAGGCGCGTGAGCACCAGGACGTCCATGGGCGCGGTTTCGGCCGTGCGCGGTGGGCTCCTGCCGGCGGCGAGGTGACGGGTGATGCAAGCGACACTCGAGCGACGGCCCCAGCGCGGGCTGCGGGAGGCTTCCCTGCAAGCCGTCCTGCAGGCCGTCGACGAGGCCGTGCTGGTGATCGACGACGAGCACCGCCTGTGCCAGGCCAATCCCCGGGTGTGGGAGCTGCTCGGCATGGAGCCGGCCGAGACGCTGGCCGAAATCCGCACCCACCTGACCGCCTGCGTCGCCGACCCGGAGCGCTACCTGTCGCTGGTCGAAACCGGCGCGGGCGACGGCGTCGAGCTCGAGCTGCTCCGCCCGTTCCGCCGCATCCTCCGCCGCCGTGTGGCCCGATTGCCCGGTGGCTGGCTGGTGACCTACCGCGATGTCACCCGTGACAGCGAGGTCAACCGGCTGAAGACCGAGTTCGTGGCCAGCGTGTCGCACGAGCTGCGCACGCCGATGGCGGCCATCCGTGGGTTCATCAGCGTGGTCATGGAAGACCGCGAGAATCTCGCGCCCGACCAGGTCCATCACTTCCTCAACATCGCGCTGCAGGAGACCGATCGGCTGAGCCGCCTGATCGACGACCTGCTCGACATCGCTCGGATCGAGTCGGGCCGGTATGCCAACCGGCCGGTCGAGTTCGAGGTCGCGGCGCTGCTGCGCGAGGCGGCGGCGACGATCCTACCCGAGGCGCTGGAGGCCGATCTCCGCTTCGAGGTCGAGGCGCCGGCGAGCGGGACGATCTGGCGCGGCGACCGCGACCAGATTCTGCAGATCCTGCTCAACCTGCTTTCGAACGCGGTGAAGTTCACCGGCGCGGGTGGATCGGTGACGCTGCGTGGTATGTGTGAGTTGGGGAACCTGCGGGTCGAGGTGGCCGACACCGGGTGTGGCATCGCCGCGGATGAGCTGCCGCACATCTTCGACAAGTTCTACCGCTGCCGGCGCAGCCGCGCCAGCTACCGCGGGACGGGTCTCGGCCTGTCGATTGCCCGCGAGCTGGCCGAGGCGCACGGCGGGCGGATCGAGGTGGACAGCACGCTGGGCGCCGGGACCACCTTCCGCGTGGTCCTGCCGCGGGTCCAGAGGGAGGACTGAGGTGGCGCACCGCGTGTTGGTCGTCGATGACGAGCGGAGTACGCTCAAGCTGGTCGACTACGTGCTCGGCGAGGCGGGCTACGAGGTCGCCTTCGCGCTCGACGGGCGCGATGGGATCGACAAGCTGGAGAGCTTCCTGCCGCACCTGATCATCGCCGACGTGATCATGCCCCAGATGGACGGCCTGGAGATGTGCCGCCGGGTCCGCTGCGAGCCGGGGTTCGAGCTGGTGCCGTTCATCTTCCTCTCGGCCCGGACGCAGATTGCCGCGCAGGTCGAGGGGCTCGAGACCGGCGCCGACGACTACATCCCCAAGCCGTTCGACCGCGACGAGCTGGTTGCCCGGGTCGAGGCGGTGCTGCGCCGCGCGGCGGTGTTTGAGCAGGCGGCCCGGATCGACATGCTCAGCGGGCTGGGCAACCGCGAGTTCTTCGAGCAGCGGTTGTGCGAGGAGCTCTACCGCGAGTCGCGCTACGGCACCACCTCGGCGATGGCGCTGATGGCCATCGACCTGGACGAGCTGGACGAGCTCGCCGCGCGGCATGGCAGCGCCGCCGCCGACGCGATGATCCGCGCCGTCGGCCGCTTCCTGCGCGACAACGTGCGCGCGCTCGATGTGCCGGCGCGGTATTGCGAGACCGGCTTCGTGGTGCTCATGCCGCACACCAATGCCGAGCAGGCGCGCATCGCCGTGCGCCGCCTGCGCGACCTGCTGGCCGCCGAGCGGGTGAGCATCGCCGGCCGGCCGCACGCGATCGAGGCGGGGTTCGGGCTGGAAGTGGTCGGCCGGGCGCTGATGGACGATGTGGCCGAGATGATCGAACGCGCCCACGCGACGATGATCGCCGCCCGGCGAGCCAAGTCGGCGGTAGCTTAGAGGAGTTGCCCGATGCCCAAGGTCATGATCGTCGATGACGAACCGGCGATCCAGACACTGCTCGAATACCAGGTGGCCAAGCTCGGTTTCGAGGTCGTCACCGCCGCCAGCGGCGAGGACGCGCTGACCATGTTTCACGGCGAACGGCCCGATGCCGTGCTGCTCGACATCAACCTGCCCGGCATGGACGGCCTGGAGGTGCTCGACCGCCTCAAATCGACCGATCCCGGCCTGCCGGTGGTGATGATGACCGCCGCGCACCTCGGTGGCCGCGGCGTGGCCGACGGCATGCACAGCGTGCAGATGGCCGTGCGCGCGCTGACCCACGGCGCCTACGACTACATCCTCAAGCCGGCCGACGAGTTCGTCGACAAGGTCCGGCTGTCGCTCCAGAACGCCATCCGTGAGCGGGACGACGTCAGCCAGGTGGTCGAGCTGCGACAGCAGCTCGACGAGACCGAGGCGCGCTTCGCCAACATCATCGGCGACAGCCCCGAGATGCGGACGGTCTTCCGCATGACCGAGAAGGTCGTCGCCACCGACGCGACGGTGCTCATCCTCGGCGCCAGCGGCACGGGCAAGGAGCTGATTGCCCGGGCCATTCACTACAACAGCCCGCGGCGCGAAAAGCCGCTGGTCATTCTCAACTGCGCGGCGATCAGCGAGAGCCTGCTCGAATCGGAGCTGTTCGGCCACGAGAAAGGCGCTTTCACGGGCGCCACCGGGCGGAAGATCGGCAAGTTCGAGGCGGCCGACGGCGGGACCATCTTCCTCGACGAAATCGGCGACATGCCGCTCAACCTGCAGGCCAAAGTGCTGCGCGCGCTGCAGGAGGGCGAGGTCGTCCGCGTCGGCGGCAACGAGCGACTGACCGTCGACGTCCGCTGCATCGCCGCCACGCACCGCAGTCTCGAGAAGATGGTCGAGGAGGGCACCTTCCGCCAGGACCTGTACTACCGGCTGTGCGTCTATCCCATCGAGCTGCCCAGCCTGCGCGAGCGGCGTGGCGACATCCCGCTGCTCGCCGCGCACTTCGTCTGCCGTCATAGCCAGCGGCTGGGCAAGCCGCTGAACAGCATCACCGACCAGGCGGTCGACGCCCTGCTCGCCTACGACTGGCCGGGCAACGTGCGCGAGCTCGAGAACGTGCTGCTCCGCTCGGTGATTGTCGCCGAGGGCGACGAGCTGACCGTCGACGACCTGCCGCCGGTGGTCCGCGGCGAGCGCCGCCAGCCGCCCACCCTGGCCGAGACCGTCCGCCGTGCGCTGGTCGATGCCATCCGCGACTGCGACCGCGACCTCGGGCGCGCCGCGCTGCGACTCGACATCGACCGTGCCGCGCTGGTACAACTGGCCGGTGAGCACGGCGTGAGCTGTTGACCGGCTACCCTGCCCCGGACCGAACCAGCCTGCTCCGCCGCGGCGCGATCGTCGCGGCGGTGCTGCTCTTGCTCTACGCCGGCGGCGCGGTCACCCGTGCCCGGCACGCCGCCGCGTTCGCCGTCGAGCTGCCCATCCACCCCGCCGTTGCCGGCCAGGTGCGCGTGCGCGACAACCGCTTCCTCGACTACCGCACCTGGACCTACCAGGCCACCGCCACGGCCGACGAGGTGCGTGCGTTCTACGCGGTTGCGCTGCCCGCCGACGGCTGGCAGCCGAGCGGTAGCGGCTACCAGCGCGGTGAGCTGAGGCTGGCGGTCGGCATCATGCCGAGCGAGGCCGGGGTGCGGGTCAGTCTGATGGTCACCGCCGACGCGGACCGATGAGGTCTAGCGCAGTTCGAGGGCGACCGGGTAGAGCCGTGGCGAGTCGGTCGGAGTGACCAGTTCGGGTTGGACGGCGACCGTGGTCAGGCCCGGTTCGAGCACCTGGGCGCGGCGGCCGCAGAGCCAACCGCAGCCGAGGAACAGTAGGCCGGCGCAGAGGAAGGCAAAGAAGCCCGGGTCGCGAAGCGGAGCGTTCTGTCTGCTGGTCATCTTGCCGATCATCACTTTTTCTAGCGGCGCCCGATGCTAGGCGAGCCGGCTCCTTGTGTCAAGCAGTACGAGAATGGACACCCGCCGCTTCCGCCGGTTGCCGGCCGTTCACCGGCCACGGAGAGCGGCGCCAGCCAGGCCGTCGGCGCGCTGGTTGCCCTCGCGGAGGGTGTGACGGTAGGTCACCTGCTCGAATCCCTCCGCCAGACTCTTCGCCTGCTCGAACAGCGGCTTTAGCCTGGGGTTCTTCACCTGGTACCGGCCGAGCATCTGGCGGACCAGCAGTTCGCTGTCCGAGACGACCTCGATGCTCGTGCCGCCGAGGTCGCGGCAACGCTCGAGCCCGCGGATCAGCGCGGTGTACTCGGCAACGTTGTTGGTCGCCCGGCCGATGGCCTGACTGACGGCCTGCAGCTCGGCGCCGGACGGGTCGAGAATGACGAAGCCGATGCCGGCCGGGCCCGGATTGCCACGGCAGGCGCCGTCGGTGAAAAGGGTGAGCTGCAAACCACCGTCCCGGCCCTGCAGTCTAGGCGCGGCCGGCCGATCTGTAAACAGAAACATGGCAAGCGAGCGCATCCTGGTTGTGGACGACGACCCCGTCAGCCGGCAACTGCTCCGGCGGCAGCTCGAGCTGTCCGGCTGGACCGTGGTCGAGGCCGACGGCGGCGAGGCGGCGCTTGAGCAGGTGCAGCAGAACCCGCCCAAGCTGATGCTGCTCGATGTGGTCATGCCCGGGCTCGACGGCTTCGAGATCTGCCGCCGCATCCGCGAGCAGCCGAGCACCCGCGGGCTGCCGGTCATCCTGGTCACCGGACTCGAGGATCGCGACAGCCGGGTGGTCGGCCTCGAAGCCGGCGCCGATGACTTCATCACCAAGCCAATCGACCGCACCGAGTTGACCGCGCGCGTGCGCTCGCTGCTCCGGCTGCGTTACTACCAGAGCCTGTCGACGCAGCGCGAGGTGATCGAGGCCGCGTTTGACGGCCTGGCCGAGGGCCTGGTGGTGACCGACGCGGCCGGCCTGGTGCTGACCGCCAATCGCCCGGCCTGTCGCCTGCTCGGCTGGCCGCTGGCCGCCGCCGGCGAGGCCGACCTGCGCGATCGGCTGGCCCAGTTCGACTGCGCGCCGACGTTCGAGTCGGTCGTCGCCCGGCCGGGCGGTGGCGACCTGACCCTGCGCCGGCCGGGCGAGCCGCCGCTGCTGATCGACGCGCGGCTGAGCCAGATCAACGACAGCGACGGCCGGCTGGCCTACCTGACGCTGTCGCTCCGCGACGTCACCGAGGAGCGCGCCACGGCGCAGCGACGGAGCGACTATCTCAGCCTGACCGCGCACAAAATGCGCACGCCGATCACCATCCTGCGCGGGCTGATCGACATGCTGGTCGACGACGAGGGCGGTGAACAGGGCGCCGAACTGGTCCGCGAGATGGCGCCCGACCTGGCCGCCAAGCTCGACGACATGGCGGCCATTGTCGACCACCTGACCACCCTCGAACGGCTCGATGAGCAGCCGGCCTGGCCGGCCGAGACGAGCTGCCTGGACGAGGTCGCCGAGGAGGTGATCGACCGCCTCCGCGAGCGGCACCAGGAGCGCCTGCCCCGCATCCGGCGCCGCTACCTCGAGCACGAGGTAGCCATGCCGGCGGCCGACCTGGCGCTGGTGCTCGGCGAGCTGCTGACCAACGCGACCAAGTTCGGCCGCGACGAGGGCGCGCTGATTGAACTGGTGGCCGAGCCGATCGACGACCGCCTGCTGCTGCTCGTCCGCGACAACGGGCACGGCATCCCGCACGAGGCGCAGGACCGCGTGTTCGAGGAGTGCTTCCAGGTCGGCGGCAACTGCGCCGGCCGCACGCCCGGCCTGGGCCTCGGCCTGGCCGTGGTGCGCCGGCTGCTCGAAGCGCACGGCGGCAGCATCGAGGTCGCCTGCTCGGCCGCCGATTGCGGCACCACCATGCGACTGATCCTCCCCGCCGCGGCGCACGCGGTGCCCGACCTGCTCAGCGCCTGAAAGACTCGCCGGCGGGCGGGCGAAACCAGGCGCGGAGCACCACCATGCTCGGCCTTGCCTGCGGCCTGCTGCTCGCCGCGCCGCCGGTCTACCGCTTCAACGACGGCCCCGCCGGCTGGCTGCCGGTGCGGCCGAGCATCAGCGTCACCACCGGACCCGGCCACGACGGCGGCGGGCTGCAGGTGCGCGGGACCATCGCCGACGGCTGGAACTACGCCCGTTCGCCGCAGTTCGACCTGGCGGCCGACCAGCGCTACGAGCTGCGGCTCTGGTTGCGGGTCGATCGGCTCGGTGCCGGCTCGCCCGCGCCGTTCGTCAAGGTCGAGCTGCTCGCCGGCGATGGCGGCAGCCTGGGTCGGGTGGCGACCAACACCTACGATGTGCGGCGTGGCGAGTGGCAGGAGCTGAGCGTCCGCTTTGTGCCCCCGCGCGAGGTGGCGCGGGTCTGGCTGGCGCTCGAGAAGGGCACCGACGCGCCCTGCGAGATCGAGGCCGTGATCGACGAGGTCACGCTCATCGTGCTCGAGCCGGCCCGCTCGCCAAGCCTGCTCCGGCCCTATCAGCTGGAGCCGGTCCCAGCGCCGCTGCAGGCGCTGCGCGGGCGGCACCCGCGGCTCTACCTCACCGCCGAGCGGCTGGCCGCGCTGCGCCAGGCCTGCGCCGGCACGCACCGTGAGCTGGCCGAGCGGCTGCTCGCCCGCGCCGACGAGCTGATCGCTCGCCCGCCGCCCGACTATCGCGAGGACGACGGCTGGTCGGGCAGCGAGCAGTTGTGGCAGCGCGAGGTGGGCAACACCATGCCCTACTTGGCGCTCGCCTGGCTGGTCAGCGGCGAGGCGAAGTACCTCGCCGCGGCCGAAGCCTGGGCCGTCGCCTCGTGCGGCTATCCCACCTGGGGGCTGGGCAACATCGACGGCATGGATCTGGCCACCGGCCACCAGATGTTCGGCCTGGCCATCGTCTATGACTGGTGCCACGAGGCGCTGCGGCCGGAGGCGCGCGACGAAATCCGCGCGACGCTGCTACGCCGCGGCGGGGCGCAATACGAGGCGGCCAGCCACGGCCGCGCCTGGTGGCACGACGCCTACCTGCAGAACCACCTGTGGGTCAACGCCACCGGCTTGGCGGCGGCCGGCATCGCCCTGTGGGACGAGCATCCGCCGGCGGCCGACTGGATCGCCTTCGCCCGCGACCGGTTCGCCACCACGCTGTCCAGCCTCGGCGACGACGGCGCCAGCCACGAGGGCGTCGGCTACTGGCAGTACGGCGTCGAGTACCTGCTCAAGTACCTCGAGCTCGCCCGCGACCTGCTGGGCGAGGATCTCTACGACCATCCCTGGTGGCGCAACACGGCCGACTACGCCCTCTACCTGACCCTGCCGCGGGGGGCTTGGACGCCGCGCAGCAGCCTGGTCGACCTCGCCGATTGCCCGCGCGGCAACTGGTATGGACCCGAGTATCTGCTGCGCCGGCTGGCTGCCGAGTACCGCAACCCCGTCGCCCAATGGCACGCCGCCGAGATCGACACAGCGGGCATCGGCGGCGGCTCGGCCGGTTGGCTCAACCTGCTCTGGCACGACGCCACGCTGGCGCCGAGTCCGCCGCTCGACCAGCCGACGCTGCGCTGGTTCCGCGACCTGGACATCGTCTCGGCGCGGAGCGACTGGTCGGGCGCCGAGTCGCTGCTCGTCGCCAAGTGCGGGCCGTACCTGGGCCACGCCGCCTCGGCGGCGTTCGACCGCGATCCCGGCGGCGGGCATGTCCACCCCGACGCCGGCCATTTCGTGCTCTTCGGCGACGGGGAGTGGCTGCTCCGCGACGACGGCTACCAGGCGAAGTTCACCGGCCAGCACAACACGCTGCTGATCGACGGCGCCGGCCAGCTCGGCGAGGGGCGACAGTGGTTCGCCGGCGGCGAATGCCTGCAACGGCGCGCCGAGCCGCGCGTGCTGCGGGCCGACTCGACGTCGACGCTCGATACCATCGTTCTCGACGCCACCGAGGCCTACCCGGCCGAGAGCGGGCTGCGGCGGTTCGTCCGCCATCTGCTGTTCATCAAGCCGCGGGCGGTGGTGGTGATCGACGCGATCGAACTCGATCGGCCGCGGCCGCTCGAGCTGCGCTTCCATCCCGAACAGGCGGCGGCGGCCGTCGAGGGTGGGTTCGTCGCTCGCGGCGACCGCGCGGTGTTGCGCCTCGAGCTGCTCACCGCCGCCGGCGTCGAGGCCAACTCCGAGCGGCTCGCGACTGCCGGGCGGCACAACGAGGGCGGCGCTGAGATGGAGACCATTCGCTTGCGGACCACCGCCGAACGGTGGGATCAGGTGACCGCGGTGACCTGGTGCCCGACCGGCGGGGAGCCGGAGCGAGTGACGGCGGAGCGACATGCCGCCGGCTGGCGGTTCACCGTCGGTGGCCGGGCGATCGAGTATGCGCCGGAGGGGTGAGATGCGGATTGGCAGCCAGACCTACATCTTCATGCAGCACTATGCCCGCGCCGGGCTGCGGCTTGAGGACCACTTCGCCGAGGCGCTCGAGCAGCTCGCCGGCGCCGGGTTCGACGGCTGCGAGCTGATGCTCGACCACCTGGCCGACCACCAGCCGGCCATGGCCGCGGCGCTGCGCGGCAGCGGGCTGGCGCTGGCCGGCGTCTATGCCGGCGGCAACCTGCACGAGCCGGCGGCGGCCGAGGCGACCATCGCCCGGGTGGTCGGCCTGGCGCCCCACGCGGCGGCGCTCGGCGCGGCGGGCGTCGGCTTCAACGCCCAGCCGCGCACCGAGCCGCGCAAGACCGACGCCGAGCTGCGCCGCCAGGCCGACGGTCTGAATGTGCTGGGCGAACAGCTCGGGCGGCTGGGCCTCGGCCTCTGGGTCCACACCCACGACGCCGAGATGGTCGACCAGGCGCGCGAGTTTCGCTCGCTGCTGGAGCTGACCGACCCGGCGCTGGTGGGCCTCTGCCTCGACACCCACTGGGTCCACCACGGCGGCGGTGACATGATGGCCTTGGCGACCGAGTTTGCCGAGCGGATCGGCACACTCCACGTACGGCAGTCGCAGGGCGGCGTGTGGGACGGGGTGTTCGGACCGGGCGACCTGGCGCACGAGCCGCTGGCCGACCTGCTGCGCGCCCGTGGCTGGGCCGGCTGGGTGCTGGTCGAGCTGGCGATCGAGCCGGGCACGCCGCTCGAGCGGCCACTGCCGCTCCGCCTGGCGCTGAGCTGCGGCTACGCCCGCGGGCTGTTCACCCCGTGAAGCGACGGGCCTGGCTCTGGTACCTGGCCGCGGGGCTGGGACTCCTGTTGATCGTTCCGGCGCTGCTGGTGCTCTGGGTCGATCGCTCGACCCGCCGGCTGCGCTACGAATCGGCCGCCGCGGCGCCGGCGCGGCGCGTCGGTCTGGTCTTCGGCGCCGGCGTGCGCGACGACGGCCGGCCGTCCGACGTGCTGGCCGACCGGGTGCAGACCGGCGTCGACCTGCTGCTGGCCGGCAAGGTCGAGCGGCTGGTGATGAGCGGCGGGGTGGGCAGCGCCGGCCGCGACGAGTGCGCCTGCATGACGGCCTATGCGCTCGAGCGCGGCGCTCCGGCGGCGGCGATGACGAGCGACCCGGCGGGCCTGACCTCGCTGGCGACGGTGCGCAACTTCGCCGCCACCGGCGAGACCAGCGTGACGCTGGTGACCCAGGCCTATCACCTCCCGCGCTGCCTTTACTTGGCGCGCCGCGCCGGTCTCGACGCGATCGGCGTGGCAGCCGATCGGCGGGCCTATCTGTGGATCCGGCGCTACCGGGCCCGCGAGTGGGTGGTCACGCTGGGGGCGCTGGTGGGGCGATAAAGCGGCGGCGCTAAGGCGCGCCGTCGCGCACGCAGGCGAGCGGAGTTCACTCGCCGCCGCGGGCTTGGAGACCTCGCAGGGTCAGCACCTCGAAGCTGCGCGGCTCCGAGAGCGTGTGCGGTTGCCGGAGCTGCCGGTGCAGGATGCCCTCCACCGCGACGTAGGAGCCGTTTTTCAAGGCGTCGCAGGCGCGGCTGAAGTCGTCACCCTCGAGCCAGAAGCCCACGCGCATTTCGCCTTCGTCGAACAGGCCGGCAGTGTAAAGCTCTACTTCGCCCGGAGCATCGGGTTCGGCGGAGGCGTCACGCTCGGCCTGGGCGATTTTGCCGAACAGCCAACATGCTTCGGGTTCGGTGGACTGGCGCCACCGGCTGGCCACACGCTCAAGGGGTTCGCGGTATTCCTGCCGGATCTCGACCGTGCTGGGAAGGTCGTCGGCTGGCACCTGCGGCTCCCACTGTGAGCTCAGCACGAGGCGTGTGTGAGGCTCGACAGGCTGAAGGCTGAGCAGCTCCTCGATGAGATTGGCGCTGATCTGCGGCTGGTCGGTCGGGGCGCCATCCAGCTCGTGCAGGCGATCCTCGCGAGCGCAGTCAACCAGCCGCTTGGCGGCCCTCATGAGGTGGCTGGTGACGCGCCGCGTGAACGTTGGCGCGAGGTGCTCCAGTCCGTTCAGTTGCTGCTGTCGTCCGTCCTGCTCGCGGGACCGGACCGCATCGATTGGGCA
Source organism: uncultured Fimbriimonadaceae bacterium (assembly GCA_964405335.1). Classification (GTDB taxonomy): domain Bacteria; phylum Armatimonadota; class UBA10988; order UBA10988; family UBA10988; genus CAYONP01. The sequence goes on from CAYONP010000008.1 coordinate 57,068, forward strand.
GATGAGTTGGACGACGAAGCTGCCCGTCGCCGTGACGACTTGACTGCCGGCGACCAACTGGTCGGCGTCGTTGGAGCGAAGTCGCGGATGGACGCGACGGCGTACGCGTGCCACGTCCAGGGCGGCCGCCGTCAGCACCCTGCGACACCCATCGAGCAGACCGATGGCCGTCAGGAGCGGAGCGGCGCCGCGCTCCAGGCCAGGCCCGACCAGACCGAAGCTCAACACGTCGGCTGGAGGCGAGAGTAAGTCGAGCACAACGTCGATCGCGCGACGATGCTCGACCTCGGCGAGCAACTGCACTGCGTCTTCAACCAAGGCCGCGTAGTCGCGGTACTCCGGTTCGAGTGGAACGATGAGATCGGTGTCCGCGACGCTGGGGTGCTCGTATGCCGCCAGCGGTTCGCGAACCGCCGGGTTGCGGCGCCAACCGCGGGACCTCGCGTACTGACCCATCCGGACTGGGTCCAGACGCGCCAGCAGCGATGAGTCCAACTCAAGCGGTGTCATCGAGTCTCTCTTGGCACGATACCCTCACCATGAGCTCGAACAGCGTTTCTGGCGAGAGCCCGTTCCGAGTTGGCACTCGGACCGTTACCGTCGGCTTGGCGACGCTCGAGTCCCGCGTTTGCGCCGGTTCGCCGAGCAGGCTGCGCCAAAAGGCGCAGCGCCGGAGACGAAGCTCCTCGCGCGACCACTCCAGACGGTCGCGCTCTTCGGCCGGCAGCGCGAGCACGACCAGGATGTTCGGCACGTGGTGCGCCGGATCGCGTAGGTCGTCGTAGTTCCTCAGCGGTAGCTCGCACGGGAAGTCGTGACCTGCCAGATCGAGGCCGCTCCTCGCCTTCAACTGGATGCCCAACTTCGGCGATCGTAGGACGGATGCCGGGCTGAGCCGTCCCCGCCCGTGGACGACCGCGTCGACGCTGTCGCGGTCCTTTCGGAGGACCTCGACGTAGAGCCCCTTGTCTGCCGCCACCGCGTGAAGGTACGCAATGCTCAGCTCCTCCTTCACATCGGCACTGGACAGCCAGCCCATGGTCGCATTGGTCCAGATCGCTCAGTTCGCGCCAACCGCGCACCTCCTTCCGCACCGCTGCCTAACCACCACCGAGTGCGGCAGCGGCCTGTCCCGTCCCATCCTGACCCACCATTGTCCCACCCCACCGACGGAATCTGTCCCGTTATGACCCAACTGCGCCCGCCCCAGCCGGGCAGTTTCCTTGCCGACAATGGTTGCCAGGAGCGAGTTGGGAATGGATCCAAGACAGCCGGTCTTGATCATCGACCCGGAGTGCAACCGCGGCCAGCTGCTGGTCCGCCGGTTGCGGCGCGAGGGCTGGGCGGCGTCGGCGGTCAGCTCGTTCGATGAGCTGGGCACCGCCGAGCTGGTCGAGCAGCCGATGGTCTTGTGTGACCTGGGCCTGATGTGCGGCCCGGCCCACGAGCGCCTGAGCTCGGTAATGGGCCACTTTGCACGAGGCACCGAATATTGGTGCAACGAGTGTGGTCGCCGAGTCCGGGAAATCGTGTCGGGTCGTGGTCGGCCGGTCTGTTGCGGGGTCGAGATGGCGTCTGGCGCGATCGCCCCGGAAGGCGAAAAGGAGCGCGAGTGATGTTGGCCACCGAGTTGACCAGTGTGGAACAGGCGCGCGAGCGGGACAGCTTTGAGGCCCTGGCCGAGCAGTATCGGCCTCATCTCGAGCGGGTCGCCATGTCGTTGGCGGGCAACGCCGACGATGCGCGTGACCTGGTCCAGGACACGTTGATCCGGGCCTATCGTTACTTCCACAACTTCGAGACGGGCAGCAACTTCCGGGCCTGGGTGCTGAAGATCCTGCACAACACGCACATCTCGAGCTACCGCCGCCAGAAGCGAACCCAGGGCGATCTGGCCTGGGAAGAGCTGGTCGAGCGCGGCGAGTCGCAGATTGAGGAGCGCGCCGATGCCGGCGAGCAGCCCGACGAGGCGATGCTCGCCGCGACCACCGACGAAGACGTGCAGAACGCGCTCGACGACCTGCCCGCGGCGTTCCGCCAGGTGGTCGAGCTGGCCGACCTGCGCGACTACACCTACAGCGAGATCGGCCACAAGCTCAACCTGCCCATCGGCACGGTCCGCTCGCGCCTCTTCCGCGCGCGGCAGAAGCTGCGCGGCAAGCTGACCGACTACGCCCTGCGCGAGGGCTTCGTCAAGCGACACGAGCTGGCCGACCTGCGCCCTGCGGCTTAACCCGGAGCGCCACCGGCGCGGTGCCCCTCCCCGCCGCGCCAACGAGCCCGCCGGCCCTGCCGGCGGGCTCGTTTATGTCGGCCCGCCCGCCTGCCGCCAGACCGACCAGCCAGCGGTCAGATCGAGCCCGGCCAGGCCCGTCTGCACCACCACCGCGCCGGCGTCGCGCAGTGACTCCAGCCGGCCGGCGGCCAAGTCGGCCAGCGTCGGCCGAGCGACCGGCAGCCCGCCGGCGAACGAGCCCGAGCGCGCCGCCTGCGCCCAGTCGTCGGCGAGCACCGGCCGCGAGTCGAGTACCGCCCGATCGACCAGGACGGCCCGCGGATCGCCCTCCACCGCCACCACCGCGCGCAGGCCGGCCAGGCGCTCGAGGGTCAGGATCGGCACCGGCGACGGCACGGCGACAATCACCGCGTCGGCGCCGGCCAGCGCGGCGTCGATGGTCGCCACCAGCTCCACCGTAGTGGTCAATTCGGCGCAGGCCGTGGCGAACGCCTCGCGGCGCGCGGCGGTGCGGCTGGTCGCGCGGATGAGGCGCGGCGCCAGCGCCGCGTCGGCGCAGCGGGCGGCGGCCAGGGCGACGCGGCCCGTGCCGACGATGGCCAGCCGGTCGACGCGCGAGCAGAGTCGTGCGGTCGCCCAGACCGCCGCGGCGCCGGTGCGCAGGTCGGTCAGCGGCTCGGCGTCGAGCAGCGCGGCCCGGCCGGTGGGCAGGTGGTGCAACGTCAGGGTGGCGCTGCGCCGGCCGAGCGCCCGCGCGCCGGCGGCGTCGACCGTGCCGAGCTCTTCGATCCGCTTGCGGGCGAGCATGAGCAGCCGGCCGCGCGAGTCGTCGAGTCGGGCCGTCATGTCGAGCACGAACCGGTCGCCGTCGAGGGTTTCGCGCCGCGGCGGGTTGGTCAGCCGGCCGTCGGCCAGGGCGCGGTAGGCCTGCTCGACCGCGCGCAGGTAGAGCGCCGGCGCGGCGGTGGCAGCAAGTTGTCGATTGAGGTGTTCCATCGAGTGGCGAAGTGTGCCATGTCGGTGTTATGGTGGACATGGCGCCGGATGGGGCGACCGATGCGATACCTGCCGGGCGACGGCTGGCCGCTGGAGACAATCCGACAGCGCGAGTGGATCGAGACCGACGGCCTGGGCAACTACGCCGCCGGGACGATCAGCGGCATCCACACGCGCCGCTACCATGGCCTGCTAATCGCCGAGCGCGAGCCGGGCGCCGGCCGGCGGCTGCTCTGCGCGAAGATCGAGGTGGCGGTCACCGCCGCCGGCACGCGGCGCGAGCTGGGCGCCAACCAGTACGTCGACACCATCTCGCCGCAGGGCTATCTCGAGCTGGTCGAGTTCCGGCTCGAGCCGTGGCCGATTTGGACCTGGCGCGTGGGCGAGCTGGTCTTCGAGCAGCAGGTGGCGATGCTCCGCGGCCGCGCGGCGACGGTGGTCGGCTATCGAGTCGTCGCCGCCCCCGGGCCGGTCGCGCTCGAGCTGCGGCCGCTGATCGCCGGGCGCGACCATCACGCCGTGGCGGGCGAGAACTGGAGCTTCCGCCGCCAGGCGCTGTGGTGCGGGCGGCGGCTGTCGCTCGAGCCATATGATCCGCCGTCGCGCGTCTGCCTGCACTTCTCCGACGGGCGGTTCGAGTCCGATGGCTATTGGTACCACGGCTTCCGCTACGACCGCGAGCGCGAGCGGGGGATCGAGTACGAGGAAGACCTGTTCAACCCCGGCGCCGTCACCGCGCAGCTCGATCCTGGTGGCGAGCTCTATGTCACCGTCGCCGGCGACGCGATTGACGAGCTCGACCCGGTGAGCGAGCTGGCCACTGAGCGCGAGCGGCGCGCCGGGCTGGGCACCTGGCTGCAGCAGGCCGGCGACGCGTTCCGCACCGAGCGCGGCGGCCCGACGGTCACCGCCGGCTATCCCTGGTTCGGCCCGCGGCTGCGCGACACGCTGATCGCCGCGCCGGGCCTGACCGTCGGCTGTGGGAGCGACCCGGCGCCGCTGCTTCAGGCAGTCTGCCGGCAAGTCGAGCTCGGCGCCGGCGAGGCGGCCGAGGGCGATGCGGCGCTCTGGCTCGCCTGGGCCGTCGACCGGCTCGAGGCGATGGGCCAAGCGATCGATCCGGCGGCGGTCAAGGCGGCCACCGAAGCCCTGGTCCAGCGCCTGCAGCAGGGCGCGCAGCGGCGCCTGCACCTGCAGCACGACGGCCTGCTGGCCGCCGCCGCGGCCGAGCCGGCGACCTGGATGAATGCCGTCGTCGGCGGCCGGCCGGTGACGCCGCGTGACGGCAAACCGATCGAGACCAATGCGCTCTGGTATGCCACCCTCAGCCGCCTGGCCGAGCTGACCGGCGACGATCGCGTCGCTCGCCGCGCCGAGCGCGTGCGGGCGGTCATCCTCGACCGCTTTTGGTCCGACCAGCGCGGCTACCTGGCCGACCGGGTCGATGGCCCCGCCGGCGACGACGGCGCGCTGCGGCCGAACCAGCTCATCGCCGCGGCACTGCCCGGACTGTTGCCGGACGAGCTCGCCGCGCGGGTGCTCCGTGCGGTCGAGCCGGTGCTGCTCACGCCCTATGGCCCGCGGACCCTGGCGCCTGGTCACCCCGATTACCGCGGCCGCCACGCCGGCAATCTGCGCGAGCGCGACCTGGCCTATCACAACGGCTCGATCTTCCCCTGGCTGCTCGGCCCCTGGGCCGACTGCCTCCGCCGCCTGACACCCGATGCGCCGCTCGCCGGTCTACTCACGCCGTTCGAGGAGCACCTGACCGACCACGGCCTGGGCCAGATCTCCGAACTCTTCTGCGGCGACCCGCCGCACCGGCCGAGCGGCACCATCGCCCACGCCGTCAGCGTGGCCGAGCTGCTGCGCGTCGCGTGGCACACGCGGCAGGTCGCCCCGACCGAACCGCCAATCTCCGCGGCTCGGGAGCCCGTGACGTGATTGCCGTCATCCTCGCCGCCGGCGCCGGCCGCCGCCTCTGGCCCTATGCCGAAACTCAGCCGAAGGCCGCCCTGCCGGTGGCCAACCGGCCGCTGATCCAGTGGCAGCTCGAGGCCCTCGCCGCAGCCGGGGTCGACGCGCTGCGCGTCGTCGTCGGCCACCTCGAGGGGCAGGTCCGCGCCGCGCTGGTCGATGCCGGCGAGGTGCGCTTCATTCATCAGACCTCGCCGCCCGGCACGGCCACCGCGCTGCTCGACGGGCTGGCCGGCGACGACACCGACGTGCTGGTGCTCTACGGTGACATCCTGCCGCGGGCCGAGCACCTGACCGACCTGCTCGCCGTCGCCGAGGGACTGCCCGCCGCGGCGCTGATCTGCCGCCACGACGGCCGGCCCGGCGACTGGCTCGGCGCCACCGCGCGCGACGGCCGCCTGACCGGCCTGCTCGGCCACAGCCGCGACGGCGACCACCGCTTCGCCGGCGCCTTCGTCCTGCGGCGGGCGGCGCTGCCATACCTCCGCGCCAATCCCGGCTGTGGCGTGCGCGTGCCGGTCGGCGGCATGCCGCACCTCGAGGCCGACCTCGAAGAGAGCCTCGGTCTGATGCTCGACCGCGACCTGCCCGTCGGCGCGGCCGAGGTCGACCCGCTGGTCGATCTCGACAAGCCGTGGCACCTGCTGCAGGCCAACCGCGTCGCCGCCGACTGGCTGTTCGACGGCGGCGAGAGCCGGCTCGACGGCTGCGAAATCCATCCCGACGCCGATGTCGAGGCGCAGGTGGTGGCCGCGCCAGGCAGCTACATCGGCCCGCGCTGCCGCGTCCGCGGGCGGCTCTACCTGTCCGCCGGCGCGCGGCTCGACAACGGCGTGATCTGCGATGGCACGGTGGTGATCGGCCGCAACGTGCGCGCGGCCAACTACTGCCAGCTCGAGCAGGCGGTGATCGGCCACGGCTGCCGGCTCGACCACGCCGCCGAGGTCGACGGGGTGCTGATGGACGGCTGCTACCTGGTCCACTACATGCACTGGAGCGGGATTCTAGGCCGCCACAGCGACCTCGGCGCGGCCACGGTCTGCGGCAGCCTGCGCTTCGACGACGGCGACACGACCCACCACGTCGCCGGCCGGCGCGAGCAGCCAGCCTACGGCGCCAACGCGGTCTACGTGGGCGATTTCTGCCGCACGGGCGTCGGCGCGGTGCTGATGCCGGGGGTCAAGGTCGGACCCTACAGCGTGGTCGGCGCGGGCGTGGTGCTCAACGAGGATTTACCCGCGCGCACCCGCCGGCTGGTGCGTCAGGAGTATGACGACCGGCCGTGGGGGCCGGAGAGGTATGGTTGGTGAGGACGCGGCGGCGGACGCGATGGCCGGCGCTCCCGGACCGCCGGCATCTCAGGTCGTGTTGAAATGTGCGGTAGGGGCGGGTCTCAGACCCGCCCGCATGCCGACGAGCCCGCTTCCAGAGCGGATCGACTCTCTGGCGGGCAGGTCTGAGACCTGCCGCTACCACGAAAGCCATCACGCCAGTCACCGCCGGCACGTCCAGGTCCACAGCGTGCCCCGGCTGGCGGGATTGATGGCGGGCAGAGCCCGCGTTACAGGCACACGCCGGCCGATCGAGTGGGCTTCGGCAGAGCGCCTCGAGTTGGCCGAGCGCTATGACGCGCCGATTCGGCACGCGCTCCCCGCCCCAGCGGTGGCCTCCGTCGAGCAGGTCCAGCCGCAGCGGCGCGTGCTCCTAGGCTGACTGCCACAGCACGCTCAGCGGTGCGGCCCACAGGCGCTCGCCGAAGGCCACCGTCTGGCGCCCTGAATGCAGCACCGCCCCGGCGCGGAAGTCGTCGCCGGTGAGGCTCTGGAGCGAGCGCAAGCCCGCGAAGTCGCCGGGGCCAACGGCCGCCGACGCTTTGATTTCGAGGCCGACGAGGCTCCCGCCAGGACGCTCCAGCACCAGGTCGACCTCGGCGCCGTCCTCGGCCCGATAGTGGTAGGCCCGCGCGTTCACGTCGGCGGCCGCCAGTAGCTTGTGCACCTCCATGACAGCGAAGTTCTCGAGCAACGGGCCGGTCCTGCGGTCGGCGGTGGCAGAGCCCGGCTCGCCCACGTCGAGCAGATGCGCCATCAGCCCGGTGTCGACGAACAGGCCTTTGGGCGACTTGCGCAGGCGCTTGCCGACATTGCGGTGCCAGGCCGGCAGCTGTAGCACGAGGAATGTCAGCTCCAACAGCTCCAGGTAGCGTCTGACCGTGGTCCGCTCCATCTCGAGGACGCGGCCCAGGTCGGCGTAGTTAAGCAGGCCCGTGGCGCGGTCGGCGTAGGCCGTCAGCAGACGCGGCAGCTCGAGAGCGCCGTGGATGTTGGCCAGTTGGCGGACGTCGCGCTCGACCATGGTCTCGAGGTAGGCGCCAAACCACTGCGAGCGGCGCCGGCCGGCAGGGCGAGCGACCGCCTCCGGGAAGCCGCCGCACAGGGCCAGCCGCAGGTAGTCGTCGCGCAGCAGCTTGGACTCGACCCGAGGGGGCTCGCCGTCGAAGAGCTGCTCGACCACCTGGTTTGCGGTGCCGTGCAGTTCGGCCTGGGCCAGGGGCCAGAGCGTATGCCGCTCGACCCGCCCGGCCAGCGATTCGGCGATGGTCGGCAGCAGCATTAAGTCGGCGGAGCCGGTGAGCAGAAACCGGCCGGGGCGACGGTCGCGGTCGACGTTGGCTTTGATGGCGCCGAACAGGCCGGGCGCCAACTGCACCTCGTCGATCACCGCTCGCTCACCCAGGCCGGCGACGAAGGTCTCAGGGTCGGCCAGGGCGGCGCGGCGCGGCGTCAGGTCGTCGAGGGTGGTGTAGGTAGCGCGGTAGTCACCGCCGGCGATCTGGCGGACCAGGGTGCTCTTGCCGGCCTGCCGCGGCCCGTGCAGGAGCACAACCGGCGTGTCGGCCAGGGCCTCGAGCACTCGCGAGGTCACCAGTCTGGCATACATAATCTGGATCAACGCACAGACCTGCCCGAATGTCAACCTGGAGCTGCCCGGAATCCGAGCAGTAGCTGCACGATCTGCAGTGACCTGGACCGCCCTGCCAACTGCGCACTCGGCGGCGCAGTGAGCGCTGCGGCCAGGATCGTGCCGCTGGCAGCCGGGCCATCCGGGTCGTGCGCCGGCGGTGGCGCTCAGCCAGGATTCCCCGCCCCGCCCGCACCGGCTGGTCCGGCAGGAGTCGAGCCATCGGCCGTGCGTGCCGGCGAGGTACGGTTGGTGAGGACGGTTCGGCCCGGCTCGGCGTGGCCGGCACGCCTCCTCACGTGCGCGCCCGCTCGCCCAGCGTGGCGGCGGCCTGGGCCTGCCGCTGATGCTGCTGCAGGGCGAGGCGGTAGACGGCCACGGTGCGCTTCGCGACGGCGCTCCAGGTGAACCGATCGGTGACCGTGCGACGCGCCGCGGCGCCCAGGGCGGCGCGGAGCGGCGGGTCGTCGACCAGGCGGCGGATGGCCACGGCCAGTTCGTGGGGCGCGCCCGGCTCGACCAAGAGGCCGGTCTGCTCGTGCTCGAGGATCTCGGGGATCCCGCCGACATTGGTGCCGACCAGCGGCAGACCACAGGCCATCGCCTCGAGGCCGGCGATGCTGGTGGCCTCTTTGAGCGACGGCAGTGCAACGATGTCGGCCGCGGCATAGACGCTGGGCATGTCCTGGTTCGGCACCCGGCCCAGGTAGGTGACGCGATCGGCAAAGGGCGACCGGCGGACGGCCTCGCGCACCTCCAGCTCGTATTCCTCGGCCCGGGCGCCACTGTCACCGGCAAAGACAAACCGCAGTCGGTCGCGCAGGTCGCCCAACCGCTTGAGGGCGTGGGCCAAGTCGATCACACCCTTGACCGGCACCATGCGGCAGGGCGCCAGGACCACGACTTCGTGGTCGGCGGCACCCAACCGCCGCCGGGCGGCCTGGCGGAGCGATTCATCGGGCCGGAAGAGCGAGGCGTCGACCGCGTTCGGGATGACCGACACGCGCTCGGCGGGATAACCGAGGGTGACCGCTCCGGTGGCCCGTTCCTGGCTCGGTGCGATCAGCCGGTCGGCCAGGCCGAACTGCCAGCGCCAATGGTCAAGCCCCTGACCGGTGTCGAGAGCCTGCAGGAAGTTGGAGGTGTGATTGGTGAACACCCGCGCCGCGCCGGTCTGCGGCGCGATCAGCGGTGCCGACCACTGCGCATCGTGCCAGTGCAACACCAGCGGCCGGCGCGACAGGCGGTCGACCGCCCGCGCCATGCCGAACCGCTCCCAGGCAGCGCGCCCGATACCCCGCGGCAGGCCGGGCACGCCGAGTTCGAGCACCCGCACGCCGTCACGCGTGACCCAGGTCGGCCAGAGCCGGCGCCGGGTGCCGCTCTTTCGTCCATCGCCGGTGGTGATGACGCAGACGTCAACCGCCTGCCGCGCCAACTCCCGCGCCAAGTTGTGGACATGCGCCGCGACACCGCCGATGTTCGGCAGATAGTCCGAGCTAACCAACGCAACCCTGGCGTCCATCACCTGTATCCCCTTGTCCCACTGATCGCAGTACAACGATGTAGCACGCACCCGTCGCGCGTGCAGCTGTACACTTCCTGAAACATCGGCAGGTGTTTGCTACACTATAGCACTTAGGACCGAGGCACGATTCGCATCGGGCACGGGGTAGCGCTCTGCAGTCGCCAGCGGACGGGGCGCTGCAGAGGAGAGCAACAGCCATGGGAACGCTAAGCTCTGAAGATGCCAACGCCAGTGCAGCCGAGCACGAGGCGCAGGCAGGTGCAGATCGGGGCTTGGCCGGCTTGCGGGTCGGCTGGCTCAACCCGAGGCCCATCCGCGAAACGGCCGCGCTGGTCAAGTTGATGCGGGCAATCGTGCGCGCGGGGGCGCGGATCGTCTGCTGGGTGCCGTCGGCTGCGGAGTTTGCCTCGCCCTTTCGCGATGAGGACTGGTTTGAGGCGGTGAAGGTGATCGAGTGGCCGCCGCGCGCGACGGTGACGGATGACGCACCAGAGCGCCCGACGCCGACCGTGAGCGTTCAACAGACCCAACCTCTTCCCCGCGCGCGACCGAAGCTGCCGCGAGCATTGCAGCTGCTGGCCGGGGCCCGACGGGACGCGCTGCGCTTCGCGGCCGAACTCGTGCGCGAGCAGCCTGACATACTCCACGTTCAGATTGTGGGCTATCAGCCGGAGTTGGTTTCCGCACGCCGGCTGATGGGCTCGCGAGTGATCGCTCGCAATGAAGGCGACGCCTTCCTGCTCGGCAAGGGCTGGGCGGTGCGGGCCACCGATTGGTGGCTGAAAACACGTTGCATGCACGCGGCACCACGGGTAGTTTTCAATAGCGCAACATGCCGAGATAGATGGTGCCGGATGTGCCTGTACCCAGTGAGCAAAACGGCTGTTATCTATAATGGTGTCGCGCCGCATGCAATAAACAAGACCGTTGATATGCGCACAGCGCTTGGCGTGGCGTCCGACAAGTATCTATTTACCTTCGCGGGCAACTTGGTAGAGGAGAAAGGGGTCACGCATCTCGTCAGCGCGGTTGCGGAGAAGCCGGACGCCTTCGCCGCTGCACACTTCGTCCTGTGCGGCGCAGGCGACCTCGCCGAGCGCTTGCCAAGCCACCTCCGCGACCTCGGCATCGAGCACCTGTTCACCCTTGCTGGGTTCCGCCGCGACTTGCCCGCCGTTCTGGCCGCGAGTGACTGCTTCGTCCTGCCCTCGTTGACCGAGGGGCTGCCGAACGTCGTGGTTGAGGCCATGCACGCGGGCTTACCCGTGATTGCGACGGACGTGGGCGGGACGCGGGAGGCCGTGGAGGACGGCATCAACGGTTGGCTTCTCCCGGCGGCCGATGTGCCTGCGTTGCGTGCGGCGCTGCTCGATGCCCTGCGTGATCGCAGCGGTGCCGCCGAACGCGGCCGCAGGGGTCAGGCGATTGCGCAGGAGCGCTTCAGTGTGGCTGGCATGGAAGGCGCATGGCTTTCGATGTGGGCTGGTCTCAATCGTCCCTCCAGTGCCTGAATATGCGGCGGATGACCGCCGTCCTAGGGCCTGCGGCGGGAGACGTTGGTGGAGTCGACGCCCTAACGTGCAGGTGGCTCCCGTACGCCCCAAAGCTGGTCGCTGACATGCGGACGGGAGTCAGTGCGTTCGTGCGTCGTGAAGCCCGCGGCCTGCAGCAGCGCTGCCACCTCCGCCCTGGTTCGGAATCCCTCGCCGTCACCACGGTCGGCCCGGAAGTCGTGGCAACAGACGCACACGGCGGCCGTGCGTTGCAGTAGCCCCTGCGCGCCGCGCAAGGCCGCGCCCTCGGCGCCCTCGATGTTCATCTTCAGAAAGTCAAGGTGCCGTATGCCTTGAACGGCGCTGAGGTGGTCGAGGGTGTCGGTCTGGACCTCCGCGATGTCTGCTCCCCGGGCGGTGATGATGCTGTTGTTCTGCCAGTCCGACTCGCCGCCAATCGCAACGGAACCAGGCACATCGGTCGCAGCGAGGTGCACAGGCTGCACGTTGTGGAGCGAGTTCAGCCTGCAGAAGGCCACCAGCCTGCGATAGGTAGCAGGGTGCGCCTCGATCGCCCAGATGCGGCCTGCGTCGCCGATGCGGCGCAGGAACGGAAGCAGGTCCTCACCGGCGCCGGCTCCGACGTCCATCACCACGTGCCCGGCAGCCGGCGTGTAGCGGTGCATGTAAAAGTCGCACACGGAATCGTCGAGACGCATCGCCTTGGCGCGCCATCGCTGCATGCGGCCTTTGGAGTAGGACCACGTCTCCCCGTCGGGCCACCACACGCCACCGCTCAGATGCGCCCAGCCCTCATCGTACGTGATACGGCAGACCGGATCCTCCGTGATCTGCCGTGCGAAGTGAGTCGACGCGACCGCCAGAATGCGCCGCCTGGCTCCTCGGTCCAGGACCCGGAGTAGCCGCCTCCTCAGTCCCATCCGCCTGAAGCCTCCTGGTGACCATAGACAGCCGCCGTAGCACGGTGTTGCGGATAGTCCCCCGCCCCGCCCGCACTGGCTGGTTCGGCAAGAGACGGGCCATCGGCCGCGGGCGTCGGAGCGGAACGGTGGGTGAGCAGAATCACGGCGAACACGATGCAGGCGAGCGCGTAGCGGCTGTAGAGCAGGTGCTCCAGGCCGTCGGGCAGCGCGGCCAGGGCGCTGACGTAGTGGTCGCCGGGGACCACGAAGGCCAGCGCGCAGAGCGCGACGGCGAGTTGCCCGGCCGCGCGCAGCTCGCGGGCCAGCAGCAGGGCCGCCAGCAGGGCCGGCAGCACCAGCACGAAGGTGTAGCTCCACGAGGTGGTCAGGGTGGTGGGGATCAGCCCCAGCAGCGCCAGGCCGGGCAGCGGCGACCCGCGGCCGGCCGGCCGCGCCGCGGCGACCAGCGGCGCGGCCACCGCGGCCAGCAGCCACAGCTTGGCCAGGCGGTCGACCTCGGCCGGCATGGTCTGATACGACCAGCCGGTGAAGCCGTCGCCGTGGCCCAGCAGGCGGCTCAGCACGGCCGGCACGCCCTGGTTGAAGAGGTGGGTTTCGACAAAGCCGGTCAAGGTCGGCCAGACCACCTCGTGATAGGCGGCATAGAGGCTGGCCGGCACGACCGGCAGGAGGACCAGGGGTATGGCGACCATCGCCACGGCGAACGAAACCAGGAAGCGCCAGCCGCGCGGCCGGACGAGGGCGAGCGGCAGCAGCACGATGGGATAGATCTTGATCCAAGTCACGGCGGCGAGGCAGCAGCCGGCGGCCCAGGGCCGGTCCCGCTCGAGCAGCCACAGGAACGCCAGGCAGGCGAGCAAGAGGAGGCAGTTGACCTGTCCCCAGTGCGCATTCAGGTAGGTCGGCGCGGCGGCGACGGCGATCAGCATGGCCAGCGCCGCCTCGCGGCGGTCGACCCGCAGGCCGGCGGTCTGGGCCAGCAGCCGCAGGGCGAGCCGCACGGCGAGCACTGTCGCGGCATAGCAGAGCACGATCCAGAGCCCATAGGCGACCGGCCGCGGCAGCAGCGCGAAGGCCGCGAACAGCCCGGCGGCGGGCGGCGGGTAGGTGAACCACATCGGGTCGCCCGGGTGGTGCACATAGACCTCGCGCGCGCCGGTCAGCAGCGCCTCGCCGGCGCCCATGTAGACCTCGAAATCGCTGGCCGTGCCGCGGCCGAAGAGGTTGCGCGCCAGGTCGGGGAGCTGGTAGAGGAAGGTCAGCGCGAACGGCGCGGCGACCAGCCACAGGATCGGCAAGCTGGTCGGCCGCTCGTCCACCACCTGACGCCGCATCGGCGGTACCCCGTCGGACTAGTCGTTCGCTCTGCTGTTCGGCCGCCCTCCGCGGCGCTTTAGGCGTTGGCGGAGCCACCGGTGCGTGGAGGCATCGTCGAGATGTCGGCCGAATACCGGGCCTGGTCGAAAGCAGCGAACCGGCGCGCGAGGCGCGGGAGATGGCGATGTCACAACTACTCGCCGGCGCGGCGCGGGTCTGCATCACCCCGCCGGTCGGCATCCGCATGGCCGGCTATGCGTCGCGCGATCACGGCGCCGAGTGGATCCACGACCCGCTCTCGGCCCGCGCGCTCTTCCTGCGGTCGGGCGACGACGAGGCGGTGATCGTCGCGACCGACATCTGCATGTGGCGCGGCGAGGCGCAGGACGAGGCGCGGCGCCGGCTGACCGACGAGCTGGGCATCCCTCGCGCGGCGCAGTTCTTCTGTGACTCGCACACCCACGCCGGGCCGACGTTGATGGGCGGGCCGATGGAGCAGCGTTACGCCGCCAGCCTGATCGATCAGGTCGTCGGCGCGGCGCAGTGGGCCCGCGACGAGGCCCGGCCGGCGCGCTTGTCGGTCGGCCGCGCGCCGGTGCAGTTGGGCGTCAACCGCCGCGAGCGCTTGCCCGACGGCAGCATCGTGCTGGGCGTCAACCCCACCGGTCACCTGCTGCCGTTCGTCGACCTGGCGCGGTTCGACGGCGACGACGGCCGGCCGATCGCCTGCCTCTACTCGCACGCCTGCCACCCGACCACGCTCGGTCCGTCGCACTACCTAATCAGCGCTGATTTCCCCGGCATTGCCTCGGCCCGGCTCGAGGCCGAGCTCGGCGCGCCGGCGCTGTTCCTGCAGGGCTGCTGCGGGAACATCAACAGCCATCCGCGCGACGGGCTCGAGCATGTGGTGCCACACGGCAACCGGCTGGCCGAGGCGGTGCTCGGCATCGCCGATGCGCTCGAGCCGGTCGCGGTGCCGGCGCTGCAGGCGGTCGAGCGGCGGTTCGAGCTGCCGTTGGAGCCGCCGCCGACGCGGGCCGAGGCGACCGCCGCCCTGCGCCGCGCCGAGGCCGAGCTGGCCTCCGCGCGCAGCGAGCACGAGCGCTTCTGGGCCGACCGCCGGGTCGACCAGGCGCGCAGCCTGCTGCGCCACCTCCGCCGGCGCACCGTGCCGCGCGGCGTGCCGCTGACCATGAGCCTACTGCGCCTGGGCGAGTGGGCGATGGTCGGGCTGGCCGGCGAGGTTTTCTCGACCCTGGCGGCCGCGGTGGCCGACGGCTCACCGGCCCTTCACACGGTGGTGCTGGGTTACACCAACGGCTGGTTCGGCTACCTCCCCGATGCGCCGGTGTGGGACGAAGGAGGGTACGAGTACAACGTCCGCATTCACCACCACGGCCTGCCCATCGCCCGCGAGAGTGGTGAGGTGCTGGTGAGCCAGGCGCTGGAGATGCTCGGTCAGGCGGTCGGTCCCTGACCCAAGGTCCTCAACGACGCCCGTAGCGGCGCATCGCAATGCGCCGGTTGATCGGCGGGCGTGGCCGGGAATCCGGGCGCATTGCCATGCGACCCTACGGCACACGATGGTGCATTGCATCATATGGTGATAACGTGTAGCGGCGCATCGCAATGCGCCGACCGGCGGTCCGGCCCCTCGCCGCCCATCAACACGACACCCGTAGCGGCGCATCGCAATGCGCCGTTCGGTACGCGGGCGTGGCGTGGAATCCGGGCGCATTGCCATGCGCGCCTACCGCATACGTTGGTGCATTGCGTCATATGGTGATACCGTGTAGCGGCGCATCGCAATGCGCCGATCCGCCCGGCGTCGCCCGTGGCGTGACCCAATGTTCCGGTCCAGGGGCTCGCCGCTCGGCCTCAGTTCGCTGCCTCGAGCACCTGTAGCTGGTAGCCCACCACACCGGCCGGCACCTGGTTGATCAGCTCGACCAGCCGTGTCTCGCCCGGCCACAGCGGCACGCCGCCGAGGTGGGCGATCAACCGCTCCGACGTCTCGGACACCGCGCCGCCGGCGTCGAGGTAGCGAACCTGCACCTTCAGCGTGCCCAATGCCGTCGCGCCGCGGTTGGTCACCTCGAGCGTGGCCCGGAAGTGCTGGCCGTCGCGGAACCGGTTGGTGCTCAGGCTCTTCGCCCGCTCGGCGAAGGTCACCTCGACGCCGGCCGGCTGTGCCAGCCAATCGACCGACAACGGCGTGGCCGCGGAGTAGCTCGCCGCCGCCGGCCGCTGCTCGGCGGTCTCGGGCCGGAGCACCGCGCGGGCGACCGACGGCTCGGTCTGGTGCAGCTTCTCGAACAGCGCGGTGTCGCCCGGCCGGAGCGCCGAATCGGCCGTGCCGATCACCTCGACCACGTCGGCGCCGACGGTGGCGCCGGCGGCGTCGCGCAGCTCGAGCCGGACCTTGAGCGCGTGCAGCTCGGTCGTGCCGGTGTTGGTGACCAGGCCGGTCAGGCGGTAGAAGCACGAGGTCGGGTAGACGCTCAGCTCCGAGGTGCGGGTCTCGAAGTCGATGTCGGCCGCCTCACCGGCGAGCAGCTCGACCGGCACGGCGGCCTCGGGCAGCGGGGCGACCTCGGGCACCGGTGCGACAATCGGCGGCGGCTGTGGGACGACCACGTCGCTCGACGGGGTCACGATCAACGCCGCGAGCAGGCCGAAGAGGATGGTGAAGGCGATGATCAACGCCATCACCAGCGCCGCGTTCGGGCGCTGGCGCACGACGGGCGCCACGGCGCCCTTCACGGGCTGATCGACGCGGTTGAGCAGCTCGTAGGCCGCCTCGCACTCTGGGTCGAGCTCGAGGCAGCGGCGGGCCCAGCGCTGGGCGGCGGCCTGGTCGGCGCCGTTGGGCCGGGCGGCATGGCGGGCGGCGTGGGCTTCGGCCAGGCGCAGCGCCGCTTCGAGCCAGCCGGGCGCTAACGCGGCGGCATCGGTCAACTCGGCCACTGCGTCGTCGCAGCGGCCGTGCTCGAGGTACCGCTCGCCGCGGGCCAGGTGGTCGCGCGCGGCCTGTTCGGCGGCGGCCAAGTCGGCCTCGGTCAGACCCAGGTCGCGGGCCACCTCCTGCAGGTCCTCGGGCGTCAGGCTCTCGTCGCGCTGCTGCCGCAGCTCGAGAATGCGGTCGATGTACTCGCGCTGGATCTCATCGTGGTCCAGGCTCACGGTCACTCCCTGCGTCAGGCGATCGGCACGGTGACCGACGGGGCCGGCAACACCTCGCCGTCCTCGATCATGACGCCGAGGATGGAAGCGATGCCCTCGTAGGCGCAGGCCAGGGCTTCGGCCGGCGTGCTGCCGGCGGCGCAGACGCCGATGAAGTCCGGCACGTGGGCGACAAACCCGGCCTCATACGGATCGGGCAGCACGGTCACGGCGTAGCGGCTGGCGAGCTGCTCCAGGGACTCAGCCATCACGATGCTCCGAGTCGCGTTCGAGGTCCTCGAGGATGGAGAGGACATGCTCGACATAATAACGCTTGACCGGCCCACGAGGTGGCCGCGGGATGCTGACGTGCTGACCGCTCGCGGTATGGACAAAGACGACATGCGAGCCGCCGGTGCTGCGCCGCTGCTCGAAGCCATGCGCCTCAAGTAAGGACGTGAGAGCATCGAACCGGACAGCGCCGGGATTCGCGCGGGCTGCGGCCAAGCGCTTCTCTTTACGCCTCACGGCGCCAACGCCACCCGGTCCTCGCCGGCCGACTCGACGGTGACCACCCGTTCGCCGTCGATCACCACTTGGTAGGTCACGCCGGCCTGCGCATCGATGACCAGTGCGTCGTCGGCGTCGATGCGCATGGGGAACGGCGCCACCGCGCGGTGCTCCCCGTCGGTGACCAGCGACAGGCCGGCCTCGCGGGCCTCGATCCGGTAGCGCAGCGAGACCAGTGCGCAGGGGTTGATCGACGGGCCCGAGCGGACCTGGCCGGCGAGCACGAACGAGTCGGGCAGCGTGCCGATCAGCGGACCCTCAGGATACTGCTGCTGTTCGCCGCTGATCAGGATGCCTTCGGCCAGCTTGGCCCAGTCGAAGCTGTCGTCGTGGCGCATGAGGCGAGTCAGGGCGTCGGCATAGGTCAGGCCGCACCACTGCACCGGCAGGCCGATCCAGTTCGGCGCCCGCCAACTGGTCGCGCCGTAGACCGGGATGGTGCCGTAGGCCATGACCGGGTACTTGCTCCACAGATAGACGAACGGCACGCCGGTGACCGCCCAGTAGACGGCGCGCTCGAGGTAACGCTCGTCGCCGGTCAGCTCGTAGCCGATGATGTAGGCGTGGGCGGCGTGGCCAGCGCCCATGATGTCGGGCGTGTGCAGCGACAGCTCCCAGACCTGGTAACAGCGCGGGGTACGGAAGCGCAGCATCGCCTCGAGTGCCTTGAGGCCGGCCGCGCGGGCCGCCTCGTCGCCGATGGACTCGGCAATCTGCAGCAGCCGCATCGCCCGCCCGGCGCTGAACCCCAGGCTGGTGTCCTCGAAGTGGCCGCGGCGATAGGTGCCCTCGTAGCTCCACAGCCCGTCGTCGCGCTGGGCGGCGATCAAGCCGCGCGCCTCGTTGCGCACCGAGTCGAGCCACTGCTGCGCGCGGCCGGTGACGAACCACCAGGCTTCGTTGCGCAGGTGCGCGCCGCCGGGCCGCGGGTTGTCGAGCGCGACGATCTCGCCGCGCAGCCGCCAGATGGTGCTGGCAAAGTCGACGAACGGCCCGCGCTCCCAGCGCTCCTCGGCGCAGTGACCCCAGGCGTTGCGGCCGTCGGCGGCCTTCAGCGGGCCGTCGATCGAGGCCAGCGCCAGGGCCCACTGCGCCGCCTCGTCGCGCGGACGCTCGGGCAGCGCGGGCAGCCCCCCGAGAGCCTCGACCGCCCAGCGGATCTGCCCCTCGAGCGACTTGCCCAGCGGCTCGGCGATCGGCTCGGCAATCTGGATCCGCGCGCTCGCCGCCGCGCCACGGAGGCTCATCCGATGGTCGTCGGTGCCGTCGAAGAAGTTCGGCACCGCATAGACCGGCTGCAGGCTCATGTCGGTCCAGGTCATTGCCGCGGCGACACGGTCGGTGATCACCGACATCAACGGCATGGTGATCTGCTCGGGCGGCGGCGCGAAGCGGATCCGCTCCTCGGTTTCGATGTCCAGGTCGCTCGACGAGGTCTCGCCTCGGCCGAGGAACTCCTGACCGGCAAAGAGGCCCTGCTCAATCGGCCCGATCGGCCGCAGCACCGGGCCCTCGACCTCACCCTCTGCCTGCCAGGCGAGCCGGATCTCGTCGCCGGCGACGGCCACGGTCAGACGCGCGCCCTCGCCACGCAGCGCCACCGCGCCATCGCCGACCGCGGGCGTCAGCGCAACCGGCCGGCCGGCGCGACTGAGCCACGGCGCCACGACGGCCACCGTCGCACCGCCGCGCCGGACCCAGCCGCCGCCGGGGGCAAGGTGCAGTTCGAACCCGTCGCCGGTCAGCACGGCGGCCGTCTGTGACGGCTCGGCGGCGTAGCGGTAGATGGTCCGCTCGACCGGCGGCAGATCGGGCGACTCGACCCGTAGCGCCACGCTCTCGAACGGCGCGGCGAGGGGTTGGTCGAGCGCCAGCACGGCGGTCTCGCCGGGAGCGATGGTCGCCGTCTGGTCGCCCAGCCGGGCGGGGCGGGGCGCCTCGTCGTGGTTCGTCACATGGACGGCGATGCGCTCGGGCCCGGCCTCGACCTGGATCACCTCGAGCGGATGCAGGCCACCGCGCTGTAGCTCGAGCGAGGCGACTTCGACAAGCCCCTCGCCGCCGCCGGGATCGAAACGCAGCGAGGAGATGGTCTGCTGCCGGTCGAGCCCCTCGAGGGCGACCACGTAGTCATGCCACTCGCCGTCGTGGATCAGCGCGAAGCCGGCGCTGCGCTGGGGGGCGAAGCCCGGCGCGGCGGTGGTGCCCCAGAAGAACTCGCCCCGCCCGCCGCCATTCGAGCGGACGCGCAGCTTGACCGACAGCGGCCCGGCCAGCGGGGGCGTCTCGGTGGCCAGATAGGGGTCGAAGCCGGTCACCGTGATGGCCAGGGCGCCGTCGCGGGCGGCGACTGAGCAGTGGTTGAGAGCCCGCCAGCCGGCCGTGTCCTGGGCGAACGACCACTGATGCAGCCGCTCGACACTGAGCACCGGCCGCGGGATTGGATTGACCGGCGGTGCGGCTTGGGCACAGGCGCCAAGCAGGGCCAGACCGGCCAGGCCGACGAGGCGGTGAAGGGGCAGGCTGTCCATCGCATCCTCCGCGCGCAACGGCATTCGGTTTGGCCTCGCGGCGCGGGAGCCCTTCTGTGGCGGGCGGGTTGCGGAGCGGGTAGGGCGCTTTCGCCGAAAGCGCCGCCGGCAGGACGCCTCGGCGAGGCGTCCCTACCCCAGCGGAGCGGGTAGGGCGCTTTCGCCGAAAGCGCCGCCGGCAGGACGCCTCGGCGA
>CAYONP010000008.1:77077-87777 GCA_964405335.1 uncultured Fimbriimonadaceae bacterium
GGCGTCCCTACCCAGTCGTCGACCAACCTCGTCGCCGGCTGGCGGCACCGTGGCCGGGTGACCGGCGCCACCCGGTCGGCGCGCGCAGCGCGCCGCTACGGGGAGTGCGGGCCTGGTCGCGATCGTGGCCGGCCCGTTGATTGCCCATCGGCAACCCCTGCGCTACACTGCCGCTGGAGCCGCGGGTGGTCGCGATCATCGACTATGGCGCCGGGAACCTGACCAGCGTCGCCCTCGCCGTGCGGCACATCGGCGGTGACGGGCGGGTGACCTCGGACCCAGCCACCGTCGACGCCGCCGAGCGGGTCATCTTCCCCGGCCAGGGCGCCGCCGGCGTGGCCATGGCCAATCTCCGCCGCGACGGGCTCGACCAGGCCATTGGCCGCGCGCTGGCGGAGGGCAAGCCGCTGCTCGGCATCTGTATCGCGCATCAGCTCGTCTTCGACCGCTCCGACGAGGACGGCGGCACCGACTGCCTCGGCCTGCTCGCCGGTGAAGTGGTCCGCTTCGACTTCGCGCCCGAGACCCGCGTGAAAGTGCCGCACATGGGCTGGAACGGGCTCGACCTGGTCCGTGCCCACCCGCTCTTCGCCGGCTTCGAGCCGGGCTGGGAATACTATTTCGTCCACAGCTACTACCCGCAGCCGGCCGACGAGTCGCTGGTCCTGGCCACGACCGAATACGAGGGCGTCAGCTTCGCCAGCGTCTGCGGGCGCGGCAACTTGGTGACGACGCAATTCCACCCCGAGAAGTCGGGCCGCGCGGGCCTGCGGCTGCTGGCCAACTTCCTCGCCTGGGACGGCCGGCCATGTTAAGCAAGCGGCTGATTGTCTGCCTCGACGTGCGCGACGGCCAAGTCACCAAGGGCGTGCGGTTCGAGGGCAACGTCGACATCGGCGACCCGGTCGAACTCGGAGCCGAGTACAGCCGCTCGGGCGCCGACGAGCTGGTCTTCTACGACATCACCGCCAGCGCCGAGGGGCGGCCGATCGACCTCGCCATGGTCGAACAGGTGGCTGCGCAGGTGTTCATCCCGTTCAGCGTCGGCGGGGGCCTCCGCGGCGTCGACGACATGCGCCGCGCGCTGCTCGCCGGGGCCGACAAGGTGTCGGTCAACACCCTGGCGGTGCAGCACCCCGAGATCATCGCCGAGGGGGCGCGGCAGTTTGGCAACCAGTGCATCGTGCTCGGCATGGATGCGCTCCGGGTCGGCGTGAGTGAGACGATTTCCTCGGGCTACGAGGTGGTCATTCGCGGCGGCCGCACACGCACGGGGCTCGACGCGCTGGCCTGGGCGCGGCGGGCCGAGTCGCTCGGCGCCGGCGAGATCTGCCTCAACAGCATCGACGCCGACGGGACCAAGGATGGCTACGAGCTGACCATCACCCGGCTGATCTCGGAGCAGGTCGGCATCCCGGTGATCGCCTCCGGCGGCGCGGGCGTGCCGGCGCATCTGGTCGAGGTGCTGACCGCCGGCCGGGCCGACGCGGCGCTGGTCGCCAGCATGGTGCACTATGGCGCCTACACTTGCGAGCAGATCAAGCGCGAGATGACCGCGGCGGGGGTGAAGGTGCGGATGGTCTGGTAGCGGAGGTCGCGCCACCACCCGCGCGAAGCACCGGCCGTCGCGCCGCGCCAGGGAGTCTGCCATGATTCACAAGGGACTGCTCAACGGCGGCTTTGCCGTCGAGTTCGTCGAGAAGCACTTCCACGACCACGACGAAATCTGGCTCATCCTTGAGGGTCGGGGCACCGGTTACTGGATTGACCCGGCCGGCGAGCGGACCGACTTCGACCTGGAGGCCGGCGACGTGATCCTCATGCCCGCCGGCTGGGAGCACGGCTCCGACGGGCCGAACGAGGGCCTCCGCGCGGCGGTGGTCTTCGGCACCCAGGCGCCCGGCTGCCACCGCCCGGGCCACTACTACATGGAGCAGGAGGGCTACATCCCGCGCCTGGTGCTGGTCAAGGACCCGGCCCAGCGGTACGCTCTGGCCGAGTAGCCTGGAGCCGACCATGTTCGTCACCCTACCCGCCTGCGGGCTGGCGCTCTGCGCCGTGCTGGCTCAACGCGAAACCAACTACGACGAAGCCCGCGTGCCCGACTATGTGCTGCCCGACCCGCTGCTGCTCGCCGACGGCACGCCGGTCACCACGCCCGAGCTGTGGCGACGGCGGCGCGGGCAGATGCTCGACCTGCTCGAGCACGACATGTACGGCCGCTCGCCCGAGCCGCCACCGCTGCGCTTCCGGGTGTTCGAGCAGGGGCCGGCGCTCGACGGCCGGGCGACGCGGCGGCAGGTCACCCTCTACTTCACGCCCGACGACGACGGCCCGCAGCTCGACCTGCTGATCTACCTGCCGGCCGACGCGACGGGCCCGGTGCCCTGCTTTGTCGGGGTCAACTTCCAGGGCAACCATGCCTGCCAGACCGACCCGGCGATCCGGCTCTCGACCCGCTGGATGGCGGGCAACCGGCCGGGCGTGGTGGACAATCGAGCCACCGACGCGTCGCGCGGCGTGGCCGCCAGCCGCTGGCCGGTGGAGCTGATCACCTCGCGCGGGTTCGCCGTCGCCACCTACTACGCCGGCGATATCGATCCGGACTACCATGACGAGTTCGCCAACGGCATCCACGCGGTCTACCCCGAGCTGCAGCAGCGGGGCGACAACTTCGCTACCATCGCCGCCTGGGCCTGGGGTCTGAGCCGCGCGCTGGACTACTTCGCCGCCGACGCGGACATCGACGCGCGGCGCGTGGCCGCGATTGGCCACTCGCGCATGGGCAAGACCTCGCTCTGGGCGGCCGCCCGCGACGAGCGGTTCGCCCTGGCGGTGAGCAACAACTCGGGCGCCGGCGGCGCGGCGCTGTCGATGCGCGCCTACGGCGAGACGGTAGCGCGCCTGAACACCGCCTTCCCGCACTGGTTCTGCGCCAACTTCCGGCAGTACAGCGACAACGAAGCGGCGCTGCCGTTCGACCAGCACTGGGTCATGGCGCTGATTGCCCCGCGACCGCTCTATGTCGCCAGCGCGACCGGCGATCGCTGGGCCGACCCGCGCGGCGAGTTCCTCGCCACCGTGGCGGCGACGCCGGTCTACCGGCTGCTCGGCGCCGAAGGCATGCCGGCGACCGACCCGCCCGCGCCGGGCGGCCAGGTGGCCGGCAGCATCGGCTACCACCTGCGCGAGGGCGAGCACGATATCACCGCGTGGGATTGGGAACGGTACCTCGACTTCGCGGCGGAGCAGATGTAGGGCGGGCTGCGCCCGCCACGGGCCGATGCCGGCGGGACGGGCTCCTGCGCGTCGACCGAGACGGTCGACCTACGCGTCGGCCGCCTCGGCGAGGCGGCCCTACCCTTGCCGAGCAGTCATGCGCCGAGCTTGGCGATCAGCGCTTTGGCCGACTCGCTCAGCTTGCCCTCGGTGTCGATGGCCAGCACCTTCTCGAAGGCGGCGCGGGCCTGCGTCGCGTCGCCCATGGCGCTGTAGACGATGCCGCGGTTGTACCACGAGTTGAGGTGCTCGGGCTGCCGCTCCAGCGCCTCATCGAAGCAGCGTAGCGCCTCGCTGTTCTCGTCGACCTGGTGGTACGCAATGCCCAGGTCGCACCAGACATCGGGCGCGTTGGGTTGCTGTTTGACCGCGCCCTCATAGAACGCGATGGCGAGCAGCCACTTGCCGTTGTCGAACTTGCGATTGCCCAGGTCGACCAGGGTGGCGAAATCGACGCCGCCCATCTGCTCGACCATCGCCCGCGCCTCGTCGAGGGTCTCGGGCGCTGGCGGCGCGCTGGCGGCCATGGCGGCGTCGGGATCGGTGGCGGCGTCCATGCCGCTGGGCATCGCCTCAGGCGCGGGGGCCTGCATCCCGGCGTGCGGGTCGCCCGGCAGGGCCACCTGGTTGAGCGTCAGGCCCTGCCGTCGGCCCAGGGCGTTGCCGACCAGCAGCCCGACGAGCAACGCGGAGAGGACGAGGATGGCGACATTCTCGCCGGCCATGCCCTCGCGAGGGGGGCGCTCGGTCGCCGTCGCGGTGGTGGGAAGCTCATTCGCCATCGGATTCATCCTAGAATGCGCGCGCGGGTGTCAACACAATGGTATTGTGAGCCAACCTGGGAGACTCGTCCGGCCCATGCCCGAATCGCAAGAGCAGACGACCGCCGGCCGCCGCTTGGCGCCCGAGCCGTTCCGTGGCCTGGTGATCCACAGCGGCCGCGGCGGCGAGTGGGCCGTGCAAGTAGGCGAACTGCCCGTCTCGTGCCGCCTGACCGGCCGCCTGAAGGCCGGCGACGATCCGCTCGCCCGGCTGGTCGTCGGTGACCAGGTCGAGGGCCGGCGGTTCCTCGACGAGCCCGAGCGCGGCGTGATCGAGACCATCCTGCCGCGCCGTAGCCTGGTCGGCCGCGGCCGGCCGGGCAAGCCGCCGCAGCTCGTCGCGGCCAACCTCGACCAGCTCGCGATCGTCGTCGCCGCCCACCAGCCCGAGCCCTCGCTGCACACCATCGACCGCTACCTCGCGCTCGCCGCCGCCTGTGAGGTGCCACCGCTGCTGGTGCTCAACAAGTGCGACCTGGACGAGACCGGCGAGGTGGCCGCGGCGATCCTGGCGCTTTACCGCCCGCTCGGCTTTGAGCTGGTGGTGACCAGTGCCGCGCGGGGCGACAACCTCGACCGGCTGGCGGCGCTGCTGCGCGACCGGGTGACGGCGGTGATTGGACCGTCGGGCGCCGGTAAGTCGAGCCTGCTCAACGCCCTCAACCCAGGCTATCGTCTGCGCTGCGGCGAGGTGATGAGCATCGGCAAGGGGCGGCACACCACCACCGACACGCGGCTGCTGCCACTGGACAATGGGGGCTGGGTGGCCGATACGCCGGGGATCAAGACCATCGCGCTGATCACCGAGACGCTGGCGCCCGATGAGCTGCAATACCTCTTTCCCGACCTGGCCCCCTACCTGGCCGCCTGCCGGTTCGACAACTGCTCGCACCGGAGCGAGCCGGGCTGCGCGGTGACCGCCGCCGTCGCCGCCGGCGAGATTGCCGCCAGCCGGCACGACAGCTACCTGCGCCTGCACGACGAGATTGCCGCCACGGCGCGCGGCTGGTGAGCTCGGCCACCGCGGGCGACCGACGTCTCGGGCCCGGCGCGGCGGCGCTGTCGCTGTTCATCTTCGCGCTCTGGGGCGCCAACACGCTGGCCATCAAGGTCTCGGTCGAGGCCGTGCCGCCGCTCGCCGCGGCGGCCATTCGGTTCACGCTCGGTCTCGGGTTCATCGTCGGTCTGGCGCGGCTGCGCGGCGTCTCGCTCCGCCCTGCGCCGGGCGAGCTGCGCGCGCTGGCGTTGCTCTCGCTCGTCTTTCTGCTCCAGATTGGCGCGCTGAACATCGGCACCAAGCTGACCAGCGCGGTGCGCAGTACGGTCTTCCTCGCCGCGCATCCGCTCTGCGTGGCGCTCTTCGCCGCCTGGCTGATCCCCGGCGATCGGCTCCGCCCGACCCGCACCGCCGGCCTGCTGCTCGCCTTCAGCGGCGTCGTGGCCACGTTTGCCGAGGGGCTGACCGGCACCACCGCCCGGCTGCTCGGTGACAGCCTGATTGTGCTCAGCGCGGTGCTACTCGGCCTGCGACTGGTGATGCTTAAGCGCCTGGTGCAGCAGACGCCGCTGTTCCGCGCGTTGGCCTGGCAGGCCGGGCTGGCGGTGCCGCTGTTCGCGCTGGGCAGCCTGGGCTTCGAGCGCGGGATGTGGCAGCCGGTCGAGGCGCGGCATGTCGGCTCGCTGCTCTACCAGGGCCTGGTCATCGCCGGCTTCTGCTTCTGTGTCAACGCCTGGCTCTACGAGCACCACCGGGCCAGCGAGGTGGCCGCCTGGACGTTCACCACGCCGCTCTGGGGCGTGCTCTTCTGCGCGCTGATCTTGGGCGATGCGGTGACGGTCTGGGTCGCGCTCGGCGTCGGCCTGGTGGCGCTGGGGATTGCGACCGCGAGCCGGGAGGGGCGTCAGGTGGCGGAGACGAGCCGGTAGCCTCCGGCGGTCAGCAGCGCGCCGGTGACGGCCCAGAGGAGGATGCTGGCGAAGGTGTGCTGTTCGACCGGCGTGCTCACAGCCACCCAGATGATGGCGGCCGCCAGCGGAAAGCAGCCGAGCCAGAGCAGGTTGGTCGGCGAGCTAGGCTGTGATCGTGCCATCGTCGGTCTTCTCCGCGTCGGCCGCCAAGCGGCTCGCGGTGGCCGGGGCGGCGTGCTCCAGCCGCGCGAGCAGTTCGGCGTTGCGACCCTCTTCCTTGCTTAACGCCTCGTGGAGCCAATCGTTCTCGATCCGCAGCTTTTCCTCATCCGGCTCCGGCATGAAGCGTTTCGCCGCACCGACCGTAACGCCCGCGGCTCCGAGCAGTGCCGCGCCGGCCTCGACCGAGCCCGAGCCACCGGCCAACGCCGCAGCGATCAACGCCACACCGGCGGCGGCCTGTACTACGCCGATGAGGATGGTCAGCACGACGGCCCGATGTGCCGCGCGAGAAGCGACCCGGTACTCGGCGCCCTCGAGCATCTGCACGCGCCGCTCCAGCTTCCGTTTCTCGTGCTCGAGCGACGACGTATCCGGCGCATCGGAGAGCAAACTCGTCCTCCCAGTCGATCCGTCGCGCCGGCGATACGCCACGGCCCCGCGCGCGACCTCCCTATTGCCGATCCGCCGCGACTCGCGCGTAACCCCATCCCCCCGTATAATCGCCGCGTCGCCGAAGACTGGCGGAGCCTGCCATGCCGACGATCGGGCCGCGCGAGAGCCACTTTGGGTTGGACCACCACGGGATTGCCTACCCTGGACCAGTCCACTGGAACCTGACCACGGCCCAGCTCTATGAGGCTGCCGTGATGCGCGGCGAGGGTATCGTCGCCCATGGCGGCTCGCTGGTGGTCGAGACCGGTGTCCACACCGGCCGCTCACCGAACGACAAGTTCGTCGTCCGTGAGCCGGGCACCGAGGCCAACATCTGGTGGGGCAATGTCAACCTGCCGTTCGAGGCCGAGCGGTTCGAGTTCATGCACCACCGGGTGATGAGCTACCTGCAGAGCAAAGAGCTGTTCGTCCAGGACCTGCTCGTCGGCGCCGATCCCGAATACCAGTTCTGCGTCCGGTTCATCAACGAGCTGGCCTGGCACAACCTGTTTGTGCGCAGCCTGTTCCTCCGCCCGACCGCCGACCAGCTGCCCCACCTGGTGCCCGACTGCACCGTCATCCATGCCCCGCGCATGTATGCCCGGCCAGAGATCGACCACACCCGCTCGGCGACCTTTATCCTGGTCCATCCCGGCAAGCGACTGGTGCTGATCGGCGGCACCGGCTATGCCGGCGAGCAGAAGAAGTCGATCTTCTCGCTGATGAACTACCTGCTGCCGCTCCGCGACGTGGTCACCATGCACTGCTCGGCCAACTACGGGCCGAACGGCGATACGGCGCTCTTCTTCGGCCTCAGCGGCACCGGCAAGACGACGCTTTCGGCCGACCCGGCGCGCACGCTGATCGGCGACGACGAACACGCCTGGTGCGACTCGGGTATCTTCAACCTCGAAGGCGGCTGCTATGCCAAGGTGATCAACCTCTCGCCCGAGGCCGAGCCGCACATCTTCGCCGCGGCGCACACCTTCGGCACGGTGCTCGAGAACGTGGTCGTCGATCCGCACACCCGCGAGCTCTGCCTCGACGACGACAGCCTGACCGAGAACACCCGCGCCGCCTATCCGATCAGCAGCATCCCCGGCTGCGACCTGTCCGGCCGCTGCGGCCACCCGAAGAACATCATCTTCCTCACCTGCGACGCCTACGGCGTGATGCCGCCCGTGGCGCGGCTCAGCACCGCCCAGGCGATGTACCACTTCCTGTCGGGCTACACCGCCCGCGTCGCCGGCACCGAGAAGGGCGTCACCGAGCCGTCGGCGACCTTCTCGCCCTGCTTTGGCGGGCCGTTCCTGATGCTCCCCCCCGCGGCCTATGCGCGACTGCTCGGCGAGCGAATCGAAAAGCACGGCGCACAGGCCTGGCTGATCAACACCGGCTGGACCGGCGGGCCCTACGGCGCCGGCCGGCGGATGTCCATCGCGCACACCCGGGCCATTGTCTCGGCCACCCTCGACGGCGCGCTCGACGATGGTCCGTTCGAGACCGAACCGTTCTTCGGCTTCGAGCTACCGCTCGCCTGCCCCGGCGTGCCCGCCGAGGTGCTCAACCCGCGGCTCACCTGGGCCGACCCGGCGGCCTATGATGCGCAGGCGCGCAAGCTGGCGGCGATGTTTCGCGACAACTTCGCCCGCTACGCCGCCGACGCCTCGGCCGAGGTCGTCGCCGCCGAGCCGAAGGGCTGAGGTGCCTACGCCGGTGATCCACCACGCTCAGGACCGGCGGACGAAGATCGTCGCCACACTCGGCCCGGCGACCGATACGCGCGGCGAGATCGACGCGCTGCTGGCCGCCGGGTGCGACCTGTTCCGCCTCAACTTCAGCCACGGCACGCACGTCGAGCACGCGGCGCGGATGAGCGCCATCCGCGCCGCCGAGGCCGACTGTGGCCGGCCGGTCGGCGTGCTGCAAGACCTGCAAGGGCCGAAGATCCGCATCGGCCGCTTCGCCGACCCGGCCGGCATCACCCTCGCCGAGGGCGACCGGTTCAGCCTCACCGCCGACCCCGCGCCGGGCGACCAGCGCCGCGTCGGGCTCAGCCTGCCCGCGCTGATCGGCGACCTGGCGCCGGGCGAGCGCCTGCTGCTCAGCGACGGCATGCTCGAGCTCGAGGTGGTCGAGCAGCACGACGAGCGGGTCGACTGCCGGGTGATCACCGGCGGGCCGCTCAGCGACCACAAGGGGCTCAACGTCCCGGCGGCCGACCTGAGCGTGCCGGCGCTGAGCGCGAAGGACATTGCCGACCTCGAGTTCGGCGCCGGGCTCGGCGTCGACTGGGTCGCGCTCAGCTTCGTCCGCACCGCCGACGATCTCCGCGCCGCGCGCGAGCACTTGCGGCGGGTCGGCTCGCGGGCACGGCTGATGGCCAAGATCGAAAAGCCCGGCGCGGTGCACCGGTTCGAGTCGATCCTCGAGGCCGCCGACGGCATCATGGTCGCCCGCGGCGATCTCGGCGTCGAGCTACCGCCCGAGCAGGTGCCGGTCATCCAACGGTCGATCATCCGCGCCTGCCAGGCGGTCGGCAAGCCGGTGGTGGTCGCCACGCAGATGCTCGAGAGCATGATCGCCAACCCGCGCCCGACGCGGGCCGAGGCGAGCGACGTGGGTCACGCCATCTACGACGGCGCCGATGCGGTCATGCTCAGCGGCGAGACCGCCGTCGGTCGGCACGCCGTCGAGGCGGTGGCGATCATGGACCGCATCGCCCAGGCGGTCGAATCGAGCGAGGATTACGGCCGGCAGCTCTACCAGTATGCCGACGAGGCAACGCCGTCGGTCCAGCTCGCCGTCTGCCACAGCGCCTGCCGGCTGGCCGAGATCCTGCCCGCCGAGGTGAT
This sequence comes from uncultured Fimbriimonadaceae bacterium, assembly GCA_964405335.1. GTDB lineage: Bacteria > Armatimonadota > UBA10988 > UBA10988 > UBA10988 > CAYONP01. Next base: position 86,595 of record CAYONP010000008.1, read on the forward strand.
CGCCAGCTTCACCTGGAGCGGCAGCACCGCGCGGCAGGTGGCCAAACACCGGCCCAGCGCCCTGGTCGTCGCCCTCACGCCGTTCGTCGAGGTGGCGCGGCAATTGGCCCTCCAATGGGGCGTGGTGCCGCTGACCGACGAGCAGCCGACCAGCAGCGACACGATGACCGCCCAGGCCATTGCTCGATTGCGCGCCGCCGGTCTGGTCGAGCCGGGCGAGCAAGTGATCATCACCGCCGGCGTGCCCTTCGCGGTGCCTGGCACGACCAACCTAATCCGCGTCGAACGCGCCTGATCCGGGGCCTGACCCCGATGGTCAGCGCTTGACGTAGAGGCCGCCGAAGCTGATGGTGAGCACCTGGTGGTAGCGGGTGGCGAGCCGGTCGGCGCCGCCGCCGGGGCGGTGCCAGTCGGCGGTGGCCTCGGGCAGGTGTTCGCTGAAGTCCTCGTCGGGCCGTGCCCAGGGGGCGCGGAAGAGCAGGCAGCCGGCCCGGCGGAGCAGGGCCTCGAGCCGCTCGAAGGTCGTCGTCGGCGTGGGCAGGTGTTCGAGCACGTCGATGCAGCAGAGGTAATCGAAGCTCTCGGCCGGCAGCGCCTCGGCCTCGGCGGGGGTGAGGCAACTGACCTGCTTCAGCCCGTGTCTTTCGATGCGCCAGGCGACGAACTCCTGGGCCAGGTTGGGCACATCGACCAACACCACCTGGCGGCAGCGCGGGGCCACCGCCAGCGCCGTGGCGGCGCTGCCGCAGCCGTAGTCGAGCAGCCACCAGCCGTCCTGGCCGTCGGTCGACTGACTGAGCACCGCCCAGACATCGCGGCGGGCGAACTGGTCGATCAGGTTGCGGCACAGGTTGGCCCGGCCGGCGTCGCCGGTCCAGGCGGTGTAAAAGGTCTCCGGCGTGTGACTCGGCCAGAGCGCCGCGCCGAGCTCGTCCCAGGCCAGCGCCAGCTCGAAGTAGGTCCGGCGGTCGATGGCCAGGAACTCGCAGCAATCGGTGATCGCCGCATCGAGCGCCTGTTCGGCCAGCACGTCTGCATTCACGGCCACGTCCCCATTGGCGTTCGCTGCGGGCCCGGGAGCCACGCTCGGTGCCACCGGCTCCCGAGGGCAGCGTCGAGGCAAGAAACCGGCCACGTCCCCTACTTCAGAGGCCCGGCGGCGCGACTGGTGGCGAGAATGGTG
>CAYONP010000009.1:0-84485 GCA_964405335.1 uncultured Fimbriimonadaceae bacterium
CACGCCCAGCGCGAGCCGGGCGGCGAGGACGGGCACGACCAACACCCACAACCCCCGCATTTCACTCTCCCAGCGCATCCCCGCCATCGGTCACCCACTCCAAGGTGAATCGCGCCAGGCTCAGCTTGTCGCTGTACCGACCCGTGCCGTTCTCAAACAAACACAGAATCGTCCCGTCGGGCAGCAGCGCGAGGTCGCTGTAGGCGCCCAAATCATCGCTCAACCGCCGCTTCACCGGCCAGGTCAGTCCATCGTCATATGACAGACGGATGGTCTCGTTTCGGCGCTCGGTAGGATGATCAGGATTGCTGAACAACACTCTCGGCAACGTTCCCGGAAGCGGCAGCAGGCTGGCCTGGACCGTCGGATCGTCGAGCCCGGCCACCCGCTCCGGCGGAGACCAGCTCTCGCCTCCGTCGCCGCTCTGCGACCAGGCCCGGCCGCCGTCGCGCTCGCCGTAGCGGACCGTCAGGTAGACCGACCCGTCGCGCCGCTCGAAGGCCAGCGCCTCGTTGCAGTTGGCGATGCTGTCGGGCACCAAACCGGCCGCCCGCCAGGTCAGCCCCAGGTCGTCGCTGACCAGCGCGCCGGTGCGGTACCAGTCGCCCGGACCGTTGAGCCAGACCGGCACCAGCAGCCGGCCCGAGCCAAGCTGCAGTCCATGCCCCGGCCCGGTGGCGCAACGGCGCCAGTCGACCGGGAACCCGCGCAGCTCGCCCGTGATCTCCCGCGGCGCCGACCAGCTCGCGCCTTCGTTATCACTCCGGACATAGAACGCACGTTCATTATTACGGCAGTAGAGCAGATGCACCGCACCGGTCTCGCGGTCGACGATGGGGCAGGGGTTGCCCATCGTGACGTCGCCCTCTTCGGCGGCGAGGATAGCGGGCTCGCCCCAGGTCAACCCGCCGTCGACGCTGCGGCGCAGCATCAGGTCGATGTCGCCGTCGTCGCGGCACGAGTTCCGCCGCGCCTCGCAGAAGGCCAGCACCGCCCCCGACCGGCAGACGACCAGCGCCGGAATGCGATAACAAGAGTACCCACCCACACCGCCCGTCCAGAGGTCCTGGTGGGTGGGCTGCGTGGTTGCGAGAAGGGTGGTGATGATCAGCATCGGCTACTCCTCCGGCGCATCGCCGAAGTCCGGGATGCTCAGCCGCTCGCCACCCCGCATCGCCGACTCGTGCGCCAGTAGTCCGGGAACGAAGTATCGCATGGCCTCCCAGACGTTGATTCGCGGGTGACGATCCTCGACGATCGAGCGCACGAACTCGTGCACCAAGTAGGCGTGCGAGCCGCCGTGGCCGCCCTTGTCGGCGGCTAGAGCCGGCGGCAGCGGCTCGATCTCCTCGTCGAACGCGATCGCCTCGATGCCCTGCTTGGTCGCCCACTGCGGCGTGCCGGACCAGGCCTCGTAGGTCGCCTCGGTGCCGACCACGCGAGTGACCCGCTCCGCACCAGGATAGCCGCACGCCCGGTACTCACAGATCCGCGCCACACTCCCATCGGCCAAGCCGAACAGCGCGGTCTCGTTGGCATACGTATTGCCCGAGATCGTATCCTTGCGATGCCAATCATCGTTCGGCTTCTCGAATCCGAGGCACGATACGCTGACCGCGTGGCTGTTGGTGATGGTCACCGGGAAGCACATCGAGTGGGTCGGGTAGTGCATCGGCACCCCGCCCGACTTGCTCGGGCCCCAGTCCTTGCCCCAGCGCCAGCGGGCCACCTCGCGCAGGCCGTGGTCGACGTCGTGCAGATACTCGGCCTCAACCAACGCAACGGTACCGAACTCGCCCGCCCGGGCCCGTTGCCGGCAGTAGGCGGCGTCGCGTCGGAAGTAACTCGTCTCGCCCATCATGTAGTGCAGTCCGGTCTCGCGCACGGCGCTGACCAGCGCCTGACACTCGGCCAGACTGGCCGCCGCGGGCACGGCGCTGTAGACGTGCTTGCCCGACCGCAGCACCTGCACCGCCTGCGGCGCGTGCTTCCAGTGCTGGGTGATCAGCACCACGGCGTCGAGTGAACTGTCACAGAGATCATCGAGGCTTTGGTAGGTCTCCGTCACGCCGAACCGCGCGGCGCACTCGCCCAGTTTCTCCGGGTCGAGGTCGCACAGGGCGAACCGTTCCACCTCGGGGTGCTGCTGGTACAGCCCCATGAAGTGCCGGCCGAACGAGCCGCAGCCGACCAGGCCCACGCCGATGCCCATCGCCATCTCCACGCCGGCGCGATGGTACGCCGGCGGCGGGAGCAGGGCAAATCCAAGGCGTCGCTGCGTTGACCGTTAGCCGGCTCAGTGCTACGCTGAGGGCGTTGTGCCGGGCCTGGAGCGCGCGGTGCTGATCATTCGCTTGACCGAGCTGCGTGATGGCACGATCGTCGCCGAGACGCCGCGTCAGGTGATCGGTCGCTTCCCCAACTCGACGCGTCAAGACGTGATTGCCTACCTCCAGCACAAGGCGCGCGAGTGCGACGAGCAACTGCGCATCGTCGAGAGCTTCGACGAGGTCGACGCGGATGGTCCGGTCAACTTCAAGAAGCTGATGCGGCGCGATCGCAAGTAGCCCTGCGCGACGCGGGGCGGGCGGTTCAGGCCTTCGGAGTGACGGCGGTCGCGCGGGGCCCGCGGCCCTCGTCGACAACCTCGTACTCGACCTCCTGACCTTCGACCAGCGTCTTGTAACCCTGGGCGGAGATCACCGAGTAGTGGACGAACACATCCTGCCCGCCGTTCTCCTGCTCGATGAACCCATAGCCCTTCTGGTCATTGAACCACTTTACCTTGCCGACAGCCATCTCAACCTACCGCCTTCTTCTGGTCGGGCCTTGGTCCTGATGCGGAATCCGCTCCGTCCATGACCAAGAGGCCACCATCGTCTCGATTCTAAGGTCTCCTCGGCTGCGGCGCAACGCGCGCAAGCCCCCAAATGTCACCACCTGTTCACATCTCCGCAAGATCTCGCTCCGGAATCGGGTTTGGTGGCCGATCAATTGGGGAACCGCGCCGCGTCGAAAGCTCGCTCTGGGCGCGGGCGTCCCCGCCCGCCGGCGGCTCGCTCGAAGCGCGGGCGTCTTCGCCGGCCCGTTCTGAGCGGAGCGCGGGCGTCCCCGCCCGCCATCTGCTCGTGCCGGCGATTCGATTTGGCCAATCCTGGTCATTTCACTGCCGCTTAGGCGCGGGCAGGATGGCCTCCGTGCGGCCAGCGCTTAAGCCCGCTTAAGCCCGCCGCCGGGAAGCCTGATGAGCAGCAACGTCGCCGCGCAGCCCGCCGCCGGAGCCAACCTGGCCGGCCTGCTGCGCCGCAACGAAGTCTGGATGGCCGCCGCGGCGATCGGCATCGTGATGATGTTGGTCCTGCCGCTGCCCACCCCGCTGCTCGACCTGCTGCTGGTCGCCAATGTGGCCTTCAGCCTGGCCGTGCTGCTGGTCACCACTTACCTGCACAGCCCGCTCGAGTTCAGCGTCTTCCCCAGCCTGTTGCTGTTCACCGCCCTGTTCCGCCTCGGGTTGAGCATCAGCGTGATGCGCGCCATCCTCAGCCACGCCGAGGCGGGCACCGTGGTCGCCGCCTTCGGCAACATGGTCCTCGGCGGCAACTACGTGATCGGCTTCGTGCTCTTCCTGACCTTGGTGATCGTGCAGTTCATCGTCGTCACCGGTGGCACCAGCCGCATCGCCGAGGTGGTCGCGCGGTTCACCCTCGACGCCATGCCCGGCAAGCAGATGGCCATCGACGCCGATCTGAACGCCGGCAGCATCACCGAGGACGAGGCCCGGCAGCGGCGGCGGCAGGTGGCTCAAGAGGCCGACTTCTACGGCGCCATGGACGGCGCCAGCAAGTTCGTCAAGGGCGACGGCATCGCGGCGCTGGTGATCACCGCCATCTGCATCCTCGGCGGCATCGTGATCGGCGTGGTCCAGTTGCGCATGGACCTCGTCTCGGCCCTCGAGCTCTATGCCCTGCTGACCGTGGGCCAGGGCCTGGTGGTCCAGATCCCCGGTCTGCTGATGTCGGCGGCGAGCGGGTTGATCGTCACCCGCGCCGCGGCCGAGGGCAACCTGTCCGACGACCTGATCGCGCAGATCACCAGCCGCACCGAGGCGCTGACCGCCGCCGGCGTCGGCTGCTGCGCACTGGCGGTGATGCCCGGCCTGCCCAAGTTGCCGCTGCTCGTGCTCGGCGCGGCGCTGATCTTGGGTGCTCGACGACTGGCGGCGCTGCAGCGCGAACGGGCGGCGGCGCCCGAGCCGACCGACCGGCCGGCGCCGCAGCAGACGCTCGACATGGCTCAGCATCTGCCGCTCGACGCGCTCGAGCTCGAGATCGGCTACGGCCTGGTGCCGCTGGCGATGCAAAGCGAGGGCGGGCAGTTGCTCGAGCGGATCACCGGCCTGCGCAAGCAGTTGGCGCAGGAGCTGGGGCTGATTGTCCCGCCGATCCGGGTGCGCGACAACGTCTCGCTCGATCCCAACCACTACCTGCTGCGCCTGCGCGGCGTGGCGGTGGCCGAGGGTGACATCCTGCCGCGCTTCTTCCTCGCGTTGAACGGCGGCGAGGTGAAGGAAGCGCTCGACGGCGACCACACCAACGACCCGACCTTCGGTCTGCCCGCGCTGTGGGTCTCGCCCGACGAGCGGAGTGAGGCGCAGCGGCGCGGCTACATCGTGATCGACGCGGCGAGCGTCTGTGTCACCCACCTGGGCGAGGCCCTGCGTGGCCAGGCGGCGCGACTGCTCACCCGCCAGGAGTTGAGCAAGCTGCTCGAGGTGGCGCGGGCCGACAACCCGGCGGTAGTCGACGACCTGGTGCCCGACTCGGTGTCCAAGGCGGTGCTCCAGCAGGTGCTGCAGAACCTGCTCCACGAGCGGGTGCCCGTGCGCGACCTGGTCGGCATCCTGGAGGCTCTCGGCGAGGTCGTGCCGCGGACCGGCAGCATCGATGAGATGGCCGAGTATGTCCGCCGCCGACTGGCCCGGGCGATTCTCACGCCGCTGGCGCCCGACGGCCGCGAGCTGCCTGCCCTGGTGCTGGAGCCACAGCTCGAGAAGCGGCTGGCCGAGACCATCGGCGAGACCTCGTTCGGCGGCCAGCTCCAGCTCTCGCCCGAGTTGATGCAGACGCTGGTCGACGGCCTGGGCAAGCAGGTCGAGGCGCTGGCCAACGACGGCCACCAGCCGGTCCTGATCTGCTCGAGCCGCCTCCGTCTGCCACTCCGCCGGCTGCTCTGCCGGTTCATCAGCCGCCTGGTCGTGGTCGCCTACGACGAGGTCGCCGAGGCCGGCGTCACGCTCCGCACGCTCGGCATGGTGCAGGTATAACCGATGACCATCAAACGTTACGAAGGCCAATACGTCCACGAGGTGATTGCCCGCATCCGCGAGGAGCTCGGGCCCGAGGCGGTGGTGCTGCACACCCGCTGGCGCAACCCCGCCGGCCTGCAGCGGCTGCTCGGCCGCCAGGGCGTCGAGGTCTGGGCGTCCGAAGCCGGCCTGGCTCGTGAGGCCGACGAGGCCATCGCGCCGGAGCCCGAGCCGGCGGCCAATGGGCAGGCGAACGGGCAGGCCAATGGCGAGGTGACCGGACCAAGCGCCGCCCGCGCGCTGGCGCTGAGGCAGACGCTGGCGACGCTGGAGGCCGAGCCGCCGACGCCCGAGCCGAAGCGAACGACCCTGCCGTCGGTCCCGGCGGCGCCGGCGCCCGACGCCGATCCGGCCAGCCGCGAGGTGTCGCGCATCGTGGCACGGCTCGAGCAGAAGCTCGATTCGCTGCGCGAGCGGCTCGAGTCGGGCGGCATCCAGGCGGCGGGCAACCGCTGCCGGGCGCTGATCGAGGTCGGCATCGACCCCGAGGTGGCCGCCGAGATTGTCGACGCCGCGGACGAGTCGAGCGTTGGCGAGGTGCTCGGCCGCTGCTTCAAGGCGGTGCCCGAGTGGAGATTGGATCAGCCCCGCGTGGTGGTTCTCGCCGGGCCCAGCGGCGCGGGCAAGACCAGCACCGTGGCCAAGCTGGCGGCGCGGTTCGGCCTGCGTGGCGGCCGGCGCGTGCTGCTGGTCAGTTGCGACACGCAACGGGTCGGCACGTTCGAGCAGATCCAGGCGCTCGGCGAGCTGATGGAGCTGCCGGTGACGGTCGTCCGCACCGCCGCCGAGGCAGCCGCTAAGCTCCGCGGCGTGCGGCACGCCTTTGACCTGATTCTGATCGACACCCCGGCGGTCAACGAGGACGCGGCCAGTTGGCGGCGGCTGACCGACATCCTGCTTGCGGTCGAGCCCGACGAGGTGCAGGCGGTGCTCCCGGCGACGCTGCGCGGCAGCGACGCCCGCCGCGTGCTGACCCGCCTGACCGACGAGCTGCACGTTGCCGCGGTGGTGGTGACCAAGCTCGACGAGACCACCGCGCCGGGCCTGCTGGCCGACATCGCGTGGCGGCACGGCTTGCCCATTTCGTACCTCGGCTGCGGCCCCGAGATCCCCGCCGATCTCGAGCCGGCGCGCGCCGAGGCGTTGCTCGACCTGGTCTGGTCGAGCCGCCTGGCCCTGGCCCGGGACCACTGAGATGAGGCGTCAACCGTTCCAGTTCATCCATGAGCAGGAGCTGCTCGAGCGGCTCAGCGACCCGCGACCGGCCGAGCCGCGGCCGGAACCGAAAGTGGCCGCGCTGCTCGATGCCAGCGATCCGATGGCGCGCGGGCTCGACTGCCCCGACCTGGGCACGCTCGAGCGGCTCGTCTCACACCGCCTGCGCGGCCGCCGCGCGCGGCGCTGCCGGGCACACGTCGCCGCCTGCCCGAGTTGCCGGCGCTACCTGGCCGCGCTGCGCGAGGCGCTGCTGCTGCCGGCCCCCCGCCCGCTGCGGGCCAGCGCGCCTGAGCTGGGCGCGGCGCAGTGGCTCGGGCTGGCGCTGATGCTGGCCATGCTGTTGATCGCCAATACGCCGCTGCTCGACGCCCTGCTCGCCTTCGGTGAGCAGCCGACGACGATCAGCACCACGGCGCCGCGGGTGGAGGCCGAGCGATGAGACTCCGCCAGCGCGTCACCGTCGAGGTGGTCGGCCAACGGCCGCCGCTGCGCTACACCAGCCGGCTCGAGTCCCTGGAGTCGGAGCACCTGCTGCTCACCCCGCCCCACTTCGGCGGCGGCGTGGTGCCGCTCGAGGTCGGCTGCCGGCTGCAGGTCACGCTGTTCGATGATGGCACCGCCCAGAGCTTTGCCGCCGAGGTGGCCGAGCCGCTCGAGAGCGACGGCGCGCGGCTGCGCATCACCCGCCCGCGGCGACTGGTGCCGGTCCAGCGCCGCGAGCACTTTCGCGAGCCGGCGGTGCTGCCGATCCGCTGCCGCCTGGCCGCCGGTTCGCCCGTGGCGGTGCACGGACTGACCCGCAACGTCTCGGGCGGCGGGCTGCTGATGCGCACCGAGTCGCTGACCGAGCTGACCACGCTGCTCGAGCAGTTGCCCGCCGGCGCGCCGCTCTGGCTCGAGCTGAACCTGCCGCGCGAGCGGCTCGATTCGGCCGCCGACCTCCGCTGGTGGGGGGTCGACGAGTCGGCGCTGCAGGCCGACCTGGCGTTCAGCTTCGACCGCTTGCCCGTCGCCGCGCGCGAGGGGTTGATTAGGTTTCTGTTTGACCACCAACGACAAGCCCTACGGAAGGTGAGCTGACCATGACCACCACCACGCTGGCCCCGCCGGCGAATGATGTCGAGTACCTGTGGCGCTCGTACCTCGACCATGGCGATCTCAATGCGAAGAGCGGCCTGGTCGAGCACTACCTGCCCCTGGTCAAGCGCGCGGTGAGCCGCGTGCGGCCGTTCCTGCCCGACTTCGTGCAGGAAGATGACCTGATCGGCTACGGTTTCGTCGGCCTGCTCGAGGCGATTGACCGCTTCGAGCCCCACAAGGGTGTGCCGTTCGAGGCCTATGCGGTCAAGCGCATCCAGGGCAGCATTCTCGACGGCCTGCGCGCGATGAGCTGGCTGCCGCGCAACCTGCACCGCAAGGCCCGGCAGGTCGAGGAGACCATCGACGAGCTGCGCAGCCACCTCGGCCGCCAGCCGACCGAGGAAGAGGTCGCCGACGGCCTCGGCGTCTCGGTCCAGGATTACCAGACCCTGCTCCACGATGTCGGGCCGGTGGCGCTGATGCCGTTCGACGAGATCACCGAGCACGGCGGCGAGGACAAGAGCGCCCAGCCGTGGCGGCGGATTGAGAAGGACGAGCTGCTCGCCGCCGTCGCCGTCTGCATCGAAGAGCTGCCCGAGCGCGAGAAGCTGGTCGTCACGCTCTACTTCCAGCGCGACCTGACGCTCAAGGAGATCGCCCAGGTGCTGGGCGTCTCGGAAGGCCGCGCCTGCCAGCTCAAGACCCAGGCGCTGCTCCGGCTCCGCGCCGCGCTCAGCGCCCAGGGCTACGCGCCGCAGCTCGAGGAGGACTGACATGGAGCTCGTCGCGCCGCAACAACTCGCCCTGGTGCTGCTCGGCGCGGCCTGCGCCCAAGTCATCCTGCTCGGCTGCCTGCTGCTCAGCCTGCTCCGCCAGCGCCGACTGCTCGCGAAGCTGGTCGAGTACCAGCCCGACCCGGCGGTCTTCCTCGACGCCCTGCGGCCCCTGCTGGCCGAGGCGCACCAGGGGCTGGCCGAGGAGCTGACCTGCGAGGTGGCCGTGCTGCGCGAAGCGGCCGCCCACCTGCACCGCGCCGCGGCCGATCTGAAGAGCTCGACGGCGCGCGGGGCCGACGACCCGGCGGTCCGCCGCAGCGACGCCTGGCGCGCGCGCGACGAGGCGCGCTGCCTGCTCCAGGCCGGCTGCGGGCTCGACGAGGTCTGCGAGCGCACCGGCGTGCCGCACGGCGAGCTGCAACTGCTCTCGGCCCTGCGGCCGCGCGAAGCGGTCGAGGCTTAAGCCGGACGCCAGCCGGCCGATGAGGTTGTGGTGGGTCGGCGACGACTCGCCGGAAGGACGGACAGCGTGACTCGCGGGCTCTACGCCGCCGCCGGTGGAATGCTGGTCGGGCTGCTGCAGCACGAGGTGGTCGCCAACAACCTCGCCAATGGCAGCACGCCCGGCTACAAAGCCGATCGCGTCGGCGTGGCCTCGTTTCAGCGCGTGTTCGACGGCACGATCGCCGGCGACGGCGGCGCGGCCGTGTTCCACGGCAGCCCGACCGTCGGCCCGAACGTGATCGACGGCCGGGCCGGCAGCTACACCCAGACCGGCAACCCGCTCGACCTGGCCGTCCAGGGCGATGGCTGGTTCACCGTCGGCACCGCCGGCGGCGAGCGCTACACCCGCGCCGGCCGGCTGACGGTCGCCGCCGACGGCACGCTGACCACCAGCGACGGCCTGCCCATCCTCGGTGAGGAGGGTGCGATCCAGGTGCCCGACGGCGCCGAGGTCAAGGTCAACCGCTACGGCGACGTGACCGCCGACGGACAGGTGCTCGATCGCCTGCGGCTGGTCCGCTTCACCGACCCGGCGACGGTGGTCAAGGTGGGCCAGGGGCTGGTCACCGGCGGCTCGCCGGCGCCGGCGCAGTTCAGCGTGGTGCGGCAGGGCGTGATTGAGGAATCGAACGCCGACGTCACGCGGCAGATGGTGGACATGCTCGCCGCGATGCGAGCTTACGAGATGAACCAGCGCGTGGTCCGCGCGCAGGACGAGACCTTGGAGCAAGCGATCGCCGTCGCGCGATAGGAATTCGGGCACCTGGCTGGACTACTCTGTAGAAGCCTCGACCGCCGGCCGACTCCGGCGGTCCGCCCCCCGAACTCCTCCGACGGCGCGGAGGAACCGATGCTACGTGCCCTGTGGACCGCTGCCAGCGGCATGAACGCCCAGCAGCTCAACGTCGACACGATTGCCAACAACCTGGCCAACGTCAACACCAACGGGTTCAAGAAGACCCGCGCCGATTTCCAGGATGTGCTCTACCAGACCGAGCGGGTGCCCGGCACCGCCAGCGCCCAGGGCGCCCAGGTGCCGACCGGCATCCAGGTCGGCCTCGGCGTGCGGCCCGCGGCGACCAGCCGGCTGCACACCCAGGGCACGCTGCAGTGGACCGGCGACGGCTACAACATGGCCATCGAAGGTCACGGCTTCTTCCAGATCCTGATGCCCGACGGCACCACCGCCTATACCCGTGACGGCGCGTTCCGCCGCGACACCGATGGGCGCCTGGTCACCGCCGACGGCTATCCGCTCGACCCCGAGATCACCATCCCCGGCGAGGCCAAGGAGTTCAGCATCGGCAACGACGGCACGGTGCAGTACACCTTGCCTGGCCAGACCGAGCCGCAGCAGGCGGGGACCGTTCAGCTCGCCAGCTTCGTCAACCCGGCCGGGCTGATGAGCATCGGCCGCAACCTGCTGACCGCCACCGCGGCCAGCGGCGAGCCGGTCACCGGCCAGGCAGGCACGCAGCAGTTCGGCACCGTGGCGCAGAACTACCTGGAGCAGTCGAATGTCGACGTGGTCCACGAAATGGTGGCCATGATCGTCGCCATGCGGGCCTACGAGGTCAACTCGAAGTCGATCCAGACCAGCGACGAGATGCTCCAGATCGCCAACCAGGTGCGGCGATAGACCGGGCTGGTAGGAGCAGACCATGACTGAACTCCTGAACCGCCGGTGCCCCCGTGGCGTGTCGGAACGTGGGGTAGGGGCGGGTCTCAGACCCGCCCGGACGCCGGCGAGCCCGCTTCCTGAGCGGATCGACGCTCCGACGGGCAGGTCTGAGACCTGCCCCTACCACGAGTGTCAACACGCCCGCCCCAACCACGAGTGTCAACACGCCCGCCCCGCCGCCACCTGGCTGCTGGTCCTGCTGCCCGCCCTGGTCGCCGCCTGGTCGGCCGAGCCGCCGGTTGGACCGCCGGTGATCGAGCTGCTACCCGAGGCGATCGTCGCCGGCGAGCAGATCACGCTGGCCGACCTGGCCGAGCTGGCCGAGGACAGCCCGCTGCGCGACATCGTCATCGCCCCGGCGCCGCCGCTGGGCGGCGAGCGGACGCTCCGCCGCGGGCAGGTGCTGGTCGGCCTCAGCCGCGCCGGCTATCGCGACGGCATCGAGCTCGCCGGCGCCGACAGCATCCTCGTCCGCCGCGCCGCGCGGCAGCTAATGCCGGCCGACCTGCAGCCCAAGCTGGCCGCGCTGCTCGACCGCGAGGTGAGCATCGACCGCCTGCCGCCGCTCAAGCCGCTGCCCGAGGGCGAGGTTCAGCTCCGTCTGCGCGGCGGCGTCGGCGAGCCGGTCGACGGCCGGGTGACCGTCACCGTCGACATCTTCGTCGCCAGCCGGCTGCGCGACACGGTGACCATCGCCCTGTTCGTCGTCGAGCCCGAGCCGGAGTTGCCGCCCGAACCGACACGGCCGGCAGCGCAGCCCGGTCCGGAGCCGCCGGCCGCCGAGCCGCCGGCCGCCGAGCCCGAGCCGGCGCGGCCGACCTGGCGGGTCAAGCGCGGCGACAAGCTGACCGTGGTCGCTAGCGCCGGCCGCGTGGTGGTGACCTTCCTGGCCGAGGCCCGCAGTGAGGGCGGGCTGGGTGACGTGGTGCAGGTCCAGGCCGTCATCGGTGAGACCAAGCGCACCTATGCCGTGCGGCTGACGGCGCCCGACAAGGCCGCCCTGGAGCTCTGACATGCAGCTTCTGATCCTGTTCCTGCTCGCCGCGCCGGCCGACGCGCCGCCGGTGGTGCCGCCGCTCGGTCCCGAGCCGGCCGGGCCCCGCGCCGCCGTGCCGCCGCTGCGGCCGAGCACCGCGATGTGGGTGCCGCTGGTCGGCCTCGAGGCCGCTGCCGCGGCCGAGCGCGGCTCGGCGCAGCGCACCCCGTCGGCCAATCCGCGTTACGCGCCGCCCGGGCGCGAGCCGCTGGTCGGCTACGCGCCGCAGGTCGGCGGACCGCTGCCCGGCTATCCCGGCGTGCCGTACAGCGCGGCGGGTGATCCGGGCTATCCCTCGCGCCTGGCCGGCACGGGACCGTTGGCCTCGCTCTATGTCGATCTGAAGGCGAGCCAGCCGGGCGACGTGATCACGATTGTGATCACCACCCAGGCGGTGGCGGCGGCCAACGCGGCCAAGACGAGCGGCCAGACGGCCGACGTCGGGTTCGACGGCGGCGCCGGGCTGTTCAGCATCCTGCCGGGCTTCTCGCTCGGCTACGAGGGCTCGCAGAACGGCAGCACCAACGACACCAGCGACTTCCAAGTCTCGACCACCTTCACCGTGGTGGTCCGCGACGTGGCGCCGAACGGCAACCTGCTGGTCGAGGGCGAGCAGGTGGTCAACCTCGACGGCCGGCCGCAGTGGGTCAAGCTCAGCGGCGAGGTCCGCCCGTACGATGTGACCCGCGACAACACCGTGCCGTCGACCAAGGTGGCCAACGTCAACATCGAGTTCCAGGGTACCCGCAGCCGCGCCAACCGGCCGGGTTTCTTCGAGCGCGTGGCCCACGCGATCGAAGGCCTGTTCGGGATCTTCTTCTAGGAGCCAGCGATGCGCACCATCCTGATCATCCTGCTCACCGCCCTACCGGCGACGGCGCAGCTCGAGGTGCCGATCCGCGACCTGGTCCGGGTCGACAACGGGCCGGCCAACCATATCTTCGGCTACGGGCTGGTGATCGGCCTGCAAGGCACCGGCGACAGCCGGCAGGCGCTCTTCTCGAGCCAGTCGGTGGGCAGCATGTTGCGCCGGCTCGGAATCGAGATCGGCGACGCCAACCTGCAGGCCCGCAACGTGGCCGCGGTGATGTGTACCGCCACGCTCGATCCGTTCACCCGCGCCGGCGACAGCCTCGACGTGACCGTTTCGGCCATCGGCGACGCGCGCAGCCTGCAGGGCGGAATCCTGCTACAGACCCCGCTGCAGGACGCCGGCGGCGCGGTGCGCGGCATGGCCCAGGGCGCGGTCAGCATCGGCGGCTTCATCGTCACCGGCGGCGGCGGCAACGGCGCGCAGAAGAACCACCCCACCGTCGGCCGCGTGCCGGCCGGCATGGTGCTGACCAGCAATACCGAGGGCGTGGTCGCGCCGGGAGGGATCGTCTCGCTGCGGCTGATGAACCCCGACTACACCACCGCCGTCCGCATCGCCGACGCGATTCGCGCCGCCTTCAGGGGCGTGCCGGTGCAGGCGATGGATCCGGGCCGGGTGACCATCCGCGTGCCGGACGAGTATCTCGGCCGCGAGCCGCTGTTCATCGCGCAGATCGAGATCTTGCGGGTGCAGCCCGAGAGCCGCGCGCGGGTGGTGATCAACGAGCGCACCGGCACCGTCGTGGTCGGCGGCGCGGTACGCCTGCTGCCGGTGGCGATCACCCACGGCGCATTGAAGATCGACGTGCAGGCGATTCCGCTGGTCAGCCAGCCGGCGCCGTTCACCCGCACCGACGGCGCGCGCACGGTGGTGGTGCCCGACATCATCCTCAACGTCGAGGAAGAGCCGGTGCCGCTGGCGGTGCTCGACGCCGGCCAGTCGATCAACGACCTGGTCCGCGTGCTAAACGCGCTGGAGGTGACGCCGCGCGACCTGATCGCCATCTTCCAGGCGCTGTCGCAGCAGGGCGCGCTGCTGGCCGAGCTGGAGATCATGTGATGGCAGTCGGCCGGGTAGCGGTGATTCAGCGGCCCGAGACGCCCGAGCAGCGCAAGCTGTGGGAGCAGTGCTGCGCGGTCGAGGGCATGTTTCTGCAGCAGATGCTGACCGCCATGCGGCGGACGGCGCCCGACCAGGACGGCCTGTTCGGCGGCGGCGTGGGCCTGAAGATGACCCGCGACATGATGGATGAGCAGCTTGCCGAGGTGCTGGCCAAGCGCGGCTCG
This sequence comes from uncultured Fimbriimonadaceae bacterium, assembly GCA_964405335.1. Lineage (GTDB taxonomy): Bacteria > Armatimonadota > UBA10988 > UBA10988 > UBA10988 > CAYONP01. The sequence continues at coordinate 13,821 of CAYONP010000009.1, forward strand.
GCCGGCGTGGCGGGGTTGCTCTACCGCGGCCTGGTGCCGGGCGGGGCGGGCCCGCCGGCGGGAGACGGCGATGCGGATTGACCGCCTGTTCGGGCTGCCCACGGCTAAAGTTGGCCACTCCGCGGCCGATGAGACCCATGACGGTACACAGACACGCGGCACCGCCGAGTCTGGGGGTGACCGCGAGGAGGCTGGTGACATGCGTATCCCACCAGAGACGATCCGCAGCCTGGTGGGCCTGCACGCACATCGGGTGAGCAAGACGGGGGCGGTCGGCGCCAATGGCAAGGTGTCGGCCCCGCGGCGGCTGCTCTCGGCCGACGCGGTCAGCCTGTCCGACGAAGCTTCATTGCTCAACGCGCTCAAGCAGGGCGTGAAGGCAATGCCCGATGTCGACGAGCAAAAGGTCCAAGCGGTGCGCGACGAGCTGGCCGGCGGCCGGTTCGAGATCAACCCGCGCCAGGTTGCCGCCAGCGCCGTGCTCGAGATCGTCGGAGAGTGGTGAGTGAACGGCGAGCGTGTCGAGGCTCTGACCATGTTGGTCGACCTGCTCGGGGAGCAGCGCCGGGCGATCCTGGCGCGTGACCCCGATGCGCTGGTCAACACCCTGCGGGGCGTGGCCGGCGCCAGCGCCAAGGTGACGCAGTGCCTCGACACGCCGCCCTGCCCGCGTGAGCGCGCTCTGCTGGCGGTCATGCGGCGCCTCAACGAGGGCAACCGCCGGCTGCTCGAACTGACCGTGCAGCCGCTCCACGAATTGGCCGACCTGGCCCACCGCCACGGCGTCGCCGCGGCGATTGACCAGGTCGCCTGAGGTGAGCTGATGCCCGCCGCGCTCGATATCGGCCTGTCCGGACTGCGCGCCGCGCAGGCCTCACTCGATGTCGCCGCGCACAACATCGCCAACGCCGGCGTCGAGGGCTACACGCGGCAGCGAGCCAAGCTGGTCGCCCGCGAGGCCCACGCCCGCTACGGCGCGCCGGCGCTGCTCGACGGCGGCGTGGTGGTCGAGGGCATCGAGCGGATCAGCGACCGCTGGATCGCCCGCCACCTGCGCACCCAGCTCAGCGATCAGGCTTACCAGCACCAACTGCTCGGCCGCCTCGGCTCGCTCGAAGCCGCGCTCAACGACACCGACGACGCCGGCATCGGCGCGGCGTTCAACACCTTCTTCGCCTCGCTGAGCGACCTCAGCGACAACCCCGAGAACTACGGCGTGCGGGTGACCGTGCTGTCGAGTGCCAAGATCCTGGCCAGCCGCATCCAGTCGGCCAACTCGCGCATCGAGGTGCTCCAAATCGAGAACCGCAAGGAACTCGAAGCCGCGGTCGATGGGCTCAACCGCGACCTGGGAAAGATCGGCGACCTCAACCAGCGGATCTCGTTCGGCATGGCCGCCGGCGACAACGTCAGCGACCTGCAGGACGAGCGCGACCGACTGCTCTCCAGCGTGGCCGAGCGGGTCGGCGGGCAGATCACCCTCACCGGCGACGAGAAGTTGGCCAGTATCACCGTCGGCGGGACGACCTTGCTGCTCGGCCGCGACCCGGTCGAGCTGGGGGTCAACGCCGGCGGGGTGTTTGTTCAGTCGACCGGCTCGCCGGTCAACATCCAGGCCGGCAGCGTCGCCGCGATGCTCGAGCTACGCGACACCATCCTGCCGCAGTACTCCGCCGACCTCGACACGCTAGCGGCGGCGGTGATCACCGATTTCAACGCCGTCCACGCCGCCGGCTTCGGCACCAACGGGGCGACCGGCCTGGACCTCTTCGGCGGCAGCGACGCGGGCGATATCGCCGTTTCGCTGACCAATCCGGCCGACCTGGCCGCCTCGGCCACCGGCGCGCCGGGCGACCATGACAACGCCCGCGCCCTGCTCGGCCTGCGTGACAATCCGACGCTCGGCACGGGCGGCACACTGACCTTCGAGGAGTGGTACCAGGAGATCGTCGGCGGGCTGGCCGGCGAGGTCTCGGCCGCGCGCTCGCTGGCCAACGGGCTCGATATCCTGGTCGACAACCTGAAGAACAACCGCGAGGCGGTGCACGGCGTTTCGCTGGACGAGGAGATGACCGACCTGATCCGCTTCCAGCAGGCCTACAGCGCCGCGGCGCGGGTGATCCAGGTGGTCGATGAGTTGATGCAGTCGGTGCTCGCCATCGGGCGGTAGGAGCCGGATGTGCGGATCAACAACAACATGATGTTCCGCTCCTCGCTGGCGGATCTCAACCGCATCGCCGAGGAGACCGCGACGCTGCTGCGCCAGTCCGGCACCGGCCGGCGGCTGCACCGCGCCTCGGACGATCCTGAGGCGGCGCTGCGCGCGATGCGGCTGCGGACCGACATCGCCGAGCAGGAGTCGCTGCGCCAGAGCATCGACCTCGGCCTGAGCGACCTGACCGCCACCGAGCTGGCTCTCGACGACGCCACCAGCGTGCTGCAGCGCGCCCGCGAGCTGGGCATCCAGAGCGCCACCGGCACGCTCTCGAACCAGGACCGGCAGGCCATCGGCGCCGAGCTCGACCAGCTCCTGCTCAATCTGGTCAGCATCGGCAATCGCAAGGTGCAGGACCGCTACCTGTTCGGCGGCACGCTGACCACCACGCAGCCGTTCACCACCACGGGCGACCCGCCGACGGCGGTGACTTACAACGGTAACGACGGCACGCGGAACATCCACCCGGCGGCCGGCGTGCAGTTCGCGGTCAACATCCCCGGCGACGAGGCCTTTCAAACCGGCACCGACGTGTTTGACGCGATGATTCAGCTCCGCGACGCGGTGCTCTCCGGCGACACCGCGGCGCTGGCCGGCGCCGTCGGCCAGTCGGTCGATGACGCACTGAGCAAGGTGGTCAACACGCGCACCGCCGTCGGCGCGATCCAGGCCGGGCTCGAGCAGGCCGCGGCCTCGCTCGACAGCATCAAGCTCCAGTCGCAGTCCGACCTGAGCGAAGCCGAGGATGCCGACCTGATCGACGTGCTGACCCAGCTCCAGAACCTCGAGACCCGCCGTACCGCGATGCTGCAGACCACGGCACGGGTCATTCAGCCGACGCTGATGGACTACCTCGCCTAGCCATGGGATGGGAGCCGTTGAAGCCATCGCCCTCCCCGCGCGAGCTGGCCGACCTGATCACCACCGAGCTGGGCCGCTGTCGCGAGCTGTTGCTCCGCGACGCGGCCGGCCGCCGGCAGCGCCTGTTCGGCCACCTGGTCGGCGCCGGGCGCGCCGTGCTCGAGACCACCGCCGCGCACGGCGAGCCGGTCACCCTGACCGCCGCCTGGCTGGTGGTCCACGCCGTGGTCACCCACAACTCCGGCCGGGCCGACCTGGCCGCGCCGCTGGGCCGCCGGCTGCGCGAGCTGGTGCCCCTGCCCGACGAGCTGGCCGACTATCACCGCGATGAGGTGACCCGGACCTTTGCCGCCTGCCAGCTCGGCCGGGCCGCGATGATCCTGCCCTCGCCGCTGGCCGCCGCCGACGGCACCTGGCTCAAGCTCCTGGCCGACCAGCTCAACAGCGCCCTGTGCGACCTGCCGCCAGACCTCTGGCGCGACCTGGCGCTGTCCGCCCTCCGCCCGCCCCGGCCGCACGGCGGGCTGCTCCTCGTCATCCCGCCCGACGGCGGCGAGCCGTGGGACCTGATGGCCGCCACGCCACCCGGCGCCGGCGTGATCGACGCCCGCGCCGAGCGACTCACCGAGGCCGAGCTGCTGGCCGAGGTCCACCGCCTGGCGCCTGAACAGGTGGCGATCGACCTGCGCCGCGGCGGCGACAGCCTGGCCGACGCCATTGCCGCCCTCGTGCCGTCGGCACGGCTGATTGCCCTCGGCCGCGAGACAGCAGAGCCGCCGTTTGCCGCGGCGCTCGCCGGCCCGCCGTTCGGCGCCCTGGCCGGCTTGGCCCAACGCAGCGGCGCCGTCCCGCCACTGCCCTACCCCGCCCTGGGCGACCTGCGCTCCTGGCCCTTGTCCTGCTATGACGGCGAGGTGATCGTCCCCGTCCGCGGGCGCGGCGGAGCGCAGCTCGCCTGTGACCTGCAAGCCGCCCACGCCGCGGCGCCGCCGGCCCGGCTGCGTCTGGCCGCCGGCGCAAGCGATGAGCAGTTGGACGAGCTGGCCGCCGCGATGCCGCTCCCGGCGCCGGTGCAATGGTCGACCGTCGACCCGCCGTCGGGCGACCGGGCCGCGCTGCGCCGCGCGGGGTGGAGCGCCTGACCCTCCCGCGCCGGCCGGCTCGGCGAGCCGGCCCTACCCGGCGCGATCGACGTCTCTCCGGCGCGCGTCCTACAGGCCGAATCTGGCGTAGACCTCGTCGAGGTGCAGCAAGTGCCGCGATGGGTCGAAGCAGGCGTCGAGCTGCTCGGGTGTCAGCGTGGCCGAGACCGTCGGGTCGGCTTCCAGCAACGCACGATACGGCCGCCGCTCGTTCCAGGCCTGCAGCGCGTACTTCTGGGCCAGGTCGTAGGCCTGCTCATAGCCCAGCCCCGCCTCGGTCAGGGCCAGCCGAACCTGTTGCGAGTGGATCACGCCCTGGGTCAGGTCGAGGTTCCGCTGCATCGCCTCGGTGTTGACCACCATGCCGGCGACGATGCCCCGGAAGCGGTGGAGCATCCAGTCGACCAGCAGGAACGCATCGGGCAGAATGACCCGCTCGACACTCGAGTTGGCCAGGTCGCGTTCGTGCCAGGTGAGGATGTTCTCGAACGCTGGGACGAGCATGCCACGGACCACGCGGGCCAGGCCGCTGACCGTCTCACAGCGCCACGGATTGCGTTTGTGGGGCATCGCCGAGGAGCCCTTCTGCCCTGCCCGGAACGGCTCGGAGAGCTCGAAGATCTCGGTCCGGGCCAGGTTGCGCACCTCGGTCGCCATGCGCTCGAGCTGACCGGCAATCAGGGCCAGAAGCGAAACCACCTCGGCCTGCCGGTCACGGCTGACAATCTGAGTGGCGATGCGGGCCGGCTGAAGGCCGAGCCGCGCGCAGACGAGCTGCTCGACCCGTGGATCGACATTGGCATAGGTCCCCACGGCGCCGGAGATTTTGCCCACCGCCACCCGCGGCACGGCCTGGTCGATCCGCTCCAGGCTTCGGTCGAGGTCGTCGATCCAGACACACAGCTTCAGCGCCAGGGTGATCGGCTCGGCGTGGATCCCGTGCGTGCGGCCCATCATCACGGTCGACTTGTGCTCGCCAGCCCGCGCGCGGATGGCCTCGCGAAGCTCGACGGTGCCCTCGCGAATCAGCTTCAGCGCGTCGCGCAGCCTCATGCCCAGAGCCGTGTCTTCGATGTCGTAGCTGGTCACCCCGAAGTGCACGTGCCGGCCCTCGTCACCAAGCTGCTCGGTGACCGACTGAACGAAGGCGATCAAGTCGTGGTCGACCGTCGCCTCAATCTCGCGGATCCGGTCGGGGTCGATCCTGATCGACTGCGCCTCAATCCGCGCCACCTCGTCGGCCGGCAGGACCCCCATCTCGGCCCAGGCGGCGGCCACTGCCAGCTCGACCTCGAGCCAGGCGGTGAACTTGGCATGCTCGTCCCACAGCGCTGTCATCTCGGGCCGGCAATAGCGTTCGATCATCCTCCACCCTCCCGCAGCCGCGCCGCCGCCTCGGCCACGCGCCGGTCCTTGTCGGCGTTCTGCGCGCGCAGTTCGACTTTGTGGGCGGCCAGCCGCTCGGCCAGGTCGGCATCGGCCAGGGCCAGCATCTGCGCGGCCAGTAGGCCGGCGTTCTGCCCCGCATCGATGCCAACGGTGGCCACCGGCACGCCGGGCGGCATCTGCACAATCGAATAGAGCGAGTCGGCCCCGGCCAGCGCCCAACCGGTGCACGGCACGCCGATCACCGGCCGCGCGGTGAGCGACGCGACCACGCCGGGCAGGTGCGCCGCCCCGCCGGCGCCGCAGACAAACAGCCGCACGCCGCGCGCCTCGGCGTCGGCGACGTAGGCGTGCAGCCCGCCCGGGTCGCGGTGGGCCGAGATGCAGCGCATCTCCCACTCGACCCCAAGCGCCCCAAGCGCGCGCGCGGCCTTTTCCATCACACCAAGGTCGCTATCGCTACCCATGAGAATGGCGACGAGGGGTTCGGGCATGGCGGTGATCCTGACCAGCAGAGGATAGCCGACGATGGGCTTGGGGGGAAGCGGGCGGCGGCAAACACCACCGCCCCCGGCCCGTTGGACCGGGGGCGGTGGTCCTGCGCCTCGCGACGAACATGGCGTTACGAGCCCGGCGTGAGGATGACCAGCTCGCTGGTGCCGTCGCCCGCGTATCCGGTGGCGACGATCCAGCCGGCCGAGTTGATGGAGCTAAGCCCGAGCGACGCCCACGCATCGCCGCCGCTCAAGACGTCCTCAACGAACGTGATGCTGACGCTCTGAGGATCGCCCCAGTCCGTCGCCTCGGCGACGAAGTTGCCGTCCCACGCGCTCGTTCCGACGCCATACTTTCCGAGCATCTTGCCGTCGCTGCTCACCGACCAGACCAGCGACTGGCCGAGGGCGACGCCACGAGCGGCCTCGATCACGGCGTGAAGGTCCAGCGGCGTCTCGTCGTCGAGCCGATTGTCGCCGTCGCTGTCGCTCCACACCGCCGCGCGCGGTGGCACGAGGTAACCGTAGATCCGATAGACCTGACCGCCCGCGACCAGCGCGCCGCCACCAAGGACGTCGGTCAGGCCAGCCAACCGGACCTCGGTGCGGTCGCCGACTCCGGGGATGGTCTGAACCACTCCGGTGCCGGTGTTCGGCGTGTTCGGTACGAAGAGCGACGAACGATAGCACTGCATACCGTAGTCGTTGACCGGAACCACGTACGCACGAAACGCCTCGATCCCGGTGACCGACGCGGTGCTTCCGAGCCACAGCGCGGAGGATGCTCCAATGACCCCCGAGACCGTGCCGCTGGCGTTGATCCCCATGGCGGTGGAGTTGGTGGGCGACAGGTCGACGCGGGAGCCCGACAACGGCCAGACCGTCGCGCGCTGCGTCGAGCTTGCGTGCGGCGCCGGGATCGTCGCCCACCCGACTGTCGTGCCGTCGGGTCGAACGGCCGTGGCGACTGATCTGAAGGCCTGCTTCGGGACAGACAGGGCGACGAGCGTGCCAGGCCGGCCATCGATATCGTTGCCGCCCGTGTCGACGCGATCGAACGGCTCCCAGCGGCACGGCCGGCTATCGCTCGTGGAGGTCTCGAGATAGGCTGCGGCAAGGTAGCCGCCCGGCGCGCCACTCGCCGGATCGCTCAAGCAGTTCTGAGCTTCGCCGTGGTAGCCGCTGCCGTATGTCCGGTACCCGAGGTTGCCCAGGCCGGTCGCGGTGTAGCCCGAGCCGCTGGGCGGGATCCAGGCAACGGGCGTTCCACCACCGCCCCCGCCGCCGCCGCCGCCGCCGCCCGGCTTGGCGCGGTCGGCCGCCGCCGAGAGGTCGTCATCGACCAACTGGCCGCCGCCCCCGCCCCCGCAGCCGGCGACAACGAAGCAGAACGTCAGCACCAGGCCCGTCAGAGCGAGCCGGTTCAGGTCGTGTCGTCGCATCGTCTTCTCCTTCGCCCACCGCGGCCACGTGGCCGCCGGCGCTAAATCGGATATGTAGCTCCGAACTCTGTGCGAAGTCTTTGCCGACGGTGCGAGGCAACGGCGGCATCGCCATGAGTCAGATGGCGCTTGTGGAAGCTCCGCATCAGCCTCGGCGTCGCCTCGTCCGAGACCTTCCACAGGCTCATCAACAGGCTCCTCACCCTCCCCCGGAGGCGCCCGCGACGGGTCGCTCCAACCCGTCGCGGGCACTGAGCGCCCCTGTCATGGGTGCTGGCTAGGCGCTCGGCTTCAGCAGGATGCTGACCTCCTGGCCGTCCTGGAGCGCCCAACACAGAATGGACCCATTGGCGTTGACCGCCACGGCGCGGGTCAGCGTGTAACTCGGGTCGTTGACCAGGTCTTGTAGCCGGCGCAGGCCGCTCGCCGCGTCCCACACGAAGGGGTCTCCCCACGGCGTGTTGTCCTCTACGAGGGAGCCGAGCGGCTTGGTGTCACCGACCACCACGTCCGTGCCCGCCACGACCGCGTAGCCGGTGGCGTCGCTGTGCCCTGCCCACGGGGTGGCGCCCTGATCCTCGTGCAGCGACTGGGTGGTCCAGACCAGGGTCGTCGGACCGTCCGCCCGCCACAGAGTGGCCCGGCCCGTGCCGCTGCCGGCGTCGATCAGCATTCCGGCCACGTCGCCCTGGTTGTTGATGGTGTGCCCGCCCTCGATGGTACCGTCGAGGACGGTCAGCTCGTGCCGCGTGTAGTCGGCGCCGGTGTAGGTCCGCGACGTCGTGCCGCTGTAGGTGGCGGCGAAGGTGCCCCAGCGCGAGCCGTTGCCCGCCAGGATCAGCCCGTTGGCCAGGTCCATGGGCCACAGGTTGTGGTCCCAGGACAGGTACTGGCCGTTGGCAAGGCGGACCCAGGAGCCATAGCGGGTGGTCTTGCCCGACTTGGCGTAGGCGCCGTCCCCGCTCATGTCGCCGTTGTCGTTGACGTGATAGAAGAAGTGGGTCCCGTTGAGGAGCTTCTCATCCCTCACGGGCTCCGCCACGAAGCCACGATCGCCTGCAGGCCAGAACACCGCCCGGTCCTGCCAGCCCGTCTTGGTCTTGGCCCACCCAAAGCCGGCCAGGTCACCCCGGCTGTTGACCGAGTGGGCGTAGGAGTCGCGCTGGATCCCGCTCACCGTACCCAGCGTCCGGGCGACACCGTTGGCGTCCCAGGCCACAGCCTGGGGCGTGTCGGTGGCATCGGACGACCACCCACACGGGAGATCGTCCCCGTTGCTCACCGCCAGGTCCATGCCTGCGTGGCGCGCTCCAGCCACCAGCGGCTGCAGCGGCACGACTTGATAGGCGCTCGCCGCCGCCCGGCTTGCCGCCGGGCCCAGCCCCAGCAGGTCGCCACCGGCAGCCAACGTGCCGCCCCCGCCCCCGCAGCCCGCGACAACGAGGCAGAACGTCAGCACCAGGCCCGTCAGGGCGAGCCTGCTGAGATCGAGTCGTCGCATCGTCTTCTCCCTCGCCCGCCGCGGCCGCGCGGCCGCCGGCGCTAAATCGGATATATAGGTCCGAACTCTGTGCGAAGTCTTTGCCGACGGTGCGAGGCGACGGTCGAACCGAACCGGATCGGCCGACCAGGTTGGAGTTAGGATCAGCCTGCAAGCCCGCGGAGGAGGCAGAGTGCTCGCTCGCCGGCCTGGCGGATGGTCCACCCGCGACCCTGTTCGGACGCGGCTTCGAACGCCTGCTCACCGAGCGTCTCACGCCATTGCGACAACGGCCCGGTGAGCTGCACGTCATGGACCTCGAGGGCCGGCGCGACATTGGCGATGCGGTAGGCAGCGGCCGCAGACACGAGCCGGACCGCGTCGGCGGATGCGAGTGCCGGTATCAGGCTGACCCCCTCGATCGTGGCCAGCACTCCGAGCTCGAGGTCGTGGCCCAGGGCGCGTTCGAGCACCTTGGCGTAGGCATCCACCGCGGCTGCCGGCCGGCCGCGCTCGCGTTCCAGATGCGCCAGGGCGACGTCGAGATAGGCCACCTGAAGGGGCTCGCCGGCCAGGTCCATCGCATCTCGTGCCTGGCGGAAGTACCACTCGGCCGGGCCGTAGTCGCCACGGCGTTGAGCGATCGCCGCCAAGCCGGCTTGATCGCTCGCTATCCGGTATGGCTGCTGGAGGACCTCGGCCAGCGACAAGGCCTGCCGATAGCCCGCCTCGGCGGCCGGTAGGTCGCCCTGGTGGAAAGCGATGCAGGCGACCATGCGAACGACGTGCTCCTCGAGTACGGGATCGCCTTCGCGCCGTGTGGCCGGCACGGCCTGAGCGAAGATCCGGCTCGCGGCTTCGAGGTTCTGGCTGCGGCGCAGCCAGTGCGCGATCATCACCAGCGACCAGACCGACGACCGGTCGTCCGCGCTCCGGCCGAGCTGGTCGAGGGCCTCGGCCTCCAGGTCGTCGGCCTCGGCCAGGCGCCCCTCGAGGCGCGCCAGCGTGCTCAGGCCGAACAGGGCGGTGGCCGCGGCGTTGCGATCCCCGAGCTCGCGAGCCAGGCCCAGATTCTGTTGCAGCCGGTCGGCGTCGGGCAGGCCCGGCATGGGACCGCCCGGTTGGTGGTCGCGCGCGAGCTGCAAACCGGCCATGTGCGTCAGCGCCTTCATCTGCTCGTGCCGGTCGCCGGCTTCGGCCCACAGCAGCAGGCTCTGTTCGGCCAGTTGGTACGCCTCCAGCAGACGACCCTCAATGGTCGCCGCCACGTAGAGTCGTCCCAGGAAGGCGGCCAGCCGCCGCCGGTCCAATACCTGCTCGGCCGACTTCTGCGCGAGATGCCAGTGCCGGGCCGCTTCGGCGGCATCCTGATCGGCCGGCGGCAACAGCACCAGCAGATAGTGGGCCATGGCCTCGGCGGCGTGGTCACCCGCAGCAGTCCCGGCCCGCAGGGCCTCGGCGGCCCAGGTGGCGGCCTGGTCGTGACGGCCCAGCCGAAAGGCCAGCAGGCCGGCCGCCAGGGCCGCGGTCGCCCGAGCGGCAGTCAGCGTCTGGGCGCCCGGTGCGGCGAGCACAGCCTCCAGTTGTTCCAGGCCCTGGCTCCATCTGGCCTGCTGGTTCCAAAGCGCTCCGAGGGTGGCGGCCAATCGCAGGCCGTCGTCGGCCTGCTCCGCCCGCGACAGCGCTTCATCCAGGGCCATCTGAAGGTTGGCCTGCTCCTCGGCCAGTCGGCTAAGCCACACCGCCTCGTCGATCGGCCTGCCCGGCGCACCGTCGCCCAGCGCGGCGGCGAAGCAGGCGACCATCCGCGCCGACGCTCTCGGTCGCTCGCCGCGCTCGACCAACCGCTCAGCCGCGAACTCGCGGATCGTCTCGAACATCCGGTACCGCGGCTCGTCGCCCGTCAGGTCGAGCTGGAGCAGCGACCAGCCGCGGAGTAGCTCGAGGTAGTCTCTGGCCGAGGGCTCCTCGCCCACCGCTTCGGCGGCCTCGGCGCCGAAACTGCCGGCGAAGACGGACAGCCGCGCGAGGAAGGCCTGGAACGGCTCCGACAGCAGTTGGTAGCTCCAGGCGATGGCGGCTTCGAGCGTGCGGTGGCGTTCGGGCCGCCGGTCCGATCGCGCGGCCCGCCAGTGCAGCCGTTCGTCGAGCCGCTCGGCGAGGCGATGGACGCTCATCGACGGCAGGCGCGCAACCGCCAGCTCGAGCGCCAAGGGGATCCCCTCGAGGCCGGTGCAGACCGCGACTACCGCCGCCGCATTGCGTTCGCTCAAGACGAAATCAGGCACGGTGGCGCGGGCCCGATCGACGAACAGTTGCACACTCGGAACGCCGGCCACGGCGGCGATGTCGGCGCGCTCGCTCGGCAGGTCCAGCGGCTCGACCGGCACGGGTCGTTCGCCGGACAGGCCCAGTCTGCGCCGCGAGGTGGCCAGGCAGAGCAGCGACGGGCAGTCCTCGAGCAGCTTGCCGATGACCAGACCGGCCTCGGGCGTGAACTGCTCGAGGTTGTCCAGGATCAGCAGGCCGGGATGCTCGCCAAAGAACCAGCGAAGCTGCTGATCCACGTGGCTCTGGGGTTCCAGGCCGATCCGGCGCAGAATCTCAAAGGTGAGGTCGGCCGCCGTTCGCAGGTCGGAAGCCTGAACGAACCAGGCCAGAGTGCCGCAGGTCCGCGCCATGTGCCAGCCGACCTCGACCGCCAGCCGTGTCTTGCCGCTGCCGCCCGGGCCGGTGAGGGTCACCAGGCGCGTGTCGTCGAGCAGCAACTCGGTCACCGCCGCGATCGCCGCCTCACGGCCATACGTTCGGCCCAGCACCGCGGGCAGCGCGGCGGTCACCGGCCGCTCCAGCGCCAATGGCTGCCCCACCGCGGCGCTGTCGGTGGCGAAGATCCCACAAGCCGCCGCTCCAGACCGGAGCCGGTACTCGCCCAGGCTAACCAGGCTCAAGTGCCGGCGGGCGCCCTGGCGCAGCAAGGCGGCGGTGGCCTCGGTCACGAGCAGTTGCCCATCCACCGCGGCGCGACGCAGTTGCTCGACCGATTCGGCTGCGGGACCGTCGAGCCGGAGGCTGACGTCAGCGGTATGGACGGCCAGCGCGAACTCGTTGTCGCGGACCCGCTCAGCGAAGGCGAACGCGTCGCCGGCGCGAGCAAAGGCGACCACGATGCCGTCGTCGTCGCGACGCGCCGGCACGGCACCGAATCGTTCGGCCTCGTCGGCAAGGCAGGCTGGCGCCGCGACGAAGGTCACGGTGCCGGTCAGGTCCGGATCACCGGCGGGCCGAAGGTCGAGCACCGCCAGGTCTTGGCGGGCCTTGTCGGGCTCGCCCAGCAGGGCCAGCAGCTCGGTGTCGGGTTCCCAGTCGCCGGTTCGGCGGCGCCTGGCGACGAACCCGTCGAGATGCCGACGAGCCGCCGCGCGGTCGTCCACGGCCAGCTCGAGCTGCACGAGTCGACGGAGCAGTGGTTCGCAATCCGGCTCGGCCGAGTTGCCCAGGCGGGCCACCCGCAGGGCCTCGCCCGGCCGGCCGGCGGCGACATGCCACTCCACCAGCGCTTCCACTGCTTCGACGAAGCACTGCCGCAGCCGCGCCTCCTCGCTCAGCACCCACCGTTCGTAGCAGCAGGGCAGCAGCGGACCGCCATAGACCGACACGACCTGCTCGAATCGCGCTTGGCGCAACTCGTCGGTCGCCCGACCTGCCGCCTGGTAAGCCGCATCGAGCTGCTGCACGTCGGTCTCGAGCAGCTCATCCCGAACCCAGACCGACCGCCGGTCGGCTAGGACAAGCGTCTCCTTAGCCTGCTCCGGAGGGCAGAGCTGGCGGCGCAGGACGGATAGAGTGTAGCTCAGTCTGCCGCGCCCGCTGTCGGCTCCGCAACCGGGCCAGAGCAGCTCGATCAGCTCGTCACGTTCGTGCCGGCGGTGCGGGTGGTAGGTCAGGTAGGCGAGCAGTGAGGCCGCCTTCTGCGTGCGGAAGCGACAGAGCGTGCCGCCGGCATGCCGAACCTCGAGGGAGCCGAGCAGCCGTACCTGGTAGCCAACCACCTGACCGACCTTCCCCGACGGCGGACCTGCTCGCCCTGCGGAACAGAAGCGATGTGTACACCAGTGTGTCAATAACGGCGGCGCGAGTCAAGTGAACGCAATCCCACCAGAGATTGAATCCAGGCGATTGGGTGGCCAACCGCGCTCAGGTCGAACGGCACGCCCTTCAGCGCGCTGTTGCGGCGTCACCGCCGCGGCCTGAGGAGCGCGTCAGCCGCGCCAGGTCCGACCGCACCATCAGCTCGACCAGCTCGGCGAAACTGACCTTCGGCTGCCAACCAAGCTCGGTCCGGGCCTTGCTCGGATCGCTCAGCAGCAGGTGTACCTCGGCCGGGCGGAAAAACCGCTCGTCGAGCCGCACCACGGCGCGGCCGGTCTTGGAGCAGCGGCCCACCTCGTCGAGCCCTTCGCCCTCCCACGCCAGCTCAATCCCGGCGGCGCCGAAGGCCAGCTCGACGAAGTGCCGCACGGTGTGCGTCGCGCCCGTGCCGACCACGTAGTCGTCTGGCTCGTCGCGCTGGAGCATCCGCCACATCGCCTCGACGTAATCGCCGGCGAAGCCCCAGTCGCGCTTGGCGTCCAAGTTGCCAAGCCGTAGGGAGTCGCTCAGGCCGAGCCGGATCCGCGCGGCGCCGTCGCTGATCTTGCGGGTGACGAACTCGAGCCCGCGCCGTGGACTCTCGTGGTTGAACAGGATACCGCTGCAGGCGTACAGGTCATAGCTTTCGCGGAAGTTGACCGTGATATAATGGCCGTAGACCTTGGCCACGCCGTACGGGCTGCGGGGATGGAACGGCGTCGTCTCGCGCTGCGGGGTCTCGCGCACCTGGCCGAACATCTCGCTCGAGCTGGCCTGGTAGAACCGCGCGCCCGGCGCCGCGCGGCGCATCGCCTCGAGCATCCGCATCACGCCCAGGGCGGTGATCTCGCCGGTCAGCTCGGGCTGGTTCCAGCTCGTCGGGACGAAGCTCTGCGCGGCCAGATTGTAGACTTCGTCGGGCGACGCCTCGCGGATCGCCTCGGCCAGCGAATGCTGATCGAGCAGGTCACCCGGCAGCAGGCAGAGCTGCTCCTGGATGTGCTCGATGCGGTCGAAGTTGACGGTGCTGCTGCGGCGCACCAGGCCAAAGACCTGATAGCCGCGCTCGAGCAGCAGCTCGGCCAGGTAGCTGCCGTCCTGGCCGGTGATGCCGGTGATCAGCGCGCGTCGGCTCATGCGCCGGTGCTCCGCGGCGATCATACCCGCGGCGAGGCCGGGGCTCAAGGGCCGTTTGACGTGGCGAGCAGCCGGCGCCGGACCGCCCCGCCGCGGGCCAGACGCCGCATGACACGGGTCGAAGTCGTGGACCGACATGGCAGCAGCGCAAGCCCCCACCCCCAACCCCTCCCCCGCGCGGCGCGGGGGGAGAGGGGAGCCATCGCAACGACCGGACCGCCGGCGTCCTCGCCGGCCGGCGGACGTGCGCGTCGGCCAGGCGCCAACACCTGGCCCCTCCCCCGCGCGGCGCGGGTGTGGTGGGTGGTGTCGTAGGTGACCGCCTATCTCCCTGACTCCCCTCTCCCTGGCGCCGCGCCAGGGGGAGGGGTCGGGGCGGGGGCCGTTAGCGAGCGTGTCGCCGGCCCGGCCACGGCTGGCCAGCGGGCGGGCGGGGACGCCTGCGCGCCGAGGCTCGCGCCGCCGGCCCAAGGTAGCGCGCTCTCGCCGAGAGCGCTGCTCGCGTCGTCGCATCGCCAGTTGCCAACCGGCGCTACGGCGCTTCTGCCTCGACGCCGCCGGCCCAAGGTAGCGCGCTTTCGCCGAGAGCGCTGCTCGCGTCATCGCATCGCCGGTTACCAACCGGCGCTACGGCGCCTCCTCCTCGGCGCCGGCGGGCGGGGACGCCCGCGCTCCGGCGCTCGCGCCGCGGGCAGGCCGGCAGCGCCCATCGACCGCACCTCAGTCGACCGGCGACAGCGTCACAATCGCCCGCCGCGGCAGGCCCGGGGCCGCGTGCGGGGTATAGGTGGCGCGCACCCGCGTTTCGCCGCCGGCGGCGTTGGTCACCAGGTACTCGGCGTCGACCACCGGCTCCAGGTTGAGCAGCGAGCAGAGGCCCGGGCAGTCGCCCTTGGTCACCGTCGTGCCGTCGTCGTGGTGGCAGCCGAACAGCTCGCTGCACAGCGGGCCGTGCTGCATCTGCCGGCTGGTCAGCCCGATGAACTGCTCGGCCGAGGCGTTGCAGGCCAGCACGCGGCGCTGCTCGTCGATCAGAAAGACCGGCGCGGCGGCCTCGAGCAGGTGCTGCGGCAGCCGGCCCGGCGCCTGCTCACCCGAGAGCACCCGGCGATAGCCGTCAGCAGTCTCGAGCTGCGCCAGCTCGGCGGCATCGGCGAGGGCGATGCGGGCCAGCCAGCCGTCGCCGAGGGGATCTTCGTTGACCAGGCCCGGCCTCGCCCAGAGGTCCTCGTTGATGGCTGCCACCGCGCCCTGGACCGGCGGAAAGAGCTGGGTGAGACCGTAGCCCGCCGACTGCAGGCTGCCCAGCGGCAGGCCGAACGTCGCCGGCGCGCCGACGGCCGGCAGACCCACATGAAAGACGCGCCCGTGCCGCTCTTGACCGTGCTCGGTCAGGCCGACGGTGGCCGTCGTGCCGTCGCAGGCGACCCAGAGGTGGCTGGCGGTGTAACGCCACTCGTCGGGAAGCGTGTAGTTCGCCACAAAACCCTCCGCGGCCGGAGCAGTGGCGCTCGGCGCCCCGGCACGTCGCCTACCAGTATATGCAACAGACCTGCCCGGCGTCACCAAATCGGTTTCGGGCGGGCGGCGACGCCCGCGCTCCGGGGCGGGCCGCCGGCGGGCGGCGACGCCCGCGCTCCGGGGCGCGCGACTCGCTCACGACCGGGGCATGTGGCCGCGCAACCGATAGACGAAGGCCAGCACCTCGGCCACCGCGGCGTAGAGCTCGGGCGGCACCAGATCGCCGACGTCGCAGGCGGCGAACAAAGCGCGGGCCAGCGGCGGGTTTTCGACGATGGGCACCTCAGCCGCCTCGGCCAGCTCGCGGATGTGGAGCGCGGTCAGCCGCTGGCCCCGGGCGACCACCTGCGGTGCGTCCATCTGGTCGGCATCGTACTTCAGCGCGACGGCGTAGTGGGTCGGGTTGGTGACCACCACATCGGCGCCGCGCACGGCGCTGGCCATCAGGCGGCGGGCCATCTCGCGCTGCCGGCGGCGGATGGCGCCGCGGACCTCGGGCGAGCCCTCCTGCTGCTTCAGCTCGTCGCGGATCTCCTCGCGGGTCATCATCAACTGCTTCTCGTGTGAGTAGCGCTGCCAGGCGTAGTCGATGGCCGCAATCACCGCCAGCGCGGTGAGCGTGCGCAGCACCAGCGCCTTGACCAGCTCGCCCGAGCGGGTCAGGGCCGAGACCAGGTCCATCCAGCTCAGCTCGAGCATCGCGGGATAGCTGGCCTTCAGCCAGCTCCAGACCGCCCAGCCGACGACCAGCAGCTTGGCGCTCGACTTGAGCAGCTCGACGATTGCCTGCGCCGAGACGAGCTTCTTGATCCCGGCAATCGGGTCGAGCTTCTTGGCGTCGAACTTCAACCCCTCACCGGTCAGCATCGGCCCGGTCTGCAGCAGGTTGCCCGCCACGCCGGCGATGACCACCGCCAGCATCAGCGGCAGCAGCAGTAGGACCGCCGGCACGACCAGCCGGACCACGCCCTGCGCCAGCGCGTCGCGGCCGCGCAGGCCGAGCGCGGCGTCGAAGAAGTAGACCATGCTGGTCTGGAAGGTCTCCCACGCCGCCGGCCCCATGGCGCGCAGCGAGGCGAAGCCGGCGAGCAGCACGAGCACCGAGACAATCTCGCGGCTCTTGGCGACTTGACCCTTGCGGCGCGCGTCCTCGCGCCGCTTCTGAGTCGCGGGCTCGGTTTTCGAGTCGAACAGGCCCATCAGCGCACCATGCCCAGGATCTGCGGCACGTTGTGGCTGATCACCGCCATCGCCTGCGCCAGCGCCGTCGACAGCGTCGGCAGCGTGAGATAGAGCGTCGCCAGGCCGACCATGACCTTGATCGGCATGGCCACCAGGAAGACGTTGAGCTGCGGCACGACGCGGCCGACGATGCCCATCGCGACGTCGATCAGGAGCAGCACCAGCACCGCCGGCAGGGCGAGCTGGATGGCAATCGCGGTGAGCAGGCCGAGCATCCCCGAGACCGGCCCGATGGCGGCCAGGTTGGGCATCGCCGTGCCGATCGGCGCGACTTCATAGGTGGCGGCCAGCGTGCGGAGCATCAGGTGATGCCCGTCGGCTTGAAGAAAGAGCAGCAGCAGCAGCGAGTTGACGAAGTGCCCGAGGACCGAGAGATTGACCTGCGAGCCGGGATCGACCAACTGCATGAAACCGAGACCGATCTGCACGTCGAGCGCGTTGATGGCGAACTGGAAGGCGCTGAACATCAGCCGGGCAAGGTAGCCGACGGCGATGCCGACCATCGTCTCGCGGCAGAGCATCAAGCCCAGCGCGACCAGCGGCAGGTCGGCGGGGATCGCCCCAACCGGCACCCACATCAACAGCCAGGCGCAGAGCGCGGCCAGCCCGGCGCGGCAGGCGCCGGGGACGGTGCGCTCGCCGAACACCGGCAGCACGGCGAAGAAGCCGCCGAGCCGGGCGAAGACGAGCAGAAAGCGGATCAGCAGCGCGGCGGAGAGGTGGAGCGGATCGACCTCCATCGGGTCACCGGACCAGGGCGGGGAAGCCGCCGAACAGCCGCGCGGAGAAGGTCAGCATGACGTTGGCCATCCACGGCGCGCAGACCAGGACGACGAGAAAGACGGCGATGATCTTGGGCACGAAGGCGAGGGTCATCTCCTGCACCTGCGTGGCCGCCTGAATGACCGAAATGAGCAGACCGACCGCCAGCGCGATGCCGAGCGGTGGGAGCATCAGCAGCAGCATGGTCAGGATGCTGTCGCGACCGATGGTCATCACCGTGGCGGCGTCCATGGCGGCTCCTACCCGAAACTCGCGGCCAGGCCGCGGACGACCAGGTGCCAGCCGTCGACCAGCACGAACATGAGCAGCTTGAACGGCAGCGAGATGATCACCGGCGGGAGCATCATCATGCCCATCGACATGACCGTGCTGGCGACCACGATGTCGATCACCAGGAACGGGATGTAGAGCAGGAAGCCAATCTCGAAGGCGGTTTTGATCTCGCTCAGGCAGAACGAGGGGATGAGCACGTAGCTCGGCGTCTCGGCGCGGGTGGCCGGGCGCGGCTCCTTGGCCATGTCGAGGAACAGCGCCAGGTCGTTCGGCCGGGTATTGCGAAACATGAACTCGCGCAGCGGCTCCATCGCCGCGGCCAGCGCCTGCTTGCTGTCCAGCTCGTCGGCCAGGTAAGGCTCGACCGCGACGGTCTGGATCTGCCGGAACGTGGGTGCCATGATGAATAGCGTCATGAACAGCGCGAGGCCGATGATGACCTGGTTCGGCGGCACCTGATGCGTGCCCAGCGCCTGGCGCAAAAAGCCCAGCACGACGATGATGCGGGTGAAGCTGGTCAGCATCAGCAGCATCGTCGGGGCGAGGACGATGACCGTCAGCAGGAACATCACCTGCAGCGACGAGTAGCTCTCGACCCGCGTTTCGGGCTGGGTCAGCTGCACGCTGATGCCGGGCAGCGGCAGCACGTCGTCGCCCTGGGCCAGCGCCGCGCCGGCACAGAGGGCGAGGACGAGCAGCGGCAGCAGGCGACGGATCATCGGCCCACCGCCTCGAGGCGAACGGTCTGCAGCCGGGCGAGGAAGCTCTCGGGGCCCGGTTCGGCGGGATCGAAGCCGACCTCGCCGGCGGGCAGCTCGAGCAGGCAGCTCAGCCCCTCGCCGCTGCTGCCGAGCAAGATGGCCCGCTCGCCGAGGGCGACCAGGTGCAGCCCGCGGCCGCCGCCGAGCGGCAGCGTCTCGAGCAGGCGCAGGCGCTGCTTGAGCGGCGCCGCGGTGCGCGGCCCGAACCGCAGCCGGGCCAGCCAGGCAACGCCGATGACCATGCCGAGCACCAGCACCAGCGAGCCGAGCGTGCGCAGGATGAGCAGGGCGGGGTGCGGACCGAAGGCCGGGAGTGCCGGTGAAACGTACGGCTCGACCGTCTCCTGCGCCATGGCGCCGACGGTAAGGGAGGCGATGCTCGCCAGGCAGAGCCCGAGCCGTAGGCGTGCGGGCCCCGCATCACGCAGGTGCGGTGAGCCGATCGTTCCAGCCACTGGCGTCCCCGGGGTCGGGCCGCGGCTCGCCGTCAGTTAAGCGAGCTTAAGCCCCGCCCGTCGGAGGCCATTCTGCCGGTGGTCCGGCGCGGCGGCATAGCCAGCGCTGGCTATCTTTGCCCGGCGCGGCGCGGCCGGTTCGGCCGCCGGTCGGCTTTCTTCGCGTGCTGGCCGGCAATCTCGGTCACCCGCACGGCGAACGCGTCGTCCTGCACGACCACCTCGCCGAGGGCGATGATCCGCCCGCGGCAGCGCAGCTCGACCGGCTCGCCGGCGAGGCGGTCGAGGGTGACCACCGATCCGGGCCCAAGCCGCTCGACCTCGCGAAAGCGCATCGTCGTGCGGCCGAGTTCGACCTGCACGCTCAGGCGCACCCGCTCCAGTCGGCGCAGCTCGGTCAGCGGCTCTGCCGGCGCGGCGCTCATGCCGTCGCTCCCAGGGCGGTGATGCGGATGCCGAAACTGTCGTCGACCACGACCACCTCGCCCCGCGCGATGCACTTGTCGTTGATGAACAACTCGACCGGCTCGCCGGCCAGCTTGTCCAGCTCGACCAGCGAGCCGGGGTGCATCTTGAGAATGTCCTCGATGGTCATCTCGGTGCGGCCGATTTCGGCCGAGACCTGCAGCATCACGTCGGCCAGCAAGTCGTGATCGCCGACCCGGTCGTGCTCCTTGTGTGTCGCGCCGAAGGCGCCGCCGGCCGCCGCGGCGAGGCTGCCGGTCGCCTGGCCGGTGGTGTCGGTGTAGGTCTCGGCGGCATCGAGCGCGTCGGCCAGCAGCGCGCTGATGGCGTCCTGGCCGAGCAGCTCGCGGCCCTCGCCCGTGGCGGTCGGCGCGGCCGTGCCGATGGGCTCGGTGCTCAGCTCCTCGAGCGGCTCTTCGTTGGCCACCGGCTCGTCGGCCGGCTCGTCGGCCGGCTCGTCGGCCGGCTCCGGCTCGTCGCTGCCGGCGCCGGCCAGCAGCTCGGCCAGCTCGTCGGGGCTGACCTGCTCGTCGGCGGCCGGGCTGTCGGTCTGGTTCGTCTCATCGGACATGGTTGCGCCCACCTATTGCATCACAAACTCGCGCAGATAGATCGCGGTCATCGGTACCGGCGAGGTGCCACCGGCGGCATCGTCGACAATCGCGGCGAAGCGCTCGAGCAGCACCGTCTTGAGCCCCTCCTTGCCCGCGGCCGCCTGCAGCTCGGCAAACTCGCGCGAGCTGACCTCGAGCAGCAGCGAGTCCTGCATCCGCGTCTGGACATCGGCGCTGAGGAGCAGCCGGATGAGGGCCAGCACCGCCTCGCTCGGCCCCTCGCGCGGGGGCAGCTTGGCGTCGGCCGGCGGTGGATCCGGCTCCGGCGGCACGTCGGGGTCGATCTTGGCCATGGTCAACCGGAAGTGGTGCGCGTCGAGGGGATCGAGCTCGAACCCAATCGCCACCTGGCAGCGGATGTAGCGGTCGCCCTCGGCCAGGTTGACCGTCAGGGGAGCCAGCGGGTAGACCACCGTTTCGAGCACCGGATCGGCATCCCAGGCGGCCTGCGCGTCGGCCTGCTGCCGGGCCTTGTTCTGCTGCCAGAGAAAGCCCGCCGCGCCCAGCGCGGCCAGCGCGACGACTCCGAGCAGCAGGATCATGCCCTTGCCGCGCTTCCTCTTCGGCTCGGCGCCCTCGGTTCCCTGGGCGGCCTCTGCTTCGGCCATGCGTCACTCTCCTCAGGCCGCGCGGGCCAGCAAGCCCATCGCCCGGTGGACCTGCAGCCGCTCGGCCACCAAGCGCGGGTGCAGGCGTTGCTGCAGCAGCACCAGGCCATCGATCCAAAGCTCCCGCTCGGCCGCGCGCAGGCGCAGCGCCCGCCGGCGGAGCAGCATCTGCGGCGCGCAGACCAACTGCGCCAGCGCCACGCCATAGCCGGTGGCCAGCAGCGCGCCGGCCAACGCCGGCGCCATCGCCTCGGGCGGGCCCAGCAGCGACTGCACCATGCCGGCCAGGGTCAGAATCACCCCGCCGTTGACCGCGCCCTCGGCCAGCCGCTGCCAGCCCTCGGTCGGCTGGCGGTCGAGCGCCTCGAGCTCGGCCGCGGCCTGGCGCAGCGCCGCCTCCAACGCCGTCGGCTCGACCTCGGCGCTGAGCAACCGAAGCGCCAGCCCTTCGAGTAGACCGCCCGCGGCACTGGACTGCTGGGCGAGCCAGCGCTCGCCGTGGCTCCGGTAGCCGCGCGACAACTCGATCAGGCGGGCCGCGGCGGCCTCGATATCGGCCTCGGCCGGGCGGTCGAAGATGCGCCGTACCGCTGACAGGGGCTGGCAGCAGAACAGGTATCCGACCGCCGACAGCACCACCGCCGCCAGCGCCACGGGATGCCACAGTCCGGCCGGCCGGCCGGCCAGTCCGGAGCCGACCGCGAGAGCCGCTACCGCGATGAGGTAACCCGCCGCGGTGAGCGATCGCTGCAGAGCTCGCGTTGGTCTTGGCATCGATCTAGATCTCGTCGCGTTCGGCCCGAAACTTAGCCCGGCAGAGCATGACCAGCAGGTAGCCGGCGACCATCGCCTCGAGCGGCCGGCGCACCGGCAGCGCCGGCGGCCGGCCCGCGCCGCCGGGGGCGTCGGCCCGGATGAGCAGCCCACGCGGCCGCCACTCGCGCACGCCGCGCACCGCGTCGAGTCGTGGCTTCAGGCGGTCGGCCTCGCGCGCCAGGTGGTCGACCAGCCGCTCGAGCGACCGCGCCTGAGGTTCGCCGTCATCGCCGCCGACCTCATACAGCAACGCCACCGCACGGTGCCGCGCGGCGAAGTAGCGGTGGCACAGGCTGGTCGCATAGCCGGCCGGGGTGCGGGTCAGGCGGATCGGCTGACCGACCCGCTGCTCGCCGGCGACGATGCCGCGGGCCAGCGACTCGGCCAGGCCGTCGAGCGCCCGGTCGCCGGTCGGGTACCACTCGATCCAGTCCGCCTCGCGCGGGCCGGCGCGGCGCATGCCGAACTGGTGCAGGTCGATCACGAGGTGCGGCTGCCAGGCGTCGAAAACCCGCATCACCGCCCGGTTCTCGGCTTGATCGCGAAGCAGCCACGAGCGGTTGAGGTCGACTCCGCGGCTGTTGGCCCGCCGCCCACGCGCGGCGCCGTCAGGGTTGACCGTGGGCATCAGCAGCACCGCGACGCGGTCGAACGGCGCGTTGCGGCCGGCGGCGCTCTCCATCCAGCGCACCGCGGCGCGTGCCGGCGCCGGCTCGTCACCATGCTGCTGGGCCAGGACCAGCACTCGGATCTGCTCCTCGGGCGCACCCGGCCGCATGGTCGCAATCAGCAGCGGGAGGTCACGTCCCTCGGTGCTGGTGCCCGCCGACTGCGCAAACAGGTGTGGCGCCGCGGCCGACCAACGCGCGACGGCGGCGGCCACGTCGGCCGGCGCGCCGGCGACGGGCAGGGACAGCAGGCCGGCAAGCAGCCACCTCACCGCGCGGTCTCCGCCTCGACGATCGGCCGGAAGGCGACCCGGCGCTGGTACTCGACGACCTTGTCGACCACCGTCTCGACCGGGTCGTCGACCAGGTAGAGCTTGCCGGTGTGGAGCCGGATGACGGTGTCGGGCGTCGCCTCGATGGTCTCGATCAGGGCGGCGTTGAGCACGAAGCTCGAGCCGTCGAGCCGGCGCAGTCGGATCATGGCAGTCACCTCGGCCCGGCCGGCTCAGGCCGGCCGGGCCGCGTTCAGGCTTACCGCTTCAGGTTCAGCGCTTCCTGCAGGATCTCGTCCGCGGTGGTGACCAGCCGCGCCGAGGCCTGATAGCCGCGCTGGAAGACGATCATCTGGGTCAGCTCGCTGGGCAGGTCGACGTTCGACCGCTCGAGCGACTGCGACTGGATCGTGCCCACCCCGGCGGTGCCGGGGGTCAGGAGCTGCGCCAGGCCGGTGTTGGCCGTCGGCTTGAACAGGTTGCCGACGGTGCGCGCCAGGCCCTGCACGTTGGCGAAGTTGGCCAGGCTGAGCTGCGCCACGGGGCGGGTCAGACCATTGCTGAACATCGCCGTGATGTGGCCCTGGTCGTCGGTGCCGATGTCGATCAGAAAGCCCGGCTCGAAGCCGTCCTGGTTGGTCGCCTCGAGTTCCGAGCCGGCGCCGTACTGGGTCAGCCGCGCCATATCGATGCTGATCGCCTGCGGGTCGGTGCCGCCGGCGGTCACCCCGCCGTTGGCCACCGTCACCGTCGCCGTGCCGGTGCCGCCGCTGGCCACGTCGCCCTCGGCGGTGAAGGTCAACGTGCCCGAACCGACGTTGTTGGCACCGACCTGCGCGACCCAGCTCCACTCGCGCGGATTGGCCGTCTTGGTGTAGGTCAGGTCCATCTGGTGCGGCACGCCGAAGCTGTCGTAGTAACGGTACTGCATCTCGGCGATGTCGCCGGTCGCCGCCGCCGCGTCGAGGTTGCCCGCCATGGTCACCTCGCCGGTCGCCTTGGCGTTGAGCGTCAAGCCGGGCGGGATGACGATGTCCTCGGGCACCGCGCCGGCCGGCACGGTGCCGGTGCCGATGTCGAACAGCAGGCCCTGCACCTTCAGCCCGCTGGCGGCGTGGACCATGGTCCCGTCCGACTGCAGCGTGAACGCACCGTCGCGCGTGTAGGCCGCCTCGCCCATGCCGTCTTTGAGCTGGAAGAAGCCGTTGCCCATGATCGCCAGGTCGAGGTTCTGACCCGTGTAGGTCAGCGTGCCCTGCTGGAACTGCGTGGTGTTGGTGGCCAACTGCACGCCGGCGCCGGCCTGCACCGGGTTGAGGCCGGTGACGCCGTCCGACACACCCCGCGCGGCGCGCAGGGTTTGACTGAACAACGTCGCGAACCCGGGCCGGCTCGATTTGAAGCCGGACGTGTTCAGGTTCGCGATGTTGTTGCCCGTGATGTCGATTCCGCTGGCGTGCGCCGCCATGCCGGAAATCGCGGTACTGAGCAGACGACTCATCTGCGTTGTCCTCCATGCTGGCCGGCCGCAATCGGCGACCGGCGCGGGGCTTCCTGGTGAGGACCGGCCCCGGGCGGCTCGTCCGCCTAGACGATGACCATGCTGTCGATGTTGGTGAACACCCGCTCGCGCAGCGACTCCTGGTCGGCCACGGTGACCACCGTGCGGCTCGGCACGCCGACCACAAACGCGGTCTGGTCGGCCAGCACCAACGTCGTCTTCGAGCCCTTGCCGGCCGCCTTCGCGACGCCCTCGTCGAGCCGCCGGAGCAGCTCGTCGTCGAGCCGGATGCCGCGCTGCTCGAGCCGCTGCAACGCGTGCTTCGAGAACTCGAGCGCCGGCGTCGCGCCGGCCTGGCGCAGCGCCTCGGCAAAGCCCGTCGCACCGGTCTTCAGCCGCTCGGCGCGCGCCACCTCGGCGCGGGCTGCCTGGGCCGCGGGGTCAATGCGCATCGCGCGCCTCCTCGGCCTACTCGACCGCTTCGAGCGAGCTGAACAGCAAGCTCTGCTGACCCAACCGCAGCACCGCGCCCTGGTCGCTGGAGACCACCGAGTCGACCACCCCGCTGACCGCCGTGCCGTCGGGCGCCGTGCCCGAGACCGTGCGGCCGATCAGGCTGACCGCCTCGGTGAACTGGCTGCCGGTGACCAACTGTGCCAACTGCTGGTTGATCTCGACCTGCTGCTGCATGCTGCTCATCGAGGCGAGCTGGTTCATGAACGCCTGCTGGTCCATGCCACTGAGCGGATCCTGGAACCGCAACTGGGCCACCAGCAGGTTGAGGAAGGCCTCCGAATCGAGCGACTGCTTCGGCACGCGCGCCGCGCCGAGCGAGGGATCGTACGTCACTCCCGAAATGGCCGACGGCATCGCATCCTCCTTTCTACGCCCAGAGCAGCAAGCCGTCGTCGGGCGACGACCGCTGCATGGTCGGGCCGACCGGCTCGAGCGGCGTCGGCTCCGCCGGCGCCTCGCGCTGCGGCCGGCCGCCCGGCCAGCTATCCGGCCAGGGCGATTGCTGCCCGCCGCGAGCGCCGACGTCGAGGCTTTCCAGCGCCAGGCCGTGCCCGCCCAGCGCTTCGCGTAGCGCCGGCAACTGCTCCTGCAGCTCGCGCCGCAGGCCCTCGTGCTGCGTGCCGACCAGCACCTGCACCGTGTCGGCCGTGCGCACCACCCGCACCGCCACCTCGCCCGCCTCGGGGTGCTGCAGCGAAACGGTGAAGCTGTCCTGGCCCGGCGAGCGGACCAGCCTCGCTCGGTCGACGATCAGCTCGCGCAGCGAGCCGACGTCGTGCATCGCGATCGGCCGGGACGGCTCGCCGCCCTCGGTCGCCGCGGCGGTGCCCAGGCTGAACGTCGCCGGCGCCGCCTCGGGCCGCGGCTCGGCCGGCCGCACCGGTGCGGTCGGCGGCTCGTGCCGCTCGCCGCCCTGTTGCGCCGAACCCTCCGGCGTCGGCGCCTCGACCGGCCGGGCCGCCGGTGCGTCGGCCGGGGTGAGCACCTGCGCCGGCCGCTCGCGCGGCGCGGCCGGTTCGAGCGGTGGCGCGGCGCGCAGCGGATCGACCGCCTCGCGGCGCGAAACCGGCGGTGCCGGCTCGGCCGGCGGCTCGATCACCGTTTCGGCCGTCTCGCGCAGCGTCGTGGTCAGGGTCTCGACCAACGCGTCGGGATCGAGCGGCGGCAGTGGCCCGAGCGGCTCGACAGCCTGCGTGCCGCGCACGGTCACGCCGCCGTTGGCGGCCGCCTGGGCCGGTGAGATCGGCGGCGGCGGGCTGGGCTCGGGCAGCGGTGGAAGCTGGGGCTCCGTCACGTCCGGCTCGTGGCGCAGCGCGGCGGCGAACTGGGCCGCCCGCTCGGTCACCTTCGGCACATAGGCCTGGGTCTCGGCGAACGGCGGCACGCCGCCATGCTGCTCGACGGCGCCGGGCCCGGCGTTGTAGGCGGCGACCGCGCGGCGCACGTCGCCGCCGAAGCGGTCGAGCATCTGGCGCAGGTAACGCGTGCCGGCGTCGATGTTCTGCGCCGGGTCGAAGGCGTTGCTGACGCCCAGCTCGGCCGCCGTGCCGGGCATTAGCTGCATCAAGCCCTGCGCCCCGGCGGGCGAGACGGCCTGCGGGTTGAAGCTCGATTCGCTCTGCATCACCGCCAGGATGAGCGCCTCATCGACGCCGTGGCGGCGGCCGGCCTCGCGGACCAGGCGCTGGGTTTCGGCCGGCACGTCGGCCAGCGCGCCGGCGCCGGTGAGCACCGCTCGCGCCAGGTCGGCCGCGGGCCGGTTGGCGCCGCTCGAGTCCTCGGGCAGCAAGGCGCGCAGGTCGGGCAGCGCCAGCTCGGCGCCGGCGGTCAGTCCGCCGGTGGCCAGGCGGGCCTGCAGGATTTGGTTGAACGCCTCGGCCGGTGTCGTCGGCGGGGCGGTGGGGGCCACTTCCGGGGTCAGTCGGTCCAGCAGCCCTTCGATCTGCCTCAGTCGGCCGACCAGGCCGCTGAGGTGCTCCAAGTTCATGGGTCACTCCCCTTTCGGGAGTAGCTGATCACAGCCCTTTCGTCGTTCTCGGCCTGTTCGTACCACTCCAGTCGGGCGAGGTGCTCGCGCCGGCGCTGCTCGCGCAACCGCTCGAGGCTCCGGCGATCGCGCCGCGCGGCCAAATAGTCGGCCTGCCGGCGCTCGACCTCACGTTCTGTTTCGGCCAGCTCGGCGGCCTGCTTTAGCTCGAGCAGCTCCAGCCGACGCAGCTCGCGCCAGGCGGCGGCGATCAGCTCGCTGTCGAGCTCGGCCAGCTCGCGCCGCAGGCGCTCCAGCTCGGCGCGCAGCCGCGCCTGGGTGGCGCGCAGGGCCGCCTCGGCCGCGTCGCGCAGCGCAATCGCCTCGGCCAAGGCCAAGCGCGCCTGCGATTCGGCAAAGCGACGCAGGCGGAGGACGCTCTCGAGCTCGAAGGTGAACTTGCGCAGCGCCGTCGCCAGGGCGTGTTGACCTTCGCGGTCGGGGACTCAGACCGGCCCGGTTGCCGACGGGCACCCTTCCCAGAGCGGGTCTTCCCGCTGGCGGGCAGGTCTGAGACCTGCCCCTACCTAGAACGCCAACATGGTCGCCGGAGGGAGGATAGGCGCGACCAGCCGCGCGGGCAGGACCCGTTTGGGCTATGCTGTGAACCCGGCGCCGGCTTGCGGCTTGTTATGACGACCGTAGCGGCGCATCGCAATGCGCCGACCGGCCCGCTGCCGCCGTCGGCCGGGTGCCCGCTGGTGCGCCGCGCGTTGGCGGCGCGTCAGTCGTCCTCGGCGCCGAGCTCGTCCTGCGCGCCGAGGGCGGCGTAGTGGGCCGGATAGGGCACGTCGTAGCCCTTGGCCCAGTGCCACAGGATGCGGTTGAGGGTGTCCTCGTCGGCCTCGTCGATCTCGTCGAGGTCCTCGGCCAGGCTGGCCAGCGCCCACTGCCGCGCCGGACCGCTCAGCGCCGTCGCCGCGGGGTTCATCTCGTCGAGCGGGACCTCGTTCGGCACCGAGGCCCAGGGCCGCGGGTCGAACGCGCCGGTGAAGCACTCACGCATCGGCTCGGCCGCGGCGTCGAGTTGGTTCATCGGCGGCAGGCCGAGCAGCAGCTCGATGGTCTTGACCATGCCCACCTGGGTGTAGTTGCGCGAGATCACCCGCCCGTCGCGCGGCGTGTAGGGCGAGATGACGAACGCCGGTGAGCGGTGCCCGTCGACATGGTCGACGCCCGCCTGCGGGTCGTCCTGACAGACCATGATCGCCGTTTCGGGCCAGAATCGGCTGCGCGTGATCGCCTCGACCACGCGACCCAGCGCCAGGTCGTTGTCGGCCACCGCCGCGCGTGGCGTCGGCATGTCCGGTCGCGTGCCGGCGGTGTGGTCATTCGGCAGCAGCATGATCACGAAGTTCGGGAAGTTGCCGTTGGCCTCGAACTCGGCCAGCTCGCGGATGAACTGATCGGCGCGGTAGACATCGGGCACATTGCTGGGGAAGCCCATCGTGGTCGGGCAGAGGTTGGCCTGCACCGCGGCGATGCGCGAGGTCGAGGAGACGCGGTAGTGGTCGAGCCGGCCGTTGTCCATGAAGTCGTCGTAGATCTGCTTGAACACCGGCCGCCGTCCCTCGGTCAGCGCCTCGACGCGGCCCTGGACCATCTCGCCGTAGCTGCGGAAGGTCAGCCCGTGAGCCAGCACATTGTCCCACAGGTAGCCGCCGGGGCTGGCCGCCAGCGCATCGTCGCCCTCGTAGGGATAGCTGCGGAAGAACCCGCCGAACATCTTCTCGAGGTAGCTGGTGACATACGCCTCGGCCACCCACTGGTGACCGTCGGCCGAGAGGATACCGCTGCAGTAGAAGTTGTCGAGCAGCACGAAGTCGTCGGCCAGCTTGTGCGAGTTGGGCGTCACTTCGCGGCCGAACTGCACCAGCTCGGGGTCGCCATTGCCCCGCGCGATGTCGCCCATGACCTGGTCATAGGTTCGGTTCTCGCGGATGATGTAGACCACGTGCTTGATCAGCGACGGCTCGCCGTGCCGCTCGGGCAGCGCCCGCGGCGGGGCATCCTCGCGCGGCGGCAGCAGGCTGGCCAGGGCCGCGTTGAGGTGGTTGTTCTCGGCCGTCCGCGCGGTCAGCGCCGGCAGCTCCGCGTCGGCCGGCGTGTCGATCAGGCTGACGCTGCCCTGGTGATGGTGCGAGTTGTGCCGCTCGGCCTGCGCCAGTGAACCGACGCCCTTGGTGTTGGCGACGTAAAGCCGCCCGCCGTCGGGCGAGACGACCACCGCGCCGGGGTACCAGCCGGTGGGAACGAAGCCGAGCAGGCGACTCGCCGCCGGCCCGTCACCGCCGCGCGCGGTGCCGCTCAGCTCGACCACCGCCACGGCGTTGTTGGTGCCGTTGCAGACGTAAAGCCGCGCGCCGTCGGGGCTGAGCGCCAGCGCGTTGCTCGATGAACCGAACATCAGCCGCTCGTCGGGCCGCACGGCGATGGTCTCGACGACCATGTCGGTCGCCGTGTCGATCACCGAGACGGTGTCGCTGTTGGCGTTCGCCACGTAGACCCGCGAGCCGCCCGCGTTGGCGGCCAGGCCGCTGGGCAGCAGGCCGACCTCGACCTCGCCGCGGACGGCCAGCGTCGCCTCATCGATCACGTGGAGCGACCCGCGCGTGGGCACCGTCCGCTCATCGACCGTCACCTGCGTGCCCGAGCTGGGCGAGGTGCGCTCGCCCGGCCCCGGCCGCGGGCCGCCCCAGTTGCTGACATACAGCTTGCCGGCCGCGCGCAGCACGGCGAACGGCGCCACGCCGACGTCGACCGAGCGCGGTTCGGCCGCGCCGGTCAGGTCGATGGCGACCAGTGTATTGCCCTTGCTGCCGGCGACGTAGAGCGTCTGCTCATCGGCCGAGAGCGCCACGCCGGCCGAGACCCCACCCGGCACGGCGTAGACCTCGCCGCGCGCCAGCTCGCCCTCGGCGTCGCGCTCCCAGAGCTGCACGTGGCCTTTGACACTCGAGGTGTAGAGCCGCCGGCCGTCGCGGCTGACCGCGATGCCGTGCACGCTGTGCCCGCCGTCGCCGGCGACCGAGTGGGTCAGCTCGCCCGTCTCGGTGTCGATCAACCGCAGGTGCAGCCGGTCGACCACGGCCAGCGTGCGGCCGTCGGGCAGCAGCGCCAGGTCGATCGGCCGGCCGCCAAACTCGACCTGCCGGCCGGTCGGCAGGATGAGCTGCTCGGTCGGCACCATGACGGTGCCGTCGGCCTGCCGGCCGATCAGCATGTCGACCCGCTCGGGCACCGTCGCCGCCGGCGCCGGGGCGACCTGGCGCAGCGCCGCGGCATGAGCATAGGCGAGCAGATTGGCCAGGAACGCGGCGCTGTTCTCGCCGGTCAGGTCGACCCGGGCGGCGGCCGGGCCGAGGTCGGCGGCGACGACGATTGCGCGGCCCTGCCCCACCGCCTGTTCGAGCACCACCGGCGGCGAGGTCTCGCCGCCGAAGCGGGCGACGACGCCCCAGCCGGCGTAGCGTCCGAACGGCTGCCGCGCCGGTGCCGTATCGCCGCTGCGCCAGCCGCCGCGGCGCAGGGCGGTCAGCTCGTTGGGCGCCCCGAACAGCGGGTGACCGGCCACGGCCGGGACAATCAGCTCGCCCGGGAAGCCGCCCCGCGCCAGGCGCAGCTCGGCCGGCAGCCAGAGCGGCCGCTCGGCCAGGTTCTGGTGCAGCTCGACCACTGCGCTGCCTGCCCGGCAGGCAGCAAGCAGGGCGGCGAGCAGCGTTGGGCTCAGGTCCTCGGCCGCGCGCGCGTCGAGCACGATGATCGGCGGCGCCGGGAGGGGCAAGCCCGCCGGGCCGGCCGGCGAGAGCCAGCTCACCGTCGCGCCGGTGGTCATCGCGCGGACCGCGTCGATCAGCCCGCCGGTCTCGGTTGCTTGCAGCACGCCGATGGTCACGCCGTCGAGCGGCGCCGGCCGCGGCGGCGGCAGCCGCGCGGTGGGGGTCAGCGCGACGCCCCGGCCGGCGACGAGCTGATCGACATAGGCCAGCAGGTTGTCGAACAGCGCCTTGGCCTTAGCCGGCGAGTCGCCTTCGCCCCAGCGGACCATGGTGTCCGGACAGAGCGAGGTGATCAGGATCCGCCCGCGTCCGTGCGCCGCCTCAATCACCGCCGCACCGCGGCCGTTGTTGGTCGAGGCAATCACCTCGAACCCGCTCCAGGCGGTCAGCGACTCCCATGAGATGCTCCACCCGCGGTAGCGCCAGCCGGTGGTCAGGGCGGCGTCGAGCCGGTGCGGCGTCAGGGCCAGCGGATGGTCGGCGCGCTCCCACGCGATGGTCGGGTGGTCGGGATCGGCGCGCGTGACATAGAGCCCGGGCGGCAGCCAGCCGACGCGCTCCTCGTGCTGGTCGGCCTGGCACAACTCGACGATCACGCCACCGGCGGCGAGCCAGTCGTGCAGCTCCTGCCGACGATCGCTCAGCGTCTGCCGCAGCGCCGCGTCGCCGGTCACGAAGGCGCCGAGAATGAGCACCTTGACGCCGGCCAGGGGCAGCTCGCCGCGGGCCAGGGCGGCGGTGACGTCGACCGGCTGGCGCCCCGCCTCGCGAAGCAGGCGGCCGAGCGTCTCGCCGCCGCCGATGTCGCTCTCGACCGCCGTGATGGCAATCTCCTGCGCGGCCAGTGGCAGGGCAAACAACAGGCAGATCAGGAGTCGCATGTCGGCTCTCTCATGGTTGCAGCGCGAAATCAGCCAGTACCGGTAGGTGATCCGACGCCCGCTCGGCGCCTCCTGCCAGCGCCACCGGATCGTCGAAGACCTTGACCGAACCGCGGATCACAGCGGTCTCAATGCCGGCGCTGACCAGGATCTGGTCGAACAGAATCGGCTGCGGCGTGCCCGAGGCGAACCGCTCGCGCTGGTTGCGCTCGCGACTGCCCGGCACCCGCGTGTCGACACGCCCGCCGTCGGTAGTCAGCTCGTTCAGGCCCCAGCTCACCCGATCCTGCTCGACCAGCGGCTGGCAGAGGTTGACCAGCAGCGTGCCCTCGACCCCCGGCTCGGGCCCCGGCTGCGCCGCCCAGTTCCCTGTTTCGAGAATGTTCAGCGATTGGTCGTCCGGGTTGTCGTTGAAGTCGCCGAGCAGAATCACCTGCCGGCCGCCAAAGTCGCGCTGGAGCGCACCGACCAGTTGCGCCGCGGCGCCGCAGCGCTGCCAGTCGGTCAGGTGGCGGCCGCCGACCCGCGACTTGGCGTGATGCACCAGCACCCAAACGGTGCCGCCGGGCAGGCCGACCTCGACCGCCAGCACGTCGCGACCGTAGAGGAAGAACGGCTCGCAGATCGGGCCCTCGAACAGGAACTGCTCGTCGCCCGCGTCGTAGGGCGCGGGCAGGCTGACCACCTGGTACGGTCGGCGCACGGCGACCGCCAGGTTGAGCCGGTCGCCCTGATCGTCGAGCACGATGGTCCACTCGTCGGGCGGCAGCAGGCGCGCCAACGTCGCCCGGTCACCGATCTCCTGCAGGCCGATGATGTCGGCCTCGAGGCGCTCGAGCACCGCGCGGAGATTGGCCAGCCGGCCGGCCGAGACGCCGGCCTCCAGGTCGCGGATGTTGTAGCTGGCCACGCGCAGTCGCTGCCGCGCCGGCGCCTGGCCGCGGCAGGCGGTGACGCCGAACCAGGTCACCAGGCCGGCGATGGTCAGGAGCGTCAGGGCTCGTCTCATGGCTTCTCCAGGGCCAGGTTGACGCCGGCCGATGAGGATCGGGCGAGTGCTACCACTTGCCCGACTGGACCAGCGCCGCCTGGATGTCGGCCAGTACCTGCGGCAGGCAGAGCCGCGGCGTGCCGTCGTCGTCGTGACTGACCGGCACATGCAGCGCGGCGTGCGGAGCGACGTAGAACAGGCTGGGCTGAAGCGGGTGCGGCCAGCGCTCGTAGCCCCGTTCGGCCAGGTTGACCAGCGCCCGCAGGTGCTGGATGCCCTCGGCGCAGAACGGCGCGAAGCTCAGCACCTCACGGGCGGGCACACAGCAGAGCGCGCCGCACTCGGCCACCTGGGGCAGCAGTTCGTCGAGGATGAGCAGCCGCGAACTGTCGAGCCCGTCGCCGCAGTCGAGCACGTAATGCTCCTCGCTCAAGGTCTGCAGCACCTCGGGCCCGGTCACCGCGCGCAGGTTGCCGATGGCGCGGGTGATCGGCTCCTCGCCGTCGAGCTGCCAGTCGGCAAGGTGCGAGCGAAGCAGGTAGCGCCAGCCGCCCGGGCACGGCGCGGCGATGGTGATCAGCATCACCCCGGCGTAAGGATAGGCCAGCACCTCGGGCTGGCGCCGGGCCAACTCGGCACCGCCGGTCTTGCTGAACAGCACGGGCATCACCGCGCCGGCGAGATCGCTCCAGGTGCGCGCGTCGTGGCGGCCGGGGGCGATGCGGCGGAGCAGCAGCTCGGCGATGTCGTCGGCCCAGCCGGCGGCGTCGGTCCCGGCCAGCGCCTGCTGGATCTCGAGCCAGTCGAGGCGGAGTTCGTACTCGCCCAAACCGACGGTGACGGCCTCGTCGCTGCCGGTCAGCGGCACCGCATCGACCGCGCGGAGGGCTGCCTCGAAGGCGTCGCGCAGCGGGTTGGCCTCGCCTTCCACGGCGCCTCAACCGGTCTCGTCGCGGGTCACTGTCGGGTGCAGGTGCTCCTCGGCGCGGACCTTCTCGCGCAGCGGCTCGGGCAGCTTCTCGAGCGCCGCGGCAAAGTGTTCGGCAAAGACCTTCAGCCCGGTCCCCTGGCGCGCCGCGACGATCGCCGCGGTGGCATACTGGCGCAGCTCGTCGGAGTCGGCCGCGCCGGCGATGGCGTCGATCCAGACGGCATGTTCGACGGCGGTGGGCCAGTCTTCCAGCTCGCGGGCCGCGTCGGAGGCATAGGCGTGCGGACGGAGCCGCTCCTCGGCGTCGGCCGAGTCGCCGTACAGCGCGGCCTGGGCCGTCCAGACGTCGATCGCCCGGCGCCACTGCTCCAGGTCACGGTGCGCCTCGGCCTGCTTGCCCAGCGCCTCAATCTGGGCCGGCAGATCGCCCGCCTCGGCCGCGGCCTGTGCTTCGGCGCGATGCTGTTCGATGCGCTTCTGCAGCAGGGCCCGCGGCAACTTGCGGCCCGGCGATGCGGCGGGCGTTTGCCCAGGTTGCCATCTCACAGCTCTCTCCCGCCGGGCTGTTCGCGCCGTCGGGCGGGCCTCCTCCGCTGCCGGACCGGCGGTCTCGCGCCACACTGTGGGAACCGACGGAGGTTGACCGGCACTCCATCGGTGTGGTACATCTGCTGGTTGGCAGCACCGCGGAAGGCTGACGCACGCATGGACGATACCCAGCGCGAACTCGACGTGCTCATTCGAGCGCGATACCCGATCCTCTACCTGGTCTCGTGGGAAGAGCCGCGGGTCTTGCGTGCCCTCCGTCAGATCGCCAAACGGCATGACAAAGAGATCCTGTGCTGGTCGGTGACCGACGGCTGGACCACCGCCGACGGCCGCACGCCGGTCCACACGCCCGACCGCTCGGCGAGCTACAGCTCGACCCGCAGCTCGAGCCGGACCACGCCGCTGGCGGCGCCACGGAAGGTCAAGAGCAGCTCGGTCGAGGTCGACCAGGCGCTCGACGCGCTCGACCTGATCGACAAGTGGGGCGCCGACGACCGCAACGCCCGCGGGGCGTTGTTCGTGCTCAAGGATTTCGACCCGTACATCAGCGCGCCGGCGGTCGAGCGCCGGATGCGCGACCTGGCCTTTGCCCTGCCTTACTCGAGCTACAAGACGATCATCATCATCTCGCCGCTGCTGAAGGTCCCGCAGCACCTCGAGAAGGACCTCACGGTGGTCGACTTCGACCTGCCCGGCTACCGTGACCTGGAGATCATCCTCGACCGGATCATCGACTCGGTCAGCCGCGACGATCCCGATGCGGTGCAGCTCGAGGGCGAGGCCAAAGAGGCGTTCGTCAAGGCGGCGCTCGGGCTGACCTCGGCCGAGGCGGAAAACGTCTTCGCCAAGGCGCTGGTGATGGACGGCAAGCTCGAGCGGCTCGACGTCGAGGTGGTGCTGTCGGAGAAGAAGCAGATCGTCCGCAAGTCGGGCACGCTCGAGTATTACGAGAGCGAGGCCAAGTTCGCCCACATCGGCGGGCTCTCGGCGCTGAAGGACTGGCTGCGCAAGCGCAAGTCGAGCTTCACCGAGAAGGCGCGCGAGTTCGGCCTGCCCGAGCCGCGCGGCGCGCTGCTGATCGGCGTCCAGGGCTGCGGCAAGTCGCTCGCGGCGAAGGCCGTCGGCGCGCTGTGGGAGGTGCCGCTGCTGCGCTTCGACGTCGGCGCGGTGTTCGGCCGCTACGTCGGCGAGTCCGAGAACAACATGCGCAAGGCGATCCAGACCGCCGAGGCGGTGGCGCCGTGCGTGCTCTGGATCGACGAGCTCGAGAAGGGCTTCAGCGGCATGACCGAGTCGGGCGACTCGGGCACCTCGGCACGCGTCCTGAGCTACTTCCTGACCTGGCTGCAGGAGAAGAAGAAGCCGGTGTTCGTGATTGCCACCGCCAACGACGTGCAGAAGCTGCCGCCCGAGCTGCTGCGCAAGGGCCGGCTCGACGAGATCTTCTTCATCGACCTGCCGAGCCGCAAGGAGCGGCGCGAAATCCTCGATATCCACCTGCGCATACGCGGCCGCGACGTGGCCAAGTACGACCTCGAACGCCTGATCACCGCCAGCGAGGGCTACAGCGGCTCGGAAATCGAGCAGGCCATCATCGCCTCGCTGTACGACGCCTATGACAACGGCCGCGACATCACCACCGAGGACATCGAGCACAACCTGTTCGTCAGCGTGCCCATCTCGCGGACCATGGACTACAAGATCCGCCAGCTCCGCGACTGGGCCGCCGATCGCGCGCGCGTTGCCTCGTTCCCCGAAGACCTCGACGAGGCGCCGCCGACGGCCACCGGCGGCGAGGTGGTGGTGACCAGCGTCGACGTCGATGAGACACCGCCGCCTCCGGCCGACGTGGACGTCGAGATCCAGACGCCGAGCAGCGGCGAGTGACGGTCCTCGTCGTCAACTGCGGCAGCTCGTCGATCAAGTCGCAGGCGTTCGACATGCCGGCCGGCCGGCCCACCGCGCAGGCGCTGATCGAGCGCGTCGGCAGCGACAACGCCCGGCTCCGCTTCCGCCGCGACGGCGACGAACTCGTCGAGGACGGGCCCTGCCTCACGCACCTGGCCGGCATCGAGCGCATCCTGGCCATGATGGACGAGGGCGACGGCCGCGTCGACGCCGTCGGCCACCGGGTGGTCCACGCCGCCGAGGCGTTCCGCGGCTCGGTCGTCGCCAGCGACGAGGTGATCGCCGCGCTCGAGGCCTGCAGCCACCTCGCCCCGCTGCACAACCCGCCGAACCTGGCCGGGCTGGCCGCCTGCCAGCAGGCGCTGCCCGGCGTGCCGAATGTCTGCTGCTTCGACACCGCGCTGCACACCAGCCTGCCGCCGGAGGTCTTTCTCTACGGCTTGCCGCGCCGCTTCTACGACGAGCATCGCCTGCGGCGCTACGGCTTCCACGGCGTGGCGCTGCGGTCGATCATCGGCGCGGTCGAGCGGCTGCTCGACCGGCCGGCGACCGAGTTGCGCGTGGTCAGCCTGATGCTCGGCTCGGGCTGCACCGCCAATGCCCTCCGTTTCGGCGAGTCGGTTGCCGTGTCGACGGGCTTCACGCCGCTCGAGGGCTTGATCCAGAGCACCCGCTGCGGCGACCTCGATCCGGGCATCGTGCTCGCTCTGCTCCGAAGTGGAGTCGACCCGGCGACGTTGAACCATCGACTGAACCGCGAGAGCGGCCTGGCCGGTCTGTCGCAGATTGGCCCGGACCTGCGCGACATCGAGGCGGCCGGCACGCCGGCGGCCCGTCTGGCGATGGCGGCGTTCGTGCACCGGACGCGCAAGTACGTCGGGGCTTATACTGCCGACATGGGTGGTCTCGACGTGCTCGCCTTTGGTGGGGGCATCGGCCAGAACGCGGCGGCGGTGCGCGCGGCGGTGTGCGAACCGCTGGCGCATCTCGGCGTCGAACTCGACGGTGACGCCAACGCGGCCTGTGTCGGTGGACGCGAAGGCGTCGTCTCGCTGCCGGGCGGTCGGGTGGCGGTGGTTGTCGCCGCCGTTGACGAGGAGAAGGTGATCGCCTCGGACACGTACGAGCTGGTGACAACGTAAGTCCCGGCCGCGTGTCTCAATCGCAGGCACACCCAACGGCGCCCAGCGCCGCGGAAGGAGCCTATGCGCCGATTTGCATGTCTGTTGTTCGCCGGCTGGCTGGGCCTGGCGCCCACCGGCGCGGCCGTGCCGAAGCTCAGCTACAACCCGTCGCACGGCGAGATGCTGCGCTTTCTGGTCGAAGCGAACCGCGAGACCCGCTTCGTCACCACCGTCGCCGCCGCCGGGCGGTCGGTCCGCGGGCGGCAGATTCCGGTGGTCATCTGCCAGGACCCGACGGTCGACCCGCTGAACATGACCCGGCTGCTGATCATGGCGCGGCAGCACGGCAACGAGCCGGCGGGGACGATTGCCCTGCTCGAGCTGATCCGCGACCTGGCCGCCGGGCAGGCCGGACCGCTCGAAATGCAACTTCAGCGCGTCTGCCTGTTGCTGGTGCCGATGGTCAACCCCGACGGCGCCGACGCCAACACGCGCCGGAACGCCAACAACATCGACCTGAACCGGGACTGGAACAGCCGCACGCAGCCCGAATCGCAGGCGATGGAGTACCTCCACAACCTGTGGACTCCGCACGCCGTGCTCGATCTGCACGAGCTCTGGTTCAACGACGCGCACGGGATCAACACCATCGAGGCGCCCGGCGGTGGAGCGCGGGTGCCGGCCGAGGTCGCCGCCGAATGCCGGCGACTGCAGCAGTACATCCTCACCCGCCTGCAGCAGGCCGGGTTCCCCGTCCGCCCGAGTTTCTGGGACGGCGGCAACGATGGCTCGCTGGCGCACCGCCACTTCTCACGCGACCACGGCCGCATGGCGCTGCTGTTCGAGAGTGAGCGTCAGGGCTTCCGCACGCCGCTGCCGCGCCGGGCGCAGATGCACCGCATCGGCGTGCAGACGGTGATCGACTATTACTACAGCGGAGGCTTCGGCCCGCGCGACAGCGAGGCGGCTCTGGTGCCCTCGCCCGGCGGCGGTGAAGCGCTGCCGCCGCCGTCGCTCGACGGGTCGCCGACGCCGCCCGGCGGGGCGAATGCGGCCGCCGCGCCGGCGCGGCCGCTCGGACCCGAGCCCGAACCCACGCCGACTCGGCCGCAGATCCGGTTCATCACGCCCGAGGTGACGCAGGAGGTGCATGGGACGGTGATGCTCGAGCTCGCGCTCAGCGGCATCGACGACCTCGAAACGCTGTCGGTCTTTGTCGACGGGCAGGGCCGGTACTTCAGCAATCGGCCGCCGTTCCGGTTCGCCTGGGACACCAGCGACCTATCGCCCGGCCGGCACGTGGTCCTGGTCCGCGCGCGGCGGCGCAGCGGCGAGACGGTCGAACGCGAGCAGCTCTTCAGCGTCGCCCGCGGCCGGCCCGATACGGTGACCGAGAGCGACGAGGAAGAGTGAACCTCTGGGTCGAGGTCGACCCCACCGCGCTCGAGGCCAACGCCCGCGCCGTGACCGAGCTGCTCGGCAGCACGTCGCTCTGCGCCGTGGTCAAGGCCAACGGCTACGGCCACGGCGCCGTCATCGCCGCCCGCGCCTTCCTCGCCGCCGGCGCCGAGCGGCTGGCGGTGAGCAGCGTCGACGAGGCGGTCGAACTCCGCGCCGCCGGCCTCGACGGAACCATCCTGCTGCTCGCCTCGCACGCGCCGGACGAGGCCGAGGCGGTCGTCGAACACCGGCTGACCGCCACGATCAGCGAGCTCGGCGCGGCCGAGCGGCTCTCCCGCGCAGCGGGCGATCAGACGGTGCCGATTCACCTGCTGGTCGACTGCGGCATGGGCCGCGACGGCTGCCTGCCCAGCGAGTCGCCGGCCCTCGCCGAGGCCGCCGCGGCGCTGCCGGGCCTCACGATCGAGGGCGTCTACACCCACTTCCCGACCGCGCTGGCGCGCGACAAGTCGGCCACGCGCCGGCAACTGGGGCTGTTCCTGGAAACCGTTACCCGGCTCCCCACCAGGCCACCGCTGGTCCATGCGGCCAACTCGGCGGCGGCGGTCGACCTGCCCGAGTCGCGGCTCGACCTCGCCCGCATCGGGACGCTGCTCTATGGCCAGTACCCGAGCCGCTGGGTGACCCGCGCCGTCGAGCTGCGCTCCGCCTGGCGGCTGTGCGCCCGGCTGGTCGAGGTGCGGACCCTGCCGGCCGGGGCGAGCATCGGCTACGGCAGCGAGCACCGCCTGCGCCGCGCGACGCGGGTCGGCACGCTGCCGGTCGGTTGGGCTCACGGTTTCACGTTGCAGCCGGCCAGCCTCCACCGCGGCCTGCGCGGCCTGGCCCACGCGCTACGGCCCGAGCCGGCGGCGGTGACGCTGCACGGTCGGCGCTGCCCGGTGCTCGGCCGCGTGGCGATGCAGAGCTGCGCGGTCGACCTGACGGCCGCGCCGGAGGCGCAGGTGGGCGACGTCGCCGAGGTCCCGGCGCGGCGGGTGACGGTGCCGCCGAACGTGGCGCGGGTGGAGGTCAGGTCGTGAGGGATTCGGCGATTTGCCAGGCGCCGATGGCGGTGAGTCGGGATTGCAGCGCGGTAGCGATGGCCACGTCATCCCAGACCTTGGTGTAGAAGTCCTGACAGCCGGCGCCGGCGGCCCATCCCGCCATGTAGGACCAGGCGTGGGCCTTGTGTTCAGGATTGCCACCGACGCGCTGATCGCTCAGCCACTGCTCGACAGCGGCCGCGCGGTCGGCGTAGGCCTCGGCCAGCGCGGCGCAGACCAGGCGTTCGAGGGATTGCTGGTCGGGCACGCCGGGGGTTGGCGGATCGGCGGTCTGCCAGACGATCGCCTGCAGTCGTGTGCCGCCGATCATCACGATCGCGCCATCGACCACCCCGGCGTCTGGGTCGAACTCGCGTGCCAGCTCGAGGTAGGCACCAACGTTAGGCGGCACAACGGTGGGCGCCGGCCGGTCCGAGTCTGTCACGAGCACCAACTGATCGAGCTGCTTGCCGATGTCGCGCTCGCGGAGGAGTCGGCGCGCCAGAGCCGTTCGTTTGGCTACACCGTGCGCCGGGACGACGCGAACGAAAAGCCCACTCGGCGTCGTGAAACCGAACTGCCCGCGACTCACCTCCTCTCGCCACGGGTCGAGTACAATCTCGCGGTCTCCGATGGTCACCGTTGTGGGCTTGGCACAGCCGAGGTGCCGAAGCCACCCGGCCAAGAACGCCCGATCGTCGATACCCTCGCAGATGACCACCGACTGCGCCGGCCTCATCGCAGGTCCTGCTCGATCTGTCCGCGCGAGAAGGCCGCCTCCTCGCCGGTGAACCGGGCGTGTTTCAGCAGGCCGTCCTCCAGCACCAGCGAGTAGACCGCGAGCTGCTCCAGCTCGTCGCCGGCCTCGGCCAGCAGCGCATCAATCAACTCCAGGCTATGCGTCGAGATGATCACCTGCACCCCCCGCCGCACCGCCGCCCAGACGACCTTCGCCGCCTGCCAGATGGCCGCGGGGTGGAGGTGGGCCTCGGGCTCCTCTAGGAGGGCGAGGCCGTTGGCAATGACCGCCAGTTCCAGGCCAAGATGAACCAGACCGTAGACGCCGTCGCCAGAGACCGCGATCGGTACGGCATGCGTGCCGAAATCGGCGTAGACCACGGGTCGGCCGGCCTCGGTCAGGATGTCGCCGGTCACCACCTGCGGCAGCAACTCCCGCAGCGCAGCGTTCGCCTCGTCGCGCCGCCCATCGCGGCGCATCGTCGACCACAGCTCGTCGAGAGCTGGACGATCCGGGCGTCGCGGATCCACCAGATGCACGGCAGGAAGCCCGACCATGGTGAGGCTCGTCTTGTCGTAGTGTCCGCGACCGCTCGGCTGGAGGTTGGCGTGCGTCGACAGTCGCTCACCGTTCAGCCGGACGGTCGCTTGCAGCAGTGTTTGGCTTCCTTCATGGGTCAGTGAGTCGATCGACGTGTGGCGCGTGCTGTCCTCTGCCGACGCCACCTCGACCACCGCCGGTAGCTCCGAACCTGCCCGCCAAAGCAACCACCTCCCCGGCAGCTGAGTCCCGGTGTGCCGCGCCGCCGCAATGCCAATCCCCTCACCCGGCACCGGATGCGCCCCAATCAACATCGCATCCAGCACCGTGCTCTTGCCGCACCCATTCGGCCCGGTGAGGATCACCAGCGGCGTCAGGTCGGTCAGCTCGCCCTCGCGAATCCCGCGTAGACGCTCGATCTTGATCGACGTGATCATCCACGTCTCCGAGCCGCTATCTTAGCACCTCGGAGGCGTCGACTGGGTGGGGTTGCGCTCAGCTCCGCGGCACCAGCACCGCCAGCGTGCGCTTGATCTCAGGCCAGGCGGAGCGCAGGAAGTCCTCCGCCGCGGCGGTGGTCTCCTCGACCGTGCCGCGCCAGGCGACGCCGAAGTGGACCTGCGTCCAGACCCGGTTGCGGTCCCGCACGCTGCTGCCGGTGTACTTGGTCCAGTCGGTGATGGTCACCTCGCCGTCGGTGTAGGTGTACATGGCGAGATGCACCGGCAGACCGTCGAGGCCGACCACGACGTGCTCGAACGGTAGCCGCTCGCCGTCGAGCTCGAACTCGACCTGCTTCTGGTCGAGTATCTGGTTGCCGCCGCCGCGGATGCAGGCCGTCGGCGGGTGCAGGCTGCGCCGGCCGCGGCCGCAGATGACGTGGATGTAAGCCCCGGCGCGGAGCCGCTCGTTGACGTACTGGCGGCTGATCACCGCGACGTTGCCCAGCTCCTCGAACACGCCCTGGTCGACCTCGCCCTCTTCGGGGCAGATCCAGTCGCCAAACCGGAGCGGGATCTGGCTCAGGTCGACGTCAGGCACTTCGGTCACCGGCGGCGCGACCGCCAGCCCGGTGAAGTGCAGACCAACCAGCAGGGCCGCCATGGCCGCCAGCGGCGCGAAGTCGAGCCGGAAGCGCGGCCGACCGTCGCCGGCCGGCGGCGGCGCCGCGGCGATGTCGGCCGACGGGCCGACAATCAGCCGAGCGGCAAGCACCAACACGCCGATGGCCACGATGAGCAGGATGGGCCCACTGAGCTTGTCGTGAAAGAAGCCGACGGCAAAGTCGTGGCCCCAGATGCGGCCGACACAGAGAATCGAGAACAGCCGGATCACGTTCGAGGCGACGGCGATCGGCACGGCCAAGGCCAGGATTGCCGCTTTGCGCGCCGGCGTGGTGTCGGTCAGGTAGGCGACCAGCACGCCGACCATGGTCAGGCCCATGATGGCCTTGAACCCCGAGCAGGCCACGCCGACGACATAGTCCTCGCCGTCGAGGACCATCACCGCGCCGTTGGCGGTCACCTCGGCGCCGGTGACGATGTACATCAGCACCGTGCCCAGCTTGGCGCTGAGCATCTGCATCGGGAAGCTCATGTCGTAGAGCCAGAGCCAACTGATCGGCACGGCGAAGAAGAAGAAGCTGAGTGCGAACCAGGTCAGGCGATAGACCTGCGGCCCGCCGACGGTGAGCACCAGGCCATGCCAGAGGACCACGCCCGAACAGGCGATGAAGAAGTTGATGTCGCTCTGCTGGCCGCGCAGGTAGAGCAGCGCGGCGGCGCCGACGACGGCCAGGCCTGGCCACCAGAAGCGCCACTCGGCGGTGGCCAGCGCGGCCCGAGCGCGCCAGACGAGCCAGCCCGAGATCACCGGCACCAGGTAGCCGTGCGAGTAGTAAGGGTTCTCGTCCCAGCCGTCGACGACCCATTTGAGCTGGAAGTCATAGGCGAGGTAGAAGGCGTAGACCAGGGCCGCCAGGCCGACCAGGGCCAACGGCTCGGGCGGTCGCACGGCCTGGCGTTCGTCGCCCGGCGGGTCGGCCGGGGTGTCGACCAGGTCACTCATTGACCGGCCCCCAGTCCGCCACGCCAGGCGGTCGCGCGGGCCAGCTCCTTGGCCTTCAACAGGCCGTCGAACTGCTCCTTCGACTGCACCGCAATCTGGGCCAGCCGGGCGGCATTCTCACGGTCGCCGCGGGCCTCGGCCACCAGCGCCAAGTGGAAGTGGATCTCGCCGCTCTTGGGCAGGCTCTCGAGCGCCTCGCGGAACAGCGCTTCGGCGCCGGCCAGGTCATCGCGCTTGAGCAGCACGTAGCCCATGGTGTCGAGCAGGTTCGGGTTGCGACCGCTGAGCTGCAACGCGCGCTGGATGCAAGTCAGCGCGACGTTCATCTTAGAGCTGTCCGCCGACGAGTAGCGCGCCAGGTGCCAGGCCAGGTTGTTCAACGCCAGGATGTCGTTGGCGTTCTCTTGCAGCAGGGCGATGTACTGCCGCTCAATCGCCTCGATCAGCGGCGCCGCCGGCTCCTGCTCCGACCGCGCGGCGACCTGCTGCAGAAAGACCGTCATGTGCCGCAACGCCTCGCTGCGCCGTGAGGCATCGTTCTGCAGCACGTCGTTGTACAGCTCGAGCGTGTACTGCGTGTCGGCGTTGAACTCGGCCAGCGTGTTGGCCAGCCGGAGCAACATGCCCATGTTGCCCTTGGTCAGCTCGCGCACGCGCCGGATGTGGGTGATGGCGACATCGGCCCGGCCGTCGGCGAACAGCGCCTGGGCATAGACCAGCCGCACCTCGGCCTCGATCTCCGGCTCGACCGCCGGCTCGCCGCGGTCGGCCACCGTTTCGATGGTCTCGAGCAGCTTGCCGGCCATGCGCCGCGCCTCCTGCGCCCGGCCGGCGGTGCGCAGCACGCCCGCCATCTGGGTCTGGGGCAGGATGTAGCCCTCGCGGCGCGTCTTCTTCCACTCTTCCAGCGCCTCCGGCTCGGTCGGCGGCTTCGGCGCCAGGGGATGGTCGTCCATCCACTTCTGAATCACCGCCTCGCAGTCGGCGAACCGCCCGCTGTTGAGCAGGAACGACGCCAACTCGTCGCGGTACTGCGCGACCGGGTGGTCGGCCAGCCGCTCGCGCAGCAGCCGCTCGACCGTCGCGCCGTCGAACTCAGCGCCGGCGATCGCCAGCCGCAGCTCGCGCACCTGCTCCGAGCCGGGCAGCCTGGCCGCCAGCACCTGGTAGTGCCGCTTGGCCGTGGCGATGTCCTGACCGCCCAGCGCCGCCTGGACCAAGCGGTAGCGGGCGACATGGTTGTCGGCGTTCAGGTCGATCGCCCGGCCCCAGCTCCCGATCGCCAGGTCCCGCGCGCCGAGCGCCAGGTAGAGGTCGCCCACGGCGGCCTGCACCTCTGAGCTGTCGCGGTTCTCTTCGTCGAGCTGCTCGACCATCTTGGCGGCGGTGGCGCGGTCGCCCGAGGAGAGCTTCAGCGAGGCCAGACCGGCGGTCGCCTCGGCGTTGTTTGGTTCCATCTCAAGCGCGCGGGTGAACGCCTGCTCGGCCTTCAGCCAGGCCTTGCGCTGAACCTCGAGCGAGCCGATGCGGACCAGTGCCTCGGCCGTCGGCTGGCCCGCGATCTGG
This sequence comes from uncultured Fimbriimonadaceae bacterium, assembly GCA_964405335.1. GTDB lineage: Bacteria > Armatimonadota > UBA10988 > UBA10988 > UBA10988 > CAYONP01. The sequence continues at coordinate 58,191 of CAYONP010000009.1, forward strand.
TCATACAGCGCCTGCAACTCCGCCGGCAGCTCGAGCGAAAAGACCCGCGCCTCGCGGCCGCAGCCGCCCAGCGCCAGGCCGGCCAGCAGCACCAGCATCCATCCACTGCGTCGCATCGCTGCCTCCCTCGCCGCCGCCCAGGTCTCCGCATTGACGGTAGTATCGCCGGACGAGCCGCCTTCTTGACCCCGCCACTCACCTACATTATGCCGTGCCGCGGCGGACGCGTCGCGTAACGGGCGTCGATCACCCGGCTGCAAATCAGGTGCCGCCTCACCCGGCCAGCGCGGTGCGATAGGCCTGCAAGTGCCGCTCGGCCGACCGCCGCCAGGTGAAGAGCGCCGCGCGCTCACGCGCCAGACCGGCCCGCCGCGCGCGCTCGCCGTCGTCGGCCAGCAGCCGGACCAGCGTCGCCGCCCATTCCTCGGCGGCATCGGGCGGCAGGTGCGGCACCGCCTCGCCGGTGACCTCGACCAGCGCCGGCGTGTCGCTGACCAGCGGCAGCGTGCCGCAGGCGGCCGACTCGAGCGGCGGCAGGCCGAAGCCCTCGTAGTAGGACGGATAGCAGAATAGCGTGGCGCCGGTGTAGAGCGCTGGCAGGTCGCCGTCGGGCACGTAGCCGGCAAAGCGGATGCGATCGCTCAGGCCGAGCCGCTCAATCGCCGCCAGCACCGGCGCCTGGCCCCAGCCGACCCGGCCGACGATGACCAGCGGCGTCTCGTCGCCGAGCCGGCGCAACTCGGCCATCGTCCACACCAGGCCGAGCAGGTTCTTGCGCGGCTGCAGCAGCCCGACGCTGAGCAGATAGCGCTCGGGCAACGCGTACTTCTCCCGCACCACCGCGACGGCATCGGCGCCGGCCGGCGCGAACTCCGCGCCGATCCCGTTCGGCACGGCGAAGACACGGTCGGGCGGCAGGCGATAGAGCCGCAGCAGGTCACGCCGCGTCGTCTCGCTCACCCCAACCACGGCCCCGGCGCGGCGGCAGGCGCGGGGCACCGACCAGCGGAGCAGCAGTCGGTCGCGCCAACGAAAGGTCCGCGGCAGCAGCTCGTAAGAGCAGTCGTGGACGGTGGTGACGAACGGGCAGGGCAGCCACGGCGGGGCGCTGTATTGCAGGTGGACCAGGTCGACCCCGAGCCGGGCGGCCAGCCGCGGCAGGGCAACCAGCGTCCACAGCCGGCCGCCCGGTTGAGCGACGACCTCGATGCGGAGGTTGGCACGCCGCGGCAGCAGGCCGGCCTCGGGCCGCTGGTCGACCGCGGCGATGAACTGCCATTCCGGCGCGGCAGCCGGCAGTTCGCGCAGCAGGCCGAGCCAGTAGGTGCGGTCGCCGGTCTTGCGGCCGATGATCGGCCGCGCGTCGAGCAGGACCTTCATGCGGCGATGATGCCCGCCGGCACGGCGGCGGTCAAGCGGGCGGTCCGCGGGATCGACGACCGCGACAGCTAGAGCGTGCAAGCGCACGCCGACCAGCCCAAATGGTAGACAAACCGGGCAGTCGTCGCTTACCACTCGGTCGCCAGCCAGGGCAACGTCACCGCCACGCCGCTCTATGACGCCTGGGGCACCGAGCGCACGCAGGCGACCCCCGACCCCATCGGCTACAAGGGCCAGACCGGCTACTACCAAGATGTCGAGACCTGTCTTGTGCTATGTACGTATCGCTACTACGACCCCACCCGCGGCCGCTGGCTGACCCGCGACCCGATTGGTTATGGTGGCGGGCTCAACTTGTATGGGTACTGTGGGGCGGATCCGGTGGGCGGGGTGGATCCGCTTGGTCTGCAGGCAACCGAGCTCATCCCGGAGGCGCCAGAGGTCCTCCTCCGGGAACTTGCCGAAGAGACCACGGAGAACGTGTCGCGTCGCACCTCGCAGAACGTAGCCGGACGGGCGGCGCGCAGCGTCGGCACACGGGCGGCCACCTCAACCGGTGCGTCGCTCGGTTGGGCTGGCACATTCTGCCGCGTAACGGGCTGGGGCATGGTTGCCGCGTCGATCGTGCAGGGCTACGCGCTGTACGAGGACATTCGGGGCGCGCGGGTCGCAGCGTGGGCCGCCGAACCGGCGCCAGGATACTACGAGAGGCGACAGAGGCGCAAGCAGCAACCGGATGAGCATTCCTACATACGCGTGGTGGGCTCATCGGCCGAATGGGCGGCCGTCCGCCAAGCAGGCGGGCTCGTACCCAGCACGGATCCCAGACTTGGTGCAGGGAACACACGAATCGCGGACCCCAGCTGGTACCCCTACCTGAGGGACCTCCATCCAGACGCGCCCGGCATGGTGATCGTCACGTTCTCGCAGTCCGTCGTCGAAATGGGCCCGGATGTGTACCGTCGTGGCGATGCTCCCCTCGCATTTGTCGTCCGCGCGGCTGCGGCCAACCGCCGCGCAGTTCGCCTGGAACTTCGCGATCTCAGCCCCATCTACTGACTTGGAGAGCGCCTTGCTGAAGGTGTTGGTCGCCTCGTCGCGAACAGTCTTGACCGAGCTCTACCGGCGTCGGCTGCCGCGACCGCTGGCGGAGGGCGTGGAACAGGTCAGTCCGTGGAGGGTCCCCGAAGCGATCTTGCTCCGCGAGCCCTGCTTCGTCGTGATTGACACTCAGCGCGACGTCGCCAGAGCGGTTCAGCTAGTGAACGATATTCACCATGCATTGTCCTCGTACCCAGGGCACTTTCCAGACTTGGTGCTGTTCATTCCAGACCGTAGTTTCACCGATAATATGTCCGTCGGGGCCTGGATGATTGATGGAGTCGCTGCTGTATCGCAAGTCGTTGCTTACACTGATGGAAGAGAGGCTGCTGCCGTTGAGGACACGGTTGCACTGCTGCTATCCCGTGCCCATCCTACGAACTGACCCGGCCGCACCACCGCCGGCATCCTGCCCAACGGCGCGCGCACCGGCTACACTTACGGTCCCGGCAGCGTCCTGGCCGTGCTGGAGGTGCTTCGGCAGGTGCTGGAATCGGGAGACACGCCATGGCATTGATGGTCTGGGAACTGCGGCCGTCCGGCGGCTTCGTGCCGTTGGTCGACCTGAGCGATGAGGCCGCCGGCGAGAACATGGCTGCCAATGGCTGGGGCCCGGGCGTGGGTTGGGGCTTCAACGGTCGGGTGTATGGCGAGGCGTTCGTGCCGCCTCGGCTCACGCCGCTGTTCGATCGCCAGCATCGCGGCATGGTGGTCAGCGACTGCCCCATGTGGGGCGACACCAGCGCTCCGTTGCTGAGCCGGCGGGCGGTGGAGGCGCTACGCGACATGCTGGAGCCGAACGGTGAGCTGTTGCCGGTGATCTGCGACTACGAGGAGTTCTGGATCTTCAACACCACTCGGCTGCTCGATGCACTGGACGAAGCGGAGTCAGAACTTCGCCGCTTCCCGAGCAGCGGCCGCATCATGAAGATTGAGCGCTATGAGCTTCTGGCGGATCAGCTCGGTGAGTGCCCTATCTTCAAGCTCACGTTGGATGCTCACGGACGCGCCCTGGTCACCAAGGAGTTCATCGACCGCGTGAACCAATCGGCGTTGGTTGGGTTCAGCTTCTGTCCAATCTGGACTTCAGCACGACAGTCATAGCGCACCCAGACCGCACCCGACCCCATCGGCTACAAGGGCCAGACCGGCTACTACCAAGATGTCGAGACCGGCCTGGTGCTTTGTACGTATCGCTACTACGACCCCACCCGCGGCCGCTGGCTGACCCGCGACCCGATTGGTTATGGTGGTGGGCTCAACTTGTATGGGTACTGCGGGGCGGATCCGGTGGGCGGGGTGGATGCGACTGGAGAGTTCGTACAGATCCTAGTCGGTGCAGGCATCGGCTTGGCCTTCGACGCCGCCGTGCAGTTGGCGACAACCGGCCATTGGGACTGGCGGAGGGGCGCCGCGGCCGCGGCGGCGGGCGCGGCAACCGCATTGCTCGGGCCAGCCGCCGGAATGCTGGCCCGCGGGCTTGGCGGTGGGCTGCTTGGTGCTGCCGGCGCCGGTGCGGCGATGGGTGCGGCCGGCGCCGCCGTCGGCACCGGCGTCGGCAATGCACTCAACGGGCAGCCGCTGACCAAACGGATGCTCGGCAACATGGCGGCGGGCGCGGTCGGCGGCGCTATCATGGGTGGCGCCGGCTACGCGATGCGGCAGATGCTCGGCCGTGCCCGCGGCAATCCTACCGCGCGGCAGACGGGCGGTTGCTTCGTTGCCGGCACGCCCGTTCAGATGGCTGATGGTACGAGCAGACCGATCGAGGAGGTCAAAGCCGGCGACCGGGTCCTCGCCCGAGATGAGGTCACCGGCGCAACCGGCGCGCAGACCGTCGAAGAGGCCTTCGCCCACGTCGCGGCGTCCAGCGTGGTGCTGCACCTCGACTCCGGCGAGACGGTCGAGACCACCGACGAGCATCCGTTCTACGTGGCTGCCACGGGCTTCGTGCCGGCCGGCCGGCTGGCGGTGGGCAACGCGATCGTCACCCGCGCCGGCCCGCCGGCGGTCGTGGTGGCGATCGAGCACCGCCGGCGTCCGCTGGAGGTTCACAACCTGCGCGTGGAGGGTGCTCACACCTACTTCGTGGGCTTGTCGGGCGGCGGGGTTTGGGTGCACAATCAGGCGTGCCCGCCGGCGAGTGGTGGGCGTCCGGCAGGCTATGGGCGGAAGGCCCCAGAGACCGTCCACCCGCCGATGCGGACCAACGATGGCTTGGAGGCCGCACAGCGCTTCCTGGGCCCAGGCTATCGCGAAGTCTCGCCGGGCAGGTATGTCTCTGCCGACGGCACCCGGCAAGTACGGCTTGGCACCCACGAGGTGATACCTGGGCAGGAGCACATTCACTTCGAGACACTGCAACCGAACTCTGTCGACGGCACGTTCACAGTGAGGCATACCGACACCTACCCGCTGAGATAGCTATGGAATACTACGTAGTTATGTACGAGGCCGACGTTCCGGTAGCAGGCATCCACCCTGACTTGGCTCACACCCAGCGTGCCCAGATGCCGCGGCCGGCTCACCTTCAGTTGATTCTCTGTGACAAGGGAGAGGTGAACATCTTGCTGCTGGATGCAGATGGCGACGAGTATTACGATTTTGGATACAGCACAGCCGACGAGGCGTTCCATGACGCCCTGCTCTGGTATGGCGTGCCGCGCGAGAGTTGGCGCGAAGTGTGATTGGCCCTCGCGTCAATGAGCGACCGACCAGACGGGCGCGCAGACGGTCGAGGAGGCCTTCGCCCACGTCGCTGCGGCGACGCTGGTACTGCACCTGAACACCGGCGAGACGATCGAGACCACCGACGAGCATCCGCTCTACGTGGCGGGCGAGGGCTTCGTGCCGGCCGGTCGGCTGGCGGTGGGCAACGCGGTCGTCACCCGCGCCGGCCCGCCGGCGGTCGTGGTCGCGATCGAGCACCGTCGCCTTCCGCTGGTCGTGCACAACCTGCGCGTGGAGGGTGCACACACCTACTTCGTGGGCTTGTCGGGCGGCGGGGTTTGGGTGCACAATCAGGCGTGTCCGGTGCCGAGCTTCCCCTTTGAGCGGGCGGCTCGTATCTTCCGGAACGCGAGTGGGCACGTGAACCCCTCGACCGCAGCATCCATGCAGCGACGGATCCGTATGTTCCAGCAAGTGGCAAGCAACCCGGTTAACCTACGGCCCGGTGCGTCTCCGGCGCCGGGCGTGGACGTGTATACGCAGAGATTCCAGAATGGCGAGGTGTGGGTGCATGTCTGTGGCGGCGTCATCTCAAACGCGGGAGTGAACCCCTGATGGGTCACTCTGGGCATGTCCAGCAAGGCGCCGATTGGCTGGCACGCGGTAGGCGTCACGATGCTGCGGGCCAACTGGTCGAGGCAGCCTTGTGCTACGAGTGTGCGTGCGTCTGCACCGGTCTTCAAGCCAGCGAGATGACGACTCTGCTCACGCTGTGTGTGGAGGTGTCCGATCATGGGGTAGCCCACTCGATGGGGCTTACAGTGTGGGATGAGCGGCGGTTCCGACTGCGCGCAGCAGACCTAATCACCATCGGCCGGCGCTGCCTGCCGGCGGATAGCGAATTCCATTTCTGGGCGCGTTACACCCACAGCATCTGGGGTGATGAACCGTACCTCAGCTATGAGGAATGTCGCGTCATGGCCGAGGGCCTCGACGGACTGGCGCCCTATGCGTTTCTCTATCAGCACGATCAGCACCACCGGGACGTTGACTCGCTCGACTATCGCGACCAGATCGACGATCTGCGGGCCTCCATCGAGGGTGTCAACGATGCCCGGGCGCGGGAAATTCGGCACCTGCTGCGGTAGTCAGATGCGACAGTCCATCGGTCTGCAGCAGGCGAGGCCACGCCACACCGACGGCCGTGCCAAGCGTCCGCGTCACACCCCACCAGCGGTGTGGGGTCGTACTCCGGTTACCCATGCCTCTCCCGGTCGTCCACCTCGGCGCGAACCGGCGGCACCGTGCCGTCGGGGCCAATCATCTGCTCGGGACGGACCAGTCGGTCGAACTGATCGCCCGTCAGCAAACCGAGGTCAATCGCCGACTCGCGTAGCGTGATCCCCTCGGCATGAGCGTGCTTGGCGACGCGCGCGGCCTGGTCGTAGCCGATGTGCGGGTTGAGCGCCGTGACCAGCATCAGCGAGTTGCGCAGGTGCTGCGTCAGCCGCTCCTGGTTCGGCTCGATCCCCGCCGCGCAGTGCTCCCGAAACATATCACATGCATCGGACAACAACCGCACACTATGCAGTACATTATGGATGATCAGAGGTTTGTAGACGTTGAGCTCGAAATTGCCTGCCGCGCCACCGATGTTGACCGCGACGTCGTTGCCGAGGACCTGGGCGCAGACCATGGTCATCGCTTCGGATTGGGTCGGATTGACCTTGCCCGGCATGATGCTGCTCCCCGGCTCGTTCTCGGGGATGACAATCTCGCCGATGCCGCAGCGTGGGCCGCTGGCCAGCCAGCGCACGTCGTTGGCCAGCTTGGTCAGCGAACAGGCGAGGGTCTTTAGCACGCCGTGCAGCTCGACTAGCGCATCATGCGCTGCGAGCGCTTCGAACTTGTTCGGCGCGCTGACGAACGGCAGGCCGGTCAACTCGGCGATGCACGCCGCAGCCCGCTCGGCAAACTCGGCATGGGTGTTGAGCCCAGTGCCGACGGCCGTCCCGCCCAGCGCGAGCTCGTACACCCGCGGCAAGGCGCCGTTGATTCGCGCGAGGCCATACGTCAACTGTTGGACCCAGCCCGACATTTCCTGACCGAGGGTCAGCGGCACGGCGTCCATCAGGTGCGTGCGGCCGATCTTGACCACTTCGTCGAACTGCTCGGACTTCTCGGCTAGCGTATCGCGGAGGGCGGTCACCGCCGGCACGAGTCGATCGTGCACCTGCCGCGCGGCGGCGATGTGCATTGCCGTTGGAAACGTATCATTCGAACTCTGTCCGCGGTTGACATGATCGTTCGGATGCACCGGTGACTTGGAGCCGAGCACGCCGCCGGCGAGTTCGATGGCGCGGTTCGAGATCACCTCATTGGCGTTCATGTTCGTTTGCGTGCCACTGCCGGTCTGCCACACGACGAGGGGGAAGTGCTCGTCGAGTTGGCCGGCGATGACCTCCTCGGCGGCCTCGATGATCCGCTCGGCCAGCCGCGTCTCGAGCGTGCCGAGGTCACGATTGACCATCGCGGCGGCCTTCTTGAGGATGCCCAGCCCGTAGATGATCGAGCGCGGCATGCGGTCGGTGCCGATGCGGAAGTGGTGCAGGCTGCGCTGGGTCTGCGCGCCCCAGTAGCGGTCGGCGGGGACCTCGATGGGTCCCATCGAGTCGGTTTCGGTGCGGTAGTCCATGGCGCGGTTCCGGGAGCGATGATACACGATGGGCGGCGATCCTGCGCGGCCGATTCCGGGCTCGCCCGGCCGGCTTGGCTCAGCGGCTTTCGAAACGTCGTGGATGGAACGCGGCGGTAGGCAGGCTCGATGGACCGCTTGGCTGTCGGAGTTTCTTGAGAATCAGATAGAACAGGTATGGCGCGGCGTATAGCGTTGTGGTTTGTGGTAATGGGGTTCGATTCGCCGGGACTTGGTCAGCGTCGAGGCACGAGTGGCCCGCTGCCGTGCACGGCGATGGTCTACGGCTTCGAACGGTACCGCCGATGCCCGGTAGCGCGGACGGCCGGACCGCGAGTACACTTGTATCTGTTCAGCGGCTGCTGGCGGTCGATCCGGTCCATCGGGATTCGGCGCGGTTGCAGGAAGTTCGTGATGGGGTTGCCGAGGTTCGGTGGTGGTGGAGTGGCGCGGAGATCCGGGTCGTGTCTCGGGTGGGCGCTGGTGCTGGCGGCCGCGTGTGTGACGATCACGGCGTCGACCGTTGCGGCCGAGCCGCCGGTGGCGGCTCAGTGCCGGTCCTGGTTGCTCCCGTACGACAGCACCCCGAGAGCGTGCGTTGTCGTCAACGGCGAGTTGTGGGTCGGCTTTGCCGGCTACGACGGAGCCTACACGGGCATCGCGGCCTATCGAGGCGACGGCGAGTTGTTGGCCGCAATCCCAACGACTTCCCGCGTCGCGGGCTTGGTTTACAGCGAGGCCGCCGATGCCTTGCTGGCGTCCTTGGAGAGTGGCAGCGTCCTGCGCATCGACGCGGCAACCCGGCAGCCGTCGGGTAGCTGCGAGACCGGCAGAGTCCTGTCGGGCATGTGCAGCGTCGGCGGGAGAGTCTACGGATGCGCTTGGGAGCGGTCCGAGCTCTCTCAGGTGGATGCCGTCGAGCTGAAGATCGGGAACGCCGTGCCGCTCAGCGCCCATGGAATGCGAGCCCTGGCGGTTGCCGACCGGCTGTACGTCGCGGTCGGGGGTGAGGACGGAGCGGCTGGGCTGGACATCCTCGATCTCGTCGAAGGGCATCGGCTGGCAACGGTACCTGTCCCGGGTATGCTCGCGCGGGCGTTGGACTGGGATGGTGAGCAGTTCATCTACATCGCGGCTGATTCGGATGCAATCCTCGTTCGCTACGACCTGCAACGACATGCGCTCGACCCCGGTTTCAACGTCCGCGTTGACCAGGCCACCGATTTGGTCGTCGACCCTGGCCGAGGCCGTGTGTACGTTGCCGCCGCCACCATGCAGTCGCTCATGGTCATCTCGACCGGCGATGGGGAGGTGCTGGCGCGGTACGGCGCGGTAGGAGGCTACCTGGCGCCTGAGCGGCGGGCAGACCGGTCGGTAACCAATCTGTGGGCAACCAACTGGGCCATCGACAGCCTCATCTGTCTCAATCCGGCCCAACTCCCGTGATGGCGGGTCGCGGTGGCGTTCGTCGCCGGACGGGCCGCCGCGCGTGCGGCCGGCTATCGGCGCCCGGTGGGTGGGCCCAGGTGCGGGCGGCCGGCACGCGGGTCCGCCGGATGGGCCGGACATTGCCGCCACCCGCTCGCGGCGCTAACCACCGGCTGGCATGCCCTGGGGCCTCGGTTCGGCCGCAAGCCCGTCAATCTCCCAGATCAGCGACTTCGCCAACTCGATGTCAAGGCGGCCCAGCGGCGTGAACGCCAACGAGACAAACGGTGCCGGGTCATTCAGGTGCTCGGCCAGTTCGCGTTCAGGCCGGCGTGCCAGGTCGAGCACGGCTTCGAAGGCGGTCCGGTTGCAGACGCCATAGAAGAGCAGCGGCAATGCTCGTTGCTTGGCCCGCAGCAGGGACTCGTCGCTCTGTGGGATTGGTGCCGACAGGTCGGCGAGGTGCTGGTAGGGCGTGTACAAGACCTCAAGGCATAGGTGCTGAGCGGTTGCTATGTCGCTGATCGCCACCGCGTAGGCGGCGCACGCCACGGCCACTTCCGGGCCGAGTCGCATGGGATCCTCGGCCACCAACTCGGTGTACCAAGTCAACGTGGGCAGATCGAGGACGGGCTCCCGGCTGCCCGTCGTGGTATTGCGCTGGAACAGCAGATCCTCCGCCATCCAACCCTCGTGCCGGGCGCGGACGCAGGCGAGCATGGCCGCCCCGAGCCAAGGCGGCGCCGCGCCCCGGCGGCGCAGAATCTGCGCCGAGACCCACCAAAGTCCCGACTGGGGTTCCGCGCCGTCGAGCGTGTCGGTAACCAGCGGGAGCCACGGCTCCGCCAGATGCTCAGCGCCGGCCGCGAGCAGGCCAATCAGCGGCGCAAGATCGAAGTGGCGCCGCCGGTGCAGCTCGCGGAACGCCAGGGCGACCTCGCGCGACATCGGGTTGACGATCTGATTCTCGGGCACCTCCCCATCGAAGGTCAGGGCCGAGTCTTGCAGCGACTCAGTGATTCGCTCGGCGCCACCGTCCACGTCCTGCCTCGCTGCCTGTTCGCGCCACGACTGCACCTGACCCAGGTAGACGCGAGCATCCTGCTCACGGATTCGTTTGCCGAGTTCGCGCCCGCGTTCAAGGTAGAGGAGCAGCCGCGCGGTATCCGCGAGGTCCATGCCAGGCATCGGCTGCTGCGGTGTCGGGCGCTCGGTCGGCTCGGGGCGGTCCTCAGGGCCTTGATGCGGTCGGGTCTCGAGGGCCGCCAGTGCGGTCAGGCGCGCCAACACGACCGCGACCGACCAAAGGAGCCCGACGCGCAGACCAGGCTTGCATATCCGCTCCGTTCGAGCTATGCGCACCATGATTCCAGCTCCCCAACCGGCCCACCGCGATCGAAGCGCAGCTTGGGGCAGGCCGTCGACGCTCGTTCGTTCGTGTCCGGCTCGACCACGACAGTGGTAGACGCGATTCGCGTTCCTTGCCACTCACCCCAACAACTCCCCCAACGCCCCGCACACCGCCTCGACATGCCCCACTCTCGCGCTCTCACCCATCAGGCCGATGCGCCAGGCACGGCCTTTGTAGTCGCCCAGGCCGCCGCCGATCTCGATGTTGTGGTCGTCCAGCAGGCGGCGGCGGATGAGGGCCTCGTCTGCGCCGGGCGGGCTGGCTACGGCGTTGAGCATCGGCAGTTGATGGTCGGGATCGGCCAGGTAGCCGATACCGAGCGCGGCGAGGCCTTGCTTGAGCTGGTGATGCACCGTGAGGTGGCGTTGCCAGCGGGGTTCGAGCCCCTCTTCGAAGACCAGGCGCAGCGCTTCGTGCAGGCCGTAGACGGCGTTGATGGGCGCGGTGTGATGGTAGAGCCGTTCGCTGCCCCAGTATTGGCGGACCATGGTCATGTCGAGGTACCAACTGGCGACCTTCGTGCGGCGGCCCATGATCACCTCGACGGCGCGCGGGCTGAAGGTCACCGGCGCCAGGCCGGGCGGGCAACTGAGGCACTTTTGCGCACCGCTGTAGCAGGCGTCGATGCCCCAGGCGTCGACCTCGACTGGCATGCCGCCGAGGCTGGTGACGCAGTCGACCAGGAGCAGCGCACCGTGGTGGTGGGCGATCGCGCCGATTGACGCGATGGGTTGGGCAGCGCCGGTGCTGGTCTCGGCGTGGACCAGGCCGACGAGCTTGAACGGCCCCTGCTCGGCGAGCGCCTGCTCGATGGCCGCCGGCGCGAAGACCTGGCCCCAGGGCACGGTGAGCTTGACCACCTCGGCGCCGGCGCGTTGGGCGACGTCGGTCATGCGGGCGCCGAAGACACCGTTGATGCCGATCAGCACGCGGTCGCCCGGCTCGACGAGATTGACCACGCAGGCTTCCATGCCAGCCGAGCCGGTGCCGCTGACGGCGAGGGTCAGCTCGTTGGCGGTGCGGAAGAGCTGTTGGAGCAGCTCGCGGACGTCGTTGAGGATGGCGAGGAACTGCGGGTCGAGGTGGCCGATGGTGGGCCGGGCCATGGCGGCGAGCACGCGCGGGTGGACATCGGACGGGCCGGGGCCCATGAGGCGGCGCGGGCGCAAGGCGGCGAGGTCGGTCATGTTGGTTCCTGGGCGGTCAGTTGGCAGAACGGGGCGGCACTCCTCGTGGCGTGGCGGTGGCAGGCGCCAAACCCGGGCGTTGGCCGGGCCGGACCGGCGCGATACGACCGCGCCGGCCCGCCCCGACCAACGCTCCCCGATGGCGGCCCGCCGTTCAGAGCGCCTCCGGCGTATCGACGTCGGCAAAGCAGCGCGGCACGATGGCTGCCTCGTCCAACGTGAGAACGCCGACACGCTCGGCGACGCGGCGCAGCGCCCGTTCGCCGGCTGCCTGGGCGGCAGTGAAGGCGGCGGCGCAGTCCGCGGTCCAGAACGAGGCGAGGTACTGGCGCCGGCCGTCGAGCACGACCAGCCGGGCGTGCGGTCCGGCGGGCAGGGGCGCGATGAGGGGCGCGAGGGCGACGGGCGTGAGGTAGGGCAGGTCGCAGGCGAGCAGCAGCCAGTCGCGGCCTGACAGGTGGGCGAGAGCGGCGACGACGGCTTGGACGGGCCCGCCGCCGGGTTCGCGGTCGGCGATGCGCCGGGCGGGCGGCGGGCAGGGGCCGGCGCCGCCGACGACCAGGATTGGGTCGGTCAGGGGCGCCGCGGCGGTGACCACGTGCTCGAGCATGGTTCGGCCGGCGACTAGGGCCTGGGCCTTGTCGCTGCCGAAGCGGCTGGAACGCCCGCCGGCGAGGATAACGGCGGCGGGCTTCATGGCCGGCCGACGGCGATCAGCGCCGCGGTGAGGGTGTCGAGCAGGTCGGCGGGATAGAGCGACTCGAAGGCTGCCTCGGCCGGTCGGACGAGGAGCCACGAGTCAGGGTCGTCGGGTTCGGCGGCGAGCCTGAACTCGGCGTCCTGGCGGGGTTCGAGGCGGATGTGGCGGAGCGGGGTCTGCTTGAACCCTTCGACCAGGACGAGGTCGACCTCGCCGGCGAAGGACTCGAGCCAGGGCCAGAGGTGGGGCTGGTCGGTCTGGTGACAGAACAGGGCGGCGTGGTCGGGTCCGAGCAGCAGCACCCGCTCGGCGCCGGCGGCCGCGTGGCGGTGGGAGTCGGTCGCGGGCGTGTCGAGGCTCGGCTGGTGGTGGGTGTGCTTGACCGTGCCGATTCGCAGACCGGCCGCCCGCAGGCGCGGGATGAGCAGCTCGAGCAGCCGGGTCTTGCCCGATTTGGACGGCCCCCAGACCGCGACGACCGGGGGCAGGGGCGCGGTGAGGCGGAGGGTCCGGCCGGCCAGGGCGTCCGGGTCGACGGCAGCCTCGACTAGGTGGCCGGCGGGGTGCGGGCGCGGGCCGCGGAGTTCGGCGACCAGCGGTTGGCCGGCGGCCTCGCGCAGGATGGCGCTGCCCTGGCGGGGCGAGACGGTGAGCGCCGGTCGGCCAACGGCGGCGCCGAGGCCGGCGCGGAGGAAGTAGACCGGCATGTGGCCCGGGCGCCAGTCGGCGGCGAGGGGCAGGCGCAACCGCATGGGCGGCCGCCACCGCCCGCCGGCGGCGACGGCGAGGGCCGGGGCGACGAGCTGCTCGCAGGCGGTCAGCGCGGCGAGCGGGTTGCCCGGCAGGCTGAAGACCAGGGCGCGGCCGCGGCTGCCGAAGCGGACCGGCTTGCCGGGCTTCATGGCGACGCGGTAGAAGAGGGTCTGCAGGCCGGCCAGCCGCCACGCCTCGGCGATCACGTCACGGTCGCCGACCGAGGCGCCGCCTGCGGTGAGGACGAGGTCGGCGGCGTCGAGCGCTTGGCGCAGCCACGCGGCCACCGCGGCGGCGTCGTCGGGCAGGCGGTCGGCGCGGACCAGCTCGGCGCCCTGGCCGCGCAGCCAGGCGGTGAGCATCGGCTGGTTGACGTCGACGATCCGCGGATCGCCGGGCGCGAGGCTGCCCGCCTCGATCAGCTCTTCGCCGCAGGTCAGCAGCGCGACCCGGGGCCGGCGATGGACCAGCACCTCGGCCCGGCCGGCCGAGGCGAGCAGGCCGATTGCCGGCGGGTTGAGCCGCGTGCCGGCGGGCAGCAGTCCGTCGCCCGCGTGGTACTCCTCGCCGGCGCGGCGGAGGTTGGCGCCGGGCCGGGTCGGCGCGGTGAATCGAACCGCGCCGTCGCCCGGCGCGTCGACCTGCTCCTGGATGACCACCGCGTCAGCGCCGGCGGGGATGAGACCGCCGGTGAAGATGCGCACCGTCTCACCCGGCGCGCACGGCGTGCCGCTGGGATGGCCGGCCTCGCTGGTGCCGACCAGCCGCAGCGCGACGGGCGCCTCGGCGGCGGCGGCGAGGTCGTCGCTGCGCACGGCGTAGCCGTCCATGGCCGAATTGTCGGCCGGCGGGTGATCGTGCGGGGCGACGATCTCCTCGGCCAGGTGCAGGCCGCCGGCGTCGGCCACCGCACAGCGGACGGCCGGCGTGGCCACGGCGTGGGCCAGGACGATTTCGCGGGCCAGGTCGAGGTCGAGCGGGTCAGCCATGCCGGCGGGTTGACCGGCGAGGGTGAGTCACCTGCCGAGGAGGGCGGCACGGCGGGCGGGCGAACTCCGGGCTCGGCGATCGCGGATGTCCCCCACAGTGTTGCTCGGTTCGCTCCTGCTGCTCGCCGCGCCGCCGGAGCCGGCGCCGCTGCCGATCGGGCTCGACGCCTATCGCCACTGGGAGCGCTGGCCGCAGCAGCGGATCGGGGTGCGGGCCTACATGCGCTCGACCTATGACCGGCGCGGCGGCAACGAGGCGGCCGACGCGAGCCACTTCCTCTATCAGGAGGCCGACGACTTCAGCGTCTCGCTCGACACCGTCGGACCCGGCCTGCTCTATTTCGTGCGCACCAACCACTGGCACGGCAGCCCGTGGCACTATGAGGTCGACGGCGTCGATCACCTCATCGCCGAGACCGCCACGGCCGATCCGGTCACCGCCCGAGCGCGGCTGACCGAGACCCTCTTCCTGCCCACCGAGCCGCTCCCCAACCCGCTGACCTGGACCTGGTCGACGACCAAGGGCGCCGACCTGAACTGGGTGCCGATCGGGTTCATACGCTCACTCCGCCTGGCCTACTCGCGCACCCACTACGGTACCGGTTACTACATCTACCACCTGCTCGACCGCAGCGCGCCGACGACGCAGCCGCTGCGCGCCTGGGACGGTCGCTCGCCACCCGACGCCGACGTGCTCGAGCTGCTCCGCCGGTCTGGCACCGAGCTGCTGCCCGGCGGCCTGGCCGCGCACGCGGGCGAGGCCGAGCTGCCGGCCGGCGCGGCGATCACGCTGGCCGAGCTGGCCGGCCCGGCGACGCTGCGGGCGATCGAGCTGAGCGTGCCGCGGGCGCAGGCGGTCGACTTCGGGCGGGCGCGCCTGCGGGTGACCTGGGACGGCCGCGCCGCGCCATCGATCGATGCGCCGGTGGCCCTCTTCTTCGGTGCGGGGACGCTCTACAACCGCGATGATCGCGAGTACCTGGTGCGCTCGCTGCCGATCACCATCCGCTACGACGCGGAGCGGGTACACCTGGCCTGCGTCTTCCCGATGCCCTATTTCGGCTCGGCGCGAGTCGAGCTGGTCGGCGGCGAGTCGACGGCGACCGTGCGCTGGCGCCTGCGCACCGCGCCGCTCGACGAGCATCCCAGCCGGCTCGGTTACTTCCACGCCAGCTATGCCGATCACCCCGAGCCGGTGCCCGGCGAGGATCTGCTGCTGCTCGACACCCGCGGCGCCGAAGGCGCCGACGACTGGTCGGGCAGCTTCGTCGGCGCCTCGTGGATCTTCTCGCACCGCGGCGTGCTGAACACGCTGGAGGGTGACCCGCGGTTCTTCTTCGACGACGCCCGCACGCCGCAGGCCTACGGCACCGGCACCGAGGAGTGGGGCGGCGGCGGCGACTACTGGGGCGGGCGAAACATGACCCTGCCGCTGGCCGGACATCCCTGCGGCGCCCCAAGCCCTGCGGCGGCGCGCGACCCGGAGGAGCTGATCCAGTCGGCCTACCGCTTCCTGCTCGCCGACCTGATGCCGTTCGGCCGCCGGGCGGTTATTCGCCTCGAGCACGGCGGCACCAACCAATCGACGGAGCACTACGAGACGGTCAGCTACTGGTACGGCGCGCCGGCGGCCACGCTGGTGCCCACCGACTCGCTCGACCTCGGCGACCAGGACGACGAGCGGGCGCACGGCTACCTGTCGCCCGACGCCTCGGCGCCGTACCACCTGACCTCGCGGTTCGAGTGGGGGCCCGACACGATCCGTCTCGCCACCGGCGCGGCCGACGCGGCGCCGCTGGCCGAGCCCGAGGATCGGGCCGAGTTCGACTTCGCGGCCGCCGCCGGCACCTACCATCTCTGGCTGCTCGGCGCGAATCTCGACGGCAGCCTCACGTCCGACGCGGTCTGGCTGCAGTTCGACCAGGAGATCGGCACCACCCGCCTCGGCGCCGGGCACGATCACGCCAAGGGGTTCGGCAACTGGGGCGATGCGCACCCGTCCGGCGCCGACGCCTGGTCGAGCGCCCTGCCCGGCCAGCCGCCGCAGACGGTGACCTTCACCCGTGGCGGCGGGCACCGGCTGCGGCTGCAGCCACGCCACCCGGGCCATCGCGTCGAGCAGATCCTGCTCAGCCCATGGCGCGATGTGCCGCCGGACCAGCCGACCCAAGTCACGCCGGCAGCCGGCGAGATCGCCCTCACGGCCGACGACGCGACGGCGCTGCGTGGCCGGATCGAGCGCGGCGAAGTAGACGGCCGGCCGGTCCTGCTGGTCGGCGTCGGAGCGCGCGAGCAGGTGGTCTACCCACCGCACGAGGAGGTTGGACGGGTGACCACCGGCGCGTCGGAGTTCACCCTTGCGCTGGAGCCCGACAACTACGGCGTGGTGCTGCGGCGCACGCTCGACTACGCCTATCCCAACCAGCGCGCCGAGGTCTACGTCGCCGACGCCGGCGGCGAGGCGGCCGGCCCCTTGACCCACGCGGGCACCTGGTACCTGGCCGGCTCAAACACCTGCGTCTACTCGAACCCACGCGGAGAACTCGGCGCGACGGAGCATCACGCACAGACCTCGAACCGCCGCTTCCGCGACGACGAGTTCATTGTCCCCCGCGCGCTGACCCGCGGGCTCGAGCGGATGCGTGTGCGGCTCGAGTTCGTGCCCGTCGCCCGCCCGCTCTACCCCGGCCATCCCCTGCCCGATCTGGCCTGGAGCGAGATCCGCTACGATGCCTACTGCTGGCGCAACCGATAGACCAGCGACGCCACTCAGCTTGTCAACGTATTTGCCAAATCAGGGCAGCGTCCCCATTTCTCGGCGTTGACAGGTGCGCGGCTTGCTGTTACGTTGGAACCGCTCCCCGCGCGGCGCGGCGGCCTTCTGAACCATGTCCCGCAAGCTCTACATCGAGACCTATGGCTGCCAGATGAACGTGGCCGACTCGCAACTGCTCGCCGGCCAGCTCGAGCCGCTCGGCTATCGCCGCACCGACACGCCGGCCGATGCCGACGTGATCCTGGTCAACACCTGCGCCATCCGCGATCACGCCGAGCAGCGGGTGTGGGGTCGCATGGCCCAGTTGGCCGGGCAGAAGCAGCAGCGGCCGTGGGTCACGCTGGGCCTCGTCGGCTGCATGGCACAGCACCTGCGCGAGCAGATTGCCGAGCGCGCGCCCTATGTCGACTTGGTCGTCGGCCCCGACGCCTACCGCCGGATCGGCGACATCCTGCTCACCGAGCGCGACGAACCGTTCGTCGACGTGCGGCTCGACAAGCGCGAGAACTACGAGGGGCTCGACCCGGCGAGCGACAACGGCGTGACCGCCTTCGTGACCATCATGCGCGGCTGCGACAAGTTCTGCACCTTCTGTATCGTACCGTTCGTTCGCGGCCGCGAGCGCAGCCTGCCGCGCGATGAGATCGTCCGCTCGGCGCGGCATCTGGCCGCACAGGGGATTCGCGAGGTCACCCTGCTCGGCCAGACGGTCAACGCCTGGCGCGATGGCGACGAGACCTTCGCCGACCTGCTCCGCGCCGTCAATGCGGTCGACGGGCTCGAGCGCATCCGCTTCACCTCGCCGCACCCGAGCGACTTCGACCCGGCGGCGATTGAGGCGATGGCGGCGTGCGACAAGGTGATGCCCTACCTGCACCTGCCGCTGCAGAGTGCCGATGACGAGGTGCTGGCGCGGATGAACCGCGGCTACACCTACGACGGGTATCGCCGGCTGGTCGATCGGTTCCGCGCGGCGGTGCCCGACTTGGCGCTGTCGACCGACCTGATCGTCGGCTTCCCCGGCGAGACCGAGGCGCAGTTCGAGCGCACGCTGGCGGCGGTCGACCAGATCGGCTGGGACTCGGCGTTCATGTTCGCCTACTCGGCGCGCAGCGGGACCAAGGCGCATGAGTGGGTGGACGACGTGCCGGCCGAGGAGAAGACGGCGCGGCTCGAGCGAGTGATTGCCCGCCAGGAGGCGGTCGGCGCGGTGACCAACGCGGCCTGGATCGGCCGTGAGGTCGAGGTGCTGGTCGAGGGCACAGCCAAGCGGGGCAACGGCTGGTATGGCAAGTCGCCGCAGTTCAAGAACACCGTCTTCGCCTGTGAGCCGGCGCCGCGGCCGGGCGATTTGGTGCGGGTGCGGGTGACCGACGCCACCGCCCACACGCTGCTCGGCTGCGCGGTGTGACGCGCCGGCGGGCCGACTGGCTGCTGGCCGTCGGCCTCGGTCTCGCGGTCGCCCTGGGTCACGGCTGGTTCTTTGCCGAGGTCGTCGGCCTGACCTATGACGAGCCGGTCTACGCCGCCGTCGGCGAACGGCACTGGAACTGGTGTGCCCGGCTGCTCCGGCTCGATCGCTCAGCCCTCAGCGTCGCGGCGCTCGAGGAGGGCTGGGGCAACAGCGGGCCGATCCCCTCGGTGGCCGACTGGCACCCGCCGCTGGGCAAGCTGACCCTCGCCCTCGGCCGGCGGCTGCCTTGGCCCGGCGGGCCGTTCACCCACTACCGGCTGGGCAACGTGCTGCTCTTCGCCGCCACCGGCAGCCTGCTCTGGCTCTGGCTCGGCGCCGTCGCCGGACGAACCGCCGGGCTGGCCGCGGCGCTGGTTTGGTGGACCTTGCCGCGGGCGATCGGCCACGGCGCGCTGGCGGCGATCGACCTGCCGGTCGCCTTCTTCAGCACGCTCGCCCTGGCGCTCGGCTGGCGGTTGATCCAGCAGCCGAGCGCCCGTCGCGGCGTCGGCTTCGGTCTGGGCCTGGCGGCCGCCTGCCTGGCCAAGTTCAACGGCGTGCTGGTCGCCCCGGCGGTGCTGCTGGTCGCCCGCGGCCGCGGCACCTGGCGCGCGCTCGGCGTGGCGCTGCTGGTCGCGCCGGCCGCCGGTTGGCTGGCCTGGCCGTGGCTCTGGTACGATGGATTTACCCACCTGCGCCAGGTGCTCGCCTTCCACGGCCGGCACGGGTTCATCGGCGTCGAGTACTTCGGCCGCATCTACGCCGACAGCGCCCCGCCGTGGCACTACCCGTGGGTCATGCTCGCGCTGACCACCCCGCTGCTGGTGCTCGTCGCCGCCGGCATCGGCGTGCGGCAGCCGCGGGCGAGGCCGCTGGCGATGCTGCTCGTCGCCGGCATCGTCTGCCACCTGCTGCCCTACTCACTGCCCGGCTCAGCGAAGTACAACGGCGTGCGGCTGTTCCTCCCGGCGCTGCCGCTCGTGGCCGGGCTGGCCGGGCTGGGCATCGGTTCGGCGGCGGCCTGGCCGCGGCGCTGGCTGCCGCGCCGCGGGCTGGCGGCGGCGCTGGTCGCGTTGATCGTCTGCCTCCCCTCGCTGCTCGGCGTGCTGAAGGTGCACCCCTACCCGCTCGCTTACTACAACGAGCTGATCAGCGGCGCGGCGGGTGCCGATCGGCGCGGGTTCGAGGCGATCTACTGGGGCGAGCCGCTCCGCGCCGCGTGCGGCTGGTTGAGCGCCAACGCGCCGCCCGGCTCGGCCTGCCGGATCTTCCCGCCGGGGTTCCTTTCGAGCCTCGAGATGTACCGCGCGGTGGGCATCTTGCGGGCCGACCTGCGTCTGGTCGGCGATGGGCCGGCCGACTTCGTGGTCTACCAGAACCGCCGTTCGGAGTGGGACGAGGAGGGCCGGCGGCTGGCGGCGACGAAGCAGCCGGTGCACGTCATCCTTGCCGACAGGGCGCCGGTGGCGTTCATCTACGCCGGCGACTGAGAGGACCCGCCGCATGAGCCTGACCGCCGACCTGGAGCTGCTCGCACCCTATGTGACCAACCTCGACCGGCCGGTCTTCGCGTTGCGCAACCTGCCCGAAGAGGTGGTCGCCGTCCTCTTTGCCTACTACTCGCGCAGTCCGCTGTCGTTGCGCGACAACCTGGCCAAGCTGCTGCGCGAGGGCGACCTGGCGATGCAGCCGGCGCTGCTGGACGAGGGCGACGGGCTCGAGGCGGCGCGCGACAAGGCGCGCGCTTTCCACGAGAAGTGGGTCGTCGGCTACGGCCACTCGAGCGTCGCCGAGCACGCCGTGGTGCACCTGGCCATCGAAGACGTGAGCATCGTCGCGACCAAGGTGATTGAGGACAACCGTCTGGCCAGCTACACCGAGAAGTCGACTCGGTATGTGCCGTTCGATGCCGAGATGTACGTCCGCGAGCCGGACATCGCCGCCGGGCCGCTGGCCGGGTTGTATGACCAGGCCTGCCGCGGACTGCTCGCGCTCTATGCCGAGCTGATGCCGCGGGTGACCGAGCAGGTCAAGGAGCTGGCCGCGCGGCCCGAGGAGTGGACCGAGCGGCGCTGGGAGTCGGTCTGCCGTGCCCGTGCGTGCGACATCCTGCGTTACCTGCTGCCGGCGGCGACGCGGACCAACCTCGGCCTGACCTGCAACGCGCGGACGCTCGAGCATCTGCTGACCAAGCTCTACTCGCACCCGCTGGCCGAGCTCCGCGAGTTGGCCGCGCTGCTGCAGGCCGAGGCGACGAAGATGGTGCCGACGCTGATCAAGTACGCGGCGCCGAACGACTACCTGCGGCAGACTCGGGAGTCGATCGCCGACCTGGCCGCCGAACTGCTGCCGGCCGAGTCCGGTGGCGCGGCGGTGCGGTTGGTTCGCGCGCCGGACGAGCCGCTGGCCGAGCTGGCGACCGCGATTCTGTACCAGGCGGGAGGCGCCGGCTGGGAGTCATGCCGCGCGGCGGTCGGCCGGCTCGACGCGGCCCGTCAGGGCGCGGTGATCGAGGCCTATCTGGCCGCGCGCGGTCCATACGACGAGCCGCTGCGGGCGCTCGAGCACCTGACCTACACTCACGAGATCCTGGTCGACTACGGCGCCTACCGCGACATCCAGCGGCATCGCCTGTGCACCCAGACCGGCCAGGTGCTGACGCCCGCCCACGGCTACGATACGCCGCCGGAGATCGAGCTCCTGGGTCACGGACCGGCTTACCAGGCGGCGATGGAGCAGTCGATTACGGTGCACGAACGGCTCGCCGCCGAGCACGGGCTGGAGCGCGCCCAATACGTGCTGCCGCTGGCCTGTCGCAAGCGCTTGCTGATCACCTGGAACCTGCGCGAGCTGTTCCACTTCATAGAGCTGCGCAGCGGCAAGCAGGGGCATGTGAGCTATCGTCGCATCGCGCAGGACTGCTGGCGCGAGCTGAACCGCGTTCACCCGGAGCTGGCGCGGCACGTGCGCGTGGACCTGAACGAATACGCCTGGGCGCGGGCCTGAGATGCCGGAGCTGCCCGAGGTCGAGACCATCGCGCGCGGGTTGCGGCGGGCGCTTGTTGGCCGGCGGATCGAGGGCCTGAGTATTCGGCGCGACGACCAACTCCGCCCCTCGCGCGAGGCGTTCGAGCGGTTGCCCGGGCTGGGCGTCACCGGCGTCGATCGCTACGGCAAGCACCTGTTCATCGAGCTCGACGACGGTCGGACGCTGGCGGTGCATCTGCGCATGACGGGCCAGCTCCGGATTCACGCGCCGGCGGACGAGGAGCTGCCGCACACGCACCTCGTGTTCGCGCTGGATGACGGCCGGCAACTGCGCTGGCGCGACGTGCGGCGGTTCGGTTGGCTGCACCTGATCGACAACGACGCCGTCGGCGAGCTGCCCTCGCTGCGCGGGCTCGGTCCCGATGCGCTGGCGGTGGGCGAGGCCGAGTTCGTCGCTCGACTGGGCGCGGTGCGGCGGGCGATGAAGCCGCTGCTGCTGGCCCAGGATGTGGTCTGCGGGCTGGGCAACATCTATGCCGACGAGGTGCTCTGGCGGGCGCGGATCCACCCGCTCCAGCGCAGTGACCGGCTCAGCCGGCCGCGCGCGCGGCGGCTCTATGCGGCGATGCGCGAGACGCTCGAACAGGCCATCGCGGCGGGCGGTTCGTCGATCGATGGCGAGTATGTCGATGCCGGCGGCGCGCCGGGCGCTTATCAGGCCGAGCACGCGGTGTATGGCCGTGCGGGCCAACCCGCGCCCTGCTGCGGCCGGCCGGTGAAGCGGCTGGTGATCAACGCGCGGAGCACCTGCTACTGCCCGCGTTGCCAGAAGAAGGTCGGCGCATGAGGCCGTGGATCATCGCCCACCGCGGCGCCTCGCACGAGGCGCCCGAGAACACGCTCGAGGCGGTCCGGCTGGCGGCGCTGCTCGGTGCGGACGCGGCCGAGATCGATGTCCGTCCCAGCGCCGACGGGGTGCCCACCGTGCTGCACGACGCTTCGCTCGACCGCACCACGAGCGGTACCGGCCCGGCGCGCGAGCGAACCTACGACGAGATTCGGCGGCTGTCGGCGGGCTATCCGAAGCGGTTCGGCGACCGCTACCACGACGCCTACGTGCCGACCTTCGCGGAGGTCCTCGCGCTGGCGCGGGAGCTGCGGCTGCGGCTGGCCATCGAGATCAAGACCGAGCAGCCCGAGCCGGAACTGGTGCGCGAGGTGGTCCAGCAGGTGGCGTCGGCTGACATGGTCGAGCGAGTCTGGATCTGGAGCTTCCTCTGGCAGAACCTGGCGGCGGTGCGGTGGCACTCGAAGGAGATTCCGCGCGGGGCGCTGTCGCTCGGCTTTCCCAGCGCCGAGCTGCGCGCGCAGAGCGAGCTGCTGGTGCCGTTCGCGGCGCATCTGCTGCTGGTCGACCTGGGCTTTGCACTGCGCGACGGCAAGCCGGTCTTTACCTGGACGGTCAACCAGCCGTGGACGGCGCGGCGGCTGGCGGCGAAGGGCTCGCGCGGGATCATCACCGACCGGCCGGAGCGGATGGTGGGGCTGTTCGGGTAGCCGGGCGGGCCGGGCGCAACGGCCAGCATCGCACGTGCGCGGGCCGGGGGCCGCGGCGGCCCCCGGCCCGCACACCCCGGGCAAGGCTCCCGTTGCCGCCGCCCGCGGGCGCTGCTATCCTCCGCGCGGAGACCGACCGATGCCCTCGATCGACATGCCGTATGACCGCTTGGTCGAGTACCGCCCCGCGCCGACGCGCCGGCCCGACTTCGAGGAGTTCTGGCGCGACACCCTCACCGAGGCGCGGGCGTTCGACATCGACGCGCGGCTCGAGCGGATCGACTATCCGGTGCCCGGCGTCGAGGTCAACCGGCTCACCTTCGCCGGCTGGGGCGGGCATCCGGTGGGCGGCTGGTACCTGCGGCCGGCGGTCGAGCGTCCGCCGGCGTTGTTGGTCTATCACGGCTATTCGGGCGGCGCGGGCGAGCCGGCGGCCTATCTGCAGTGGGTCATGCTCGGCTGCGCGGTGGTGACCATCGACACCCGCGGCCAGGGCGGCCGGACCGGCGATCAGGGCGGCTACGAGGGCGGCTCGGTGCAGGGCTGGATGACCCAAGGGATTGAGCTGCCCGAGGAGTACTTCTACCGGCGGGTCTACACCGACTGCGTGCGCGCGGTCGACTTCGTCTGCGGGCGGCCCGAGCTGGACACCTCGCGGCTGGCCGCGGCGGGCGGCAGCCAGGGCGGCGGACTGACCATCGCGGCGGCCGGGCTCGATGAGCGGATCAAGCTGGCCATGCCCGACGTGCCGTTCTTGTGCCACTTTGAGCGGGCGATCCAGATCGCTCTCGCCGGCCCCTATCTCGAGCTGCAGAACTACTGCGCTCGGTTCGGCGACCGGGCGGATCGGGCGATCGAGACGCTGAGCTACTTCGATGGGATGAACCTGGCGGCCGATATCGCGCCGGACTGCCGGATGCTGTGGAGTGTCGGCCTGTGGGACGATGTCTGCCCGCCGAGCACCGTCTATGCCGCCTATCATGCCAGCGGCGCCGGGCAGAACGAGATGGCGGTCTATCGCTACAACAAGCACGAGGGCGGCGGTGCGCTGCACAATGAGCGCAAGCTGGCCTGGCTGGCGGCGGAGTTGAGGCGATGAACACGGCCCACGACGCGTTGCGGCACCTCGTTGCCGGCCTGGCCTACCGCGCCGCGGCGGCGCTGCGCGACTGCCCCGCCGGCTTCGCCGAGTTCGTCGCCGGCGAGGGCGCCAAGTCGCCCCATGAGCTGGTCACCCACCTGCGTGGCCTGCTCGCGATGGTCGCCGCGCACCTGGCCGGTGACCAGCCGGTGCGGCCGGAGCCGGCCTCGTGGGCCGACGAGCTCGCCGCGCTGGGCCCGGCGCTGCGGCGCGTCGACGAGCTGCTCGCCGCCGGCGCCGTGCCGACCTCGGTGTCGCTGGAGCAGTTGCTCCACGGCCCGCTGTCCGATGCGCTGCATCATGTCGGCCAGCTCGCGCTGCTGCGCCGGCTGGCCGGCTGCCCGATGCCGGCGACGCACTACTTCCGCGCCGAGGTGGTCACCGGCGAGATCGCCGCGGTCTGATCGCCGACTCGCGCCGCCCCGGCCGGGTGTGCTACAACCTCGGCCGAGGAGGCGTCGATGGCGATCCACGAGCAGGTCTTCCCCTTGCCGCAGGTGTTCGAGTCGTGCCATGCCTCGACGTTGGCGCCGTTGGCCGACGGGCGTCTCATTGCCGCTTGGTTTGGCGGCACGCATGAGAACCACCCCGACGTGGCCATCTGGGGCGCGGTGCGCGGAGCCGACGGCTGGGGCGAACCGCGGCTGCTGGCCAAGGTCGCTCCGCAGGCGCACTGGAACCCCGTGCTGTTCGCCCCTGGCGACGGCAGCGTGCACCTCTTCTTCAAGGTCGGCCGCTCGCCGCGGGTCTGGCGCACCTGGCACCGGCGCAGCCGCGACGGGGGGATGACCTGGACCGAACCGCGCCAACTGGTGCCCGGCGATATCGGCGGCCGCGGGCCGGTGAAGAACAAGCCGATCGTGCTCAACGACGGCACCTGGCTGGCCGGCGCCTCGATCGAACAGCGCAGCGGGCAGGGCTACTGGGACGCCTTCGTCGACCGCTCGACTGACGGCGGCGAGAGTTGGCAGGCGACCGGCCTGATCCCCATCGACCACGACGCGACGCCCGGGCCGGGAGTGATCCAGCCGACGCTGTGGGAGTCACAGCCCGGCCGGGTCCACCTGCTCTGCCGCAGCTCCGCCGGCTGCGCCTATCGGAGTGACAGCGACGACGGCGGGCTGACCTGGAGCGAGCTGTACCCAACCGACCTGCCGAACAACAACAGTGGCCTGGATGTCGTGCGGCTGGCCGATGGGCGGCTGGTGCTGATCCACAACCCAACTGCCGGCGACTGGGCCGCCCGCACGCCGTTACGATTGGCGGTCTCGGAAGACAACGGCCAGACCTGGCCGCGCCGGCTCGACATCGAGACGGAGCCGGGCGAGGAGTTCAGCTACCCGAGCATCATCGCCACCGGCGCGGAGAGTGTGGCTTGCAGTTACACCTGGAAGCGGCGGGGGGTTGGATTCTGGATGGGGGGAGTCGACGAGATCGGGTGACGGCCACCGGACCGCGCTGCACCGATAGCGCGGCGCCGTCGTGGCGGCGCGCTGCGCGCTCCGATGTTCGGCGGCCGGCAACCAGCCGGCGCCACCACCGCGACACACCACCACTCCACGCCGGCGCGATAGGGTGCGGCTCGCCGCACCAGGGACGGTGTGAAGCGGATGGGCCGGCAAGCCGCACCGCTGCCGGTGTGGAGTCGATGGCGCGTCAAGCCGCACCCTATCCACTTCGTAAGATCGTACATGGCCGTGAGCACGGGCAACTCGCCTTTGGGCTCACCCTCGTCCTCCATCTCCATCTCGCGCATGCCTGTTCCTTTCTTGGCCTCTGTGTGTCAGTGAAAAACTCATAGTGTTAGAGTGTATAGTGTTAAGGAGCCTCGGAGCAGCGGAACCCGCAGTCGAGGCTCCGGAGGCCCGGGTGGCCCCCGTTACGGTAGGCGACTCGCAGGTCCTCCGGGATGTTGCGCCACGAGCCACCCCGCAACACGCGGGGTGAACTCGTGTTGCCTTCATTGAGCGGATCGCGATCCGGCATGAAGGTGTACCAGTTCTCATCATAGGCGTCGCGGCACCACTCCCACACCCCGCCGATCATGTCGTGCAGGCCAAAGCCAT
>CAYONP010000010.1:0-6353 GCA_964405335.1 uncultured Fimbriimonadaceae bacterium
TCGCGCTGCTCATCGTCACCGCCGCCGGGCCGTCGATCCTGCTCAACGGCGACTTCGAGGCCGGACTCGAGGGCTGGCCACACACCAACGCCTGGTATGCCAAGCCGGCCGGCGCGGGGGTCAGTGAGGCGCTCGCCGCGCCGGGCGAGGGGCGGGGTGGCGGGGCCGCGGTCAAGCTCGTCGGCGGCGGGCTGCGCGGCATCATGCTGCAGAGCCGGCCGGCCTATCCCGGCCGCTACCGCGTCCGCGGCTGGGCCCGCTGCGAGGGGCTCGGCGAGGCACGCGGCGGCATCCTGATCGAATGGATGGGCCCCGACGGCTGGATGGCCGGCGAGCAGGTCCTAACCATCGGCGGCGACAGCGACTGGACCGCCGTTGACACGATCGTCACCGCGCCGCCCCGCACCCGCGCGGTGCACTTCGATCTGCTGACCCTGACGCCGAACGACGGGACCATCTGGTTCGACGAGGTGAGCATGGAACGGCTGCCGTCCAATCTGCCGCCGCCACCGCGGCCGGTGCTGCAGGCCGCCACGCCGGACGGCGAGGAGGGCTGCCTGGCCGTCACCTGGCAGCCCGAGCTGGCCGACACGGCGACCTTTGTGCTCATCTACGCCGACGACGGCGAGCTGCCCGTCGCCGTGGCCGACGCGGCGGCCCCGCCGGCGCTGCTGCGCTCGCTCGCGAATGGCCGCGAGTACCGCCTGCGCGCGAGCGCCAGCAACGGCGACGGCGGCGTCTCGCCGATGGGCGAGCCGATCGCCGCCACGCCGGCCGACCGCCAGCCGCCGCGCCCGGGCTGGGTCCGCGCGGTGCGGCTGGGCGGGCAGACGCTGGCCGGCTGGCGGCCGCACCTGCTCGACCGCGACGTGGTGCGGGTCGGCATCATCGCGCCGGGCCGCGACGCGCCGCTGGCCGTCGAAGCGGTCGACAGCCGCGACGATCGATTCCACCTGGTCCAGCCGGTCGAGACCGACGCGGCGCGGATCGGGTTCTGGTGCGTAGACGACGCGGGGAATCGCAGCGAGGTGGTCTGGGCCGAGGTCGAGGCGATCCAGCTCGGCGGCGAGGCGGGCCCCTGGACGGCCTGGCTGACCGGTCCGCACGAGCAGCTCCCGCGCGACGCGGCGGCGCCCGACGCGCCGGTCGAGGCGATCGCGCTGCTCGCCCTGCGCGGGCAGACGGTCGGCTGCCAGCTCATGATCCGGCCCGAGGCCGACCTGCACGACGCCTGGCTGCTCGCCGACGAGGCGGCCGGCCTGACCTTCGATTACCGCTTCGTCGACTACTTCGCCATCGAGCGCAACTCGCGCGCCACGCCGGCCGAGGAGCTGGTCTGGCCGGGGCCGTCCGAGTATCCCGAAGAGTTGGCCGACGAGCCGGTGCGCGACCTGCCCGCCGGGCGGCTGCAGCCGGTCTATCTCCGCTTCGAGGTGCCGCGCGACACGCCGCCCGGCCCGCGCCAGGTGACCGTCCGGCTGGTCACCGGCGAGGGGCAGGAGACCTACACCGTCACCGTCGACGTGGCCGCCGTCACGCTGCCCGAGCAGACCCGGCTGAAGTTCGTCTACTGGTACGACTGGGGCGAGCCGTGCCGCGAGTTCGGCGTCGAGCCCGAATCCGAGGACGGCTGGCGCGCGCTGCTGCGGCTCGGCGAGCTGATGCGCCGGTACCACCAGAACGCGGTCATGGTGCCGTGGAGCCTGGTCGATCTCTGGCGGCGGCCCGACGGCACGCTGGCCGGCGACTTCGGGCGGTTCGACCGTTACCTCGCGACCTTCCAGCAGGCCGGGGTCGATCAGCTCTTCTGCCTCGGCCACTTCGGCGGGCGAACCACCGGCGACTGGCTCTGCCCGACCTTCAGCGCCGCCGGCGCCACGGCCCGGAGCCTGCCCGATGGCTCGCCGGTCGACCTCTCGGCGCTCGAGCTGCTGCCCCTGCTGCAGGATCACATCGAGGCGCTGGGCCTGCTCGACCGGTTCACCGTTCATGTGGCCGACGAGCCGATTGGCGAGAATCGCGAGAGCTGGCTCGAGCTCTCGGCCGAGGTCCACCGCCGCGCGCCGAAACTCCGCCGGATCGACGCGATCCACATCCCGCAGCTCGAGGGCGGGCTCGAAGTCTGGGTCCCGCAGCTCAACTACCTCGACCAGTGGCGCGACGAGTACGCCGCTGTCCAGGCGGCTGGGAACGACGTCTGGTTCTACGTCGCCTGGGTGCCGCAGGCCGGCTTTCCCAACCGTATGATCGACAGCCACGCGATCAAACCGCGGCTGCTGCACTGGATGCACTACCTCTATGGCACCACCGGTTATCTGCACTGGGCGCTGAACCGCTGGTCGATGGACCCGTTCGGCCTCGGCTCGCCGGGCGACACGACGATTGTCTGGGGCTCGCAGCGGCAGATTGCCGACAGCTCGCTGCGCTATGAGGCTGAGCGCGCCGGGATCGAAGACCTCGAGCTAATCTACCTGGCCCAGGAGGCACTCGAGGCGCGCGGTCTGACGCGCGCCGAGGCGACCGCCCGCGTGCGCGAGACCATTGCCCCGGCGGCCGAGCAGGCCCAGCGGTTCACCCGCGACTGGGCGACGGTCGAGGCGGTGCGGCGCGCGCTGGTGGCGCTCGCCGGCGGCTGAAGCTCGATCGAAGTTGGCACGCGGTTTGCATCTCTCGGCGGCAGGGCTCGTCCGCTCGCCGAGCCGGGAGATGCGAATGAACAGGTGGATTGGCGCCGCCGTGATGCTGGCCCTGGTGGCCGTGGGCCGGTGCGATGCGGCGCTATATTCGGGCAGTCTGAGCTACAGCGTCGGCCTTGACGGCACGGGGGCGTGGGCAGTCGAAGGCGCGTCGAGCATCTCATGGGAAGTGGATTGGGATGGGGGCGCCGAGCTGTGGAGCTACCGCTACATCATCGTCGCGGCGGCCAGCCCCGCTCCGAGCCACGCGATCATCGAGGTTTCTGACAGCTTCGACGTTGATGACATCGTTGACATCCGCTACACGGGCGGGGCGGCCATCCCGGAGCAGGACGGTGACAACACCGGCTGGGAACTCGGGCCGATGGCTGCCGGCGGCGGCAACCCGAACATGCCCGGCCCGCTCGTCAACGGACTCAAGGTCAACTTCGAAGGCGTCGGCAACACCGTCGACTACACCTTGAAGACCAAGCGCGCGCCGGTGTGGGCCGATTGGTATGCCAAGGGCGGTGGTGGGCCGGTGTTGGCCGAGTTGTGGAACCGCGGGTTCCTGGTCGCCGATCCGGCCGACCCGCCGGCCAACGGCACGGTGCTGAACCACATCCTCGCGCCGGACACCGTCGAGGTCGGCCCGCGGGCCGTCCCCGAACCGGGCACGCTGGCGCTCTTGGGCCTCGGGCTCGGCGCGCTGGCTCGCCGGCGGCGGAGGGTCTGATCCGCCAAACTCCCGTGCCGCTGGCACGGGGCTTGCACTCATCGGGGGTTGTATCCTCTACCCCAGAGAAACGAGAGGGCCGGGCCATCCCCCGGCCCTCTCGTCGTTAAGCAGCACCCGCCCGCAGCCGCGCGGCCAGCGCCCGCGCATCCTCGCCGACGTCGATCTCGGCCTGATCGAGATACTCGATCGAGACCACTCCCGTGTAACCGAGTTCGGCCAGCCGCGCGGTGACCCAGTCGAAGTCGACCCGGCCCTCGCCATAGCGCGCCTGCATCGCGCCAGGCGCCGCGTCGCGCAAGTGCACCGCGACGCTGTGCTCGAACAACGGCAGGGTCGAGTCGAGCGGGATCTCGAGCATGACGAAGTGGCTCGGGTCATAGGCCAGCTTCAGGCCGGGCACGCGGTCGACCAGGTCGAGCGCAGCCGCGACCGTCTCGGCGATCGAGCCGGAGTGGCACTCCAGGGCGTAGGTGACCCCCAGCTCGCCCGCCGCGTCGGCGTATTCACGCAGCGTCGCCGCGGCGCGGGTCAGGTTCTCCTCGGCCGACAGCTCCGGGTTCGGCCCGCGCGGCTGCAGCGCGGCGACGTTGACGCCGCGGGCGGCGAGAAACCGCGACACCGCGCGCACCTCGGCCACGCCGCGGGCGGTCACCTCGGCCTCGCGCTGCCACAGGCTCGGGCTGAAGCCCACGTTGGCCGCGGCCAGCCGCACGCCGTGCCGGGCGCAGAGCGCATCGAGCGCGTCGCCGGCGTGCTCGTCGGCGACCAGGGCGCTGGGATGCACATGGCACCAGCCGTCGATCATCAGGCAGTCGAGGGCGTCGAAGCCGAGGGCCGCCGCGCCGGCGACGGCCTCGTCGAGCGAACGGCGGCTGAACACCGCGGACGAACAGGCGATGGTCATCATCTCTCCTTACGGACTGGTCGGCTCCGGCTCCGGCGGGAAGGTGCCGTCGGCGCAGAGGGCCAGGAACGGATTGTCGCGCACCTCGAGCGGGAAGGTCACCACCGCGCGGCGGCGGGCCGATTCATAGCAGGCCATGACGCCCTCGAGCGCGTCGCGGCCGGTGCGCCCACCGAGTGGATGCGGCGCGCCGGTCTCGATCGACCGCAGCAGGTCGCGCGCCGACTGGACCATGTCGGGCTCGAGTTCGGGCAGCGCCGGCTGGTCGACGTTCGGCCCGCGCAGCACGCGGACCAGCGGCCGCTCGTTGTGCCACTCGTCGCCGTTCAGTTCGATGCTGCCCTGCTCGCCGTGGATGATGAACTGGTGGTACGAGAAGGGGTGCGTCGGACGCAGGAACCCCTCCTTCGCCTTGCCCCAGGTCAGATGCGCGTGGAGGCCCGACTCGAACGCGATCAGCGCGGTGCCGGCGTCCTCGACGCGGTGGCCGTAGTAGGTCGCGCCGCTGTGGCCGTCGACCGCGGCCAGCAGGTGGCGGATCTTCGGCCAGCCGAGCAAGTCGAGCAGCATGTGGACCGTGTGCGTGCCGTCGGTGTGCAGACACTGCGGCACCAGATAGGCCTCAACCGAGCGCAGTTCACCCACCGCCCCGGCGGCGACCAGCTCGCGGGTGACGGTGTACTGCTTGCCATAGTGCCGCTGGTGGTTGATCACCAGCACCGCGCCCGCCTCGTCGCAGGCGGCCAGCATGGCGTCGGCCTCGGCCAGGTTTATGGCCATCGGCTTCTCGCACACGATGCCGCGCGCACCGGCCCGCGCCGCCGCCACCACCGGCGCGCAGTGGTCGGCATCGTGGGTGACCACCGCCACGATGTCGGGCCGCTCCACGCCGAGCATCTCGTGGTAGTCCTCGTACGCCCGCGAGCCGGCGTAGTCTTCGCGGAACTTGTCGCGCGCCTCGGCGCTGATGTCGGCGGTCGCCACCAGCGCGCAGCCGACCGCGGCCAGTGACTTGGCGTGGCCGCGCGCCATGCGGCCATAGCCGATGATTGCCGCCCGCTTGCTCATGCCGCACCTCCACAGAGTCCGCGCAGATAGGCCAGCGAGGCGTCGCCGGCGGCGGCCTCGTCGGTGCCCTCGGGCAGCGCCTCGACTTCGGCGATCAGCGGCAGGCGGTCGGGCTCGGGCGAGCGTTCGCGCAGTAGCTCGATGATCCGCGGAAAGTCGACATGCCCCTGCCCGAGCACGGCGCCGCGGTGCCGGCCGTACTGCAGAATCTCGATGTCTTTCATGTGCGTGGTGATGGTGTACGGCGCCAGCGCCTCGGCCGCGTCGAGCGGATCCTCGAAGGTCCAGAAGGAGTTGCCCGTGTCGAGCCGCGCGCGGAGGCCGGGTGAGTCGACCGCGGCGATGACCCACGCGATCTCATGCCCGCGGTAGTCGGCGTGATTCTCGAGCGCCAGCCGGCAGCCCCGCGCGGCACAGCGCGCTGCGGCCGGCGCCAGCGCCGCGGCGATGCGCGCGAGCGCCTCGTCCAGCGCGGGCGGCTCTCTGCGCCAGCGGTCGGTGTGGGCACAGGTGCCCAGCGTGGTGATGCCGAGCGCCGGGCAGGCGACTTCGAGGTACTCGTCGAGCCGGTCGAGCGCCCTCGCCGCGGTCTCGGCGTCGGCCAGGACGAAGTCGTAGCCCCAGCCGCCCTCGAGTTCGAGCCCGAGCGACTCGCGCAGCGTGGCCACCTGCTCGCGCTGCGCCGCATCGCGCCAGTCGCCGAGCGGCCCGGAGTAGACCGCGCAGCCCTTCTCGGCGGCCAGCCGCAGGCCCGCGGTGACCTGGTCGTCGCGGTGCTGCAGTTGCCGCCGGTAGACGGTCCAGACCATCCCCAAGCGCATGGTACGTCTCCGCGCGGGCGGTTCGCCGCGCGGGCGGAGGATGCCTGCCGGGGCGCGGCCGGCGGTGACGGGCCTGCGGTGACGGGCCGATGACGCCGATCATCCCCCGATTGAAATCGGGGGCTGGCACGTACCAAACCCGCCCA
>CAYONP010000010.1:6453-68388 GCA_964405335.1 uncultured Fimbriimonadaceae bacterium
CCCCCGATTGAAATCGGGGGCTGGCACGTACCAAACCCGCCCAGGGGGCGGGTTTCGCGCGCGGCAGCCCTGCATTTCAATGCGGGGCGGACAAGGAACCCGACCGACCCGCCCGAACCACCTCCCGCGGAGACGGACCACGATGTACCCCATGCTCCTCGCCGCCGGCATCTCCGCCGCGCCCATCACCACCGGCGACCTGCTCCGCGAGATGACCGACCTGCGCCACCTCGGCGCCATGCCCGCGCCGCACTACCGCACCATCCAGCTCTACTCGTACGACCGGCGAAGTGTGGCGCCCTATCGCGACGGCTGGTATACCAACCACGACGGCTTCGGCGGCGAGCCGATCCCCGGCGTGCTGGCCGTGCTCGACGAGCCGGGCGAGGACCGCGTCGGACGCTACCTGCTGGCCGACATCCAGGCGCCGGGCGCTCTGGTCCGGCTGCAGACCGCGGCCATCAACGGCTCGATCAAGCTCTGGCTCGACGACGCCGAGATTCCGCTCTACGACGGCCCGGCGCACCGCTTCTTCCAAGACCTCTACAGCCACCTGGCGATGCAGCAGGGACTGCTCGAGCGCGAGCTGACCGACGGCTTCCGCCAGAACATGGCCGGCTACTTCCCTATCCCGTTCGCGCGTCGCTGCCGGATCGAGTGGACCGGCCGGGTCGACCAGGTCCACTTCTACGCCGTCCAGGCCCGCGTCTATGAGCCGGGCACCGCGGTCCAGACCTTCTCGGTCGACGACCTGCGCACCTATGCCGCCGAGATTGAGACCGCGCTGGCGGTGCTGCACGACGGCCGGCGGTGGCAACCACCGACCGCCGGCGACGAGACGGCCGTCGCCGCCGAGGTGGCGCCCGGCGGCAGCAGCGAGCTGTGGCGGCGCGAGACGGGCGGCTGCATCCAGACACTGACCCTGAAGGTGACTGCCGCCGACCGCTTTCGAGCGTTGCGGCAGGTCATTCTCAAGGGCTACTTCGACGGCTCGCAGCAGCCGCAGATCGAAGCGCCGATCGGCGACTTCTTCGGCTCCGGGCCGGGGCTCAACCCCTACGATTCAGTCCCCTTCGTGGTCGAGCCGGACGGCACGATGAGCTGCCGCTTCCCCATGCCGTTCGCCGCCGCCGCGCGGTTCGAGGCGGTCAACCTTGGCGCGCAGCCGGTGACCATCGACGGCACGGTCAATGTGCGTGAGCAGGCCTGGGACGAGGGGCGCTCGCTGCACTACCATGCCCGCTGGTCGATCGACCACGACATCGTGGCCGGCGGCGGCGCCGAGGTGTTCGACCTGCCGATCCTCGCCGCGCGCGGCCGCGGGGTCTATGTCGGCACGGCGGTGATGCTGCTCAACCCCAGCGGCGTGCCCACTTCGGGCGGCAACTGGTGGGGCGAGGGCGACGAGAAGTTCTGGGTCGACGACGACACCTTCCCGAGCATCTTCGGCGGCGGCAGCGAAGACTACTTCAACTACTCGTGGAGCCGACCCGAGCTGTGGTGGACCGGCTACAGCGGCCAGACCTTGAACACCGGGCCGGCCAACCGGGGCTTCGTCTCGAACTGCCGGTGGCACATCCTCGATCCCATCCCCTTCCGCACGGGGATCGACTTCTGCCTCGAGCTGTGGCACCACTCGCACACGCCGGGCTTCAGTTACGGTCGCCTGGCGCTGTTCTACGCCGCGCCCGAGTTGCGCGACTACCGGATGCCCGTCAGTCGGCTCGACGTGACGCTCGGCCTCGAGCTGCCGACCGACTACGAACCGGTCGCCGCGGGCCAAGCGCAGGGGGCGGTCTTCTTCCAGGGCGAGGAGATGCTGGACGGCGCCCCGCGCGGTGTGTCGATCGCCGACGGACGCGAGTTCGCCCGCGGCCGGGCGCTGCGCTGGAGCCCGCAGGTCGAGGGCGAGAGCATCGAGCTGAGCTTCGAGCTGGCCGCCGCCGGGCGCTACCAGCTCGTCCCGGTGTACGTCCAGACACCGCGCGGCGGGCGGGTCGAGGCGACGGTCGATGCGGTGCCGCTGGGCCCGGTCTGCGACCTGTTCACTCCGCACCACACCCGGCTCGACAACTACTGGCTGCGCGGGCCCGAGGGCGACCTGATCGAGCTGACCGCCGGCCGCCACACCCTGCGGCTGACCTGCCGCGGCAAGCGCGACGAGAGCGCGGGGATGGAGGTCGGGCTCGATTTCGTCTGGCTGCGGCCAGGGCGGTAGCGCCGGGCGCCCCCGAACCGCGCGACGTCAGCCGTAGGGGCGCATGGCAATGCGCCCGGCCAATCCCCGTCGCCGAGCCGAAGGAGGCAGCACCACACCAGCCGTAGGGGCGCATCGCCATGCGCCCGGCCAACCCCGGCGCCGGGCCGATCGGCGCATTGCCATGCGCCGCTACAGGCATCGCACCTCGCAGCCGTACCGGCCGTAGGGGCGCATCGCCATGCGCCCGGCCAACCCCGGCGCCGGGCCGATCGGCGCATCGCGGCGCGCCGTTACAGGTATCGCACCACGGCGCCCATCCGACCGACAAGCAAATGGGCCGTGCCGCAGGGCCGCCGCGAGGCGGTATATGGGCGGTCACGGCCCATCGCCCATTCTACCGCAACCCGGCCAGTTCCTGCAACTTGTGCCAGTTGGCCAGTCGATCGGCCTGGGCGGCGAGAAGCTCCTCGGTCGGGTTGCCGTTGCGGTCGAAGTGCTTGCCGAACCGGCCCTCGCTGCGGGCGAAGGTGAGGAAGTCGACCGTCTCACCCGTCTTGCGGATGGTGTACCAGTCGTCGTTCATCGCGGGATTGCCCTTGAGGTCCATCCGCTCGGCGATGGTGTCGCCGCGGCGGGGATCGTAGACCATCAGCGGGAAGGCGCGCGAGTCGACCGCCAGCTTGGCCTGCGCGCCGGCCATGTGGTCGCCGACCATGTGCTCGGGCTGGCAGGTGGTGTAGATGCTGATCAGCGCCGGGCCGTCGAACTCGTTGGCCTCCATGATGCAGCGGTAGAAGTGGTTGATGTGCGCCGCGGTGGTCTGCGCGACGTAGACGTTCGGGTGCATCATCGCCAGCAGCGTGATCTCTTTGCGCCGCTCGGTCTTGCCGCGGTGCTCCGTGCCGTGTTGGCTCATCTTGGTGTTCTGGCCCATGTAGCTGCCGGTGCTGGCCTGCCCGCCGGTGTTCGAGTAGACCTGCGTGTCGAGCACCAGGTACTTGATCTCAAGCCCGCTGGCCAGCGCGCGGCTGAGGCTCTGGAAACCGATGTCGAGCATCGCCCCGTCGCCGCCGATGACCCACAGCTTCTTGTCTTCCCAGCCCAACTGGTTCCAGCGCTGGCGCACGCCCATCGCGTCGGCCGGGGCGTTCTCGAACAGCGAGTTGGTCCACGGCACGTCCCACGGGTTGTAGGGATAGGTCGAGGCGTAGACCGTCGAGCAGCCGGTGGCGTTGACGATGCCGACGTTCCCACGCCCGACCTGGAAGCAGGTCGCGCTGAGGAACATGCGCAGCGCCGAAGCCTCGCCGCAGCCGGCGCACGAGCCGGCGCCGCCGACATAGCGCAGCGTGTCGCGGCGGAGCATGATGTCGGCCAGGGCGCGCTCGTTGATGTAGGTCTCGGGCGTCTCGAGCCCGCTGAAGAACGAAAAGGCGGCCTGGTACTCCGGCACCGTCTCGTCCTGCTTGGGGATCATGCGCAGCGCGTGGTAGTCCAGCTCGTCACAGACCTGGACACACTCGGCGCAGCCCTTGCACTTGGTTGGGTCGATGAAGATGCCGAACAGCGCCGGCTCCTCGCCCTTCTTCTCGTAGACGTCCCAGTACTTCTTGGTCCGCGCGAACTGCTGTCGCAGATACTCGCGCTGCGCGGCGTCGGTCACCTTGGCCAGCTCCGATTCGAGCGTCGCCTCGGTGATCGCCACGCCCAGGATGGCCGTGTCGGGACACTCGGTCACGCAGGTCATGCAGCCGGTGCACTTCGCCTGCTCATACTCGGGGATCTCGGTGGCGATGTAGCTGAAGTCGCGGTGCACGCCGGTGCCGGCGGGCACCCAGCTCCGGGCGGTGGCCAGATCGGCCAGCAGCACCACATCGGCCGAGCCGTGGCTGTAGGCGGGGAGGATCTCCTCCTCGAACTGCCGCGTCAGCGCGTCGAGGTCGAGGTTGAGGATCTGCTCCTCGGTGTAGCTCAGGTGCCGGCCGTCGGCGTGGCCGTTGGTGGTCGGTTCGGCGGGGTGGATGGTTGCGTCAGCCATGACAACTCCTCAGTCGGCCGCCGCGACGGCAGCCAGGGCGCCGACGCCCTCGATGACCTCGCGCGGCACTTCAAACACCTCTTCGTAGCCGCGCCGCACGCAGGTCAGGTTGTCCTGCACCACCTGCTCGCCACGCTTGCCGAAGTACTTGCGGAGCGTCTCCTCGACCGCGTCGAGAAGCTGCTCGTAGCTGGTCCCGCGGGTGGCCAGGAACGGCGCCACGCGGAGGAAGATGCCGAGCAGCGCGATGCCCTGCATGCGGACGATCAAGTCCTCGCTGCGCGACACCTCGGCGGCGATCTTCGCTGTGTCGCAGGCCCAGACGCGAATGCCGCGCCGCGCAATCTCGTCGCGCGCGGCGGCGGGAATGCCCCGCCACACCCGCTCGGGGTCGGTGTGATAGGTCTGGACGAAGATCTGCCCGCCGTCGCGCAGGCCGGCCAGCGGGTTGTCGTGGCTGAACGCGTTGACGTCGTTGATCGGCACAAACTCGACGTGGTTCATCTCCATGTGCGTCCGGATCGGCTCCGGTGCGATGGTCAGGTAGAACGTCGTCGGCAGACCCTTCTTCTCCGAGCCGTACTTCGGATAGGCCTGGACGTACATCCCCGGCAGGTCGCCGACGATGGTCGCAATCACCTTGTTGGTGGTGATCGAGCCGAACCCGCCGACGCTGTGGCCGCGCATCGAGAACGAGCCGGCCGGCCGCACGTCGGGGTCGATCGGCGCGTCAATCGCCGTGGGATGTCGGATCCCAAGGGTGAAGAAGCGCCGCGAGCCGTCGTCCTCGGCCAGGTGATCGAACACCGCCAGCAGGTTGCTCGGCCGCACGTCGCGCGAGCCGAGACCGGCGCAGCCCGAGTAGATCGTCGGCACGCGGTCGATCCGCGGAAAGCCCGGCGCGCCGGTCACCGCGTCGGCAAAGGCGGCCTTTAGCCCGGCGGTCAGCGGGTTGCTCGGCGACAGCGGCTCGTCGGCGCGCTCGAGCACCGCGACGGCCTTGCAGCCGGCCAGCGCCGCGACCAGCTCGGGTCCGGGGAACGGGCGGAACGAAGTGACGTGGACCACGCCGACCCGGCGACCGGTCTCTTCGCGGTACCAACGGGCCACCTCGGCGGCATGCTCGGCCATGCTGCCCAGGGCCACCACGGCATACTCGGCGTCGTCGATCGCATCGCAGTCGATCAGGCCGTAGTGCCGGCCGGTCAGCTCCTCATACTCGGCCATGGCGGCCAGCAGCTTGGGCTTGACCAGGTCGTAGTACCAGCGCTGGGCGATTTTGCCCTTCATGTAGCTGTCCTGGTTCTGGACCACGCCGGTCATCATCGGCCGGCTCGGGTCCATCCAGTTCGACAGCTTGTTCTCGGGCCGGCCGACGAACTGGCGCATCAGCTCCAGCTCGGGCAGCCGCACGTTCTCGACCGTGTGGGTGATCAGGAAGCCGTCGAGCACGTGCATGAACGGCGTCTGGCAATCCTCGGCGGCGCGGCGGCAGATCAGCGCCAGGTCGGCCGCCTCCTGCGCGTTGCGGCCGAAACAGATGCCCCAGCCGGTGTCGGCCACGCCGTAGACGTCGTCATGCCCGCAGTGGACGTTGAGCGAATGCGAGGTCAGCGCCCGCGCGCCGATGTGGAAGACCACCGGCAGGCGCTTGCCCGAAATGGTGTACAAGACCTCCTTCATCAAGATCAGGCCCTGGCCGCTGGTGAAGGTGGTCACCCGCCCGCCGGCGAGGGCGAAGCCCTCGCAGGCCGAGGCGGCGCTGTGCTCGGACTCGGGCTCGATGAACTGAAGCGTGTCGCCCCACAGGTTGGTCCGGCCGTTGGCATAGGCCTCTTCGAAGCCGTGGGCCATGGTGGTCGACGAGGTGATGGGATAGGCGCAGGCGCCCTGGGAGATGTTGGTCTCGACCCAGGCGACGCACCCGGCGCCGTCCGAGGTGGTCGGCAGCCCCGGGAAGGGTACGGCTGTGGTTGACATCATCGCTGCGTTCGCCTCCGGTTGCGGGCAGGCACTGCGCGACCCGTGGGTCGACGGCTTCGGCCCACGTTCATTATGATGCGCGATTCGAGAAGTGACGGCGCCCGAACAGGGGTCAGGAGACCTTTTCGTCCGGGCGTTGCCTTGCCAGGCAGGAGTGGCTAGAATCCAGTCCGGCGGTCCTCATCCGGTGGCACGACTCGACGCGGCGCGACGGTGGTTCTGGATCCTGACGCTGAGCCACCTGGTGGTCTATGTCGTCGTCGCCATGTTGACCCAGCCCAACGCGCCGCTCGACACCATCGAGATGCAGCACTGGGGCCGCAACCCGGCCTGGGGCTACTACAAGCATCCACCGCTGCCCGGATGGCTGGCTGAGGTGGGGCACCGGCTCGGTGGCGACTCCGGTTGGCTGATCCACCTCTTCGGCCAGCTCCTCATGGTCGCCTGTTTCTGGTCGGTCTGGCGACTGGCCGGCGAGGTCCTGCCGCCCAGCCGCGCGCTGCTCTCGGTGCTGATGCTCGAGGCGATCCACTACTACAACTACACCAGCCTCGAGTTCAACAACAACCTCTGCCTGGTCGGCTTCGCCGCGCTGGGCACTGTGGCGCTGTTCCAGGCGCTGCGGGGTGGCGGCAAACTCATCTGGCTCGCCGCCGGAGCCGCCTGGGGGCTGGCCTGCCTGTCCAAGTACGCCGCCGGGTTTGCCCTGCTCCCGCTCCTGCTGTGGACGTTCTACGACCGCGAGGTGCGCGGCGTCTGGCGCACGCCTGGGCCATACCTGGCGCTGGCCGCCTGCCTGCTGATCTTAGGCCCGCACCTGGCCTGGGCCGCGCGGCACGACTGGATCACCATCGAGTATGCCCTCGACCGCTCGGCCGATGATAGCTCGCCGTGGGATCACCTGGTCAACCCGCTGCGCTTTCTGCTCGACCAGCTCTGGGCGACGATGTTCATGCTGCTGACCATCGTGCCGCTACTCCTGCCGCGGCGCCGCGAGCCGTCGGTCGCCCAGCGCTTCTTGGTCGTCGCCGGGCTGGGGCCGCTGCTCACCGTGCTGCTGGTCGCGGCGGCCACCGGCGCGCGGCTCCGCAGCATGTGGGGCATGCCGCTGTTCACCTTCGCCGCGCCGGCGCTGCTCGTCTGGTTCGCGCCGAGGCCGGGCTGGTGGCGTGTCCGCCGCGCCCTGCGGGTCGGCCTGATCTGGGCCGCCGGCTGGCTCATCGCCGTGGTCGGGCGCAATGTCGTCGGCCCGTACGTCGATCATACGCCGGCCCGGGTGCACTTCCCCGGCCCCGCGCTGGCCGCGCGCGCCGAGGCGCTCTGGGCCGAGCACGCCGACGGGCCGCTGCCGATTGCCGCCGGCGACTGGTGGCCGGCGGGCAACATCGGCTTCTATGCCGCCGCGCGGCCGGAGGTCTATACCGACACCGACCCGCGCAAGGCGCCCTGGTGCAGCGACGACGAACTCAACCGCCGCGGCGGCGTGCTGGTCTGGGAGCCGTCACCGGACAACCCCGCCCCACCACCCGACTGGCCAAGCCGCTTCCCGCGCCTGACCGCCGTGCAACGGATCGAGCTACCGCCGCAGACCGGCGCGGCGGTGCCGCCGGCGCGGATCGGCCTGGCGCTGGTGCCGCCGGGGCTGGCCGAACGTGTTCAGGGCACCGGGAACGGGATGGCGCCGACCGGGCCGTAGCCGCAGTGGCTTCGGTCCGGATCGGGGACCGGCCCGGCGACTCGACCGTCGGGCAGCCGGATGCGGATCCCCTCGCTGCCCGCGGCGGCGTGGAGGTGCGTCTCCTCACAGCCCATCTCGGCGGTCACCGGCGTGTGCGGCGGCACCACCTCGAAGTCTTGGAGCCATCCGATGGGCACCTTGGCGCCGGCCGGCAGCACCACCGCGCCATCGAGACTCACCGCGGTGCTCAGCGTAACGCCGGTGACCGTGGCGCCGCCCGCCCCGCAGGTCTCGCCGGGCAGCATCGGCTTGACGTACTTGACCGGGTGCTGCGTGCCGCGCGCCTGCGGCCCATCCCAGTTGACCGGGAAGTCCTTGGTCGCCGCCTCGGTCCGCGGCTTGGTGGCATCGAACGCGGCGACCACCTGGTCGATGGTCACCGGCACGGCGGCCAGGCCGCGTAGCGTGGCGATGAACGGCGTGGTGAAGTAGCCGCCGGGCGGGTCGGGCGGACTTCCGCCGAGGGCTATCTCGTCGGCTGCCGAGGCGGCGACGATGGTCACCTTCTTGCCGGCGAACAGGCCGGGGCTGCCCTCGATCAGCGCCTTCATCGCGTTGAGATGGGCCTCGGCAAAGCAGGTATCGATGTGGATGATGATGTGGCAGGCGCGGACCTGGCCCCACGGCAGGCTGGTCAGGCTGAAGTTGTGCGTCGCGCCGGCGGGCACCTGACCATCTTTCACCACCACCTGCATGAACGGACTGGTGCCGTTAAGCAGCCCGTGGCTGTGCAGCGAAACGTAGAGTGTGTCGTGCAGGTCGTGCGTGAGCTGCTGGTTGATGTGCGTGAAGGTGGCCAGCACTTCGCCCTGCGCATTGATGGTCGGCCGGCCCGGTGACGGCGCGCTGACCGCGAACCACGTCGCGCCCTGGGCTCCCATGAAGCCGCCGACCGTGTTGAAGTCGGTGACGAAATCGGGCCGTCGGTCGCCGAGAATGACCATCCCGAAGAGCTGCGGCGTGGTCGTGCTCGAGGTGTGGTCGCGCGTCAGCGGCGGCGACTCGAGCGGCTCGGGCACCGGTCGCAGCGCCGCCGGCGGGGCGCTGACCAGGTCCGGCGAGGTCCGGTTGGCATCGTAATCGAAGTAGTAGGCCGCGCCGTTGAGCAGCGGGGACGACTCGGCGCGATGCTCGGACAAGTCGCCCGTGTCTGCGTCGATCACGAACCAGCGCACCTCGTGAGCGAAGCCGGTGGTCGGCGCGAGATCGGCGTAGACCAACCACGATTCGCTGGCCAGCGTCACCGTCGTCGCGCGCGCGGCGGCGGCGAGCAGCTCGCTGACTTCGACACCCGCCGGCAACGGCTGCTGCGGGGCGAAGATCGCCGCCGTATCGGGATCGAGTGGCACCCCGTTGAGCTCTAGCGCGGCCAGTGCCTGCCGGGCGGCGTCCACCGCGGCGGCGCGGCCGGTCGCCGGCTCGCCGAGCAGGACGGCCGCCTCGGGCACTACGGTTGCCCCGAAGGTGCCGACCGCCGCGCCGAGGCTGACCCGTATCTGGCGCAGGCCCGGCACCACGCCGTCGAGCCGAAAGTGCCCGGTGGCATCGGCGGTGGTGGTGGCGTCGCCGCCCACTTCGGCCACGGTTGCGCCGGCCGCCGCCACGTGGCCTGCCGGCGGCGTGCCGGTGCGCGCGACGACGACCGCGCCCGCCTGCCGTGCCGCGGGGACGAAGGCGAAGCCCTCGACGGCCCCGCGCGCGGCCACCGGCGCCGGCGCGGGGGTGCCGTCATCGCCGCAGCCGGCCAGCACCAAGCCCAGGGCCAACCCGAGTGCGCAGCGGGCGTTCATCGCAACTCCTTGGCGCCATCCAGTGTGTGTGCGCACGGCCGGGCCGTCCGGGATGCAGAATGGACTCGACCGGAGCTGCCCGTGCGTCCAGACCCCACCCACCGCCGCGCGCCCGGCCTGGTGCTGCTGCTGATCGGCACGACCTGGCTGCTGGTCGCCGCCGGCGGGCTCGAGCGGCCGAGCGTGGTGGCGCTGGCCGGCGCTTACCTCGACCTGCTGACCC
Organism: uncultured Fimbriimonadaceae bacterium; assembly: GCA_964405335.1. GTDB lineage: Bacteria > Armatimonadota > UBA10988 > UBA10988 > UBA10988 > CAYONP01. The sequence continues at coordinate 16,426 of CAYONP010000010.1, forward strand.
CCGAGCAGCGCGCGGCGACGTTGACCGAGCCGACCGCCGCCAACGCCGCGCGCTGGTCGAACCTGCCCTCGAACCCGGTGCGCGGCCAGGGCGCCGAGCTGCGCAACGGCGTCGCCTTCTCGACGCTCAGCGCCGAACAGCAGGCGGCCTGGCTGGCCCTGGTCGGCGCGGCGCTGGGCGAGCGCGGGTTCGAGCGCCTGCGCGGCGTTCGCGCCGCCGACGACTTCCTCGGCGGCGAGACCGGCCGCTACGACGGGGATTGGTTCTACGTCGCGTTCGTCGGCACGCCCTCGACCACCGACGGCTGGCTGCTCCAGATCGGCGGCCACCACTTGGCCGTCAACCAGTACTACGTCGGTGATGAACTGCGCGCGAGCTCACCCTACTACTTGGGCATCAACCCCGACCGGTTCGAGCTCGACGGCGAAGCCTACGCGCCGCTCGATGCCCAGCGCGAGGCAATGCGGCGGCTGCTCGGCTCGCTGAGCGCTGAGCAGCTCGCGGCCGCGCGGCTCGACGGCCGGTTCGGCGACGTGGTGCTCGGCCCCGGCCGCGATGCCCGGACCAACTTCCCCACCGGCGAGACCGGCCGCGGCCTGCTCGTGGCATCGCTGTCGGACGAGCAACGCGCCCTGGTCGGCGAGGCGCTCGCCGCCTGGACCGCCGACCATCCCGACGGCACGACCTACGACACGCTGTACGCGCGGCAGCTACCCGAGACCTACCTCGCCTGGTCGGGCACCACCAGCCTCGACCGGGCGGGTGACTACGTCCGCCTCGACGGCCCGCGGGTGTGGCTCGAGCTGGCCTGTCAGAGCAACCTCAACGAGCGCGGCCAGCGGCACCTGCACACCATCTGGCGCGACCGGGCGAACGACTACGCGGCGGCGTTTGGGTTCTGAGCGCCCGACCACGCCCTGCCGGTCGAAACCGCCCAGTCTTTAATCTAGCGGCTACATTTCCGTAACCCGCCAGTTACCTCGACGGCCTCTCTATCTCTCTCTCTCTCTCTGGTGTTACACTGACCATCAGCCGACGGTTTGGCGCGGGGTTGGGCTGATGCCCAGGCCATTCACCAGTCTGGCGTTGTTGCGTTGGTTGACCGCGGGGGTGATGCTCTTCGCGGCGGTGGGCAAGACCGCCGCTCCGCGCGAGCTCCACGAGGCCCTGGCCGCGTTCGATGTGCCGGCGCCCCTGCTCTGGCCGCTGGTGGCACATTCCACCCTTCCACGCGCCGGACCTGATCCGCGACTCTGGTTTGCTCGCAGAGGAGCATCGCCATGACTCGTGCAAAGACTCGCATAGGAGCTGCCAGGCGGCAGCGCGGCTTCAGCCTCGTCGAGGTCCTCGTCGTGCTGGCCATTTTGGGCATCCTGGCGGCGCTCATCTACCCGGTGTTCGCGAGCGTGCGCCGGCGTGCTCAGATGACCGCCAGCATCTCAAACCTGAAGCAGATTGGCATCGCGTTCAGGCTGTACGCAGACGACTGGGGGCGACGTCCAGATCGTCTATACAAGCTCCATCCGTCGTACTTATCGGACCGCGCCGTCCTGGTGTCACCCGGTGATCCACACGCGGAAGCAGGCGGGTGGGCCAACTTCCACGACCGCAACTTCTCGCCGGAGCAGCCGCTGCAGCCGGGAGTGGTCTCGTACGGATACTTCCGGCTTCTGTCCGACAACGACCGATACTGGCAGCGGGCACAGCGCGTGCCTGGGACACCGGGATACGTCGTCGACGTGCTGTTCGGCAAGCTAGCGGATCCGCCGGACCTGTACTCGGGTCGCACCGTGCGCCTCTGCTTCAACGGATCGGTGATCGTGACGACGGTCGAGCAGGCGCCGCATCAGCTGAGCTACTGGAAGCTGTGCACCGACCAGGAGAGTGCACTATGACCCAGCGGGTGGTCCTGGCCAGCGCCCCTCGACCGCGCCAGGCTGCGCCGGAGGTCACCGTCTGCGATCCTGCCGAAGCCGCGGCGCGGCTGGTGGTGATCGCGCTGATCGTCTATGCCGCGCTCTTCTATGCCATCGACTACGCCTGGTTCCAGGTCGGATGGATCGGGTGGATCGGGGTGGTCAACACATGGCAGGAAGCGCTACTCGCTGCAGGCGTGTTCGCGTTGTTGGTGTGGCGAACCCGGTTAGGACCGTGGAAACTGGCGGCGGCGGTCGGGTTCGTGCTGCTCCTGCTCAACTTGGTGCTGCCGCTGGCGTTGGCAGCCGTCGGCGTCGGGCGCTGGCCGAACCCGAACAAGCCGGTGCAGATACTCGGCCCGCCGGTAGATGCCCTGGGCGGCTTCGCCGCGGCGCTGATCGCATGGCGTTTGGCGGTTCTGGTCGGCGCCGACCGCAGAGTTGGCGAACGGCTCATTGGCCAATGAGCTCGATTGCCTTCGGCTCGTTCGTGTCGACGAGCCATCTCGCCGCCAAGCAGAGCGACGCCGGGGCAATCGCCTCGGCCCGCCCGTCTACTGCCTCGCCGCCTTCGGCGGCGCGCTGCTTGTCTGCTGGCTCGCCCGACTCTGCCGCGCCGACCTCAAGCGGGCGTAGTCATCGCCACGCACTCCACCTCGACCAGCCAGCCCGGACGGCAGACCGGCGCCGCGACGACCGTCATCGGCGCGCCGCCGCAGCGCTCGCGCAGACCGCGCCAGACCTCGGCATGGTCGGCCGGGTCGCGCAGGTAGACCGCATAGGACAACACATCGTCGAGACCGGCGCCGGCGACCGCCAGCAGCGCTGCGACGTTGTCCAGCGTGCGCTCGAGCTGCCGCGACACGTCGCCGGGATGGACAATCCGGCCGGCTGAGTCGATGCTGGCCGTACCCGAGATGAACACCTGCCGCCGGTCGGTGTAGTCGATGGCCGTGCCGCGCTCGAAGGTCACGCCGTAGAGGTGGGTCGGGCTGAGCCGCTCGGGCGCCTTGAGATAGCTCACCTGCGCGGGCCGCAGGCCGGCAACCGCATAGGCGTCGAGCAGCACCAGCGCCGCGGGATCGACATCACGCCCTTCGATTCCGGTGCTGGCGACGTAGTGGGTCTCGGGCAGCAGACCGCGGGCGGCGAAGAACTCGCGCCGGGCGGTGACCAGCCCGGCGTAGTTGCGGTCGATGTGCGGGACGAAGAACCAGGTCCGCACCAGGTGGTCGGCCAGGCTCATGCCCCAGCCGTCGAGCCGCCGCTCATACTCGGCCAGGACGCGGCGAGTCTGCTCCTCGGCCGACTCGGGTCCGGGAGCGGCCACGCCGCAGGTCCAGTGGTGCGTCAAGCCGTCGCGCCGCAGGGACAGGTGGCCCGGGCCCAGCTCACGCTCGCCAGCGTCGACGTGCCAGGCCCAGAGCGCCAGCTTAGCCGGTGGCGAGGGCGACTGACCGACCCACGAGACGGCGCCCGCCGCGCGCGAGGCGAGCGGCGTGCCGGCCAGCAGCGCAGCCTGGTTGGCCAGGTCGCTGGCGTAGAAGCGGCGCAGCACGGCCGATTCGGGTTCGAGCCCGGCGTCGCGCAGGGCACCGCGATAGGCGTCGAGCAGCGTGGCGAGCTGCTCGTCGAGCGAGCCGGGGCCGCGCGGGGTGACGGTGAGGTGCAGCTCGCTGCCGAAGCGGGCGAGCGCGACGTCGGCGCCGCGGCAGCGGAGCTGCTGCCGCTCGACGCGGATCGGCGCACAGACCGTCTCGGCCACCCAACCCATGCTCACCCTCCCGCGGCGACGATCTCGAACGGTACCGCCGGCACCAGCCCGAGCCAGGTCTGCCGGCCGGTCAGATAGACCTCGATGATCAGGTTGCCGGCCAGGCCGACGGGCACCTCGCCGGCGGCCTCGATGACGAACTCGATGCCGTCATCGACCGCCGTCGCGCCGGACAGGCTGACCCCCGCGGGCGGAGCGGCGAGCGCGAACTCGACGTTGCCGATGTTCGGACGCGCGGGCAGCACCACCTTGGCCGTGGCCGAGCCGCCGGCGGGCAGGCGCACCGGCGCGGCGATGTGGCCGGCGGGCGCGGCGAAGCTCGGCTTGATCACGCTGACGGCGAAGTCGCGCACCGGCACCAGGTGGGTCCAGAGAAAGGCCTGCATCTGGTTGTCGGCCGGCACCGCGGGCCGATTGGCCGGCTCGCCGGCGACGGTCGAGCGGCCTTCGAGGCGCAGGGCGACGGGCCGGTCGAGCGGCTGGTCGGGCGCGGTCAGGGTCATCCGCACGTGGCTCTGCCCGGCCGGGATGCGGCCGCCGCTGAGCGCGAAGCCGCCCAGCGCGGCGCTGATCACCAGGTCGATCGGCGCGTCGAAGCCGTCGCGGCGCAGCGCCCAGACGTCGAGCAGCGCCACCCGCCCGGCGCCGATGTTCAACGTCGCCGGCGCCACGCGCAGCGCGTAATCGTGCTCAGGCGGGCCGATGCGCAGACGATAGGCAAACTCGTCACCGCCGTGCGCCTGGGCGTCACTCAGCTCGACCTCGAACCGCCCCGAGGCCGGCAGCGTGGCGCACAGATAGGAGTCGGCGTGGTGGGTGATCAGCCCAAAGGCGCGGTCTTCGAGGTCGTCGCACCAGGCAATCACCGCGCCGCCGGCATCGCGCAGGCGGAGCAGCGAATCGAGCGGCGAGCGTAGCCGCCGGGCGTTGACCTCGACCACCAGCTCGTCGCCGGCGCGGCCCTCGAGCGCGAAGCGGTCGACGTCGCCCGGCCGGCCGATCCGGCCATTGACCACCAGCGGCGGCTCGACCGCCTGCGCGGTCTGATCGTTCGGCTCGGCCTCGGACAGCTCCGGCAGCTCGTCGACGGCGTAGGCCACCTCGCGGCAGATACGCCCGGCGCCGAGCGCGGTGTAGCGCAGGCCGGTCGCGCTGGTGTCGAGGTCGAGCCGGTCGCCGATCAGGTTCCAGCCGGCGACGCTGACCCGCGCCGGCTGCCCCAGCGTGCCGCCGAGCGGGAACAGGTGGCTGATGAACGGCAGCTCGCCAATGGTCAGGCGATAGACGAAGTCCTCGCGGCCGCGGTAGATGCTGTCGCGGATCTCGACTTCGTAGTCACCCGTCTCGGGCAGCGCGCAGGCGAGCACCGGGTCGGGGTCGCTGCGGAAGTCGTCGAGGTAGGCCAACTCGCGGCCGGCGGCGTCGTAGAGCGCCAAGGTGGCCTGGAACCACCCGGGCACCGCGTCGGCCAGGTAAGGGATCAGCCGCCGCGCCTGCGCCTCGACGACCAGCTTCTGCCCGCGCCGGCCGCGGAACCGGATGCGGTCCCGGTCGCCCGGCAGGATCTGCCCGTTGACCAGCGCCGGCAGCGACTCGAGCTCCGTCACCGCCGACGGCTGCCGCCACGACTCCTCCTCGTTCTGCTCGCGCAGCAGGCCGAGCTGGAAGGTCATCGGGTTGGTCAGGCCGCCGTCGGTGACCAGCCGCAGCTCGACCTCGCCCGGGGCCGCGTCGGCGGCGACGGTCACCTCGAGCTCGACCTGCTCGGCAATCTGCGCGTTGGGCTGGCGCTTTGGGTCGAACAGATGGCCGCGGAGCAGGTTCAGCTCGTCGTCGGTCATCTCGTCGAGGCCGCGGAGCAGCGGATGGTCGGGCAGCTCCGGCCACTCGGGCGGTTCGGCCTCAGGATTGGTCGTCAGCGCGCGGCGATGCTGGACCAACTGCGCCGCATACCGCGCGGCATCGCCGATCTGGTTTGGCCGCAGCGGCTCGATGTGCTCGACCACGCGCACGGCCAGCCCGCCGCCGCTGAGATAGGCCGCACTCGCCCCCCGCAGCCATTGCCCACCGGCGGTGACGCGAAAGGTGGTGCCGATGCGGCCGCCGGCCGGGTAGAGATAACCCAGGTGCGGCGAGCGATCGGCCGTCTGCGCGGCGGCGGATAGGTTAAGGAGCAGGACGGCAAACAAGACATGACGTCGGTAGGGGCACGCCAACGGCGTGCCCAACGCGCCCGCCGGGGCGCGTTGCACGGCCCCGCACCGCGGCATCGCCCGGCGCGCGGTCCGTCGGACGCGCCATTGGCGCGTCCCTACCGTGCTGCTCCGCGGATCGGTGTCCACTAGCTCAACTCGGCCAGCAGGGCCGGCGGCTCGGTCAGGTCGGTGACCTTCAGGTCGAGGTTGCGGGGATTGGGCAGCGGGCCGAGGGGATCGATGCCCATCCGGCCGTAGATCGTGCCCAGCAGCTCGTGCGGATGGACCGGCCGCTCGGTCGGCTGCGAGCCGGTGGCGTCGGAGGCGCCGATGACCTGCCCGCCGCGGAATCCGCCGCCGGCGACGACGGCCGAGAAGCACTGGCCGTAATGCCCTCGCCCGCCGTTCCACGGCGCCTGCCAGTCGACCTTCGGCGTGCGGCCGAACTCGCCCGACCACCAGACGATGGTGCTCTCGAGCAGCCCGCGGTCGGCCAGGTCGGCGAGCAGCGTGCCGAACCCGCGGTCGAGCTCCGGCAGCTTGCGCCGCATGGTCTCGAAATGCTGCTTGTGCGTGTCCCACCCGCCGTAATTGAGAGTGATGTAAGGCACGCCCACCTCGACCAGCCGCCGGGCCATGAGGCAGGACTGGCCGAAGGTGCTGCGGCCGTAACGATCGCGCAGCTCGGCCGGCTCGGTCGACAGGTCGAAGACCTTGCCCGCGTCGCCGAGGATCAGGTCGTAGGCCGCGGTCTCGGCCGCGTCGAGGGCGGCGAAGCGGGGATCGCCGGGGATCGCGGTGCCGAGGCTGTCGAGCCGGTGCATCAGCTCGCGCCGGCCGCGCTGGCGCTCCTCGGTGAGCCCCTCGAGGATGATCCCCTCGACGGTGAACACCCGCGCGTTCGGGTCGCCGCCGGTGGCGAACGGCTTGTACCGCGCGCCGAGGCAGCCGGCCTCGTCGAACCGCCCCTGCGGCGTGGTGAGCACGATGTAGGGGGGGATCAGGCCGGTGTAGCCGGCGTCGTAGCCGCGGAACCGCGAGACCACCGCGCCGACGCAGGGGAAGACGATCCGCCCGCCCTCCTGGCGCCCAGTCTGGACGATGTACGACGCCGTCTCGTGCCCGTTGTTGCCGTGGCTCATCGCCCGCAGGACCGCGTACTTGTCGGCCTGCTTGGCCAGCTCGGGCATCAGTTGGCCGATCTGGATGCCGTCGACATTGGTCGCGATGGGGGTGTTCAGCGGGCCACAGTAGTCGGCCCCGGCGGCCGGTTTCGGGTCGAACGTATCGAGGTGCGCCGGCCCGCCCCACATCCAGATCTGGATCACCGAGCGCGCCGGTTCGGGCGCCGGTGGCGGGGCGGGTTCGGGCTCGGCCCAGGCGCGGCCGGCCAGCGTGGCGCCGGCGGCGCCGGCGAGCAGGCCGCCCAGCGCGGCGCGGCGGGTGATCTCACAACCGTCTCTGCGCTCGTTCATCGTCGCTCCCGCGGCTCAGTGCCGGTAGAGGAACTCCTTGCTGTTGATCAGCGCCCAGGCCAGATCGACGGCGGCTTGGGTGCGATTGACGAAGGCGCCCTGGAAGTACTCGAGGGCGATGGCCGCTTCGGCCGCGGTCGGCTCGCGGCTGAGCAGGTTGACATACAGCGCGGCGACCAGCTTCTCATTGCTGCCGCCGGCCCAGGCGATGCAGCCGTGCAGGCGGCCGCCGCGCTCGAGCCGCCGCTGCACATCGCTCGAGTTGAGCAGGTGCAGACGCTGCGCATCGCTCGGCTGGTTGTTCCGTTCGCCCAGCAGCCCGGTGTCTCGCGCCGGCCGGCCGAACAGCTCGAGAAACGGGCTGGTGATGCTCCCATCGGCCAGGGCGACGGTGTGCTGGTCGTACGGGATCCAGGTGAACGGCTCGGGGATGTTGCTCGAGTAGCTCTCGCCCTCGCCGGTGAACCAGCGCAGGATGTCGGCCAGGATCTCGGCGTCGATCCGTCGCATGACATAATGCGCGAACCGCGCCTCGGCCTCGGGCACCGCGCTGCGCGGAATGGCCGACTGCTGATACGTGCGCGAGGCGCAGATCAGCCGCATCAGAGCGCGCTGATCCCAGTTCGCCTCGACCAGCGCGGCGGCCAGCAGGTCGAGCAGCTCCGGGTTGACCGGCGGGTTGTCGGCGCGCAGGTCGTCGGGCTCGTGGACCACGCCACGGCCCATCATCCAGGCCCACATCCGGTTGGCCGCGGCGCGGGCGAACCAGGGGTTGTCGGGCCGGATGAGCCAGTCGGCGAAGGCGATGCGCGGGTCGTCGCCGGCGGCGACGGTCAGCGTGCTGCCGTCGGGCAGGAGGGCGACCAGCGGCTCGGTCGGCGCCGGGTCGTTGTAGACGATCTCTTCTTTCCACTCCCGCGTCGGTTTGAAGGCGACCCGCGAGAAGACCGTCGCCAGGCCCTCGCGCTGCGCCGGAGTCCAGCTCTCCCAGCGGGTGCCCAGGAAGGTCAGCGAGACGGCGGCAGCGAGGTTCTCCGGCTCGTTGCCCTGCACCGCGCGGTAGAAGTTGACCGGCGGGTCGCGGAAGTTGCTGCCGCTGCTGGTCAGCAGCGCGCGGGCGAACTGGTCGTACGGCAGGTTGGCCGCCACCGCGTCGTGGAGCCAGCGGTGATAGGCCTGCACCGCGTTGGGCCACAGGTTGATCGGAAACTCGGCCTTGACCCGCAGGATGTCGCACCAGCGCAGGGCCCAGTAGTCGACGAACTCGGGCCGCGTCATCAGCGAGTCGACCAGCGCCGCGCGCTTGCCCGGCTCGCGGCTGTCGGTGAAGGCGAGCCACTCTTCGGGCTGCGGCAGCGTGCCGCAGAGATCGAGGAAGACCCGGCGTAGGTAGACGTCGTCGGAGCTTGGGTTGGCCGGCCGGATGCCCAACGCGGTCAACTGCGCGCGCACCGGCGCGTCGATGGCTGTGGCCTCAACCGGCGGGTCGTCGAGCTCGAACGGCGCGACGGCATCGCCCGCCAACGCCGGAGCGACGAGGAAGTAGACCCACCAAACCCGCGCACCCGCCCACCGCACGGCCTTCCCTCCGCTACCTACCCATACCATTCTGACGACAAGGTTGTCGCTTTAGTTCGCGCCGGGCGGTGAAGGACCTGTCACGGTCGATCGGTGTTCACCCGATCGGCGTTGGTTTTGGGGCTGACATTGCTGAATGGTGCCACTGGCGGCTGGTCCGCCAGTGCTGTCCAGCAGCGCGTCGGCGGCACTGGCGGGCAAGCCGCCAGTGGCACCGTGAGGGCTTCTTGGGGCCCAAGGTCAACGCCTATGGGTGGTCAGCCCATCTCCTCGCGCATGACCGGTGCCAGACCGCGTAGCGCGGCGGCGCAGTCGCCGGTGAAGCTCGAGCCGTGCATGATCGCCAAGGTCTTCGGTGCGAGCTGGGCCAGCTTCTCCAGCAGGCCGTCGGTCTTGGGGGTGTAGGGCATGTAGTCCATCAGCGGCGAGGCCTGCATGCCCCGCATCGCCGCGCGGCAGCGGTCGAGCAGGTCGTCCTCGGTCAGCGGCTCGCGCTGCCCGCCTTGGTGAAACAGGTCCGAGCAGAACAGCGTCCCGTCGGTCTCGTCGAACAGCACGCCGGCGTCCCAGCCGTGCGGCAGGTGCGGCGTGGGGACGAACCGGAATCGGTGCCGGCCGGTCTCGACCACCTCGCTCGGGTGCAGCCCGCGCGGCGGACGGTTCGAGAAATCGGCCAGGTTGACCATCGCGCCGATGATGCCGCACATCGGCGTGGCGTTGGGCGCGGCGGCGAGCCATTCGTTCAGCGCGCCGCACTCATCGACCTCGAAGTGGCTGAAGCTGATCCAGCGCAGATCGGCCACGTCGATCAGCTTGCCGACCGCCTCGCGCAGCGGCTGGTGATGCATCCTCATGCCGGTGTGGAAGAGCAGCGGCTCCTCGTCGCGGACCAGGAAGTGGCTGAACTGCAGGTCGAACTCGGCCACATGGAGGGTCAGGCGAAACACGTCGGGTGCGATCTCGGCGATGTCGGTCACGGTCGCTCCTTCGGCTCACTGTTCCACCAGTGTGAGTCCGCAGCGCGCCGGCGGAATGGGCGGCGAGGCTCAGGTTTCGCGCCGTCCGGCCGATACGGATCTGCGGCGGCACGAGCGGCGCCGCCCAGGCGAACGAGTGAGCGGCGACTGCCAGATTGACCTCTTCGGCGGCCTGCGCGTGACGCAGGGCGAACGCGTGATCACCCGTTTCCGCACCACCAAGACCGCCGCCCTGTTGGCCTACCTCGCCGGCGAGGTCGGTCGGCCGCGGCCGCGTGACGAGCTGATCGAGCAGCTCTGGCCCGAGGCCGAGCCGGCTGCCGGCCGCAACAGCCTGAGCGTGGCGCTGTCGTCGCTGCGCAGCCAGCTCGAGCCACCCGGCTCCGGCGCCTGCATCCTCACCGCCGACCGGCACACCGTCGGGTTGAACCAGCCGGCGGTCGACGTCGATCTCGACCGCTTTCGCCGCTGGCTGCGCCTGGCCCGCGAGGCAGGCGGAGGCGACCGGCTCGAGGCGCTCCGCGGCGCGGTCGAGTGTTACCGCGGTGAGCTGCTGCCTGAATTCTACGACGATTGGGCGGTGGCGCTACGCCGCCAGTGCGCGGGCGAGTATGCCGCCGCCGCCGCGGCGCTGGTCGCCGAGCTGAGCGACCGTGGCGACACCGCCGGCGCGCTGCACTGGGCCACCCAGGCCGCCGAGCGCGCGCCGCTCGACGAAGCGCTCTGCGCCGCCGAACTGCGCCTGTTACTCGACGCCGGCCGCGCCGGCGAGGCGCGGGCGCGGTACGACTCGTTTCTCGAACGCCTGGCCAACGAGGTCGGCCTGCCGCCTTCCGAGGCCCTCGAGTCGCTCGGCGACGCCCTCGCCGCCGAGCCGGCGGCCGAGGCGCCCGAGCCGCCGCCCGAGGTCTCGCCACGGCGCGGCGGCATCGTCACCTACTGGCTCCTCGCCCAGGCCGACGACTCGCCGGTCGAGGCGATCGAGCGGCGGCTGCGCGAGCACCGCGGGACGATCATCGAGGCGGTCGCCGGCTCGGTTGCCGCGGTGTTCGACCGGCCGAGCGAGGCGCTCGCCTGTGCCGCGGCGGTGCAGCGCGAGCGGGCCGAGGCGCCGGACCGGCCGCGGCTCGCCCTGCACACCGCCGAGCTGGCCGATGCCGAGGGCTTCTGCGGCTCGGCGCTGCAGGCCGCGCGACGGCTGGTCGGCGCGGCGCACCCCGGCCAGACGGTGCTGACCGAAACCTGCGCGGCGCTGCTGCGCTGTGGGCTGGAGCCGGGGCTCTGGCTGGTCGACCTGGGCGCCTGGCGGCTCGACGGCGCACAGCGGCCGGAGACGTTGTACCAACTCGATTACCCCGAACTCGACCCGCATCGCTTCCCGCCGCTGCAGGCCGAGGTCGGTTACGCGGCGCGACTACCGCTGCAACTGACCCGCTTCATCGGCCGCGCGGCCGAGCTGAGCCGGATCGACGAACTGCTGCTCGACGAGCGAGCCCGGCTGGTGACCATCACCGGCCCGGGCGGGACCGGCAAGACGCGGCTCTCGCTCGAAGCGGCGCGCCTGCTGGTCCAGCCGTTCGCCGGCGCGGTCTGGTTCGTCCCGCTGGCCGAGGTGCGTGAGGCCGAGCGGCTGATCGACGCGCTGCGCGAAGCGCTGGGCATTCCCTCGGTGCCCGGCTGCGACCCCTGGGCGGCGGTCGCCGAGCTGCTCGGCCGGCAGGCCGGCCTGCTGGTGCTCGACAACTTCGAGCAGCTCGTCGAGCCGGGCGCGCCGGTGGTCCAACGGCTGCTCGAGCAGCTTCCCGGCCTCTGCTGCCTGGTCTCGTCACGGCAGCCGCTGCGGCTCGGTGCCGAGCGCGAGCTGCCGCTGCCGCCGCTGCCCCTGCCCGAGCCGGGGCTGTCGCTCGAGCAACTGGCCCGCTGCGAGAGCATCGCGCTGTTCTGCGATCGCGCCGCCGCGGCACGGCCCGACTTCCACCTCAGTGAGGCCAATCGCGCGCCGCTGACCGAGCTGTGTGCCCGGCTCGACGGCATGCCGCTGGCGATCGAGCTGGCCGCCGCGCGGGCGAGTGTGCTCACCCCGGCGCAGATCCTCGAGCGCCTGGCGCGGCCGTTCGAGCTGCTGGCCAGCCGGCGGCGCGACCTGCCCGACCGGCACAAGACGCTCCGCGCCGCGATCGACTGGAGCCACGAGCTGCTCGACACCGGGCAGCAGACCTTCTTCCGCCGCCTGGCGATCTTCCGCGGCGGCTTCACCCTCGACGACGCCGAGGTCGTCTGCGACGAGCCGCTGGCGCTCGATCGCCTGGCCGAGCTGAGCGACTGCTCGCTGCTCTGCGTCGACTCGGGCCCGTCGATGCGCTACCGCCTGCTTGACGTCATCCGCCTCTACGCCGCCGACCAGCTGGCCGAGAGCGGCGAGGGCGAGGTGCTGGCCGAGCGGCATTTCGAACGCTTCGCCGGCCTCGCCGCGGAGGCCGACCGTGAGCTGGAGCAGCACGAGGACGAGGGGCTGTTGCGCCGGCTCGACGCCGAGCAGGACAACTTCGCCGCGGCGCTCGAATGGGCCCGCGACCAGCGGCCCGAGGCCGCGCTCGAGCTGGCCTGCTCGCACTGGCGCTACCGCCTGGTCCGCGGCCGGTGGCGACAGGCCCGCGACGACCTCGAAGCCACGCTCGCCGCCGCTGGCGAGGTGCGGGTCGACCTGCGCCTGCGGGTGTTCGGCCGGCTGGGACACCTGTCTTATCGGCTGGGTGACTACGAGCGGGCCGGCGAGCTGGCCGCCGAGTCACTCGAGCTGAGCCGCGCGCTGGACGACTCGCGCGGGGTGGCCACGGCGCTGAACGAGCTGGGCAAGGTGGCCTGGGCGCGGGGCGAGTTCGCCGCCGCGCGCGAGCTGTATGAGCAGAGCCTGGCCCTGCGCCGCGCCGACCAGAACGCCTGGTCGCTGGCCGCGGTGCTGAGCAACCTGGGCACGGTGGCCGCCGCCCAGGGCGACGACGAGGCGGCCCGGGTCTACCTCGAAGAGGGCCTGGCCCTCCGCCGCGAGCTCGGCGACCTGCGCGGCGTGGCCGGTTCGCTCGGCAATCTCGGCGTGCTGGCCCGCGGCCGAGGCGACCTCGAGCTGGCGGGGCGGCTGCAGGACGAGAGCCTCGCTCTGCGCCGGCAGCTCGGCGACACCGCCGGCATCGCCGCGGCGCTGAGCGACCTCGGCGTGCTGGCCGCCGAGCGTGGCGACTACGCCGCGGCCACCGCCTACCACGGCGAGGCGCTCGAGCGGCGCCGGCAGATCGGTGACCAGCGCGGCGTGGCCAGCTCGCTGAACAACCTCGGCGTGGTGGCCATGTCGCGCGGCGACTGGGCCACGGCGCGACGGCTCTATGACGAGAGTCTCGACATCCGCCGGGCGATCGGCGATCAGCGCGGCCTGGCCCTGGCGCTGAACAACGTCGGCGACCTGGCCCTCTCGCGCGGCGACCTGGCCGCCGCCGGATCGCTGTTCGAGCAAGCCCTGGCGGTGCAGCGCGAGATTGGCGACGCCCACGGGCTGGCCCTCACGCTGGCCAACCTGGGCGAGGTGGCGCGCGGCAGCGGCGACCTGGCGCTGGCCCGGAGCTGGTTCGAGCAGTGTCTCGCGGCGGCCAACGGCACGGGCGCGCGCTGGCTGCGCGGCCACGCGCTCAAGGGCCTGGCCGACGTGGCCCGCGCCGAAGCCGAGTTCGCCGCCGGCCGCGAGCTGCTGGGGCGCTCGCTGCGCGAGCACCGTGAGTGCGACAACCTGCCGGGCATCGCCCAGGCGCTCGACGGCGCGGCGCTGCTCGAGTGGGCCGACCAGCGCCCGGCCCCTGCGGCACGCCTGGCCGGCTGCGCCGAGGCGCTGCGCGAACGACTTGCGGTGACCCTCACCCCGGCCGAGCAGGCCGAGCAGCGAGCGCTGCTCGAGGCCCTCCGCGCGGCGCTGGGCGAGCAGTTCGGCGAGGCCTGGGAGGAGGGCCGCGAGCGGCCCTGGGAGCTGGCCGTCGAGGAACTCGCCGCGGCCCTGGCGTCGCTACCCGGCGACTGAGGCGGCCGCCTCGGCCACCACGGCGCGCCACTCGCGCGACCGCCCGGCGGCCAGGCAGCGCTCCAGCTCGTCACGTCCCAGGCGCTCGGCCAGCCGGGTCAGGTGCGCATCGGCCAGGGCCTGGTCGAAGGCGGTTCGCGGCAGCGGCAGCGCCTCGCGCTGCGCCTCGGCCGCACCGAACCAGGCGGCCGACTCCTCGCCGGCGTCGGTCCGCGCCAGCAACTCCAGACAGGCGACGGCGCCGGGCAGGTCGTCCATCGCCTGACGGACCGCCAGCGCGCCGACGGCCAGTCGCCGCGCGTCGCCGGTCTGGCCGGCGGCCAGGGCCAGCTCGCCCAGCCCGCGCAGGGCGCCGGCGCCGATGTTGCGGTCCTCGGTCTGGTGCGCCAGAGCCAGCGCGCCGTGGTAATGCTCGCACGCCGTCTCGGCCTCGCCCTGCTCGCGCGCCAGGTCGCCCAGGTTCAGGTGCGCCGTGGCCTGCCCCCGCGCATCGCCGATAGCGCGCTGGATCGTCTGCGCGCGGAGGTACTGCTCGCGCGCCGGCAGGTAGTCGCCGCGGGCGGCGGCCAGGTCGCCCAGGTTGCTCAGCGTCAGCGCCTCGCCCTGGCGATTGCCAATCGCTCGATGCACCGCCAGGCTCTCTCGGTAGCAGGCCTCGGCGGCGGCGTAATCGCCCGTTTCGCGCGCCACCACGCCGAGGTTGTTGAGTGTCACCGCCACGCCGCGCTGGTCGTTGATGTCGCGGCGGATCGCCAGGCTGCGGCCGTAGCACTGCCGCGCCTCGGCCGACTCGCCGCGCGCCTGGGCCACCGCGCCCAGGTCGTTCAGCGCCGCGGCCATGCCGGGCCGGTCGTCGAGTTGCCGCCGAATAGCGTAACTCTCGTCGAGCAGCTCGCGCGCGCCGGCGTAGTCGCCGCGCAGGTAGGCAATCGCGCCGAGGCTGTTCAGCGAGCCGGCCGTGCCGCGCCGGTCGCCCAGCTCGCGGCGCAGGGCCAGGCTCTCGGTGAGGTAACCGGCGGCCTGGTCGCGCTCGCCCATCGCCGCGGCGACCGAGGCCAGGTTGCTCAGCGAGGCAGCGATGCCCCAGCGATCCGCCAGCTCGCGGCGGATGGCCAGGCTGGCCTCAAGGAAGTTCCGCGCCGCGACATACTCGCCACGCGACCAGTCGACCTTGCCCAGCTCGTTGAGCGCATGGGCCGCGCCGCGGCGGTCGCCCAGCGCGGCGCTGAGTTCCAGGGCGGCCGCCAGGCGGCGCTCGGCGACCGGGTAGTCGCCCTGGCGCAAGGCCAGGTGACCGGCCCAGCCGAGCGCCTTGGCGCGCAGCGCCTCGGGCAGCTCGTGTTCGGCGGCCAGACCTGCCTCGAACGCGGCGCTGGCCTCGATCCAGCGGCCGCGGACGAGCCAGTAGCGCCAGAGCGAGCCGGCCAGAGCCAGCGCCCGCTCGCGGTCGGCCTGCTGCGCCCAGGCCAGCGCGGCGCGCAGGTTGTCGTCGTCGCGGTCGAGGGCGAGCAGCGTCGCATCGGCCTCGCCCTCGTGCTCGAGCCGCCGCGCCGCCTCGTCGGCCAGGGCGCGGTAGTGCTCGTAATGCCGTCGGTGCAGCCCCTCGTCGTCGCGTTCGGCCAGCCGCGCCGCAGCATACTCGCGCAGCGTCTCGAGCAGCCGGTAGCGGACCTCCGCGCCGGCGCCGTCAACCACCAGCAGCGAGTGGTCGCGCAGCTCGGCCAGGTAGTCGAGCGCGAACGGCTCAGCGCTCACCGCCTCGGCAGCGGCCAGATCGAAGCTGCCGCGAAACACCGCCAGGCCGGCGTAGAACCGCTGTACCTCGGGGGGCAGCAGGCGGTAACTCCACTCCACCGCGGCGAGCAGCGTGCGGTGCCGCGGCTCGGTCTCCGGCTGTTCATCGCATAGCGCCGACAGGCCTGACTCGAGCCCGGCGAGCAGCTCCGCCGCCGGTAGTTCCGCCAAGCGCGCGGCGGCCAGCTCGAGCGCCAACGGGATGCCTTCGAGCCGCCGGCAGAGGCCGGCCAGCGCGGCGGCGTCGGCCTCGAGCTCGAGCGGCGCGCCGGCGGCGCGCGCGCGGTCGGCCATCAACTGCACGCTCTCGTTGCGCGCCAGAGAGTCGGGGTCGGCCGTCTCGGGCACCGGCAGCGGAGCGAGCAGCAGCTCCTGCTCACCACCGTAACCCAGGCGGCGCCGCGAAGTGACCAGGCAGCACAGCTCGGGCAACTGTTCGAGGAGCTGCCACACCGTCTCGGCAGCCTCGTCGCCGAGGTGCTCGAAGTTGTCGAACACCAGCCGGCGCGGCCCGTCGGCCAATCGCTCGATCGCCGCCGCGAGCGGCTCGCCGCCGCTGCTGCCGCCGCCCAGCGCGCGCAGAATCGCCTCGGGAAGCTGCGCCGCCTCGCTCAGCGCCTGCAGCTCGACCCAGACGACCGGCTCCGCGGCGCTCCGCAGATGCTCGGCGGCCAGGCGCGTCTTGCCGGTGCCGGCGGTGCCGGTGATGGTGATCAGCCGCGCGCCGGCGGCGACCCACTCGGCCAGCCGCGCCAGTTCGTCGCGGCGGCCGACGAAGCGGCCACGCGCCCGCGGCAGGCCGGCGGGTTGGGGACGGCGGTGAGCCAGCAGCAGCGCCGTCGCGTTGCCATACTGGATCTGCCCGCCGCGCGCCAGCCGCCGGCCGGCGCCGTCAACCAGCGCGGCCATGGTCGCGGTGCTCGACGGCTCACCGGTTTCGAGGGCGAACGCGCCGCCGGCGGCAGCCAGCGCCCGGGCGCAGTCATAGGCGGCGCCGGCGGTGACGAACACGGCGGCATGGGGCACCCCGGCGGGCCGGCCGCCGAACCGGGCCAACTCGCCGTCCGGCAGCGGCCGGTCGGCGACCAGCACGGTCACCACGCCGCGCGTCTCGCAGGTGGCGGTCATGCAATCCTCAGTTCGGTTGCCGGCAGGCCGCGCCGCAGCCGGCGCAGCGCGGCTTCTTCCAAAGTCTGCACCCGCGGGCGCGAGAGCCGCAGGCGTCGCGCCACGGCGTCGATGCCCTCGGCCGGCGTGTCGCCGAGGCCGTAGCGCAGGCGCACCACCTGGGCCTCAAGCGCCGGCAGCCGGTCCAGCGCGTGGCCGACCAGCTCGGCCGCCGCCGCCCGCAGCGAAGCCGCCTCGGGCGACTCGTGGTCGGCGTCGGGCAGTTGGTCGGCCAGGCTCTCGTCGCTGTCGTCCCAGGCGGCGCTGTCGAGCGAGACGGGCTCGAGCGGCAGCTCCCCGGACCCGGCCGCTTGGCCGAGATGCCGTTCGACCTCGGCGAGGTCCGGCTCGCGACCGAGTTGCTGAGCCAGGTACTCGACCGCCTCGGACACCCGGCGCGCATCGCGCAGCACCGGCGCCGGGATGCGGATGGCCGAGCGCAAGCCGGGCAGCGCGTCACAGATGGCCTGCTTGATGCACAGCGCGGCAAAGGTGCCGAACTGCGTGCCGCGCCGCCAGTCGAACCGGTCGACCGCCTCGATCAACCCGATGGTGCCCTCCTGGATCAGGTCGGCCAGGGCCACGCCGCGGCCGGCATACCGCCGGGCGAGGGCGACCACCAACCGCGAGTTGGCGGCGATCATTTGTTCTCGCGAGCGGTCGACGGTCTCGCTCTCGTGCCACAGGGCGGTGTTCGACATGGTATGCTCCGCGCCGTGTCGTCGGGTCGCCTGCCGGTCGGGGTGCGCCGGAGCGGGCCGGCGCACCCCGCCGGGCCACGGGTCAGCGGGCGATCGACTCGCGGACACCCGCGATGTCGCCGGGGGTGAGGGTCTGCATCTTGAGCACCCCGGGGGAGCAGTAGTGGCACATCGTGGCGTCGTATTCGTCGCCGTTCGAGTCGTCGTAATCCGACGCGACGTGGCCGAGGGCGAGCACGTGACCGAGCGTGTTGGTCACCGCCGCCTGGAGGTCATAGGCGTCGCGCGGGATGCCGAGCCGATCCTCACCCGGCACGATGGGCAGGTTGATGGACCAGGAGACGCGGCTGCTGAGCAGGATGTCGGCCTCGACGATGCGACCGTTGACATAGTAGACGAAGGTCGCGGCGACGATCTCGGGATCGAGCCCGTAGTCGCGCGGGTTGCCCCAGCCGATCAGGTTGGTGCCGTCGTACTGGGCCTTGAACCCGCGCAGCGCGGCGCCGGTGGCGAACAGGCCCGAGTCGCCCGCCGCGCTCTCCCAGGCGGAGACCGAGCGGCCGATGGTCAACAGCGTGTCGACCCGCAGCAGCGCCGGGACGCTCAGGATAGCGTAGTCCATGCGCATCGTGCGCGCCGGCCGGAGCAGGTCGAGCAGCGCGAACGCCTGGTTCGTGTTCGTGTCGGCGCTGGTGCCCGAACGCGAGCGGCTGTCCCACGACTCCATGGTGTAGACCTGCGACTGCGGGCGGGTTTCGGTGTCCGAACCGCGCAGGCGGCCGTCGTCGGGCAGGCTGGCGACCTGGTCGCCGCCGCCACTGCCGCAGGCGGACAACAAGCCGGCGGCAATCAGCATCGAGACACTCAAAGCGGAACGGAGTCGGCGCTGCATCGTGCTCTCCCGGTCAGTCGTGCGAGTCATGCCTGTCGCTCACCCGTCTGGCGTGCAAGTCGGGGACCCATTCCGTCCCCGAGACGGCCTCTACCCTCGAAATGAACCGTTTGGACTACGCCGCTCAGCGGCTGGTCACCGCGCGGATCCCGGCCACGTCGCCGGGCGTCAAGGTCTGCTGCCGCAACGCGCCGGGGGCGACGTAGCGGCACATCGTGGCGTCGTGCTCGTCGCCGTTCTGGTCGTCGCCGTCCGAGGTGACATGGTCGAGCCCCAGCACGTGGCCGAACTCGTTGGTCACCAGCGCCTGCACATCGTAGGCGTAGCGCGGCACACCGAGCCGAGCCTCGCCCGGCTTGATCGGCGGATTGACCGACCAGTCGGCCCGACTGCTGAGCAGCAGGTCGGCCTCGAGCATCGCCCCGTCGCGGTAGTAGATGAACGCCGCCGCGACCACGTTGGGGGCGAGCCCATAGTCGGCCGGATCGCCGCAGCCGAGCTGATTGACCCCGTCGTACTCGACGGCGAAGCGGCCGGCGTACGGGCGCAGGGAAATCAGGTTGGGCACCGACGAGGCGACCTGCCAGGCCGCCGCCGCCCGCGCCACGGCGGGCATCACCGCGCCCCGCAGGCCGACCGGGATGCTCGCCACCGCGCAGTCCACCTGCACCGTGCGACCGGCCGGCGTCAGGTCGAGCAGCCGGTAGGTCTGGTTGGTGTTGGTGTCCGCGGTGTAGTCGGCCCGGGTGGTGTCCCACGCCTCCATGGTCATGACCATGCGCATCGGCTTCGCCTCGGTGTCGCTGCCGCGCAGCCGCGAGGTGTCGGCCATGCTCACCTCGCTCCCGTCGCCGCAGGCGATCAACAGGTAGGTCGTCGTCATCGCCGCGACAATCGCGGCTCGGTACCGCACTCGGTGCATCATCAGTCCGCTCCCCTGCGCTTTCGCACCTGCCACGGCGGGTTCGTGCCAGCCGGGTCCGTTCACTCGCCGGCGACCGGCCGAGGCGGCCGGCGCTGGTCCTCATGGCTGGGCATACCGCATCGCCGGCCGGCGCGGGATGAACGCGTCGTGTGGGCGATGTTGCGGCGCTGCAAATGACCCACCGTCGGGGTCGTCACGCGTGGCCCAGACCGCCCCGCTGCGCAGCGCCGCCGCGCCGTCGGCGTCGCCCAGAGCGACCAGGGCCTCGGCCGCGGCGTAGCGGACGTAGACCACCGGGTCGTTCAGCCGGCCGCGCAGCGCGGCGGTCGCCATGCGCCCGCCGAGCCGGCCGAGCTGCCGCGCCACGGCGTGCCGCACGTCGGCGAGCGGGTCGGTCAGCAGGCCGGCCAGAACTCCCACCGCGCGCGGGCCGCCGAGCCGGCCGAGGGCGTCGATGCACTCGAGGCGCACCGCCGGGTCGGCGTGCAGGGCGGCGTCGATGGCCAGCTCGGCCACCGCGGCCTCGTCGGCGGCGGGCAGCGGCAGCGCGATGCTCACCGTGGTGCCCACGCCGAGCTCGCTGTCGACCCGCACGGTGCCGCCGTGAGCCTCGACAATCGAGCTGACGATGATGGTCCCGAAGCCGGTGCCGTTGGCCTTGCCGTGGGTGAAAAAGGGCTCGAACATCCGCGCCGCGACGTCGGGGCTCATGCCGCAGCCGTCGTCCTCGACGCGGATGACTAGCTCGCCCGCCTCGACCTGCGCGCGGAGGGTGATCCGCCCGCCGTTGCCGACGGCGTCGCGGGCGTTGGCGATCAGGTTGTCCAGCACCCGCCGCAGCTTGGCCGCGTCGAACTCAGCGCTGACGCAGTCGGCGACCAGCACCAGGTCGATCCCGCGGACGGCCAGCGCCGCCGAGTGGCTGGCGACAATCGACTGCAGGAAGTCGCCCAGCTCGTGCCGCTCGGTCTCCAGCGTGGCGGTGCCGCCGCGGGCGAAGAGCAGCAGGTCCTGCATCATCGCGACCATCTGGTCGCAGGTCTCGAGGATCATGCCGGTGTACTCTTCGGACTCCGGCGCGGTCATCTCGATCAGCTCGGCGGCGCCCCGGACGACCGCCAGTGAGTTGCGCACGTCGTGGATGACGCCACTGGTCATCTGACCGACCAGGGCCAGCCGCTCCCGGGCCTCGCCCTCGCTCGTCGCACTCATCGTCTGCGTCGTCATGTTGGCTCTCCGCCGCTTGCCTGCGGCCGACAATGGAGAGGTCCGAGACGACTCTTACACAACTCTTAAACGCGCTCTGGGGGCGGGATGGCGAGCCTACCAGCGCAGGTTCCGTTCGGCCCGGTGGCGTAGGTAGACGGCCACGCCGTTCATCGCCAGGAGCAGGGCGAGGAGCACCAGGATGCCGCTCGCGGCCAGTTCGTGAAAGCCCTGCTGCGGGCGGCCGGCCCAGTTGTAGACCTGGATCGGCAGCACGCTGAAGGCACTGCCGAGGCCCTTCGGCACGAACGCCACGTAGGTCAGCGCGCCGAGCATGATCAGCGGTGCCGTCTCGCCCATGGCGCGGCTGAGGGCCAGGATCACCCCCGTCGCGATGCCCGGCGTGCCGGCCGGCAGGACCACCCGCCAGACGGTCTGCCAGCGCGTCGCGCCGAGCGCCAGGCTGGCGTCGCGCAGCCGCTGTGGCACGGCGCGCAGCGCCTCGCGCGCGGCGATGATGATCACCGGTAGGATGAGCAGGCTGAGGGTCAGCGCGCCGGCCAGCACGGTGCGGCCGAGGCCGATGCCGCGGACGAAGACGACCAGGCCGAGGATGCCGTAGACAATCGACGGCACGCCGGCGAGGTTGTTGATGTTCACCTCGATCAGATTGGTCCAGCGGTTGCGCTCGGCCAGCTCCTCGAGGTAGACCGCCGCGGCGACACCGAGCGGCACGGCGATCATGGCGGTCAGCGACATGACCCAGACGGTGCCCCACAGCGCCGACTTGATCCCCGCCCGCTCGGGGCTGCGGCTGGGGAAGCTGTCGAGGAACTGCCAGCTCAGCCGCGGCAGGCCCTGGCGGGTCAACTCGATCAGCAGCACGGCGAGGATGATCACCATGCCGACCGCCGCCGCGCGGCAGACCAGCGCGAAGAGCCGCTCGCGGCGCAGCATCCGTTGCCGGTGGCCGGGGGGTGGGGTCATCAGTAGGCAGCCCGGAACCGCCGCACCAGCCAGTTGGCGCACAGGTTGCCGGCGAGGGTGATCAGGAAGAGCAGCAGGCCCACCGCGAAGATGGTCTGGTACTGAACCGATCCGGCCGGCGTGTCGCCGAGGCTGACCTGGACGATGTAGGCGGTCATCGTCTGGATGCTCTGAAACGGATTGAACGACATGGTCGGCGTCATGCCGGCGGCCAGGGTGACCGCCATGGTCTCGCCGACGGCCCGACTGAAGGCCAGCACCACACTGGCCAGCACGCCCGACAGCGCCGAGGGCAGGACAATCTGGAGCGTGACCATCCGTTTGGTCGCCCCCAGCGCGTGGCCGGCCTGGCGCAGGGCCAGCGGCACGGCGCGAAAGGCGCTGTCGCTGAGCGAGGCGACCATGGGCAGGATCATGATCCCGACCACAATGCTCGCGCTGGCGGCGTTGAACACGCCGATGTCGGGGTTGAACCGGCGCATCAGCGGCGTCACCGCGGTGAGCGCGAAGTAGCCATAGACCACGGTCGGGATGCCGGCCAGGATCTCGAGCACCGGCTTGATCACCGCCCGGAACCGCGAACTGGCGTATTCGCTGAGGTAGATCGCGCTGCCGACGCCGAACGGCACGGCGATGAGCAGCGCGCCGACGGTGACCAGCAGCGTACCGACGACCAGCGGAAGCACGCCGAAGCTGGTCGGCCGCAGCAGCGGCGCCCAGCGCGTGCCGAAGAAGAACTCCCGCGGCGAGACATGGGCGAAGAAGCGGAACGACTCGAGCACCAGGATGGCGACGATGCCGATAGTGACGGCGACCGACAGCCAGGCCGCGGCGCGCAGAGCCCAGACGATCAGCAGTTCGCTGGTGCCCCGTGGTCGCGCCGCGGCATCGTGACTACCGGCCACCGCCATCCCCTCGGCCCGCGAGCCTCATTCGCGAGCCAGCAGGTCTTCGATCAGCACGCCGACCTGCGAGCCGCCGCTGAACAGCGAGCCGGTGGTGCGGCGGCGGAAGCGCTCGAGCGCCAGCTCATAGGCCCGCGCCGGCAGCGGCACGTAGCCCACCTCGCCGACCAACGCGGCCGCGTTCTGCAGGTAGAACTCGACAAACGCCGAGACCTCTGGCCGGTCGACCGACTTGGTGCTGACATAGATGAAGATCGGCCGCGACAGCGGCTGGTAGGTGCCGTTGTTGATGGTCTCCTCGCTCGGCGCCACCGGCTCGGCGTCGCCGTGCTTGATCGGCACCAGTTTGAGCTTGTCCTGGTTCTCGACATAGTAGGCATAGCCAAAGAAGCCGAGGCTGCCGGGATCGCCGGCGATGCCCTGGACCAGCACGTTGTCGTCCTCGCTGGCGGTGAAGTCGGAGCGGCAGAGCTGCTCCTCGCCGTTGATCGCGTCGGTGAAGTAGTCGAACGTGCCCGAATCGGTCCCGGCGCCGTAGAGCTTCAGCGGCAGGTCGGGAAAGCCGGCGCGCACCTGGCTCCAGTTGTTGATCTCGCTCTCCGGCTTCCAGATCGCGTTCAGCTCCTCGACGCTGAGGTGGTCGACCCAGTCGTTGTCGGGGTGGACCATGACCGACAGGCCGTCGTAGGCCACCGGCAGCTCGAGGTAGTCGATGCCGTTGCCCGCGGCGACCTCGGCCTCGGCGGTTTTGATCGGCCGCGAGGCGTCGCTGATGTCGGTCTCGCCGGCGCCGAACTTCTTGAACCCACCGCCGGTACCCGAGATGCCGACGGTCACCTCGACGCCCGGCTGCACCGCGCCGAACTCCTCGGCCACCGCCTCGGTGATCGGGAAGACCGTGCTCGAACCATCGATCTTCACCGCGCCGGACAGTTGCTCGGCCTGCCCTGCGTCGGCCGGCATCGCGCCGGTGGTCAGCGGCCCGGCCGCCGACGGCTCCTCGGCCGGCTTGGCGCAGCCGGACAACCCAAGCGCCCCGGCCAGCGCCGCCAGCGCCACCAATCTGTTCACGGGTGTAGCTCCCCTCGGGCGGGTCCAGCCCGCCTCCCGGACCATCCTCCCGCGCGATGGTTAGGTCCGGGTTAGGGAGCTGAATCTAGCCACGCCGCGTGCAAGCGATCGGCGGTGTCGAGCAGCCGGTCGACCTGCTCCACCCCCGCGCGCCAGCGGGACGGAACCGCCTCGAGCCCGAGCGACGCGCCGCACAGCGCGCCGGCGAGGCAAGCGATGCTGTCGCTGTCGCCCGAGGCGTTGGCCCCGGCCAGCACGCAGCGGGCGTAGTCGTCGGGCGCGCGCAACCAGCAGTAGAGCGCCGCGGCCACCGCCTCCTCGGCCACCCAGCCCTCGCCGAGCAGGCCGAAGGCGGCCTCGGGCTCGTGGCCGAGCACCGACGGCACCAGCGCGAGATGGTCGGCACAGGGCCGGTCCAGCGCCGCGGCCGCCTCGACCATCGCCGCGTGGACCGCCTCCGGAGCGGTGCCGTCAAGCGCCAACGAGACACCAAGGCTCATCGCCACGCTGGCGGCGACCGCCGTCGGATGGCCGTGGGTGATCCGCGCCGCGGCGGCGCCGATCGTCGCCATCCGCTCGCCGTCGCGGTGGTAGCGCAGACCGACCGGCGCGGTGCGCATCGGCGCGCCGCAGCCTTTCGAGTGGGCCACGCCGCTGGCCCGCCAGTCGGCGCCGCCGGCCAGCGCGCGGCAGGCGGCCAGGCAGGTGTTGCCCGGCGCGCGGTTGTTCTCGGGCGAGCGCGACCAGGCGACGAACCGCCGGCCGACCGCGCCCATCAGCAGGTCGAGCTCCGCGTCGCCGACGGCCTCGAGCAGTGCTTCGGCCAGGGCGAGGGTCATCTGCGTGTCGTCGGTGAAGGTGCCGCGCGGGTGGCCGCCGGCCGGCTCGAAGTCGGTCACCCCGGCCGGCCCGTAGCGAGCGCGGATGGCGGGCGCGCGCAGGAACTCGGTGGCGAAGCCGAGCGCGTCGCCGACGGCCAGGCCGATCAGACAGCCACGGTAGCGGTCGCGAAGGTCTTCCATCGGCTGCTCCCAGCGTCGTGGAACGGCGCGAACGTGCGCTCCTTTCGCCGCTTGCGCCGCCGCCGGCGGGCGAGCAAGATGAATCAGGAGCCGAAGCCGATGTCGGATGCCGACCAGCCGCTGTCGCCGGACGAGGTCGCCGAGGTGCTGGGCGTCGCCGTCGGCGAGGAGCCGCTCGAGCTGCTGCCGACCGCCGAGCCGCCGCCGGTGCCGTGGGTGCTGCGCTTCGCTCGGGCGACCGGCGTGCTGTTCGTGGCCATGGCGCTGGTCCTGCTCGGCGGCCTCTTTTCGGGCATTCCCGGCCCGCTCGCCGGCGGGCTGTTCGCGGTCACCTTGCTGGTCGGTTACGGGGCACTGATTCCCTGGGCCGCCACCGAGAACCGCCGGAAGCTGGTCCCGTGGACCTACCACGGCGACCCGCGACTGCTGGTCGACTCGTTCGGCCTGACTGCCGAAGTGCCGCGCCGGCGCAAGCCGATCCGCCTGGCCTGGCCCCAGATTGCCGGCCTGGCGCCGATCTACGGCGCCGTCGGCAGCGACGGCTACCGCTCGGTCGAGCGCTGGTCGGTCACCGGCGAGAGCGGCCAACTGCTCTGGTTCGACGCCGCCTCGCCCGGTGCCGACCGGGTGGTCGACACCATCCGCCACGTGCTCGGCGCGCGGACGCAGGGCCGCCGGCTGTGGGACCCGGCCTCGGTGCCCGATACCAGCCTGTCGCGGCTGAGCGGGCCGGTCGACGAGCACGTCGACACCGGGTTGAGCCGCGTCGAACGCTGATCACTCGGCGCGGTAGCGCACGTTGGTCAGCCGGTAGCCGGTGCCCGGCTCGGCCAGGCGGATGAACACCCCGGCGCTCTCGGGGCGGAACTGTGTGTCGACCCGGCAGGCCAGGAGCAGGGTGTTGGGTCCGTGGCGCAGGACCACCTCGCCGCGGGCCGGCTCGCCGTTGAGCCAGACGGCGACCACCGAGCCGCCCAGCCGCAGCTCGGCCGGCTGCTCGACGTCGCTGTCGACCAGGCCGCGGAGCAGCCAGACCTGCGCCTCGGGCGCGCGCCAGCGGCCCGTCGTGCCGACCACCTCGACATCGAGCAGCGCCGTCTGCTCGGGCGGCTCGGGCAGCCACTCCGCCTGCTCGTCGCCGGCCAGCTCGAGCGCGCGGTCGACCGCCTCGGCGCGCAGCGGTCCACAGCGCAGCAGGCGGCCTTGCGGATAGCTCGCGTCGCCCGCCGAGTTGGGCACCCGGCAGGTGAGGTAGAGCCGCCCCGCGCGGCCCTGCTGGACGAAGTCGATCTGCGCGGCGAAGAAGCTGTTGCCCGAGTGGTAGCGGTAGTCGGTCCGCGCCGCGTTGAGCCCGAGCCGCTGCTCGTGCACCGCGCCGACGGGCAGCGCCCCGAGCCGGCGCACGATCACCCCCTCGTGCCAGGCGACCGGTGTGCGGTAGGTGATCCGGACGTCGCTCAGGGGCGCGCCGGTGGTGTTGCGCAGCTCGATCCAGAGGCGCAGGTCCTGAAAGCTGAGCAGCCCGCGCAGGCCGGCGAAGTCGGGCGACTCGTCGCCGGCGGTCACTTGGGTGTGGTTATCATCGTTGGCAATCCAGCCGATCCGCTCGGGCAGCAACTGGCCGTCGCGGTGGCCGAGGTGGAAGCGCGCCGCGCCGTCGACCTGCGCCAGCCGCTCGACCACGCTGTCGGCGGCGCTGATCCAGGTCACCTGCTCGGCCGGCACGCCGCGCACCTCACAGGTCAGCGGCACCGGGTCACCCAGGTCGGCCGGCGCCGGGCGCTCCAGCGCCACCCGCAGCAGATTGCCAAACCGCTCCGGCTCGAGCGTAGTGTGCCGGAACTGCAGGCGATAGGCGGCGTACTCGGTGTGGTTGCAGTACCACCAGCCGGGACGGCGGCCGTAGCGCTCGAGCTCGCTCTCGAACTGGGCCCACTTCTCCGGCGTGTCGTACCAGACGTGCATGTTGAAGCTGAGGTTGGGCTCGCGCTCACGCGCCGCCGCGTCGGCCAGCAGTCGTTCGACCGCGTCGTCGATCGGCCGGCCGTCGGGCGGCAGCAGGTGGCTGGTCGGCAGCTCGAGCGCCGTGCCGCGCACAAACGCGGCGTTGGCGACGTGCCCATAGCCGGCGCGGAGGAGCGCGTCGGCGATATCGGCGTGGATCACCTCGCCGTGCAGCGGGTCGACCCAGTTGCAGAACGAGAAGGCATAGGTGGTGATCGGCCGGTCGCAGCTCGCCTCGCGGTCGCAGCGCACGCGCATCACCTCCTCGAAGATGCGGTTCTGGTTGCAGTAGCTGAGCATCGGGTGGGTCCACGAGTGGCCGCCGACGGTGTGCCCGCCGCGCAGCAGCTCGCGGTCGAGCCCGCCGCCGCGGCCGCTGTGCAGGCCGTAGTCGTTGCCGTAGTAACCTTGGTCGGTGCCGTTGAGGTAGAAGGTGCCGCGGTAGCCGTGGGCCGAGAGCACGTCGCGCATCTTGGCATCGGCCAGGATGTTGTCGTCCCAGCGGCTCGAGACGGCCCACTCGGCCCCGCCATAGAGTGGCAGCAGGACCAGCTCCGCCGCCGCGGCCGCGGCCTCGGTGGCGAACTCGAGTTCGACCGTCTGGCGGTATGTCTCCAGGTGCGGACGCAACGAAGCGGTGCGGTCGCGCACGGTGACCTCCTCTGGGCGAGCAGCGACGGGGACGTCGGGCGAAGCCGCGTAGGCGGACGGCGACGTGACGGGCGCGGGCGCGCCCGCGAGCAGCACGGCGATGACAGCGAGCCCCGGACGTAGCCTCACGACGGACCCCGCGGGCGACCGGTTCGCCAGCCGTGGCGCCGCTCCTCCCCTGCGCCGGCTTGCCCGCCGGCGGCGGCTGCGGCACACTGTCACCCGAACAGGACACCCCGGCGGGTGCCCGGGACCGGTCGTCGCGTCAGGAGAACTGCGATGGAGCATGGTGCGCCCAGCCGCCGCGAGCTGCTGCTCGCCGCGGCGGCGGTGCTGGCCTCGGCCCGCGCGCGGGCCGACGCGGGCGGCGCCGTCGAGGCCGCCGTCGAGGCGGCCGAGTCGGCGGTCGAGTTCGCCACCAACCTGGCCACCGCGGTGGCCACCGCCACAAGCGATTTCGTGACCAACCTGGCCGAGAACATCGCCGCCGGCGCGGCCGACTACTTTGGCCTGAGCGGCAGCGACGACGAGCCGGCCGGCCTGCTCTGGACCCCGATCGTGCACACCCGCGACACGCTGCCCGAGGGCCCGCTGCTGGTCGGCGCGCTGGTCGTCGTCAGCGAGGTGTCGGTCGCCGAGCCGAAGCTCAGCGAGGGAGTCTACCTGCTAGAGCAGCAGCAGGAGACGGTGCAACTGATCCCCTACGGCTGGGATCGCCCGCAGCCGATCCCGCTGCCGGCGGTGCAGCCCCGGACGGCGCTGGACCAGCGCCGCCGGCTGCACCTCGCGCCGCTGCCCGGTCGCGGGCGCTACCTGGCGATCCACATCGGCCAGCGCGGCGAGCGGCTCCAGGCCGGCATCGGCGTGCTCAGCTTCGCCACCGATGGAGCGCGCTGAGCCACCCGAGCGGGTCGGGCCGCGGCCGGCTCAGCCGGTCGAGCGCAATCCAGCGGCGATGCCGCCGATGGTCAGCCGGACCAGTTCATCGAGTGCCTCGCGGGCCTCGGGCGGTGTGTTGGCCGGTGCCGCGTCGATTCGCCGCAGCGCTTCGATCTGCAGGTAGCAGAGCGCATCGACATAGGGCGTCCGGCGCGCGACTGCCTCGTCGAGCCAGGGGATTCTGGCCAGCAGGCTCGACTGCTCCATGACCGCCAGCAGGCCGGCCTCGCACTGCCGCGCCTCGTCGATCACCTGAGCGGCGATGCGGCGGCCCAGTTCGGGCGGCTCGACTCGCTCGGCATAGCGCGCGATCACGCCCTCGTCGACCCGCGCCAGAGCCAGCGCGGCGTGGTCGATCAGCACGGTGAAGAAGGGCCAGCGGTGGTACATCTCGCGCAGCCCCGACCAGCCATGCGCGGTGGCGTGTCGCGACAGCGCCGCGCCGACGCCGAACCAGGCCGGCAGCAGGTGGCGGCTCTGGGTCCAGGCAAAGGTCCAGGGAATGGCGCGCAGGTCGCGCAGCTCGCGGCGCTGCCGGCGGCGGCTCGGCCGCGAGGCGAGGGGCAGCGCCTCGATCGCGTCGATCGGCGTGGCCGCGCGGAAGTAGTCGGCGAAGCCCTCCTGCTCGACCAGCCGGCGGTAGGCCCGGTAGGCCTCGTCGGCCAGCTCGGCGGCGGCCTCGAGCCAGGCCGGTTGCGGTCGCGACGCGTTCTCGCGGGCGACTTTGAGGGCCGCGGCACAGAGCTGCTCGAGGTGTCGGTGGGCAATATCCGGCTCGTCGTACCGCTCGGACAGCACTTCGCCCTGCTCGGTCAGGCGCAGGCCGGCGCGGGCGCTGCCGACCGGCAGGGCGCGGATCGAGTCGGCGGCGCGGCCGCCGCCGCGTCCGAGCGCCCCGCCACGGCCGTGGAAGCAGACCAACCGCACGCCGAACTCGTCGGCCACCGCCTGCATCGCCTGCTGCGCCGTGTAGAGCGCCCACTGCGCGGCGAGATAGCCGCCGTCCTTGGTGCTGTCCGAATAGCCGACCATGACGTACTGTAACTTGCGCTGCGCGGCCAGGTGGGCGGCATAGGCCGGGTGGGCCAACATGCCGCGGAGCAGCTCGGGCGCCGCGTGCAGGTCGTCGATGGTCTCGACCAGCGGGACAATCGGCAGGCGGGTGAAGGCGCCCTCGTCGGCCAGGCCGTAGCGGCGGGCCAGCCAGAGCACGCCGAGCACGTCGCTCAGGCCGTGGCAGAGGCTGATCATGAACGCGCCGAGCGCCTGCCCGCCGAGCAGCTCGCCGGCGTCGGCCAGGACCTCGAACAGCTCGACCAGCTCGGCGGCCTCGTCGGGCACCGCCTCGGGCGGCTCGGTCGCCGGCGCCTGGAGCAACCGCGACAGCACCGCCACGCGGGCTTCTTCGGGCCGGTCGGCATAGCCGGTCACCCCGTCGCCGCGCAGCAGTTCGCCGAGCTGGCGGCGCAGCACGGCCGAATCCTGGCGCTGGTCGAGCCGGAGGAGGTGGAAGCCGAACACCCGGCAGCGCCACAGCCAGTCATCGAGATAGGCGTCGGCGACGCGCTCGCCGCCGTGCTCGGCCAGGCTGGCGCGCATCAGCTCGAGGTCGGCCTCGAGCTCGGCCGGCCGGAGGTAGGCGCCGACCAGCGGGTCGCCGAAGGTGGCACTGTCGGCCGAGCGCCGCAGGCGCCACTCGATGATGGTCAGCCATTGGCGGTAGAGCTCCGACGAGGCGATCGGCTCGAGCGGCTCGCGCACCCCGCGGTAGCGCTGCGCGGCCAGCTCTACCGCGCCCTGCAGCGCGGCGCTGCAGGGCGCCTGGCGGGTCGAGGCGGTGAGCAGGTCGAGCATCCGTCCCGCCTGCTCGCGGTGCAGCTCCAGCGCCTCGGCGCGGTGCCGGCGGAGCGTCTCGCGGGTGACCGCGGCGGTCACCGCCGGATTGCCGTCGCGGTCGCCACCGATCCACGAGCCGAAGCGCAAGAAGACCGGCAGGTCGATCGTCTCGTCCGGCCAGGCCGCGGCCAGGGCCTCGGCCACCTCGCGGTAGAGCCGCGGCACCACCGCCCACAGCGTGCGGGCGTAGTAGAGCCCGACATCGACCTCCTCGAGCGCCGTCGGTCGGCGCAGGCGGAGCAGGTCGGTCTGCCACAGCGTGGTCAGCTCGGCGCGCAGCCGGCGGGCCAGGTCGGCTCGCTCGCGGGGGAGCAGGCCGACGTCGTCGAGTTCGGCGACGAGCTCGCGGATGAACCGCAGCCGGGTCCGGTTGGTGCGCCGCTTGGCCTCGGTCGGGTGGGCGGTGAAGACCGGCTCGATTTCGACCCGCGCAAGCAGCTCGGCCACCTCGTCGGCGGTGGCGCCGGCCTGTTTCAGCGCCTGCATCGCGGCCGCCAGCGATTCGGGCCGCGGGCCGGGATGCGCCGCCCGCTCGCGCTCGCGGACGGCGCGCATCCACTGCCGGTCTTCGGCCAGGTTGGCCAGGTCGAAGTAGCAGCTATAAGCCCGCGCCACGGCCCGGGCGGCGGTATCGTCCAGGCCGGCCAGCAGGTCGCACAGCTCGGCCTCGGCGGTGGCCTGGCCGGCGCGCCGGGCCGCCGCCAGGTCGTGCAGCGGCGCGCCGGAGCGCACCAGGTTGGCGCCGAGTTGCTCGCTCAGCACCTCACCCAGGGCCTCGACGAGCTCGCCTAACTCGCGCTGCATCGCCTCCGCCGCCATGCGCTTCGGTGCTCCCGGCCCATCGGCTCACTGGGTGGTGTTGAAGCCCATCTCGACCTGCGCCTGCGACGTGTTGCGGAAGGCGTTCTCGCCGCGCAGCAGACAGCCGGTGATGCTCGCCGCGGTCAGGCCCGGCTGCAAGTCGATCTGCAACTTGTCGCTCATGAACTCGCAGGCGTGGACGATCAACCGCCCGCCCGAGGCCTGGATGCAGCCGACACCCTCGCCGGCGCCGTCCCAACCACTGAAGTGGCAGCAATTCAACACCAGCGTGCTGGGTCCCTGCTTGTCGACGTGGTAGCGCGTTTCGGCGATCGGCCAGAAGCCGCAGTTGCTCAGCTTGATCGGCCCGCGGTTGTTCGGCCCGACCTCGATGGTGCCCATGAACTGCCCGCCGGTCCACTGCACCCCGGCGTGCGGCTGGGTCTGGTTGAACCGCGCGGCGACCGGGCCGATGTCGCTGCCCGAGGTGTGGATCACCGCGTTGCCCGGCCCGTGGCCGAAGTCGTCGAACAGCCAGCCGACGACCGGGAAGATGACGAAGCAGTTGCTGATGAACTCCCAGTCGGTCCGCCCGATCTTGAAGCCGACCAGGTTCTGCTCGAGCCAGGCCTTGATGTCACCCTCGAACTTCGGCTCGAGCGCCATGCGGGTCCAGAAGTTCGGGTTGAAATGGACGTTCTCGATCCGCCCGATGTCGGTGCACTGGTCGACGTAGACGCCGGTCTTCAGCGGGCAGGCGAAGATGTTGCGCACCGTGTGCAGCTCGTTCCAGTTGGTCCCCAGATCGAGCGCCTGGTACGGGTTGGTCAGCGTCATGTCGACGATCTGGCACAGCTCGCCGTCGATTCGGATGGTCCACGGATAGGGCGCGATGTCGGGCAGCCGCTGCTCCGGGTAGTGGATCGTCATCTGCCGGATGACCGCGTTCGGCCGCAGCGTGACCAGCGGCTCGCCGTCGGCGTCGCCGCGCCCGCCATAGGCCAGCAGCACCGTGCCGATCGGATGCTCGGAGTGCGGCACGCCGCCGCTCGCGCCTGTCAAGGTAACCCCCGGCGGGACGTTCAGCGCGCCGTCGATGCGGTACTTGCCCGGCGGCAGCAGGCAGACCGGGCCGGCCTCGGCCGCGGCGTTCAGCGCGGCCTGGATCGCCGCCGTGTCGTCGGTCACGCCATCGCCCGTCGCGCCGTGCGCGCGGGCGTCCACCTGCGCCATCACACCACCTCCCGTCAGCATCGCCACCCAGAGCAGTCCGTCGATCCAGCGCATAGCCCAGCTCCGCCCTTGACTCTCGCCGCAAGGTATGAGGGAGTCAACCGGTGAATCCGACCAGCGCCGTCGGCCCGCGTCTGCCGACCGTCGCGGTCGGCGTCCGTGTCGACGGTGCCGCTACGCAGGAGCTGCCCATGCCCTGGCTCGTGATCCTCCTCGCCGCGCCGGCCGGTCAGCGCGTCGCCGCCGGCGACGACATGCCGCAGCACCTGCTGCCCGGCGAGCTGCCGCTCTGGATCGACCGCCACCCGGTCACCTGCGAGCAGTATGCCCGGTTCCTCAACGAGGTCCAGCCCGATCCCACGCGCCGCTTCGGCTGGATCGCCATCCTGGGTGAAGAGGACGATGGGCAGCAGCCGTGCGACATCGACGTCGAGCCGAACGCCGGCTTCGTCGCCGTGCGCGGGCGCGAACAGGAGCCGGTGACGCAGGTCAGCCTGCGCGGTGCCACGGCCTATGCGAGCTGGCAGGGCCGCCGCCTGCCGTCCGCCGACGAACACAGGGCCGCGGCCGAACAGGCCGACCGGCTCGGTCTCCTGGGCTTCGGCGAGCTGCGCGAGCAGTGCCTCGACCGGCCGGTCGACGATGACGCGACAGCGCTGCGCGAGGACGTGACCTTTCGCACCGTGCAGTCGGCCGCCGAAGGCGAGCTGAAGCAGACCCGGAGCGGCCTGCGGTACGTCGAACTGGCCGAGGGCGACGGCCCTCACCCGCGCCACGGGCAGACCGTGCGGGTGCACTACACCGGCTGGACCGAGGACGGCGTGAAGTTCGACAGCTCGCTGGACCGCGGCGAGCCGTTCGGGTTCCGGCTCGGCGAGGGAGCGGTGATCGCCGGCTGGGACGAGGGCCTGGCCGCGATCCGGCCGGGTGGCCGGCGGCGGCTGATTCTCCCCAACCACCTGGCCTATGGCGAGCGTGGAATCGACGAGGTGATTCCGCCGCGCGCCGTGCTGGTCTTCGAGGTCACGCTGATCGCGGCGGAATGAGGAGTGCCCGATGCGCTGGTTGATGCTGCCGCTGGCCGCCATGCTGCCCGCCTGCGCCGCCGAACGGCCGGTGCGCGATGCCGATGAACTGCGCGCCGCGCTGGCCGCCGCGCAGCCGGGCGACACCATTCTGCTCGCGCCGGGCGAGTATGCGGGCGGTTTGTCGGCCAGCGACCTGAACGGTGAGCCCGACCGGCCGATCGTGATTGGCGCCCAGGACCCCGAGCGCCGGCCGTGGCTGGTCGGCGGGGGCAATGCGATCCAGCTCTCGAGCTGCAGCCACCTCGAGATTCGCGACCTGGGCATCCGCGGGCAGAGCGGCAACGGGCTCAACCTCGACGACGGCGGCCGGCTCGATCACTCGGCCCACCACCTGACGCTGCGCAATCTGCACCTCCAAGACATCGGCCCGCGCGGCAACCACGACGGGATCAAGCTCAGCGGCGTGCGCGACTTTGTGGTCGAGTCGTGCCTGGTCGAACGCTGGGGCGCCGGCAGCGGCTCGGCGATCGACATGGTCGGCTGCCGCGACGGCCTGATCACCGGCTGCCTGTTCCGCCACCAGCCCGACGAGCAGGGCAGCTCGGGGGTGCAGTGCAAGGGCAACACGCGGCGGATCACGATCCGTGGCAATCGCTTCGAGCAGGCCGGCGGGCGGGCGATCAACCTCGGCGGCAGCACCGGACTGCAGTTCTTCCGCCCGCCGCTGACCCCCGGCGGCGAGCACAGCGAGGCGGGCGAGTTGCTGGTCGAGCAGAACGTGTTCATCGGCTCGGTCACGCCGTTCGCCTTTGTCGGGGTCGACGGCGCGGTCGTGCGCCGGAACACGATCTACCGCCCGCGCGCCTGGCTGTTGCGCATCCTGCAGGAGACGCGCGAGCCGGGGTTCGTGCCCTGCCGGGGCGGCGTGCTCGAGGACAATCTGTTCGTCTGGCGGTCCGACGAGCTTCGGACACACGTCAACATCGGCCCGGGCACGGCGCCGGAGAGCTTCGTCTTCCGGGGCAACGCATGGTCCTGCGCCGACCAGCCGACGCGCAGCCGGCCGGAGCTGCCGGCGGCCGAGACCGAGGGCGTCTACGGCACCGAGCCGGCGTTCACCGACCCGGCCGCAGGCGACCTGAGGCTACAGCCGGGCAGCGCCCTGGCTGGCAAGGGGGCTGGCTAGAGGGTGAAGCCCGCCGGCCGTACGGCGCCGGCGGGCCCGCTGTCTAGGCTGCGGTTTACCAGCGGCCGCGGCCGCCTCGGCCGCCGCCACCGCCACCACCGCCGCCGCCGCCACCACGCTCACGCTCCTGCGCGAAGTCGACCCGGAGGGTGCGACCGTCGAGCGAAGCGCCGTTCATCGCTTGCATCGCCGCCGCGGCGGCGTCGTCGGTAGCGAACCGAACGAAACCGAATCCGCGCGACTGGCCGGTCTCGCGATCAGTGATCACGACGGCCTCTTCGACATCACCAAAGTTCTCAAACGCGGCCCGCAACGACGCATCGGTCGTTTCCCACGCGAGAGAACCCACGAACAGTTTACGCGCCATGTTCCTCTGCTCTCCCAACGGTCTCTGGCCTACCTCGCACCGTGCTCAGACACTCGCGCAGCGGGCCGTTGATTGAGTTGGACCGCTGACTATAGCAGGAAATCGCCGCGGCGTCGAATCAACTTCGCCAACGCCACCGACATCGGCATCGGCGGGCACAGCCAGCCCTACACCACGCCCGAACGCCGCCGATACGATCACGCATACTGGAACGATGCTCGATGGGAGGCGATCCATGTGGCGACGACGCGCCTTGGCCGGCCTGCTGGTGTCCTTGTTCACCCTACCCCTGGGCTGCTCCAGCAGCGACGGCGTGCAGGTGGCCACCGGCAACCCGCCCGGCCGGTTGATTGCCGGCCGCGGGCCCGTGCCCAATCTCAACGCCGCCGTGGCCCTGGTGCTGGCCGACTACCTCGGCGTTGGCGCCGCGCGGCAGGACGGGCCGGTAATCGGCGGCGACGACGATCCACTGCTCGACCTCTACCGCCTCGACGACACCGCTACGCCGCAGGGCACGGTCATCCGGCCGTTCTTCGACGAGACCGGCTACCGCCTCAACCAGGACTACTTCGTCTTCTTCGTCGACCTCAACCCAGCGGCCGACTTCGAGCATCCGGCATTCTACCTCTATGTCCGGCCGGAGGACGGTGCGATCTTCGAGCAGCAAGTCGCCTCGTTCCCGGTGGTCGATGACCAGATCCGGCTGACCAGCGATGCCGACCAGGCGGCCCACCAGGTCTACGGCCACGCCCTGTTCCAGCCGCCGGCCGCCACGCGACAGTCGCCGCCGACGCTCTCGGGCGGCAGCGCGCACGGGCTGTTCGTCGGAGGCTCGGACGAGGGCCGGCGCCAGGCCGACTTCGACCACGCCAACGACTACCTGAAAGAGGTCACCGGCGAGGCCGAGCCGCTGGATCTGCTGTGGCACAACCACCCGAATCCGATCGGCAAGGCCGACCTGGCGACGGCGCTGCGCGATGCCTCGAGCGGCCTCGGGGCCGACGACAAGTTCTTCCTGATCATCAGCACGCACGGCAAGGAGCTGCGGCCCGAGTTCCAGGTCGGCAGCGAGCGAATGACCTATGAGGAGCTGTGCCGGGCGATCGAGCAGAACGTGACCGCCGGGCAGGTCAACATCCTCACCGCGGTCTGCTTCAGCGGCAAACTGCACGACATCTTCCTCGGCTGGGACGACGACACGACCAAGGGCGTGCGCTGGTTCACCGGCGCGCCGAGCGACAAGGAGTCGTACTCGGACGAAGACCAGGGCAACTGGGCGCTCGCCTGCGCCTTCATGAAGCTGACCGAGGCACTCGCCGCCGCGCGCGGCGACGGGAGCCTGACGGTCGCCGAACTCGAGGAGGCGATGGCCGGGCTCCGCGTGACCGAGTCTGAGCTGATGGACAAGATCATCGCCAACGCGCGGTCCATCGGCGGCGCCGACAACCCCGCCGTGCAGCGCTTCATCGACGACATTCAGAGCGACGACGGCGCCTTCGACGCCTTCCCGCGACCGGGCACGCCGCGCGTCGGCGGTTTCGACGCCGAGGCCGGCGGCGATGGTGGCGGC
Source organism: uncultured Fimbriimonadaceae bacterium (assembly GCA_964405335.1). Taxonomy (GTDB): domain Bacteria; phylum Armatimonadota; class UBA10988; order UBA10988; family UBA10988; genus CAYONP01. The sequence goes on from CAYONP010000010.1 coordinate 52,749, forward strand.
GGCGGAGGCGGCGGCGGTGGTGATGGCGGCGGTGGCGGCGGCGGTACCGGCGACGTACCGCAGGAGGCGCGCACGCTGGATTACTCGCTCGGTGTCGGGTCGGGTTCGATGGGTGTGCAGTCGGTCGGGATCAACAGCACGCGGCTCGACCTGATGACCGGCCCCGCCGGGATCGGCTCGGGTCCGATCACGGCACAGGTGCAGATCGAGTTCGAGCAGGTCGGCGCGGCGGGCACCGGCACCATGGACTTCACCGGCACGGTGGCCTCATTCGGCGCGGCAACCGGCGGAGGTTATGTGGTGCTCGATCAGGGCGGCCGGTTCCCGGTCGTCTCGAGCCCAGGCGCGGGCGACGACGTCTGGTCGTTCTGGAACGCCGGCGTCAGCGACCCGGCCATTCTCGTGCCGGGCCGTCCGCCGGGCGACCTGGGCGCCGGCGAGACGGCGATCGTGCTGTTCAACGACAGCGCCGGCCTTGCTCTGTCGCTGCTCGCGCCGGGCGGCACGGCGGTCGCCTCGAGCAGCCTGCTCGATGAACTCGGCTCGCTGGTGCTGGCGCTCGAAGGCACGGTCACGCCGCCCAGCGGGCCGGCGTTCGACACGGTTGGGACGCTGGTGATCGCCATCCGGGCCGAAGGCCAGCAGAACCTCCGCTCACGCTTGACCTTCGACACCAGCGCACAGGCCTTTCGGCAGTCGGCCATTTTCCTGCTCGAGGTCCTGCCGGCGCCACAGGCCGGGCTGGCGGCCGATGCGAACGACGACGGCGACGTCGATCCGGGCGACTACCAGGTCTGGCAGAGCAACTTCGGCCGCACCGGAGCGACGCGCGCCGAGGGCGACTTCAACGGCGACGGCATCGTGGACGCCGCCGATTATGTCGTCTGGCGAGGTCAGCAGACGGGCACCAACGCTCGCTGAAAAAGACCTTACACCTCGGCGCGAGGGTGCCACACTGGGCCTGCCCCGGAGTGAGGGATGGCACGTCGAGCGGCCTGGATCCTGTTGTTGTGCGCCCTGTCACTGGCCTCGCTGCTGCCCGTTGGCTGCGGCACGAGCGAAGGCACGGTGATCGCCACGGGCGATCCGCCAGGCCGGCAGATCCCCGGCAGCGGGGCGGTCGACACGCCCGAAGAGGCGCTCGAGCGCCTGCTGTCAGAGTACCTCGGCCTGCCCGCGACGCGACAGGACGGCGGGCCGGTGATTGGCCAGGCGGGCGATCCACTGGCGATCGCCTATCGCCTGCACGCCGGGGCCACGCCGGCGGGGACGGTCATCCGGCCGTTCTTTGCCGATGAGGCGTATCGGCTGAACGACCACTACTTCGTCTACTTTGTCGACCTGGCGCCGATCCAGGAGTACGAGCACGCGGCGTTCATCGTCTACCTGCGCCGCGGCGACGGCCGGTTCTTCGAGCAGGAGGTATCGAGCTTCCCAGTGGTCGACGACCAGCTCCGGCTGATCGACGACGACGACCGGCGCGACAACGTGGTCTACACGCACTTCATCTTCGAGGAGGAGCTGCCGAATGGCGCCGGCCGGCAGGACGGCGGCCTGCCGATGTCGGGCGCCGACAGCGGCGGGCTGTTCCTCGGCGGCTCGAGTGAGGGGCGACGGCAACATGACCTCGACAACACGGCCGGGTTCATGCAGAACCTGACCGGCGAGGCGAACCCGCTGTCGGTGCTGTGGCACAACCACCCCGATCCAATCGACAAGGAAGATTTCGAGGATGCGCTGGCCAAGGCCTCCGAGGGGCTCGGGCCGGGCGACAAGTTCTGGCTGTTCGTCAGCACGCACGGTGGCGCGCCGCCGACCTCGCGGTTCCAGGTCGGCACCGAACGGATGACCTACGAAGAGCTCTGCCGAGCGCTGGCCGAGAACGTCACCGCGGGCAGCATCAACATCGTCATGGGCGCCTGCTTCAGCGGCCAGATGGACGAGGTATTCAAGGGCTGGGAGGACGACACCGCCAAGGCGGTGCACTGGATCACCGCCGCGCCGGACGACAAGCCGGCTTATGCCAACGCGGTCAGCGGCGGCTGGGTGTTCACCTGCACGATGATGAAGATGCAGCAGGCGCTCGAAGCGGCCCGCGCCGACGGGCAGGTGACGCTGTTCGAGATCGAGCAGGCGTTTGCCGACCTCGAACTCACCGGCGACGAGATCCTGCAGAAGATCTGCGATTACTACATCGGAAAGTACGGCGCCGACAACGACGAGGTCAATGAGTACAAGCGCGACCTCGAGAACGACGACGGCCCGGGCGACAAGAGCCCGCGGCCGGGCAATCCGAAGAAGGGCGGGTTCGGGCGCAACGAGCCGATCGGTCCAAACGTGTTCATCCCCGATGGTGGCCGCCGCCTGCCGTTGCCCCCGCTCGGCGGTGGCGGCGGGTTTGTCGGCGGCGGCAACGTCGATGTCAGCGAGGGCGAGGGCTTCATCGACTCGCTCGAGCTGGGCATCCGGTTCACGCCCTCGTTCCTTGACCTGCGGCTGAAGTTCCGCCCGAACGACCAGCCCAGCTCGCTGCCCTTCGACGTCGAACTGGGCGGGCCGATCATCCAGCTTGGCGGCAGTGAGGGCAACGACATCATCCTCGTCGATCCCGGCCCCGGCGTGATCTCTCTGCCCGACGCCGGCGACGACGACCTGGTCTGGTCGGTGTGGAACAGCCAGAATGCGAACCTCGAGCTGCTCTTCCCACCGCGCCCGAAGCGCGAGCTCGACCCGACCACTCAGCTCCCGACCAGCATCCGGCTGATGGACGGTCCACTGCGGCCGATCCTGCCGATCAACCCGCTGCGCGAGATCCCGGCCGAGCAGTTCAACGACCTGCGCACGTTGCTGGCGCTGGTCAACGGAACGATCACTCCGCCGAATGGTGATCCGGTCAACATCGAGGGCTTGGCGGCACTGTTCATCCGGCCGCTGGGCGAGCACAGCCTCGACACGATCATCACCTTCCCCGGCTTCGGGCAGGAACAGAACGCCTTCTTCCTACAGTCGACGCTGCCGGCGCCGACGCCCGACGCCACCGCCGACTTCGACGGTGACGGCGATGTCGACGCGGCCGACTACGTGCTCATGCAACGGAACTTCGGCGCCACCGGCGACGACCTGGTCGGCGACACCGACAACAGCGGGTCGGTCGATGAGACGGACTACAACGCCTGGCGCGATCAGTTCACCGGGCCGGGATTGAGCGACACCCAGGCGTTCGGCTCGCGTTGAGCGGGTGGCAGCGGCGCGGACCGCGCCGCAGTGTGTGAAGGCTGGCACGGCCAATCGGGGCGGGCACCGGGCAGGTACGGGTGCCTGCCCCTACGGTTCGACCGGCGTAGCGCGATGTAGGGGCGGCCCCCCATCGTAGATATCGGCGATTGGTGCCACTGGCGGCTTGCCCGCCAGTGCCGCCGACGAGCTGCTGGACAGCACTGCTGCGATGTTACGGCTGTAGGGGCGGGTCTCAGACCCGCCCGGATGCTGACGAGCCCGCGCCCGGAGCGATTGCCGGCGGGCAGGTCTGAGACCTTCCCCTACCGGTTGGTCCTGTGGTGGTCCAGCGCGGCCATCCCGGCGCTGCTCAGCCCACGGCGACGGGCTTGGCCAGCGCCGCGGCGACCTGCTCCAGTAGCCTGTGCGGCTCGAACGGCTTGATCACGTAGCCGCTGATGCCGTGCTTGGCGGCTTCGCTGACGGTCTCACGGTCGCGCGAGCTGGTGACCATGATCACCGGCACGCGCTGGTCGATGCGGCGCAACTGCTCGATCACCCACAGGCCGCTGAGCCGCTCGATGTTGACGTCGAGCAGGACCAGGTCGGGTTGCTTGTCGCCGACGGCAAAGAGCGCCTCGTCGCCGCTGATCGCCTCGGCGCAGATCGCGTAGCCGGCCTTCTCCAACACGCGGCGCATCAGTTTGCGGATGACCGGATCGTCGTCGACGACCAGGATCCGCTGCTTGCCCGTGTCGGCCTGGTCAAAGCGCTTGGTCTCCGACTCCATCGCCTCGAACACGGCATGGACGAGCTGCACCGGGTCGACCGGCTTGACCGCCACCGAGTCGGCCCGCGAGCGGCGCCGCTCGAGTTCGACGTCGAACCGGCTGCAGCCGACCAGCAGCACCGTCTTGACCGTGTGGTCGATCTTCCGCACGGCGTCGACCAGCGGCAGCGGGCCGTTGGTCTTGAGACTCGAATCGGCGACCAGCAACTGCGGCCGCAGCTCGCTGAAAACCGTCAGCGTGTCGTCGTAGGTGGCCGATTCACCGACCACCTTGACGCCCGGCGTCTCTTGCAGGATCTGCCACAGGGTGCGGCGGAGGAGTGAGACGTCGGCGGCAATCTGCACCCGCACCGTCGACGTGCGCTGAACCGCGCGATGTCGGAGGCGGGTCCGGCGATCTGCTTTCGTCATGGTCAGGCCAATCGGGCGTGGAGCCCGCCCCTCCAACGGTTTCATCGGCCGCCCGCGGCGGTGGTTTAGCCGGCGGCGGCACGCGCCGCGTCGCGCAGCACTTCGGCCAGCGTCGGGTGGGCGTGGGCGCAGTGCGCCAGCTCGGCCGCGGTCAGCCCAGCGCGCAGGGCGACGGTCGCCTCGGCGATCAGCTCGCCGGCATAGGGGCCGACGATATGGACACCGAGCAGCCGGCCGTCGTCACCGGCCAGCACCTTGGCCAGGCCGTCGGTGCGCTCCATCGCGCGGGCGCGGCCGTTCGGCCGGAAGAAGGCGATGCCCTTGTGGTAGCCGCGCCCCGCCGCCACCAGCGACTCCTCGCTCTCGCCGACCGAGGCGAGCTCGGGCTCGGTGTAGACCACCGCCGGCACCAGCGCGTAGTCGACCGCGCCGCCCTCGCCGAACCAGCCGTCGACGCAGGCGACCGCGTCCATCTCGGCGCGATGGGCCAGCATCGGGCCGGCGATCAGGTCGCCGATGGCGAACACGCCGGGCACACTGGTGGCGTAGCCGGGGCCGACCTCGACCCGCCCGCGCGCGTCGCAGGCCACGCCGGCGGCGGCCAGACCGAGCGAGGCGGAGCAGGCCCGCCGGCCGACGGCGACCAGCAGCCGATCGCCGCGCAGCAGCTCGCCCTGCTCACACACGACCTCGACCTCATCGCCGTGCGGCCGCGCGGAGACCACCCGGCGCCCGAGCTGGAAGACCATGCCCTGCTTCTCGAACAGCCGCTGCGCCGAGCGAGCGACCTCGAGATCGACCGTGGGCAGGATGCGCTCGAGCAGCTCGACCACCGTCACCCGCGCGCCGAGCCGCAGCCAGACCGAACCGAGTTCGAGCCCGATCGCCCCGGCGCCGAGGACGATCAGATGCCCCGGCGGCGCGGCCAACTCCAGCGCCTCGGTGCTGGTGATGATCCGCTGCCCGTCGACCGCCACGCCGGGCACCTCGGCCGAGACACTGCCGGCGGCGAGGACAATCCGCTCGGCGGCATACGATCCGGCGTCGGCGCCGTCCACGGTCACCCCGGCGGCGGTCAGCCGGGCGGTGCCGCGCAGGCGGGTCACGCCGTGTTTCTTGAACAGCGATTCGATGCCCCGCGCGAGGGTAGTGACGATCTTCTGCTTGCGCTCCATCAGCGTCGCCAGGTCGAACCCGACTTCGCCGGCGAGGATCCCATGCGCGGCGCTCTCGTGCCGCAGGCGCCAGAGCAGCTCGCTCGATTCGAGCAGGGCTTTCGAGGGGATGCAGCCGACGCGCAGGCAGGTGCCGCCGAGCAGCTCGTGCGGGTCGACGCAGGCGACGCGCAGACCGCGCTGGGCGGCCCGCAGCGCGGCGATGTAGCCGCCCGGACCGGCGCCGATCACGAGCACGTCGAACTGCGTTGCGGCCATGGCGCTCCCCGGCCGCATGATAGCCGACGGTCTGTTTGCCGTCACGCCGCCGAGCGGGCCTCCATCGCCGCGCAGACCTCGTCGACACACTCGTCGATGGTCTTCCACGACGAGTTGACCGTCAGGTCGTAGAGCGAGCGCTCGTCCGGGTCCTCGGCGCCGAGTTCGGCCAGCAACTCGCGGCGGAGGCCGTCGACCGTGTCGGCGGCGGCGACGGCCTCTTCCCAGTCGACGCCGTGGATCCGCTGCAGCTCGGCGATCCGCTCGTCGCGCGGGGCGAGCACGCGAACGTGGTAGACCTCGGGCCGACCGCGCAGCACCACCTGCGCGCCGCGGCCGATGATCACCACGCTGCCGATGTTGGCCAGATCCTCAATCACCTGGCGCAGCGCGGCGAGATACTCGCCGCTGGTCATCCGCTCGCCATAGCCGAGCGCCTTGATCAGCCGGTCCAGCTCGCGACCGTGCTGGTCGTGGTACTCGACCACCGGCGGCTCCTGCTCGACGGGCCGACCGCTCGGCGGCACGCGCTCGATCCGCTCGACCTGCCACGGCGCCACCCGCGCCTTGCGCGCGACCAGATCGACAAACCCGCGGTTGATGCAATTGAAGCCCAAACGCTGGGCCAGCTCGTACCCCACCGCGTCGCCGGGGCTGCCCACCTCACGCGAAACCGTAACCACGCTGATGCGCATCGTACCCCTCCCGCACAAGCCGGTTGTAGCCGACAACCATGTGGCCGTTGTTGCGCCAGTGTGGCGCAGATCTTGCGCGGCAGGCGATCGGCCCACCGGCGGCCAATGCACCAGACTGACCGGTGTGCGGGGAGTACGATGGCGTCGTTATTGCACCTGGGTTCACACGGCGAGCCGACCGAGCCGCTCCGCATCGAGTCCGAGGATCTGGTCACCCACGCCGTCTGCGTCGGCATGACCGGCAGCGGCAAGACCGGCCTCTGCCTGGTCATGCTCGAAGAGCTCGGCCGCGCCGGCGTGCCCGTCGTCGCCGTCGACACCAAGGGTGACCTGACCAACCTGGCGCTGCTCTTCCCCGAGCTGCAGGCCGAATCGTTCGCGCCCTGGGTCGGCACCGGCGGTGACGAGCCGGCCGTCGTGGCCGAGCGGTGGCGCAACGGGCTCGCCGGCGACGGGCTGTCGGGCAGCGACCTCGCCGCCCTGCGGCAGGGCAGCCCGCGGCGGCTGTTCACCCCGGGCAGCGACGCGGCAACCTCGATCAACATCCTCAGCGGCCTGATGCCGCCCGAACTCGACTGGGCCAACCACGCCGCCGACCTGCGGGCGCGGATCAGCACCACCGTGACCGCCCTGCTCGGCCTGATCGGGATCGACGCCGAGCCGCTGACCAGCCCCGAGCACCTGCTCCTCTCGCACCTCCTCGAGCGCCACTGGCAGCTCGCCGATCCGGTCACCCTCGAGGCGCTGATCGCCGGCGTGCAGTCGCCGCCGTTCGGCAAGATCGGCGCCTTCGAGGTCGACACCGTGATGCCGCCGAAGGAGCGCCTGAAGCTGGCGCTGCTGCTCAACAACCTGCTCGCCAGCCCGACCTTCCAGGCCTGGCAGAGCGGCGCGCCGCTGGCCCCCGAGCTGTTTCTACCCGGCGACGACGGCCGGGCACCGACCAGCATCCTCTACCTGGCCCATCTGCAGGAGCACGAGCGGCACTTCTTCCTCACCCTCTTTCTCGAGATGGTCAGTAGCTGGATGCGCGGGCAGTCGGGCACGCGCGACCTGCGGTTGCTGATCTACCTCGACGAGGTGCTCGGCTACCTGCCGCCGCACCCGCACAATCCGCCGACCAAGACGCCGCTGCTGACTCTGTTCAAGCAGGCGCGGGCGTTCGGCGTCGGGCTGGCGCTGGCGACGCAGAATCCGGTCGACATCGATTACAAGGCGCTGACCAATGCCGGCACCTGGCTGGTCGGCCGGCTGCAGACCGAACAGGACCGCGCCCGGCTGGGCGAGACGCTCGAGGCCGCGGCGAAGGGCGCCGGGCGCGACGATGTGGCGAACACCATCGCCACGCTCGACAAGCGCTGCTTCCTGGTCACCTCGCCCTCGCTCGAGCGGGCGGCGGTGATGAAATCGCGCTTCGCCATGAGCTATCTCGCCGGCCCGCTGACCCTGCCGCAGCTGCGCAGCCTGCGCGAGCTGGGGCTGGTCGAAGGCGGGCCGCCGCCGGCCGCGGGCGAGCCGCCGCCGGTCACCCCGCCCGAGCCGGCGCCGGCGGTGCTCGAGCCCGAGCCCGCGGTTGCCGCGGTGGTCGAGCGCGAGGCTCATCTGCGCACGGTCACCGGCCGCGCCGTGCCGCAGATCTACTGCCGCGCGGTGGTTCACTACACCAGTCAGCGGCCGTCGGTGAGCCACCAGGAGTCGATCCTGCTGCGGGCCGAATGGGGTGAGTTGATCCAGGGCGTGCAGCCGCGCATCTATCTGGTCGACCCGGCCGAGCTGCGCGACGGCAAGCCCGCGGGGCCGCTCGAGGCCGCCGAATGGCTGGGCGACCAGCGGTCGTTCGAGCAGGCGGTGCGGGTCATGGCCGACCGCATCTACGCCCGGCGACGGCTGGTGCTGTATGAGAACCGCAAGCTGGGCCTCAGTTCGACGGTGGGCGAGAGCCGCGAGTCGTTCGAGGCGCGCTGTCGCGCGGCGCTGGCCGACGAGGCGGCGAAGCACCACCGTGACTTGGATGAGAAGTACGAGACCCGCCGCCAGGCGCTGGAGAAGCGACTGCGCGAGGAGCAGCGGCAGTATGAGCAGGCCAAGGCGAATGCCAGCGGTCGCGCGGTCGACACGCTGCTCGACCTGGGCGGCGCGCTGCTCGGCGGCGGCCGGCGGCGGGTCGGCTCGACGCTGCGGTCGGTCAGCCGGGCCACGCAGCGCACCCGCTCGGGCGCCGACAACGTGCAGGACCAGCTCGAGGATGTCCAGGCGGTCGAGGCCCAGATTGCCGAGCTGCTCGAGGACCAAGAGGAAGACCAGGCCAAGCTCGACGAGAAGCTGACGGCGCTGCTGGCCGAGACCAGCGAGGTCGAGATCGCCCCGCGCCGGCAGGACGTGATCGTCGAGGAGGTCGGCGTCCTCTGGGTGCCCGAAGCCTAGGAAAGAGAGGCACGTCACCCGTCATTCCGCGGAATCGGGGTGACGTCTCTTTCAGACCGCCGCCGCGCCGGCCTCGGCCACAGTGTGGTCGTCCTCGACCGTGCTGCCGCTGACGCCGATGCCGCCGATCACTGTGCCGTCGGCCGCCTTCAGCGGCAGGCCGCCGGGGAAGGTGATCAGACCGCCGTTGCTGAGCTCGATCTGATAGAGCGGCCCGCCGGGCTGGCTCAGCCCGCCGATGGCGCCGGTCGGCATGTCGAACCAGCGCGCGGTGCGGGCCTTCTTGATCGAAATGTCGATGCTGCCCAGCCAGGCGCCGTCCATGCGGGCGAAGCCCTTCAGGTTGCCGCCGGCGTCGACCACGGCGATGTCCATCTTGGTGCCGATCTCCTCGGCCTTGGCCACTGCCGCCCTGATGGCCGCGCCGGCCTGCGCGAGACTGAGATCCTGCGTGGTGAGCGAATCGGGCATGTGCGGTCCCTCCGAGCGGTCATTATGACGCGCCGCCCGCGGGAGGAGGGGGCCGCCGACGCGCGCAATGGTCGGCGCCCGGAGTCGCGCCATGTTCGCCGCCGTGATGTTCCTCTCGGTCGCCGCCCCGCCGACCGCCGACCTGTACCTCGACGCCCTGCTCGACTTCGAGCGCTATGCCGAGTCGATCTGGCACGAGGCGCCCGAACCGGCCGACAGCGGCTACTTCGGTGACGGCGGCAGCGGCGGCAACGGCGGCATCCGCGGCACCTGCGGCACGATGCTCGCCTATGCCACGCTGGTCCGCGCCGGGCGGGGCGATTCGGCTCGCCGGCTCGTGCGCCTCGAGCGCGGCCTGCGCTACGCCGCCGCGACGCACCTGAGCCAGGCGGCGACCTGCATCGACGGCAAGCAGTGGGGCCACGGCTGGCAGACCTCGTTGTGGGCCGGCAGCATGGCCTTCGCCTGCGCGCTGGTCGAGGATCGGATCGACCCGGCGGTCGTGGCCCAGGTGAAGGCGGTGGTGGCCGATGAGGCAGACTACCGCGCCGGCACCGAGCCGCTGTCGGGCTACCTCGGCGACTCGAAGGCCGAGGAGAACGCCTGGAACAGCAACCTGCCGACCATCGCCGCGGCCTGGCTGCCCGAGCATCCCAACGCACCGGCCTGGCTCGTCGCGGCGAAGAAGTTCCTGGTCAACAGCTACACCGTTGCCGACACGGCCGGCGATCCGCTGGCCGAGTGGGTCACCACGCAGACGCTCCACCCCTCGTTCGCGTGTGAGAATCACGGTTTCTTCCACCCCTCGTACCAGATGGTCACCGGCATGTCGCTGGCCGATTCGTGGCTCATGGCGCGGGTGATCAACCGCGAGCTGGCCGACGAGCTGCGGCCGTTTGCCGAGCACAACCAACGGCCGGCCTGGGGCTGCCTCGAGCGGGTGCTGCTCGATTCGGGCGAGCTGGCCTATCCGTCGGGGCTCGACTGGGCGCTGCACGGCTTCGGGCAGGTCAGCTACTACGCCTGGCTGGCCGGACAGCTTGACGACCCTGTCGCGCGCTGGGCCGAGCCGCGGCTGGCGGCGCAGATTCGGCAACGCCAGCGGGTCAACGGCGACGGGCGGTTCACCGGCGACAGCGTGCCCGACGGCTTCTACCGCGAGGCGGTCTGCGCGCGCCGCGTCGCCTTCGCCTGGTGGCAGCACACCCTGGCCGACCATCCCACCGGGCCGGCCACGCCGCCGGCGCCGCACGTCACCCACCTGCCCGACGTCAAGCTGCTGCTCCACCGCGGCCCGCACGGACTGACCTCGCTCAGCTATGGCGCGGCGGTGATGGGCATGGTCACGCCGCCGAGCCGGCCTGACGCGCCGTTCCTGGTCACGCCGCGTCGGCCCGGGCTGTTCGCCGCGCGGAGCGCCGAGCTGGTCGCGGTCGAGGTCGACGACTCGGGCTTCCGCGCCGAACTGGTGCTCGATCCGGACGAGCTCGGCCGGCGGCGCCTGGCGATGGTCAGCCGCGGCGAGGCGGTGCTGGTGATCGAGGCGCCCGAGGGCGAGCAGTACGGCGCGGGCGAGCCGCTCTTCCCGCTCGGCATCGAGAACCACGCCATGACCGGCGGCAGCCGGACAGTGGCCTGGCGCGGCGGCGAGCGGCGGGTGATCGAGCGCAGCGGCACCGCGCTGGCCGGGCTGGGGCCGTGGCTGGCCGTCGACGGACGGCTGGGCCTGATTGCCGGCCCGCGCGGGTCGTTCGAATACCGCGCCGCCGGAGGCTACAACCGCAACGGCGCGGCCGAGGACCAGATTGGCTGGCTGGCCGACGACCCGCTCGCGCCCCGCTACCTGGTCGCCCTGCCGGGCGCCGGCGCCGAGACCACCCGGCGGGTCGGCCAGAGCCTGACCTGGCGCGCCGGCGCGGGCGAGGCGCGGCTCGAGCTGAGCGCGCCGAACGGCTCGCGCCTGGCCGCCGGGCTGCGCCACGAGCCGGCACGCGAGGTGCGGCGGGTGGCGGTTGCCGAGGTGATTGCCTCGAGCGAATCGGCGATCCACGGCGCCGGGCTGATGATCGACGGCGACCCGAGCACCTTCTGGGTCTCGGGCGGCACGGCCGAGCCGGGCGCCGGGCCGACGCCCGAGCGGCCGGTGCGGATCGAGTTCCGGTTTGCCGGCGCGAGCGCGATCGGCGGTCTGCTCCTCGCGCCTCGCCCGCAGTATGGTCCGACTCAGGTGCAGCTCCTGCTCGACGGCGCGCCGGTCTGGCAGGGCCGGCTGAGCCACGCGCCGCTGCGCGTCGGGCTCGAGCAACCGGTGACGGCAACGACGGCGACGCTGGTGATCACCGGCAGCCACGACCCGCGCTTCCCGAACGCGCCGCGGAACACGCAGTTGGCCGAGGTGGTGTTCATCGGCGCCGAGTGATCACCGGCGCAAGATCGGACCGGGCTGTCCGATAGATGGGTGGAGTCGCCGGGATTCGAGCCGATGGTGCTTCGCGGTCGAACGCGGTTTCTGTTCATCGCCGGCGTTGGCGGCGTGCTGCTGTTCTTCTACGCGGCGCTGGCGGCGGTGCTGATGCGCCGCTTTCAGGCGGTCGAAACCGACCTGATGGCCCAGGATGTCGCGCGCGCGGTCAACACGGTCAACGTTCGCCTCGGCCAGCTCGGCTCGTTCTGCGAAGACTACGCGAGCTGGGACGACATGTACCAGTTCTCCAGCGACGCCAACGGCCGCTTCGCCGAGTCGTCGCTCGGCACCGAGGTGCTCGACACGCTCGGCCTCGAAACCCTGGTGGTGCTGCGGCCCGACGGTGAGGTGATGTTCGCCATGTCGGCCCAGCGGCACGCCCGCTCGCCCGCGGCGGCGGAGCCCGAGCTGGTGGCGGCGGTGCGCAGTTGGCTCGCACGGAGTGGCAACCAGGCGACGCCCGCCGGCGAGGGGCTGGTCCGCATCGGTGGTGAGCCAGGGCTGCTGGCGGTCCGGCCGATTCTCCACTCGGACGGCAGCGGCCCGGCCAACGGCACGCTGGTCATGCTCGACGTGCTGCACCACGACGAGGAGGAGGGCTGGGCCTCGGCAGCGCTGGTCGATATGCACGTCGACTCGGTCGATCAGGCTCACGACGGCGACGTGGCGTCGGCGACGCAGGCGCTGCTGGCCGGCTCGAGCCTGGTCATCCGCGCCCGCGGCACCGACCGGATCGCCGCCACGACCCTGCTGCGCGACCTGTTCGGCGAGCCCGTCGCGGTGCTCACGGTCACCGCCCCGCGAACCGTCTACTGGGAGGCCGACCGGGCGCTGCGCGCTTTCGGCCTCAGCCTGGTCGCCGTCGGCATGATGCTCCTGCTGATGGTCACCGCGGTGATCGACCGCACGGTGCTGCAGCGCGTCGATCAACTGCTGATCAAGACGCTACGGATCATGCGCCGCGAGGTGCGGCCGCCGATTCGCGGCCGCGGCACCGACGAACTGGCGGTCATGGCCGACGCGTTCGAGGAGCTGATCGGCGACGTCGGGCGCTACCAAGACGAGCTGCGGACCAGCGAGGCGAAGTACCGCACGCTGGTCGAGCACGCCAGCGACGTGATCTTCTCGGTCTCGCTCGACGGCACGGTGCTCTACCTCTCGCCGAACTTCGGCGAGCTGGTCGGCCGCGACCCGGAGCAGTTCGTCGGCGCGCCGCTGTCGTCGATTGTCCATCCCGACGACCAGCGCAGGCTGCGGCTCATTCTGGCGGTCAGCCAGCGCCGGCCGGGCCGCCGGCGCGACGTGGTCTATCGCGTGCAGCACGCCGACGGCTCGTGGTGCTGGCAGATGGCCAACGCGTCGGTGGTGCTCGACGATTCCGGCCGGCCGTCGTACATCGCCGGCGTGGCGCGCGACATCACCCAGCAGCGGCGCGCCGAGGAGGCGCTGCGAGCGGCCAAGGAAGAGGCCGAGGAAGCGAACGAGCAGCTCGCCCGGCTGATCCAGCGGGCCAACGAACTGGCCCTCGACGCCGAGCACGCCAACACCGCCAAGTCCGAGTTCTTGGCCAACATGAGCCACGAGATCCGGACGCCGATGAACGGCGTGCTGGGCATGGCCGAGTTACTGCTCGAAACACCGCTCACCGGCGAGCAGCGCGACTTTGTGCGGACCATCGTCTCGTCGGGCGAGGCGCTGCTGACCATCATCAACGACATCCTCGACTTCTCGAAGATCGAGGCCGGCCGGCTCGAACTCGAGAGCGTCCCGTTCGACCTGCGCCTGGCCGTCGAGGATCTGGTCGAGCTGCTCACGCCCAAGGCGATCGAGAAGGGCGTCGACCTGCTCTGCCGCTGGGACCCCGCCGCGCCGCACCGCCTCCGCGGCGACCCCGGCCGCGTGCGCCAGGTGCTGACCAACCTGGTCGGCAACGCGCTCAAGTTCACCGCGCAGGGGCATGTGCTGATCACCATCGACGACGCCGGCTCGGACGACACCCAGGCACGATTGCGGATCGCCATCGAGGACACCGGGATCGGCATCAAAGCCGAGAAGATCGCCGGCCTGTTCGACATGTTCACCCAGGCCGACGCGTCGACCACGCGGCTCTATGGCGGCACCGGGCTGGGGCTGGCCATCTCCAAGCAGCTCGTCGAGCTGATGGGCGGCAGCATCGGAGTGAGCAGCGAGCCGGGCGAAGGCTCGACCTTCTGGTTCGAACTCAACCTGCCGGCCGAGGCAAGCCAGCCGCAGGCGCTCGAGTCGATGGCCGAACTCGACGGCGTGCGCGCGCTGATCATCGACGACTATGGGGTCACGCTGCGCGTGCTTGGCGACACGCTCGAGCACTGGGGCCTGCGGCCCGACGCCGTGCCCGACGGCGACGCCGCGGTCGAGGCGCTGCGCCGCGCCGCCGCCGCGGGCGAGCCCTATGCCCTGGTGCTGCTCGACCTGCGCCAGCCCGGCGCCGACAGCCTGCACACCGCGCGGGCGGTGACCGCCGACCCGAGCTGCGGCGGCCCGTCACTGATCATGCTCGCCTCGGCCGCGGCGCGCGGCGATGCGAAGGCCGTCCGAGAGGCTGGATGCGCGGCCTACTTGCCCAAGCCGGTGCGGCAGGAGCATCTCGCCGCCGTGTTGCGCATCGTCCTCACCCGCCGGCGCGACGGGATCGACGACGGGCTGGTCACCCGGCACACCATCACCGAGACTCAGGCCGAGCCTACGCCGCCGGCCGACGACGAATCCACGACTCTCGCCGCCCGGGTGCTGCTGGCCGAAGACAACAAGGTCAACCAGAAGGTCGCCACCCGCATGTTGGGCCGCCTCGGCTGCACCGTGGTGGTGGCGACGAACGGTCGCGAGGCGCTCGAGCAGGTGCTCACCGGTGAGTTCGACGCCGTGCTGATGGACTGCCAGATGCCCGAGATGGACGGCTACGAGGCGAGCCGGCGCATCCGCGGCCTGACCGGCGACGTGGCCCGCATCCCGATCGTCGCCATGACCGCCAACGCGATGGAGGGCGACCGCGAGAAGTGCCTCGACGCGGGCATGGACGACTACATCAGCAAGCCGGTCAAGATCGCCGACCTGAGCCGCGTGCTGCGCCACTGGACCGCCGGCGCACCGGCGCCGGTCGAGGTGGCCTGACCGGCCCGGCAGGCCCGCCAATCGCACCGGCCGCCGGAGCGCGGCCGTCCCCGGCCGCACCACACGCCGTCAAGCGGGCGAGGACGCCCGCGCCCCGGCGGCGAACCGACCGCCGGAGCGCGGCCGTCCCCGGCCGCACCAGCCACCCACCAGGCGGGCGAGGACGCCCGCGCCCCGGTGCGCCCCGTTGCCCCGATTCGACATCCGTGCCACCGCCGGGCATACTCCGTCGGGGTGGAGCCAGGCGATGTGGCATCGGATCACCGAGAGCGCGCGTCGCGCAGTCATGACGGCACAGCAGCTTGCCCATCAGGCTGGACAGGACGAGGTCGAGCCGGTGCACCTGCTGGCCGCCATGCTGCAGCTTGAGGACGAGTACACATTGCGGGCTTTCGCGGCGCTCGAGGTCGATCTCGAGGCGCTGAGGGAGGCGCTGCCGATGCCCTCCTCAGGCGCCGAGACGCAGGTCCGACGCTGGGAGGACATGCCGCTCAGCGATCTGTCCAAGCAAGTACTGACGCACGCGTACAACGAAGCCCGCCGGCGCAACCACGGGTTCCTCGGCACGCCGCACCTGCTGGTGGCG
>CAYONP010000010.1:68488-82837 GCA_964405335.1 uncultured Fimbriimonadaceae bacterium
CGAAGCCCGCCGGCGCAACCACGGGTTCCTCGGCACGCCGCACCTGCTGGTGGCGTTGGCCATCGCCGACCCGGACGCGGCCGGCCGCTGCCTGTCCGAAGTGGGAGCTGGCGACCAAGCTCTGCGGGGGTGGCTCGACTCGCTGCCCGAGTTAGGCGCCGGGCCCATGATCGAACCGGACACGGCCGGCCCGGCGCGCCCGCCCGACGGCGAGGACGGCCTGTGGATCACCATGACCGCCGCGGTGGCCATCGCCCGGGCCTACGGTGCGCGGCAGGTCGAGGAGTTTCACCTGCTGCTGGCCACCGCCGCCCGGCCCTCCTGTGCCGAGCTGTTGCTGGCGTTCGACGCGACGCCGCTGAATCTGTACGCGGCCGTGCTGGCCGAACATCCGCCGCCGGCGCCGGGGCATCGCCGCGCCCGGTTCGACGGGTTGCCCTCGATGCTCGAGGTCGAGCTGCTGCGTGTGGCCGCCGCACAGGCGGCGCGCTCGCGCCGTCAGCGGCCCGACGCGCCGCACCTGCTGCTCGCCCTGGCCGAAGCCGGCGGCGAGGCGGCGCAGGTGCTGGCGAAGCTGGGGATGACCTGGCCGGCGATTGGCGAATGGCTCGACAACCGCGAGTGTGAGCAATGAACCTGGAGTGCTGTAACCCCGAGGCGCAACGGGTGATCCTCGCCGCGCAGCAGATCGCTTGGGAGCGCGGGCGCTCCGCCTTCTGGGCAGAGGATCTGCTGCTCGCCATCCTGCGCGACGCGGACTGCACCGCGGCCCGTCTGCTCGCCTCGCTGGGCCAGCAGGTCACGCTGCTGACGCTGTTTCCGTGGCCGCCGCCGGCCGATGCACCGCGGCTGGCCAGCGGCCCGGCGGCACTGACCATGGGCGCCAGCGCCACGCTCGTTCTGACCTACGCCCTTGCCGCGGCGCGCCTCGAAGGGCTCGTTCGGATCGGCACGGAGCACATCCTGATCGGCTTGGCCACCGATCCGTCGACAAGGGTCGGTCGGGCACTGCTCGAGGCAGGCGCCGACGAGCAAGTCCTGCGCGAGCGACTCCGGCAAACGTTCCACGCGTGGCGTCTGTCCGATGATGAACAGGCCGAGCTGTTCCAGGAGTTGGGCAGCCTTGCGCGGGAGCAGCAGGTTCGTCGCGACGCAATCGAGCTCGGGACAGCAATGCGCAGGCTGGCCGACGTCGTAGCCCAGAATCGCGCTCACGAGACGGGCGCGGCACGCGACGAAAGCGAACGCGAAGCCCTGCTCGACCGCCTCTGGCCGGTCTTCACCGCCTCGATGACCGTCGCCCACGAGTACGGCGCACGGCTGGTTGCACCGCACCACGTGCTGCTTGCCTGTGCCGAACAGCAGGAGGCTCTGCGGTTGCTCGAGCACGCCGGCGCCTCGCGCGTCGCGCTGCAGGCGGCGGTCTATGAGCGCTTTCCGCCTCCGCTCGGCCGGCGCGGCGCGCGGCGCGAAGGCGGGCCGGCCGAATCCGAGGCGGTGCAGGCGCTGCGCTGGGACGCTGTCGCCGCCGCCCGCGGCATGGGCCAAGCGCCGGACGCAACGCATTTGCTGTTGGCCGTCGCCGAGAGCTACTCGGCCGCGGCCGAAGTGATCGACGGGCTTGGGCTCGACGGACCGACCATCCGCCGCTGGCTCGACGATGACCGCGGCCGCGGCGCGCTCGTCGAAGTCGCCTGAACCACCGGAGCGAGTCGTGTTCCTGCTGCTATTGCTGAGCCTGCAGCCCACGGCGCCGCAGGAAACCCCCCTCGACGCCCGCCGGCGCCAACTGCTCGAGGTCGCCGATGCGTTCTATCGCCCCGCACCCGAAGACCCCGCCCTGCCGCGGCCCAATCGCACGCTCCGTGGGCAGGATGATCGCGGGTACCTCGAAGCGGCGCTGGCCATCTTCGCCCGGGTCGAGCTCGGCATGGCGCCGGACGGGCAGACGGCCACCGCCAACGCGCTGCTGCGCTACAGCCTGCACAAGTGGCCGGCGACCGAGCCGCCGCACGTGCTCGGCCAGTATGCCCGCGCCTGGAACCACCGCGGGCGCAGCCTGGCCAGCCGCATCTGGGGCTACTACCGCGATCGGCTCGAACCCGACATCCGCGACCAGTTCGTCCAGCGCTGGCGGTTCATGCTGGTTGAGCCGAGCCCGCGCAGCAGCGAGAACATCAAGACCACCGGCAATGTGGCCATCGTCCTCGCCCACGAGTTCCTTGCCGAGACCGACCGGCCAACCTACGCGGCCGGGCGCGACTGGCTGCTCGACCAGATGCGCCTGTTTCTCGACCAGGGCCTGCACGAGTGGGGTTCGACCTATCCCTGCTGGACCATCGGCGCGCTGCTCAACCTGGTCGACTTCAGCACCGACGCCGAGCTGCGCGAGCTGGCCCTGCGCTGCGTCGACCAGTACACCGTCGAGCTGGCCGCCTTCCGCCAGGGGCCCTACTTCTGCGCCGGCGCGGTGCGGCGCTACCCGCACTGGCTGCTCGGCTACCTGCCGCCGCAGACGACCATCCTGCAGACGCTCTGGTTCGGCGATCCCGAGCCGAGCTGGGACTCCTGGATCGAATGGGCGGTGACCGACTGGCGCCCGCTCCGCGAGGTCGAGCGACTGGCCACGCTGCCCGTGCCCTACGAGGCGGCATTGACCAGCGGGCCGCACAACTACCGCCACCGCGTCTGGGTTGGGCAGGGCGTCTCCATCGCCACGCAGCAGGCTCTTGGCCGGGCCGACTTTGTCGAGCCGTCGGGCGGCACGCATGATATCGCCGGCTGCTTCATCCAGTCGGCGCGCGGCTCGCGGGCGCAGGTGGTGCCGTTCGGCCACTGGCCCGACCGCGGCGGCTCGAAGCGACGCAACCAGACCGAACGCTACTTCGGCTGGCAGAACGTCGCCTTCGTCCAGCACGGCGGCGTGACCCGCTCGGTCTGGGCCGCCGGGCAGACCGAGGGTGCGCCGATCCGGCTCTTCTATGCCAACGGGTTCGAGCCGGTGATCGAGGGCGGCTGGGCCTTCGTCAGCGACGGCACCGCGCATGTCGCCTGGTGCCCGACGATCGGCGAGCCGGTGCCGGAGACCGAGCTCGACGACTACCTCGGCGATTTCGGACTGGGCCGGATGCTGCGCTCAACTCACGTGCCCGGGCCGGAGGGCGAGACCGCCGTGGTCGAGGTCGGCGACCGGCTCAGCCACGCCGACTTCGCCGCCTTCCGCCAGGAGATCCAGAGGCGCGCGCCGCGCCCGCGCTGGGCCGACGGCAAGGTCGCCTGGCCGGCCCGCGATGGGACGTTGCTCGAGTTCAGCGACTCCGGCGTGACCATGAACGGCCAGGCGTACGACCCGGCGACCATGCCGCGCTTCACCGCGCCCGGCCTCACCGGCCTGGTCGACTCAACCGGCGAGCGGCTGCCCGGCACCTTGAGGTTCGGCACCCGATGAACACGCTCCTGGCCCTGGCCCTGCTCGCGGTCGAGCTGCCCCGCCCACAGCCCAGCGCCGACGGGTTCCTGGTCGACGGCGCGCTGCTCAAGCCGTTCGGCGTCAATTACATCCGCCTGCGCACCGTCGACGACCAGCCGTGGCACGACACCTTCAACCCCGCCAGCTATGACCCGGACCGCGCCGAGCGCATGTTCGCCGACCTGGCCGCGCGGGGCATGAACGTCGTGCGGGTGTTCATCGACCCGCTCGTCGGCGGTGGCATCGTCGAGGGCGCGCAGGCCGGCGGGCTCTCGCGCGGCTACCTCGCCGCGCTGTGCGACTTCCTCGCCCGCGGCCGGGCCCACCGCGTCTACGCCATCCTGGCCTTCAGCTGGACGCCCGACATCCCGCGCTACCGCGCTCTGCTCGGCGAGCCGATCGACGGCATCGGGGGCACCAACCAGATGCACCTGCACCCCGGCCACCTCGCGGCGCGGGCGCTGTTCATGCAAGATGTCGCCGCGGCCGTCCGGCTCGAGGATCCGACTCTGCTCAGCGCGATCCTCGCCTGGGAGGCCGAAAACGAGTCGTGCTACCTGGCCACCGAACCGCCCTTCTCACTCCGCGAGGGCACGGTCACCTGCGCCAACGGCGTGACCTATGACCTGGCCCAGCCGGGCGCGCACCAGCGCCTGGCCGACGAGGGCGCGGCCCACCGACTGACCACCCTCCGCGCGGCGGTACGCGCCATCGACCCGGCGGCGCTGCTCGGCGTCAACGTCTTCACCTTCGCCGCCGTCGGCCGCAGCGGGCCCGATCGGCTCGGGCAGGACGAGACGCCCGACGCACGCTTCCCCTACCGCCCGCTAGCGCTGGTCGAGGCGGTCGACTACGTCGACATCCACCTCTACCCGCGCAGCGAGGCCGAGAGCATCACCCGCCTCGACCTGCCGAGCATCGAGTGGGAGCCGCTACGCGCCGCCTGCCGCCGCGCCGGCCGGCCGCTGTTCGTCGGCGAGACAGGCATGTTGCGCCCCTGGCACCCCACCCCAGCCCCGGCCCTGGAACGCCTCCGCACCCACATGCAGGAGCTACAGCAACTCGGCTTCGGCGGCTGGCTCTACTGGTCCTACGACAGCAACCAGCAGGACCAGATCCTGTGGAACGGCGACGTGCTGGAGTGGGGCTTTCTGGATGCGTTTGGGGCGGTGCGGCCGTAAGTCGATCAGTCCAACGCCTCCAACCCCACCACCCGCACCCCGTCAAACCGCGCCGCGCCGTCGGTCCAGAGCGCGGCGCCGTCTCCCGTTGGGCCGTCCGGTAGGCTGAGGCCGAAGAGCCAGATTTCGTCGAGGTAGATGCTGACCCGGTGCGCGCGGACCATCACCCGCAACTCGTGTGGGCCGGGCGTGGCCGGGCCGACGATGCGGTCGACCAGGTGCGCGCCGTCGGCGTCGCGCGTTTCGACGGTCACGCTCGCCTCGGCCGGGTCGAGGCGGACGGCCACCGCGCCGTCGGCCGAGCGGCGCCAGGTGAACCCGGCGCTGCCGCGTTCGACGGTGACTCGGCCGGTGATCATCAGGTCGCGCGCGGCGACCTCGAGCGGCTGGATACCGTCGCCGGCCAGCTCGGCGGCGAGATTGTCGACCTGCAGTTCGGTCTCGAGCGCGCTGAGCCGCGGCCACCAGCGGAGTTCGAGCGTGCCGTCGGCGTGCTGGTGGATGAGCTTCGGCTCGGCCCAGCAGACATCGCCGCCGACGGTGTGGTGGTAGAGCAACCGCCCGTCGGGATGATCCAACGTGCGGCCGACGTAGTTATCGAGCCGACCGTTACCCGAGGGCAACAACAGAGGGTTCGGAGGCTCGTGATACGGCCCGAGTCGGTCGCGGGCCATGACGTACCAGCCGCCGGTCGCGCGCTGCCGGCCGCCGACGTCGCGGACGGTCCAACTCGAGGCGAAGGTGAGGTAATGCCACTCGCCGAGGACGAAATAGTCGGGCACCTCCATGTTGCCGAAGGCGGGGCTGGTGAAGGCCGGCGGGTGGTACTCCCAGTGGCTCAGGTCACGGCTGGTCAGGTAGGCCACCGCGGCGTGCCCGCCGGGATTGGCCGGCGCCTGCAGATAGGCGCCCGGCGCGGGCAGGTGCAGCCGCCCGCCCTCGATCCGCGCGCCGCCGTGGAGGATGCCGTCGGGCAGCGCGCCGGCGCGGTCGACCGGTCGATCGCCGGCGAAGTCGAACCAGACCACGGGCGACGGATCCGACGGCTGGTTCGGCCGCAGCGCGGCGAGCTGTTCGGCGGAGAGCGGCCGATCATAGACCCGCGCGTCGTCGATGGTGCCGGTGAACCAGGCGTTCTCCGGCGCGGCGCCGAGGTGTCGCAGGCCGATGGTCACCGCCACCTCGTCGTCGAGCGCCAGCGGCTCGGCGACTTCGTGCGTGCCCTGCTCGACGCCGTTGCGGTAGATGGTCACCCGCCGGCCGCGATAGACCGCGGCGAGCTGGACGAGTTCGTCGGGCGCGGCGCTCTCGGCGGGCCAGCCGGCGATGGTCTCGGCGCTCGGCGTGCGGTGGAACAGCTCGCTTCCGGGCATCCAGCGGCGCTCGGCCCGCTCGCCATAGACCAGCGCGTCGAACCGCTGCTCGCGCGGGTCCATGACAGTGATCACGCTGCCGCCGCGGGCGTCGAGGTCGCCGACGGTGATCCAGGCGACGAGCGTCTTGTCGCGCAGCGGCAGCCGCGCCGCCTGGCCGCCGGCCTGGGCGCAGACGAAGCCGTACCAGGTGCCGTCGGCCTCGCGGTAGACCGACAGGTCGCGCCAATCGACACCCGAGTAGTGCGGCGGCCGCGAAACGAGCAGCGGGTTGTCCGGGTGCTTGACCCAGCCGCGCAGGTTGCCGTCCCAGATCATCGCGCCGATCGACTGCACGCCGTCGGGCGCGCTGCCGTAGAAGGTCCACACCTGCTCGCCGTCGCGGACCGTCGAGCCGGTCAGCGTCGGCGGCTCATCCCACGCGCCGTCCGGCCCCTTGGTCGGGATCGGCGGCAGCGCGGTCCAGTGGATCAGGTCGCGCGAGACAGCCCGACCGATAGTGTCCCAGGTCCGCGGCGGTCGGCTCTGGAGGAAGAACAGGTGGTACTCATCGCCGTCGCGGAAGACCCACGTATCCCACATGGCCAGCGGCGCGGGCGGGCGGTAGATCATGGCCTCGGCTCCCCCGGCGAACAGCAGAGCAATCAGCGGCAAGGTGCGCATGAGTGGGGGTTCGGAGGGCGCGGGGCGGAGTCCTGCCGGAGGCGTCCGCCGCTCATCGGCCGAGAGCCTGGTCGATGAACCGGCAGACGCCGTCGAAGGCGCCCTCGAGCCCGCGACCGCCCACCTCAAACCACTTGGTGTGGACCGGGCTGCTCACTCCGTCGGCATCGTCTGCCACGGCGATGCCGTGGCGCTGAATACGGAACGGATATCGCTGGACTTGGGTCGCCTCGATGATCGAGCCGTACAGCGTGCCCGGCTCCAGCGCAAGCTGCCCGCCGCAATGGTAGTACAGTACTTGGAGCGGCCGGAAGCCCAGCGAGGTCAGAGCTGTCGCCGTGAACACCTTGCGGCGGAAGTGGTCTTCCGGCGATGACGGTCGATGCTCCCGGAGCCGAGTGGTTTCCAGCAGCACCGCAGACTGCCGCGACCAGACCAGGCCGTCGATTTCAGGCGCTTCGGCGTCGCCAAACGTCGGGCTACTGTTGCTGGCCAGACCGACTGAGCCAGGCAGCCGGCCGAAGACGCGGAGCGTCAGCCAGGCGTTGAGCAGAGCTTCGTACTGGTTGTGACTGTGCTGACCGGGCGCCTCATCACCCGCTTCCGGTCCTTCGTCAGTGAGGAGATTCGAGACCAGGCGTGGCGGTAGGTCGAACACGCGGCTGTGACCCCCAAGGCAACAGGCCCGCGACGGGTCGGCGATGATGTGCTCGCGCAGCCGCTCTTCTAGCAGCTCCCAGAACAGCGGGCGGGCAATGTCGGTCGGTGGCAGGTCATCCCGGTGCATCATCACACCGCCGATCATGGCATTGAGCAGCAGCATGTCGACGGCGCCCTTGAGGAGGTTGTCCTCGTCGCTCAGACTGCGTGAGATCAGATCACGGTAGACATCCACATCCGGCTTGAGCCGCGTGCGAACCGACAGCCGGCCTCTGGGTGGCAAGACAAAGGCCGACCGAGCCGGCCGGTAGACCAGAATCACACGGGTCTCATCGAGGCCGTAGAGAGCCGCCTCATTGTCCGGATCGAGACGTCGACGTTGGTCATGGAGCCAGAGCAGGAACAGCAGATACCCGAGCTCCTGCAGCTCCGTCGCGTCGGTAACCTGGAAGCGTGTCAGTGATCCCTGGGCCGTTCCACCAGGCGTCGGCACCGTCGCGCGCGGGTCCCAGACGGCAGACACGACGTGTTCATCCGCCAGCACCTGGAGTAGCAGGCTGAGCGAACCTCCGTCTGCGCCTTCGAAACGAACGTGCGTCGACACGTCGAGCTACGCGGGCTGCAAGTCGATCGGTCTGCCCGGTGTCGCCGCTCGCATGGTTGGGAGGCTGTAGACATGAGCAAGCAGCTCCTGCAGCGAGCGATCTCCCCACCGATCGACGACCTCGTCGACAATAAGCTGCTCGTCCGGCGCAAGCTCGCAGGCCCCGTTCGCCGGCGGGCGATGCACGGCGTACCCGGTGAAGTAACTGCCATTCGGAAGCGGCCGCCGGCTGGTCACGACCTCGCCCCGCCGTGCGAGCTCCTCGACCGCATCGATGATCGGTTCCGCATACGGCCCATAGTAGTGATAGCTGTAGTCCACCCGCGATATGCTGTGCCCAAGTTCTGACCGGGCTTGGAGATCGGCCAAGAACAGCAGCTTGACCAGTCGGGTTCGCCCGACCTCGCCCTCAGCAGCGGCAAGCACCGCCCGGACTGCATCGACCAGCTTCGCATCCACCGAGCCACTCCCTTGACCGCATTATACCTGCCGGCCGCGGACCGCGGAGCCAACCCCGGGGTCAGACCCCGGACTCGAGCGGAAAGTTACGACCGCGGCGACCTACCGCTTCTCCTCCGCCCGACGCAGCGAGCGGCTCACCGTGCTGCTGTGCACGCCCAGCGCGGCGGCGATCTCGCCCAGGCGGTAGCCGTAGGTCTCGTGCGCCAGTTGCACCTGTTCGGCCATCTCGTCGCGCGACCAGTTGCGGTGATCGGCCATCAGCTCGGCCAACGGCGGGCGGCCCAGGCGCTGGATCTCCTTGGCGCGGGCCAGCTCGCCCGCGTCGGCCAGCCGGCGCCGGATGTCGAGCGCGAACTCGTCGCTGCCGAGCACCAGCCCGCCGGTGAGCTGCCGCCAGGGCGAGGGGAGCTTGGTCCCCTCGGCGACGAACCGGCGGTAAGCATCGGCCGCCCTCGCGCGCTGGCCGCCGAACAGGCCGAGCGCGTCGTCGACGGTGAGGAACGGTGGCACCGGCTCCAGACCGGCGGTGGCGCGGTAGCTGCTCCACGGCCACTCGGCCGGATCGGCGACGAGGCCGGCACGGACGGGGTTGAGCACGAGGTATCGAGCGAGTTCGAGCAGGTGGCGGTCTTTCTCGACGAGCACGGTGTGGAAGCGGCCCTGAAACAGGTGTCCGCCGGTGCCGTGCCGGGTATGGAAGGCCTGGGCATAGACGCCGTTAAGCTGCCTCATGCCGCGCGACAGGTTCGGCTCGGGCGTTTCGATCACCAGGTGGTAGTGGTTGGTCATCAGGCAGTAGGCGTGGCAGAGCCAGTCGAACCGGTCGACGGCCTCTTCGAGGAGTTCGAGGAAGCGCTTCCGGTCGGCCTCGACGCGGTAGATATCGACCCGCATGTTGCCCCGCGTGGTGAGGTGGTAGAGCGCGCCGGGAAACTCGATGCGCAGCGGTCTGGCCATGATGCCCTCCCCGGGGTCAGACCCCGTGAACGGGCATGATGTTACCACATCGCGGGGGTGGTGTAACGGGTCGCCGCGGTTTGAGATCTGACCCCGCGGCGCATTGAGTGACGCCGCGCGATCAGGTAGAATGCGCACGGGGACGCCCTTGTTGCAGCGGCTCTACATCGACAACTACCGCTGTTTCGTGAACTTCGACCTGACCGTTGACCCGCTGGTGCTGCTGGTCGGCGCGAACGGTGTCGGCAAGTCGGCGCTGATGGATGTGCTGCAAAGCCTGCGGCGGTTCTCCCGCGGCGAGGTCCGTGCCGAGGAGGCGTTCCCGCCCGACTCGCTGACGTGGTTGCACAAACGCGACGTGCAGTCGTTCGAGCTCGATGTCGCCATGGTCACCGGCACATACCATTACGGGCTCCGGCTGGAACACGAGCGCCAGCGCGACACTTGCCACATCGTCACCGAGGAGTTGCTGCTGGATGGCCAGCCGCTGCTGCGGTTCGTAGGCGGGGATCTGTGGCTCGGCGACGACCGCGGAAACGGTGGCGCGCAGTCATCGCTGGACTGGACTCGGTCGGGCCTGAGTTTCGTCATGCCGCGTCGCGAAAACACCGAGCTGATGGGCTTTCGAGACTGGCTGTGGGGCACGCAGGTGCTGCGGCTGAACCCATTCGCCATCACCCCGGTGGCCGATCGGGAAGACGAGTACCTGGCTCCCGACGGCCGGAATCTGGCCGCCTGGTACCGAGCTCGAGTGCAGTCCGACCCGACGATCTCGGCAAAGCTGGTCGACCTACTCCAACCGGTTATCCCCGGCTTGATCAACCTCCCGCTGAGGCAGTACGGCAACAGCCGGATGCTCGACTTCGTGGTCGCCGACGAGGACCACAGCGACGCCGCGGTTGAGTGCTTTGTCGATCGCCTCTCCGACGGCCAGCGCGCGCTCCTGGTCCTGCACGCGGTCTACCTGGATCGCCTGGCGAGCGGCGGCCTGGTCTGCCTGGACGAGCCTGACAACTTCGTCGCCCTGGCCGAAATCGAGCCCTGGCTCGACCTGATGCGCACCGCCGTCGAGGACGGACGGTTCCAGCTCATGGTCGCCTCGCATCACCCCGAGGTGCTCAACCGCCTGGCGCCGCGGCACGCCGTGGTGCTCTCTCGCGACGGCGTTGGACCAGCCCGCGCCAAGCGTTTCGACTACTCCGGCGACGAGGCGATCACGCCGGCCGAGCTCGTGGCCAGGGGCTGGGTCGATGGCGCGGCGTGAGGTGACCATCGTCGTCCTCTGCGAGGACGACTTGCACGAGCGGTGCGCTAAGCGGTTCCTCGAGCGGCTCGGATACGAGGCGCGCAAGATCCGCACCGTGCGCGGTATCGCGGGACGTGGCGACGCATCGAGCTATGTACTGGCCCAGGCATCGGCGCAGGCCGAGTCGGTACGCCGGCGGCGCAACATGCGGCAGCAGGCGGCGCTGGTCATCATCATCGATGGTGACAGGCCAGACTTCGCGGTCCGCAAACGGCAGGTCGAAGACGCTATCGGGCGCGAACGCAGCGAGCCGATCGCGATCTACGTGCCCACCTGGAGCATCGAAACCTGGATCCTCGCGCTCCGCGGTGACCGCGTGGACGAGTCCGAGTCCTGCAAGCTTGAGTTGCGTGACCCCAATCCCCGCGAATTCGCCGACCTGGCCCACGCCCGCTGGCTGCTCGGTCGGCAGGGTCGGGAGACCGACTGCCCGCCGGCCATGGCCGATGCCGTTGGCGAGCTGGACCGCCTGCAGCTCTGAATCTCACTCCCCCGGCTGGTGCGGGCTGTAGACGATGCCGCGTTCGCGCGTCTGCAGGCGCCCGTCCTTGACGAACCGCTCGTCGCGCTCGGCGAAGTGATCGATCAGCCGGCCGCGCCAGTCGCTCAGCGTTGACCTCCGGCGCGGGTCGGTGGACAGGTCGCAGGTCTCGCCGGGGTCGTTGGTCAGGTCGAAGAGCTGCTCCTCGCCGGTGACCGCCCAGTGCACGTACTTCCACCGCCCGTCGGTCATGCCGTGCCAGTAGTTCTCGGCGAAGTAGCAGGTGCTGTGCTCCAGGTCGAGCGCCTCGCGCCAGCCGCCCTCGCCGCGCAGCGGGCCGAGCAGGCTGCGGCCGTCGAAGCGACCCGGGTCGTCGAGCGCGCCGGCGGCATCGAGGAAGGTGGGCAGGATGTCGCGCAGCTCGACCGGCTCGGCGCGGACCTGTCCGCGCTCGGCGTCGAGCAGCCCGCCGGGCCAGCGAAGCAGCAGCGGCACGCGGGCCGAGGGCTCGTACGGATAGGTCTTGCGCCACAGGTGATGGTCGCCGGTCATGTCGCCGTGATCGCTGACAAACAAGATCAACGTCTCGTCGAGCCAGCCGCGGGCGGTCAGGCTGCGCAGGATGCGGCCGATCTGCTCGTCGATCAAGCTGATGTTGGCATAGTACCCGCGCCGCGCGGTGCGGGCCGGCTCGGGGCCCAGGTCGCCGGCCCACAGGTTGTTGTTCATCGGCTCGGGCCGCGGGGCGTGCCGGGCCGCCCAGTCGCCGATCACGCGCTCGGGAATGGCCGCGCCCTCATAGGCATCCCACCAGCGCTGGGGCGGGTCATACGGGCTGTGCGGCCGGGCGAAGCTGACCTTGAGGAAGAACGGCTCGGCGCGCTGGTAGCCGTCGATGAACTCGACCGCCCGGTCGGCGGTCCAGGTGGTCGGATGCAGCTCTTCGGGCAGGCGGTAGGGCCAGGCGCGGTGGTCGTTCCAGCCGATGCCCGTGGCGTCGGGATCGAGTTCGGGCGCCACCTCGGCGAACCACTGCCGATAGTCGCTGACGAACCCCTCGGACTCAACCCGGCCCGACTCATCAAGCAGCGTCTGATGGAAGCCGTGCAGGTTGCGCTGCGGGTGCCAGTGCATCTTGCCGATGCCGGTGGTGAAGTAACCGGCCTCGCTTAGCAGGCGCGGCATCTCGTTGCGGTAGGTCACCGCCGGCCGGCCGTAGCCCAACATGCCGTTGTGCCAGGGCGACAGGCCGGTGAGCAGCGCGGCGCGGGCCGGGGTGCAGCTCGGCACGGCGCTGTAGGCGCAGCGGTAGCGGGCGCCCTCGGCGGCCAGCCGGTCGAGGTGCGGTGTCTGCAGGCAGGGGTGGCCCTCGGCGCCGAGGCCGTCGCCGCGGTGCTGGTCGTCCATCAGGAATAGGATGTTCGGCCGGCGGCGCGGCTGCGCCCCGAGGCGTGACGAGGCGGCCAGCACGGCCGCGCCGGCGAGCAGGTCACGGCGCGAGAGGTGGCTCACGGTCGGCTCCACGACCCGACTTCGCCGTCGGTCCGGGGCTCCTGCGGACCTTGGGCCAACCGTGGGGTGTTCGGCAGTGCGAATAGCCCTCGCCGCGCGGGTGTAGGTAGCGCGGTCCGATGGAGTGAACCATGCGCCTTCGTACTGCCGCGTCGCGGCTGCTCATCGTCAGCGGATTGGTCCTGGCCGCGGTCGTGCCGTCGTTCGCCGCGGCGCCGGCCGAGCGGGTGATCGGCACCTGGGTCGGTATTCTGGACGCCGGCCCGGCGCGATTGCAGATGATCTTCAAGGTCGAGGCAGGCGACGACGGCGCGCTGCGCAGCAGCATCACGGTGCCGGCGCAAGGGCTCGAGGATCTGCCCTTCGACGTGACCACCTTCGAGAACGGGAAGCTGCGGCTCGAGCTGAAGCTGGTCGACGGCTATTTCGAGGGCACGCTGACCGACGACGGCACGCTCGACGGAGAGTGGGGCCAGATGGGCGCCACCTACCCGCTCGAGATGGAGCGCGCGGGCGAGGTGACACCGCCGACCCGCCCGCAGACGCCGCAGCCGCCGTTCCCCTACCGCAGCGAAGAGATCGGCTATGCCAACGAGGCGGCTGGCATCCTGTTTCAAGGCACGCTGACCATCCCCGAGGGCCCGGGCCCGCACCCGGCGGTGGTGCTCATCTCGGGCAGCGGCCCGCAAGACCGCGACGAGACGTTGTTCGGCCACAAGCCGTTCTGGGTCTGGGCCGATCATCTCAGCCGCAACGGCTTCGCGGTGCTGCGGGTCGATGACCGCGGCGTGGCCGGCACCGCCGGGTCGACGGCCGGCTCGACCATGGAAGACCACGCCGGCGACGCGCTGGCCGCGGTGGCGTTCCTCAAGGACCAGCGCGAAATCGACGGCGCGCGGATCGGTCTGATCGGCCACAGCGAGGGCGCGGTGGTGGCTCCGATGGCTGCCGTGCAGTCGGACGACGTGGCGTTCATCGTCTGCCTCGCGCCGACCGGCGTGACCGGGCTCGAGGTGATGCAGCAGCAGGCTCGCATCATGCTCACGACGATGGGCGCCGACGGTGAGACGATCAACCGCCTGGCCGACATCCGCCGCCGGCTGTGCGAGACGGTGGTCAACGAGCCCGACGACGAGGTGGCGATGGAGGCGGCGCGGCCGATCCTCGACGAGGCGCTGGAGGGCAATCCCGCCCTGGCCAACGCCGACCAGGCCGCGCGCGACGCTCTGGCCGAGGGCGAGCTGAAAAAGCTGTGCAACGCCTGGATGCGGTTCTTCATCGCCTTCGACCCGACCACCGTGTTCAGCGAGGTGACCATCCCGACCCTGGCCCTGTGGGGCGAGAAGGACTGGCAGGTGCTGCCCGACGAGAACTCGCAGCCGGTGCTCGCCGCCCTGGCCGCGGCCGGCAACGAGGCGGCCGTGGGCGAGATTGTGCCCGGCGTCAACCACCTGTTCCAGACCGCCGAGAACGGCGACATGAGCCTCTATCAGCAGATCGAGCAGACCGTCGAGCCGGCGGTGCTCGACCGCGTGACCGAGTGGCTGCGCCAGACCTGCGGGATGTAGACCGAGGCCACGCCCGCCGCCCGGAGCGCGGGCGTCCCCGCCCGCCGATGGCCGTTGCCGACCGGCCCCCACCCCCGACCCCTCCCCCTGGCGCGGCGCCAGGGAGAGGGGAG
>CAYONP010000011.1:0-81706 GCA_964405335.1 uncultured Fimbriimonadaceae bacterium
ACTGGCGGACAAGCCGCCAGTGGCACCAACCGCCGATGTCAACGATAGCCTAACGCCTATGCCCTACACCCCCTCTACCAGCCCGCCGGGTTAGCCGGCCGCCGGCGCCCGCAGGTGCTCGGGCGTGAGCGGCTCGAATCCGCCCGTCGCGTCGAGCCCGCGACCGCCGCCGAGCAACGCCCGCCGAACGGCCTCGCAATCGCACGCGTCGGGCAGCGTGTAGATCCGCACCTCGCCGTCGCATGAGGCGGTGGCCAGTTGCCGTCCGTCGGGGCTGAAGGCAATCGCAAAGACGTGGCTGCCGTGTCGCAGCGTTGGTCCGAGCGGCTCGCCGTCGGGCACGCTCCAGAGCCAGACGGCGCCGTCGTTGCCGGCCGAGGCCAGCAGCTCGCCACCGGGCGCGAAGGCCACTGTCAGCGACCAGTCGTCGTGCTGCCGCGGCGGACAGGTTGGCCGGCCAGTCTCAAGGTCCCACAGACGCACCGTGCCGTCGATCGCCGCGGTCGCGCAGTGCCGCCCGTCGGGACTGACCGCCACGCCGTGCACGGCGGTCGAGGCGCGGATTGCCTGGTCGACGGTCAGGTCGTCGGCTCGCAGCAGCAGGACCGTGCCGTCGCCGGTGGCGAGCACCACGTGCCGGCCGTCATCGAGCGGCACCGCGGCGTTGCAGGCCCGGATGCCGAGCCGCCGGCCGACGGTCGCGCCGTCGCGATGGTCGAGCCGCTCGACCCATCCGGCGGCATCGGCGACGACGAGCCAGCGCTCGTCAGGCGTTAGGGCGAACCGCGGAATGCCGTGGGGCGCGCGGCCGCAGCGCAGCGGGGCGGCGGTGGGCTGTCCGTCTGGCACCGTCCAGGAGTAGACCGCGGCCGGGTCGGAGCCGGACAGAAGTCGATCGCCGGCGGCGGTAAAGCGCACCGCGCGGACCGCGCCGGGATGGCGCATCTCGGCCACCGGTCGGCCGCCGTCGGACGGCCAGAGCCGCGCCGTGCCGTCGCGGCAGGCGGTGGCGACGTGCCGCCCGTCGGGGCTGAAGGTGGCCTGCCAGACCATCGCCGGGTGCCCCAGCCGGGCGATGGCCGCGCCCGAGGCGACGTCCCAGACCACGGCCTGGCCGTCGCCGCCGGCGGTGACCAACCGTTGCCCGTCGGGCGAGTACTCGATGGAGGCGAGGTGGCTGCCGTAGCGGTGCGCCATGCGTCGCCGCGGGGCCAGCCCGCCGGCGGTCGGCCACGAGTAGACCCGCGCGGTGCCGTCGGCTCCGGCGGTCACCAGGCGCGGACGATCGCCCGGCAGCCAGGCGGCGGCGCGCCAACCGGGATGAGCCGCGCGCGCGCCGGGCCGCAGGCTGGGCAGGAGCGCGAAGCGGAGCGTGCCGGCGGCATCGGCGCCGGCGATAACCTGACCGCACGGGGCGGTGCGCAGCCAGGCGAGCTGACCCCAATGCTGCCGCGCCGTGCGCACCGGGCCGGCGTCGGCGAGCTCGGTCACCTCGATGGCGCCGTCGGTGCCGGCGCTGGCGAGCCAGCGTCCGCCGCCGCCGAAGGCAACGTGGATGCAGCTTCGCCCATGCTGCACCAGCACCCGGTGGTGGCCGTCGCGGTGCAGGTCGATCAGGCCCGCCTCGCCCCCGGCGGCGACGGCCAGGCGCTGCCCGTCGGGTGAGGCTGACAGCCGGCTCAGCGAGCCGGCGAACACACGGTGCCGCAGGTGCCAGGTGCCGGTGGCTGGGTCGAGCAGGTGGAGCGCGCCGGCGCCGTCACCGAAGAACAGCCAGCGACCGCTCGGATCGGTGGCCGTGGCGGTTACCCGGCCGACCGTGCGGCCCCGCTCGAGCAGCGGCCGGTCGCCGAGCCAGACCAAACGCAGCAGACCGGCGTGCGTGCCGGCCGCCAGCAGCCGGCCGTCGGAGCTAAAGGCCAGGGCCGAGACCGGGCTGCCGTCGATGGTCAGCTTGGCGGCCAGCGTCTGATCGGGCAGTGACCAGAGCCACAGCTCACCCGCGGTGGTCCCTGCGGCAAGCCACCTCCCGGCGGCGTCGATAGCCAGGCGGCTGGGGGTGAACCCGCCGGGAAGGCGGGTCGACCGGCCCGTCCGCGGCTCGACGATCGCCACGCCGCCGCCATGCAGGCCGACGGCGAGCCGCTCGCCGTCGGGCGCGACGGCGAGACAGCGCGCGGCGGCGCCGAGGTCGCACCAGGCCTCGAGCCGCGGGCAGGCGGCCGCGGTCAACCCGGTGCGCAGCGGATCGACACCGTCGGCCTGGTCGAACCAGAGCAGCGCCCCGGCAGGATCCTCGTCGCGCAGACAGGCCAGGGCGCGCTCCATCGCCGGGCGTGGCAGCTCGGCCGGCTCGGCAGGCGCGACCCGCAGCCAGCCAGCCGCTGCCTGGACGGCGCCGTTCGAACGGCCGCCGAGCGCCCGCTCACAGAGCGCCAGCACCCGCCTTCCGGCGTCGGGATCGGGCCCGGCTTCCAGCGCACGGAGCAGCAGCGCAGCCAGGGTCTCGTGACCGGGCTGGCGCTCGAACTCTGGACCGAGCAGGCGGACCGCTTGCTCGGCGCGGTCCTCGCCGAGCAGCAGTTCGCCGAGTCGGAGCAGCGACTCGAGATGCCGCTGGCGCAGGGCTTCGCGCAGCGAGACGGCCCACGGCGAGGTGAGTTCGGGGGAGAAGTCGCCGGTGTAGAGCCCCGCCGCCGCGCCGAGCAGGAGCCGCTCCTCGGCCGGGCCGACGGCCTGCTCGGCGGCGCGGAGGGCGTTCCGCCACTCGTCGAGGTCGCTGGTGATCCCGGCGCCGAGCGCGATGCCGGCGCGGTCGGCGGCGATCAGGCTGCCGCGCTGCTCGCCGTTGCCCTCGACGACGTTGCGCAGCCGATGCAGCGTCGAGGCCAGGCGGTGGCGGCCGGGCGCGCCGTTGTCGCCGGGCCACAGTCGTTCGATCAGCTCAGCGCGCCGGCAGCGCCTCGGTTCGGCGGCCACCAGGGCGGCCAGCAGCTCGGCGGTGGCGGCGGTCTCGAACCGCTCGCACCGCTGCTCGTCGCGCCGGACCGCGATTCGCCCCAGCACCTCCACCACGACCACGCCGCCGCTCCTGTCCTCCCCTGCCGGCCTGTGATAGTCCTGTGACGATACGCGGTAATCGGTCGAATACCTCCTGTCGGGTTTGGTGTATTAGTGAGCAAGCCTCGCGAGGTCACAGGGGGGCTGCGGCCGGCGCCGCGCGTGGCGCCGGCCGCGGTCATATCCACTAAACCATCTACCTTGCTGTGATAGTTCTGTGACGGTCAGGCTGAAAAAGACCATCAACTCGTCTGAGCAGCCGATCAGACTCGGTGCGGAGGTCTCGCATGAGAACACTTCTGCGTCTTCTGCTGTTCAGCGCGGCGACGTGCCTGGCGCTGGTCGTGACCCGGCCGGTCGAGGCGATCCCGGTCGGTCCGGCGCTCAGCGACGTCGTGTTCGGGGCGATCGACAGCATGTTGATCGAGCAAGGCACGGTGATCGACTCAGGCGCGACGGTGGTCAACGAGGCGTGCGACGGCGAGATGCTGGCCGGCGACGTCGAGCTGCAGATCGGCCAGAGCGTGACCACGCCGGCCGGCTACGGTGTGTTCGCCAACCGCATCCGCATCCGCTCAGGGGCGAACATTGGGGGCGACGTCTGCTACAACGAGCTGGAGAACAACGGCACCATCGAGGGCGGACTCACCACGCCGTGTCCGCTGCCGGTCATCGCCGACTGGCCGGAGGCGCCGGCGGCCACTCCGGGCACGGACGACGTGGTGATTGCCCGCGGCACCACGGATGAGTTGGCACCGGGTGCCTATGGCACGCTGACGGTGCGGCGTGACGCCACGTTGGTCTTCACCGGCGGCGAGTACGACCTGGCCGAGTTCCGTGGCGGTGAGCGCTGCACTTACCTGTTCCGCGGCGAAACGGTGCTGCGGATTGCCGGCAAGTTCGACACCGACGAGAACAGCTACTTCGGTCCCGATCCGGAGTATGACCTGGACGCCGCGGACATCGTGGTCTACGTGCACGGCATCAATGGCAGCAACGGCAATCTCGGTGCCACGCCGAAGGCGGCTCAGATCGGCCGCTCGAACACCATCGCGGCCAACTTCCTGGTGCCGAACGGCACGCTCTGGATCCGGCAGGACAGCACGGTCAGCGGGGCGTACCTGGCGCTGCACCTGCATGTCGGGCTGAACGTCAACGCGAGCCTGGACTCGGCGTTTCCGGTTGGACTTGCGCCGGGCCGGCTGATCGCCAGGTTGGTGATCCAGGACCCGACGGCGTCGATTGGGCTGATCCTGACCGACAGCACCGACACGCAGCTGATCATTCACATCAACAGCTCTCAAGCAGCGCCGTACACTGAGGCGTTCATCGACACCATCCAGCCAGCTGGGAACTACAACCTGCGGTGTGAGTATGGCCACGGGCCCGGCGGGGGCGAAGGGGATATCCCCTACCAGTTGACTTTCGAGACGGCCGATGGAGTGCAGATGCGGTCGGGCCCGCTGTGGTATGTCGTTAACACCCGCCACACGTCCCGGGTGGAAATCCCGTCCCCGGAAACCCACACCCGCGCGGCCCGGGGGGGCCGCGCGGTTCATGCCGAGGGCGGGACTCGAACCCGCACACCCGTAGTTAGGTACCAGTCCCTCAAACTGGCGCGTCTACCGATTCCGCCACCTCGGCTGGTCAGTGCTTCAGCCAGGCCGCCAGCGAGACCAGCACCAGCCAGGTATAGGCCAGGTAACGGCTCAAGTCGTCGAGATGCCGCTCGCGACCGACCTTGCCGCCGCCACCGCCGCCGCCGGCCAGCACCGCGCCGAGACCCTCGGTCCGGCTCTTCTGCAGCGCGACCACCACGATCACGCCGAGACCGACCAAGATCGTCAGCACGCTCACCGTCTGGGTGATGAACCCCATCGAAAGCACCTTGAGCCCCAAAGCATAGCATGGCCGCGCGGTGGCGGCAAGATCGGCGCGGCGCGAATCGCCCGCAGGGAACACCCCGCGCCGCGGCCAAACCCCACGCGGGGGACGTGGGAGACGACCGTGGCAACGATGTTGGCCGCCCTCTGCCTGCTCACCGCGCCGGCCGAGACCCGCGAGCTGTCGATTCTGCCGCTCGGCGAGGCCGGGCGCTATACCGGCTTCGTGATCCAGACCGGCGGCCGGAGCTACCCGATCCGCTTCGGCAGCCTCGAGAACCTCACCGCATCGCGGCTCGAGCCAATCGAGCTCGGCCTGCGGTTCAGCGGTCTGACCGCCACCCCGACGCCGCGGCTGGCCGACGATTCGTTCGTCGAGGTCCGCCTTCACCCCGGCTCGCTGTTCCCCGAAGTCCGCTTCCGCCTGCGCCTGCTCGAGTTCGACCAGGCGGCCTGGCGCGAGCTGGCCGGCGAGGTGCCGTTCCACTTCCTGGCGCTCAGCCTGGAGGGCGCGGAAATCTGGCATCACCGCGGATGGAGCATCATGACGCCGGTGCTCGACGCGTTCCCGATGCGGCTGGAGGGCACCGGCTTCGCGCAGCAGATCACCAGCTCCTGGTCGCCCGACTGGAGCTACGCCCCGGCGCTGGCCGCCTGCCCCCTGCCGACCACCGGCCTGTGGCGGCCGGCACAGCGCGATTACGTCGGCTACGACTTCCACGGCGCCCGGCTGACCGAGCACACCGAGCGCGAGATCGGCACCGCCTACTGCCAGCAGATCGCCGGCGGCGGCCGGTCGCTCGAGCAGTTCACCTGCCTGGTCTGGCCGGCGGCGCGGCCGCACCGCACCGGGCGGCGCTACCCCGAACTGCCGGCGCAGGCCGTCTGCGAAAGCACGCTGCGACTGATCTGGAGCAACGACTTGCCGGCCTGGGAAGATCCCAACCTGCTGGTCCAGCGATTCGTCTGGGAGACCTATGCCGAGGCGATGCCGACGGTCCCGCCGGCGGGCGACCTGTCGTGGCTATCCGAGCCCTATCGCCTGCGCGAGTTCCCCGGCCAGGGCCTGCCCGGCGGGCTGCTCAGCCGCACCGCGGCCGACGACACCGGCTGGTGGGGGCCCAGCTCACTGCTGCTCGGCGGCATGGGCTGGCACGGCGAACCGGGCCTGACCGCCGCGCGGGCCGGCAATCAGGCGGCAATCGACCGGCTGCAGTCGGCGGTGCGCGAGATTCTGCCGCATGGCCGGACCATCACCCTCGGCGATGAGCAGGTCTTCTGCTGGCAGCAGCCGCTCGAGGGAGGCAACGTGCGGGTCTTCGGGCCGGGCTCCGAGACCATCCACCACGTCGCCAACTGGATGGCGGCGCTGGCGGTGATGGAGGCCTGGCGTCTGGCCCCGGCCGACGACCTGCTGCCGGCGCTCGACGGCCTGGTGCGCTACAGCCGCCAGGTGCTGACCACCCGCAATTGCTACCCCGACGTGGCCGCGGCGCAGTTCGCCTGGAGCTGCGGGCCGGGGGTCGAGTTCTGCTACCGCTATTACTACGCCTTTCGTGACAGCGACGACGCCGGGCGGCGCGAGCTGGCGCAGCAAGCGTTCGATCTGGCGCACCGGCTGGTCTACCGCTACCTGACCGTGTTCAGCAGCGATAACGATCCCTACGACGAGCTCGACAGCTCGTTTTTGTTCGAGCCGAACGCCGGCATCAACTGGCTCGGCGCCGCCTGCGCCAACGAGTGCTGGATCAACCTCGACACCATGGCCCGGGTCTACTGCCACACCGGCGATCCGATCCTGGCCCACTACGTCTACGGCGCGCTGGAGCGCTGGCACGTGATGTATCAGGATGTCGAGCATCCCGACGTCCGCTCATCGGGCAACTCGTTCACCGAGCTGTACGGCTTGTATGAAGGCGGGCCGATCGCCCGCGGCGCGCGGGGCAGTTACGGCGGCCTGTGGGGTGGCGCCGAGCAGACCTTCTGGCCGGTCGGCGGCAGTATCCGCGTGATTGCCGGCGAGGCCGCGGCGATGGCCTTCGGCAGCGACGGGCCGGAGCTGATGGTCGACCGCTACTGGTTCGACGAGGCCAACTGCGCGGTCGTGCTCGAAGCCGCCGGACCGGGCGTGCGCAGCGACCGGGAGTTCGATGTCGTGCTCTCGCTGCTGAACCACGACCTGACTGACCGGCCGACATCGCTGCTGCGGCGCGAGTCGGGCGGTGGGCCGCAGCCGGTCGAGGCGCGGCGGTTCGCCAATCGGCCCGACAGCGTGCTGATCCGCGGCGTGCGCACCGGCGATGCGGTGATCATCGGCACCATCGACCTCGGCTCGGCGCCGAAGCCGTGCCGGATCGCCAAGCCGCGGCTGCCGGGTCAGGAGCAGAGCTGGCCGGCCGGATTCGCCGCCGCGCCCCTGGCCGAGCGACTCAACCGCGCCTACTGGTTCGACTACGACGACAACGACTCGATGGCCGGCTGGGAGCCGGGCCGCAAGCAGCTCTACGGCGTGCCGTTCGAGCTGGCCGACCCGCGGGTCAACGACGGCCGGCTGAGCGTCCGCGACGCGCGCGTGCCGTGGCGCGTCGCGGGCAGCCACCTCTTCGCGCTGGTCGGCGAGGCGGGCGAGGCGGCGGCGCTGACCGTCCGGTTTGCCGACGGCACCAGCGCCACGGCCGACCTCGACCTGGCCTTTCCCGTCCTGCGCGGCTGGCCGCCCTGCCTGGGCTGGCAGGTCGACTGGGTCGGCCTGCCGCTCAAGGGCCGGACGGTCGTCTCGCTCGAGCCCCGCGGTCTGAGCCTGTTCGCCGCGACCGTGGTCGAGGGCGAGGTCGGCCCGGAGACGCTGGCGGTGGTGGAGGAGAAGCTCGAGGAGCAGCGGCAGCTCGAGCGCTCGGCCCGCCGGTTCCGCGAGCTGGCGCCGCTGTTCGCGCTGTGCAGCGGCAAGATCGCCGTGCTGCCGACCGGCGAGGTGTCGGCCATCCGCGGTCATCCGGTCTATCGCGCGCTGAGCCGCGAGGGGCTGCTCGAGCACGTCGACCTGATCGAGCTGGACGAGTTCGTCGATCCCGCACGGTTCGGGCCCGAGAGCCACCGGCTGCTGCTCTACTTCGGGCACGAGAAGTACATCCAGACGGCGCGCGTGCAGGGCGATGTCGACGCTCAGATCCGGCGCTTCCTCGACGGCGGCGGTACGCTGCTGGTCATGTCCACTGGACCGTTCCCGTTCTACTACAACGAGGCCGACCGGGCCGTGGCCAACGCGGGACTGATGGGGCTGAGCATCCGCTCGGCCTGGGAGGCGCCGCCGCCCGGCGACCTGACCTTCGTCCGCCGCGACGGGCAGCGCATCCTGACCGGCGTGCCGGCGCGGTTCGCTTTCCCGGCCACCGGCGATTTGCGCTACCGGCCGGCGGGCCCGGCCGCTGCGGGCGCCGAGTACACGCCGCTGCTGACCCTCTACGACGCCGACGGTACCGACCTGGGCGACGGCGCCGCCTGGCAGCGGCTGGCCTCCGGCGGCCAGGTCGGTTATGTCTGGAGCACGCTCATCCTCGACCCGACGCACCGGGCCGAGATCGCCACCGACCTGCTCCGCCGGGCGCTCGAGGCGGCCACGCCGCCGGTGGCCGAGGGCGCCGCGCTGCGCACCGAGGCGCCGCCGGTGATCGACGGCCGGTTCGACGAGCCGATCTGGCAGCGCGCACCGGTGCTGCCGCTGGGCCACCGGTTCCTCTCCGGCTGGGGCGCGCCGGCGCAGGCGACGACGGTCCGCTGCGCCTGGGACGATGAGCATCTCTACCTCGCCTTCGAGGCACAAGACACGGACATCTGGTCGACCATCACCGAGCGCGACGGCAACCTGTGGGAGGGCGAGGTGGTCGAGGTCTACATCGACCCCGATGGCGACGGGAGGAACTACAAGGAGTTCGAAATCAGTCCGCTGGGCACGGTGATCGACCTCGACATCGCCACCCACCTGGCCATCGAGCCGGACCGCTACCGCCGCTGGAACGCGCCGGGCTGGCGCTGGGCGGTGGCGCTCGACGGGACGCTCGAGCGGGGCGACGTCGACCGCGCCTGGCGCGTCGAGACGGCGATTCCGTTCGCCGACCTCGGCATGCCGCCGCCGCGGCCGGGCGACGTCTGGCGGGTGCAGTTCTACCGCATCGACCGCCCGGCCGACACCGAGCCGGAGTTCAGCGGCTGGTCGCCGACGTTCAACTTCCACATCCCGGACCGTTTTGGCCGGCTGACCTTCGTCTCTGAGACAGCGCCCTGAGCGGCCTGGTCTGTCTGCTGGCGATTGGCCTGCTGCCCGGCGGCACGAGCTTCGAGACCGGGCCGGGCGGCTGGTGGCTGCGCACCGGGTCGGTCGATCCGGGCCGGCGAGCCGAACGCGCCGAGGGCGTCGCCTTCGACGGCCGGCACAGCATCCGGCTCGCCGTCGGCGACGGCGCCGCGCTCGAGCTGCCCTGGCTGCGCTTGCAGCCGGGCCACGCCTATACCTTCACGGCTTACCTGCGCGGCAGCGATGAGGAGGTCCGCGGCCGGCTGTCGGTCTGCCCGGCCGACGGCGAGCCGCGGCGGTCCACATTCCGCGTGGCGCGCGAGTGGCGGCGCTACGCGGTTTCGTTCGAACTGCCGGCCGACGGCGCGCCGTGGTATCGGCTCGAGGTCGATGCCGAGGGCGCGGAGGGCTCGCTCTGGATCGACGCCGTGCAGCTCGACGAGGGTGAGGCCGCCGACTATCGACCACGCGTCGAGCTCAGCGTCTCGGTGGCCGACGGGCGCCGACTACGCCGCGCCGGCGAGGCGGCGACGTTCACCATCCGCCTGCGGCGGCCCGGCGGCGGCGCGACGCCGCTGACCTGGTGGCTCGAGGATGGCTTCGGCCAGCCGCTGCGCCGCGGCCGCGAGCTGCTGGTCGCGCCCGAGCGCGGCGAGGTGTCGACCAGCGTGCGCTCCAGCCACCTGGGCCGCGGCGCCTACCGCCTGGTCGCGGAGGCCGAGGTCGGCGACGAGGCGGTGGTCGAGGATGCCACCGTCGCCGTGGTGACCTGGGAACTGGGCGGGCCGGAGCCCTGGTTCGGCGCCCAGTACGCCGCCGGCCGCGCCGGTCAGGCGGCGCTCGAGCTGCTCCGCATCGGGATTCACCGGGGCGTGGTTGGGCCGTCGCTCGAGCCGCCGGCGCCCGGCGTCGAACGCGCGATCATCGGCTACCAGCGCGCCGGCATCACCTCGTTCGGCATCCTCCCCGAGCCCGATGGCGACGCGGAGGCCTACGGTGAGGCCTGTCGCCTGGCCGCCGCGCGGACCGGCGGGCGGGTCAAGACCTGGGAGGCGCCCGAGCTGTCGGCCGAGCACCGCCGCGCCGCCTGGGAGGGCCTGCAGTCGGCCAACCGGAGGTCGCTGCTGCTCGCCGCGGCGATCGACGCCGACGGCGGACTGGGCCGGCTGCGCGAGCTGGCCGACGAGGGCCTGCCGGCGGCCACCTCGGCTCTGGTCATCGACCTGCCCGCCGTGCCGCCTGAGCGGCTCGGCGGCGTCGGCTTGGAGCAGCTCATCGGCGCCGCGCGCGACCTGTGCGGCGAGATGCCCATCGCGGTGCGCAGCGCCGGGCTGGTCGCTGGGCCGTGGGACCGGAGCCTGCCGGCCGGCCCCGGTGAGACGCTCGATCCGCCGACGCAGGCGGCCTGGCTGGTGCGTTCGATCTTGATGGCCCGCGCGGCGGGCGCAGCCTGCTTCCTCTATCCCGGCGCGCCGCAGGGCGATCGCGACGCGACGCTCACGGTCGCCGGCCGCACCGCCGACCTGTATGATTGCACCGGCGCGCCACTGCCCGCCGTCGCCGCGCTCGACCAGGTGCTCGACGAGACCCGCGACCGCCGACTGGCCGAGCGCATCGAGCTGGGCCGCGGCGCGGTCTGCTACCGCTGGCAAGGCCGACGGCCGCTGGCCACGGTCTGGCAGACCTGGCGCGGCGACGGCCCGGCGCGGCTGATCATTCCGCTGCCGCCGGCCGATCTCAACGCCCGCGACCTGTTCGGCCGGCCCATCCTTCTCGCCGGCGACCCGCACACGGTGCTGCCGCTCGGCGCGCAGCCGGTCTTCCTCGAGGCGAACCGGCTTGGTTACCGCGAGTTCGCGGCGGCTCTGCGCGCGGCCGAGCTGCGTGGTGTGCCGCAGGTCGAGGCGGCCTTTATCCCCGCCGGCCGCGGCGTCGCGCTGCTGCTGCGCAATGTCGGCAACCGACCGGCCGCCGGGACGGTGAGCCGCGGCGAAGAGGAACTCGGGTTCGGGCCCGTCGCGCCGGGCGAGCAGGTGGCGCTGCCCTGGCTCGAGCGGCTGCAGCCGGTGATGAGCCTCGCGGCGCAAGTTCGCTCCGGCGACGGCGACGAGCCGATTGGCCACCACGTCGTCTGCACCGGCGGCGACGAGCTGATCCGCCCCGACCGCCTTGCCGGCGGGCTTGCGCCGGGGCCTGACGGACGCCTCGCCCGCGGTGGGTTGACGGTCACCGGCGAGGGACTGCTGATCGACCTCGCGGTCGACGACGACCTGGTCACCGACGGCGACGTGATCGAGCTGCTGGTCGACACCGACCTGCTCGGCGATCGGTTCGAGGGCGTCTGGTCGAACGACGACCATCGGTTCGAATTCGCACTGACCGCGGCTGAGCCGCCCGGTCTGCGGCGGCTGGTCACCTGGCGCGAGCTCGGACTCAACGGGCCGCCGGCGGCGCTCGGGATCGATCTCGGCTGGCGCGACGTCGATGCCGGCGGCGTGCTGGCCCGCCACCTGCGCTGGACCGGCTCCACCACCGGTGATCGCGACCCGCGCGCGCTGGGCTGGTGGGTGCGCGATCGGCCCGACGGTGAGTGAGCGGTTAGCTCGGCGGTAGGTCACCGCCGGGCCGTGTCCAACTGGTCCGACGATGGACTGAGATCCTGGAGCCTTGGCGATGGACCTGAACCCGCAGGCCGCCCGCGCGGTGGCAGCCCTGGCCCTGGTGGCGGCCGCCGGTTCGGCGGTGCTGGCTGCCGAGAGGGAGAACAACGTGCCCGCTGACGGCCCAGTGACCTACGAGGCGTTCGGCGCCGTGGGCGACGGCGAGACCGACGACTTGCCGGCGATTGTCGCGGCACACGCCTTCGCCAACGAGCATGGCCGGCCGGTCGCCTCGCGGCCCGACGCGGCCTACCACCTCGGCAGGCAGGCGCTGACGGCGATCATCGCCACCGACACCGACTGGGGCACGTCGCGGTTCATCATCGACGACACCGAGGTTGAGAACAACCGCGTGCCGCTGTTCAGCGTCCGCTCGCTGCTGGAGCCGGTAGAACTGACCATCGACCGGCTCACCCGCGACCAGCAGAGCTTGGCGGTGCGCCCGCCGGTCGATTGCTGGGTGCGGGTCGAGAACAACCAGAAGCGGATCTACATCCGGCGCGGCCTGAACCAGAACCAGGGCACGCCGCAGCGCGACTGCTTCATCCTCCGGCGCGACGGCTCGATCGAAGGCGCCATCGACTGGGAGTATGAGACCATCACGCGGGTCGATGCCCTGCCTATCGACGAGCAGCCGCTGACCGTCCGCGGCGGGGTGTTCACCACCATCGCCAACCGGATGCAGCAGGAGACCGGCTACAACTACTGGGCGCGGAACATCACCATCAATCGCTCCAACACCGTGATCGAGGGGCTGGCGCACCATGTCACCGGCGAGACCGAGGTCGGCCATCCCTACAGCGGGTTCCTCTCGGCCAGCCGCTGCGCCAACGTCACGCTGCGCGACTGCTTCGTCACCGGCCATCGGACATACTCGACCATCGGCTCGGCCGGCCAGCCGGTGGGCATGGGCACCTATGACCTGAACGCCAACGAGGTGGTCAACTTCAGCTTGATCGGCTGCCGCATGGACGACATCTGCAACACCAGGCTGTGGGGGGTGATCGGAACGAACTTCTGCAAGAACATCCTGCTCGAAGACTGCACCCTGTCGCGCATGGACACGCACCAGGGCGTGTCGGGGAGCTACACCATCCGCCGCTGCACGCTGGGGCATCAGGGGCTCAACGCCATCGGCCGCGGCACGCTGCTGGTCGAGGATTCGACGCTCAACGGCCGCTCGCTGCTCAGCTTCCGGGGTGACTACGGCAGCA
Organism: uncultured Fimbriimonadaceae bacterium; assembly: GCA_964405335.1. Classification (GTDB taxonomy): domain Bacteria; phylum Armatimonadota; class UBA10988; order UBA10988; family UBA10988; genus CAYONP01. Next base: position 13,109 of record CAYONP010000011.1, read on the forward strand.
CCTGGGAGGGTGAGGTTATCATCCGCAACAGCCGCTGGGTCCCCGCCTGCGGCGGCAAGGTGCAGCCGTACGTCATCGGCGCGGGGAACGACGGCCGGCACGACTTCGGCTATCCCTGCTTCATGCCCCGCTCGGTCACCATCGACGGCCTGTTCATCGACGACACCAATCACCCCGACGAGTACGAGGGGCCGTTCTTGTTCACCGACCCGGACGGCGGCGGCACAGGCGAGCGGCCGTTCCCCTATCGGCTGACCGAGCGGGTGACCATCCGCAACCTGACCACGGCCAGCGGGCTGAAGCCCCGCCTCTCGCCCGATGCGGAGTTCGCCGCCGGCGTGACGGTGGTCGCAGCGGAGTAGGCAACGGGATCGGATTGCCCGCCACGCCGGCGGGTGCTACCCTCCGGCGAGCAGGGAGCACTGCGATGAAACTGGCGCTGTTGAGTGGCGCGCACGTGCACACGCGCGGTTATCTGAAGACCATCGGCGAGCGCGACGACCTCGAGCTGGCCGTGGTCTGGGACGACATGCCGGCCCGCGGCCGCGAAATCGCCGAGCAGATGGGCTGCCGCTACACCGACGATCTGGACGACGCGGTGGCTACCAACGGCCTCGACGCGACGGTCATCTGCGCCGACAACGCGGGCCACCGGCCGCTCCTGGAGGCCAGCGCCGCCGCCGGGCTCGACTGCTTCTGCGAAAAGCCGATGGCGCTCACCGTCGAGGACGCCGATGCGATGCTCGAGGCGATCCGTGCCAGTCGCATCAGCGCCGTGTTCGGCTTCTTTCAGCCTTACCAGGGCGCCGCGGTGGCTGCGCGGCGGTTCATCGACTCGGGCGGCCTCGGCGAGGTGACCCAGCTCACCTACCGCAACTCGCACCACGCCGCCTATGGCCGCTGGTTCGATTCGCCGTCGCACCAGTGGTTCGTCCAGCCGTGGCGCTCGGGCGGCGGCGCCTTCTGCGACATGGGCGCGCACGCGATGCACTTTGTGCGGCTCGTCTTCGGGCCGATCGCCAGCGTCAGCGCGGTGGTCGACAACAAGAGCCGGCAGTACCCCGACGTCGACGACCTGGGCATCGCGCTGTGCCAGATGACCCGTGGCGCGACGGCGGTGATCGAAGCCAGTTGGGTGCTCACCGGCGGGCCGACCGGGCTCGAGGCGGTGGGCGGCAAGGGCTACCTGACCCTGCGCGGCAACACCTGCGAGTTCACTCCGTTCGCCGACGGCAAGCGCGGCGAGAAGCAGGTGATCGAGCCGGCCGAAGCCGAGCCGACGCACCTCGACCGCCTGATCGCCGTGCGCGAGGGCAAGCTCGACCCGGCCTATGTCGAGTACGACCTGCGGTGCTGCCGCGACGCGGTGGCGGTCAGTTGCGCGGCCTACGAGTCGATGAAGACGGGCTTTCGCGTGCCGCTGTAACGTCGCCGCCAACGGCGCGCCCATGCGCTGCCGGATCGCCATCGCCGCCGCGCCGGGCACGCCGTTGGCGTGCCCCTACCGGCCGGCGACCATGACTACGCAGACGAACGCCGGCCGCCTCGGCGAGGCGGCGCTACCTCGCGCCGGTCGACACCAGGCCCGACGCGGCCAGGGCGAGAATCGCGATCTGCGCCAGCAGCGCGGCGACGAACCAGCCGTCGCGCCGGCGCACCGCGGCCGGCACGATGCTGACCAGCGCCGTCAGGCTGAGCAACGCCAGGCCGGCGACGGCCAGCAGGCTGTGCGCGTCGCTGTGACCGAGATCAAGCAGCGCCGCCCAGCCGGTCGGCCGGCCCGTCGCCGCGGCGAACTCGCCGTGACTGAGGTGCCAATGCCGGTGTACCGACTCGGCGGCGACGCGCGGCGCAGGCTGTTCGGCCAGTTCGAGCAGCCAGCACCCGAACAGCACCACCAGGCCCAGCCGCAGCCCCCAACGCAGCACGGTTGCATACCGCCCGGCGACCGTCTGCTCGCAGTTCATGCGCCGCTCCCGAGCAGGCCGGCGACGCCGCTCCACAACAGGCGGCAGCCGGCGATCACCAGCACCGCCAGCACCACTCGGCGGACCCGTTCGGTCGGCGCGCGGTCGAGCAGCCGCGCGCCGAGACGCGAGCCGAGCATCAGCCCGAGCATCGACGGCACGGCGATCTGCGGCAGCACACTGCCGTCGAGCAGATAGACCCAGCTTGCCGCCACGCTGGCAAACGAGATGAGCAGCACGCTGCTGGCCGAGGCGACCTTGAGCGGCACGCCCATGACCAGCAGGAACAGCGGCACATTGGCCCAGCCGGCGCCGACGCCGAACATGCCGCCAATCAGCCCGATGCCGAACGACAGCGGCAGCCCCCAGCGGGCGTGCCAGGCGTGCCAGGGCACCGCCTCGCCGTTGCCCTGGTCGGTGAACTCGCCGGCCATGTTGAGCCGCGCCGCCACCGGCCCCGGCTCGTGCGCGGCATGGTCGCCGCTGCGCAGATTGGTTCGCGCCATGACCGTCGCGATGAGCAGGATGACCAGCCCGAGCAGCGCCTCGATCCAGGCGGTCGGCAGCCGCAGACCCACGCGCGCACCGATGATCGCGCCGAGCGAGGTCAGCACCGCGCAGGGCAGGACCAGGTGCAACGAGGCCAACCGTCGCTCGAGCAGCCGCGGCACCGAGGCGGTCGAGCCGGCCAGCGCGCAGAGCAGCCCCGCGCCGCGGACAAAGTCGAGGTGGAAGGGAAACACAGCCGAGATCAGCGGCACATAGAGCACGCCGCCGCCGACGCCGGCAATCACCGCGACCACGCCGATGACCAGGCAGACGGCGAACAGCACCAGGCCGATCTGCCAGTCTGCCGGTCCGTCGGCCGCCGGCCGCACCCCCGCGGCGGCGGGCGACGCGGCGAGCAGCGCGAACAGCAACCACAGCGATCGGCGCATCGGCGGGTCAGCCCCGCACAGCTTACGCCGGATCGGTGCCCAGTCGATAGGTGATGTCGGTCGTTTGGTCACCGCGACGAACGGTGAGTGTCACCAGGTCGCCCGGATCGTGATGCAGCCGGAACCAGACCAGGAAGCTGCGGCCGGAGCGGTCGGGCGACTCGCCGTCGACGGCGACGATCACGTCGGTGCCGCGCACTCCGGCGGCGGCGGCCGGGCCGGTCGGGTTCGGGCCGAAGAAGGGCCGCGTGGCCATGGCGTCGGGCGCGATGCCGAGCCGCCGCCGCTCGTCGGCGCTGACGTCGATGGGGAAGAAGCCGGGCGAGGCGCCGATGTTGCCCTGCGAGACGGACATGCGCCAGTCGAGCACCGTCCGGCGCCAGCCGTCCTCGACCGTCAGCTCGCCGGCGCGCAGCTCCTCGCCGTGCCACCACCAGACGGCGATGACGCCGGCGCCGCGCGGGCCGCGGTGCAGCACGCCGCGGAAGTCGGTCTGGCCGAACAGCTTGCGCTCGCCGGCGGCGGCGAGGCGATCGCCCGGCTCGAGGCCCGCGCGTGCCGCCGGGCTGCCCGGTTCGACGCGGGTGATCAGCAGGCCGTCGTCGCGTTCGAGCGCCAGGCCGACGTTCTCGGGCAGCGGCCACATCTGCAGGTCGCGCTCCTTGTCGAAGGTGCCGGCGTCAAGCGCCGGCTGGCGCACGATCTCGGCGACCATGTGGCAGTGGATGCAGTCGCCCTCGGGCGCCGGGTGGCGCCGGCTCCACGAGGCATAGCCCGGCAGGCCGCGCGGGGTGAGCGGCTCGCCGGCCAGGTCGGGCGCTGGGCCGTCGATGCTCCAAGCCGCGCGGCGCGGGTCGTAATGGTGGGCGAGCACCCGCCGAGCCTGCGAGACCAGCGCCGCGGCACTGACCCGCGTCGCGTCGGAGACCTCGTCACGCCCGCCGAAGATGCTGTAGATGCGCCCCTCGGGGCTGAGGAAGTAGGCCCACAGCGAGATGTCGAAGTCCTGGTAATCGGCCATCGGCAGCAGGCGCAGGTCGAGGATGTGCGCCGCGGTCAGCCGCACGGTGACGAACTGCCGCAGCCACGGGTCGAGCGCCGGGCCGCCCTCGAGCAGCTCCGCATCGAGCTGGGCGCACTGCTTGCACGGCAGGCAGCGCAGGATCAACAAGATCGGTCGGCCGGTCGCCTGCGCCTCGGCCATCGCCGCGGTGAGGTCCTCGCGCCAGACGACCGCTTCCTGCCCCGGCGCCGGCGTGCCCTCGGGCGGGCCGAGGATGACCGGCCAGTCGGTCCGCTGCGCGGCGGCCAGGCCGGCGATGACGAGCAGCAGCGCGGCCAGGGCCAGGCGACCAGACTTGACGAGCATCGCAAACTCCCGGTGGGCGTGGGGAGCGCTCGGTTCATTGTGTTGCGGCGCTCAGAACCCTGCCGCCAGACCGTCGCCGCGCGGGTCGGCGCCGCCGTGGCAGCCGTGTTCGTCGCGCAGGATCACCTGTGCGTGACCGCACGTGCCCGACCAGGCGTCGATCCGTACCACCCGGTGGCCGAGCGCCTCGAGCCCGTCGAACACCGCGTCGTCGAAGCGCGACTCGAGCTGCACTGCCGGCGACGCGCCGACCTGGCCGTGGACCCAGCGCGGCAGTTCGATGGCCGCCTGCGGCTCGTAGCCGTGGTCGATCATCGCGGTCAAGAGCTGGTACTGGATCTGCGGCTGGCCGTCGCCGCCCATGGTCCCGGGCACCATCACCGGCTTGCCGTCGCGCAGGATGAGCGTCGCCATCAGCGTGTGGGCGGTCCGCTTGCGCGGCGCGATGACGTTGGGGTGGCTCGGGTCGAGGCTGAAGTAGGCCCCACGGTTCTGCAGCACAATGCCCGTCTCACCGGCGAAAAAGCCGCTGCCGAAGCCCATGTAGAGGCTCTGGATGACGCTCAGCGCGTTGCCCTCGGCGTCGACCACGCAGAAGTAGGTGGTGTCGCCGTCGGGCCGGCCGGCGTCGGGCTCAGCCGGCGCCGCGCGGTCGCCGAGCAGGGCGCGCCGGCCGGCCAGATAGTCCTCGTCGAGCAGTCGCTCGACGCGCACGCGCATCGCCGTCGGGTCGGTGTTGTAGGCGTCGCGGTCGGCGAAGGCGAGCCGCTTGGCCTCGACCCCGAGATGCACCGCCGCGAGCGTCGCCGGCGGCGGGGTGGGGCGATCGGCCACCAAGCCGAGCATGTAGGGCAGCGCCCAGCCCTGCGAGTTGGGGCCGTGAACCAGAACCTCGAGCCCGCGGAAGCGGAGCCCAACCGGCGTGGTCCAGTCGCCCTGGTGCGCGGCGAAATCCTCACGCCGGAGCAGCCCGCCGGCGGCCTCGATCGCGTCGGCGATCGCCCGGCCCAGGTCACCGCGGTAGAAGCACTCGGCGCCCTGCTCGGCGAGTTGGGTGAAGCTGTCGGCCAGCAGCGGCTGGCGCAACCGCTCGCCCGGCTGTGGCGTCCGGCCATCGGGCAGCATCGCCGCCGCCGACGAGGGCCAGCGCTCGAGCAGTTCCCGCGCGCCGGCAATCCAGCCGCTGAGCAGGTTGCTGCACGGGAACCCGTCCCGCGCATAGCCGATGGCCGGCTGCCACAGCTCGCGCCACGAGAGTCGGCCGAAGCGGCTGTGCAGCGCCTGCCAGCCGTCGGCCGCGCCGGGCACGTTGACCGCCAGCGGCCCGCGCTGGGGCATCGTCTCGTGCCCCATCTCGTGCAGCCGCTCGGGCGTGGCGAGCGCGGCGCAGCGGCCGCTGGCGTTGTAGGCGTGGACGGTGCCGGTGGCTGCCTCGTAGTACAAGAAGAAGCCGTCGCCGCCGAAGCCGCAGCAGGGCACCTGGGTCACGTCGAGCACGGCGTTGACGGCCAGGCCCGCATCGACGGCCGTGCCGCCGGCGCGCAGGACTTCCAACCCGGTGGCGGTGGCCAGCGGGTGCGCCGAGGCGACCATGGCGTGCGGTGCGCGGGCGGTCGGTCGACCGGTCGTCATGGCAACTCCGTTCCGCGCCAGGCGCCGCCGCCGAAGGTGGTGACGTAGAGCCGGTTCGGCTCGCGCGGGTTGAACTGCACGCGGTGGATCAGGCCGAACGGCACCCCAAGCCGGCGCCACGACTCGCCGCCGTCGCCGCTGACCCACAGCCCGTCGCCGGCGGTGGCGTGGTAGACCAGGTCCGGATCGGCCGGGTGCAGGATCGGCGCGAACGAAGCGCCGTCGCCGCCGGCGCGGTGGATGCGGCGGAAGGTCGTCCCGCCGTCGATGCTCTTCCACAGCCCGCCGCCGGCCCGCCCCGCGGGCGCCTCCATGCAGGCGACGTAGATCACCTCGCCGTCGCGCGGATCGACGACGAACTCGACCGGGTGGTGCAGCGGCGTGCCGGTGTTCAGCCGCCGCCAGATCGCCCCGTCGTCGTCGCTGGCGAACAGCCCGCCGTCGCGCAGGTCGCGCGTCTCGCGGTAGTAGCGCATGGTCACCAGGGCCAGCAGCCGGCCGTGTGGGTCGCGGCGGACACGGATCAGGTTCTCGTTGCGCTCGAGCTCGAGCCCGCGGTTGCAGGCCTGCCAGCTCGCACCGTCATTGTTCGAGCGATAGACGCCGTGCCCCATCACCGCGGCCCACAGCCGGCGCGGGCGCTGGTCGAGCCAGAGGTCGGTCACCGCGCCGTCGGGCAGGCTGCCCTGGCCGAGCGGCCGCCAGCTCTCGCCCCAGTCGTCCGAAACGACCACCCCGCCGCCGAACTGCCGCGCATCGCTGGTGACGTATTGCCAGTACGGGATGTCGTGCGTGCGCGAGACCGCGGCATAGAGCCGGCCCGGCCGATCGGGGTCGCAGACGAGCGCGTAGAAGGTGTTGGTCCACGGGCTGCCGCGGGTGCTGTAGAGCCACGTCTCGCCGCCGTCGAGGCTGCGCCACAGGCCGATGTCGGTGTCGCAGAGGTAGAGCCGGTTGGTCTCGTGCGGGTCGAACTCCACCTGCCAACTGGTGGTCACCGTCAGCGTGCCGTTCGGCACCGCCCGGCCGCGCGGCTCGGGCGAATGGAGGTGAGTCCAGCGCGCGCCGCCGTCGCGGCTGAGCATCAGTCGGCCGTTGTCGCTGCGCAGCAGGGTCAGCGGGTCGCCGTCGCTGGCCCGCAGGCAGACCGCCTGATCGGCCCAGCCCCAGCGCTGCTCGATGGTCAGCCAGTCGGGATTGGTGTTGTGGCCGGGCATCCGCGGATCACCATAGAGCATCGGCGTCCAGTGCTCACCGGCATCGTCGGTGCGATAGACCGTGCTCGGATGATCGCCCAAGATGACCGTGCCGACGCTGGCGACATAGGCCACGTCGGGATCAGCGTCGCCGGCGGCGAGATGCTCGTAGCGCGGCAGCTCGGGCGACCACTGGTCTCGCCGGCCGAGGCGCTCGTCCAGGCCGTTCATCGCGCTGGTCCAGGTCTGCCCGCGGTCCATGCTGCGCCAGACGCCGCCGGCTAGCCGTCCGCCTTCGTCGCGCGTCGGCGTGGTGGCCCAGAGCACGGTCCGCGTGCCGTCGCAGGCGCCCTCGAAGTCGACCAACTCGCCCTGGTCCACGGCGTGCCGGGTCCAGCCGCCGGCGAGCACGAAGAGCCCGCGCTGGCAGCCGACGATCAGCGCACCGGCGTGATCGAACGTCGCGCCGAGGACGCGCCCGGCATCCTCGGGCAGCGGCGGCGCGGCGTGCCAGGTGGCACTGCGGTCGTCCGACAGATAGACCGCCGGCCCGCGGTTGAGGCAGGCGGCGACCTGCCCCGCGCGGCCGAACTCGATCACCGCCGGCGCGCCGTCCCACGGGCCGTCGACCGGCTGCCAGGTCTCGCCGGCGTCGGTACTCCGGCGCAGGCCGCCCGAGGCGCCGACGAGGATCAGATGCGGGTCGTCGGGCGCGAAAGCCCACGAGCTGTAGCCCATGCCGACAGCGCTGCGGAGCTGGTCGAAGGGGATCATCCGCCAACTCGCGCCGCCGTCGGTGCTGCGATAGACGCCCGACATGTCGCAGCCGGCGAAGAGCAGGTTCGGGTCGTGCGGCGAGACCGCCGGCGCGGTGACGGTTCCGCCGCCGCCGGGGCCGATCGGCTCCCAGGCGAAGCTGCTCTGCGCGGTCAAGGCGTCCGAATCGCAGCCGGTGAGCACCAGGGCAATCGTGGTCAGGCGAGCGAGGAACCCGACGCGCCGCATCCGACCCTCCAGCCGGCGGGGCGCGGGCGGCCTCGCCGCCGCGCTCCGGTGACCGCCGACGTCACTCCGGCGGGCGGTAGCTTCGCGCCGTGGCCGCGCACCCCTGCCGGCTACGGCTTATCGACGTTCCACAGCGAGGCGCCGTAGCTGGCGGTCGCGCCGAGCCACTTGCCGTGCCCGTCGGCGAAGCTGTAGTTGCCGCCGTCGTGGTGCACCGCGGCAATCTGGCCGACGCTCATGAAGCCGATGGCGAAGTAGCCGTTGGCCGGGTCGTTAAGCAGCCCGCTATCGGCCAGCACGATGGTGTTGGTCGGCTCTTCGAGCCGGAAGTGGTTGACCACCCGGCCGTTCGGCGTGCAGGGGAAGGCGGCGCTCCAGCCCAGCCCGCGGCCGCGCAGCGTGCCCGGATCCTGCTGCGTACCGCAGATGTTCCAGCCATAGCTGTAGGGCGAGGTCGAGCCGTGCGCTGTCGCCTCGCAATAGCTCGGGCAGACCAACACCTGGGTGTTGCGCAAGTAAGTCTGCAGCACGTCGAACCAGTAGACACCGCCCATGTCGGCATAGGGCAGCCGGCCGCTGTAGTCCATGGCGTAGAGCAGCACCGCCGTCTGCTGTTGCCGCAGGTTCGACAGGCAACTCGTCTGCCGCGCCTTCTCGCGGGCGCGGCTGAACACCGGAAACAGCATCGCCGCCAGAATGCCGATGATGGCGATGACGGTGAGCAGCTCGATCAGCGTGAACCCGCGACGTCGCATGGTCGCCCTCCGGACCGGCGTTCTGGGTTCAGGATTCCCGTGGCGGAGCGGGCCGAAACGTCACTCGGGCGGCCGAGCCCAGGCGCGCATCGCCTCGAGCGTGGCGCGGTCGGTCACGTCGATCTGCACCGGCGTGATGGCGATCCGCCCGGCGCGCAGCGCGCCGACGTCGCAGTCGGCGTGCTCGAGCCCGTCCGGCTCGGTGCCGCCGAGCCAGTAGTAGGCGCGGCCGCGGGGATCGACCCGGCTGTCGTAGGCGGTGCGGTAGAACCGCCGGCCCTGGCGGCAGACCTCGATGCCGGCAATCTGGTCGGCCGGCAGCGGCGGGACATTGACGTTGAGCGCCACGTCGGGCGGCAGGTGCGCCGCGGCGAGGGGCACCAGCCAGCGGGCGCAGCTCACCGCGGCGTCGAAGTGACCCGCCTCGGTGTTGTAGCCGAGGCCGTTGCCGACGCTGAAGGCCGCCGCCCGAGCGCCGCGCAGCGCACCCTCACGCGCGCAGGCGACGGTGCCGGAGTAGAGGATGTCCTCGCCCAGGTTGGCGCCGCGGTTGATCCCCGAGGCGACAAAGTCGGGCGGCGGGTCGAGCAGCTCGAGAAAGGCCAGCAGCACCGCATCGACCGGCGTGCCGTCGACCGCCCAGGCGGGCAGGCCGTCGATGTTGGTCGGGTGAACGAAGACCGGCCGGTCGATGGTCAGGCTGTGGCTCGCCCCGCTCCGCTCGCGACTCGGCGCGACGATCACCACCTCGCCCAGGTCGCGTAACCCATTGGCCAGGGCGAGCAGCCCCGGGGCGTGGATGCCGTCGTCGTTGGTGACCAGGATGCGCACCCGCTACTCCGCCGTCGGCACCGGCAGCACCGGCCGGGCGCCGTTCCCGTCGCCGCCGAAATCGACCCGCCGAACCAGCCTCATGCCGGCGATCTCGCCGATCCGGGCGAGCAGTGCGAGGTCGACCGGCGCATCGACCTCGACCACCGCCACCGCCTCGCCGCCCGAACGGTTGCGGCCGAGCTGCATGCCGGCGATGTTGACCGCCGCGTTGCCCAGCAGCGTGCCGACCTGGCCGATCACGCCGGGCTGGTCGGTGTTCCACCAGACCAGCAGGTGGCCCTGCGGGACGATGTTGTAAGCATGGCCGTCGAGGCCCAGAATGCGCGGGTCCTGACCGAAACAGGTGCCCTCGGCGGTGTGCTGATTCTGCGCCGTGGTCAGCTTCAGGCGCACCAAGCTGTGGTAGACCGGCTCCTCGTTCGACAGCGTCTCTTCGACCGCGATGCCTTGGTCTTGCGCCACCGTCTGGGCGTTGACGTAGTTGATGGTCTCGTCGCCCAGACTGGCATGGAGCAGGCCGCGCAGCACCGCGCGGGTCAGCGGCGCGGTGGGCGAGTCGCGCAACTGGCCGAGGTAGCTCAGCTCGACGCGATCGATCCGCTCGGATTCGGTGATCTGCGCCAGGAACCGCCCGAGCTGCTCGCCGAGCTGCAGGTAGGGCCGCAGCTTGCGATACTCCTCGGCCTCGAGCAGGGGCAGGTTGACCGCGCCGAAGACCGGCTCGCCGCGCATCGCAGCGAGCACCTGCCGGGCCACGTCGACGGCCACATTCTCCTGCGCCTCGGCGGTCGAGGCGCCGAGGTGCGGCGTCGGCACCACGTGCGGCGCGTCTAGCAGCGGCGAGCGTGACTCGTCCAGCGGCGGCTCGTTCTCCCACACATCAATGGCCGCGCCGGCGACCCGCCCGCGGGCCAGCGCGCCGGCCAGCGCCGCCTCGTCGATCACCCCGCCGCGGCTGCAATTGACCAGCATCGCCGTCGGCTTGAGCAGCTCGATGCTGTGCTCGTTGATCAGCCCCCGCGTGTGCCGGTTCAGCGGCACATGAAAGCTGATGAAGTCGCTCCGTCGGAGCAGCTCGTCGAGCTCGACCACCTCGACGTTCATGTTCTTTGCCCGCTCGAGGTTGATCTGCGGGTCGAAGCAGATCACCTGCATCTCGAGACCCTGCGCGCGGCGCGCCACCTCGGTGCCGATGCGCCCGAAGCCGATCACGCCGAGCGTCTTGTCATGCACCTCGGTGCCCAGAAAGCGGTTCCGCTCCCACCGCCCAGCACGCAGCGAGGCCGCGGCATCGGGGATGTTGCGCGCCAGGGCAAGCAGCATGCTGATGGTGTGCTCGGCCGCCGCCAACGTGTTGCCGTAAGGCGAGTTGACCACTAGCACGCCGCGCCGCGTGGCCGCGTCGACATCGATGTTATCCACCCCGACCCCGCAGCGGCCGATGATCTGCAGCGCGTCGGCCGCCTCGATCACCGCCCGGTCGACCGGCGTGGCACTGCGCACGATCAGCACCTCGTAGCCGGGCACCGCCGCCTGCAGCGCCTCGCCGGCGAGGCCGATGCGGACATCGACCTCGGCCTCGTCGCGCAGAATGGCCAGCCCCTGCTCGCTGATCGTCTCGGTCACCAGGACCTTCATCGCGCCGCCCCCAGCGCCGAGCGAAGTGCCGCCAGACCGAGCCTCAACGCCCGCTCGTCGACCCAGCCGAGGTGGCCGATGCGCACGATCTTACCCTTCAGCGGCCCCTGGCCGCCGGCCAGCTCGACGCCGTGCTCGGCGCGCAGGCGCGCGCGCAGCGCGTCGGCGCCGACCGACTCGTCGATCCGCACCGCCGTCACCGCCGGCGAGGCGCAGTCATCGGCCGCCAGCGGCTCGAGGCCCAGCTCGCGTACCCCGGCGCGGACCAGGTCGCGGCAGCGAGCGTGGCGGGCCAGGATCGACTCGTGCCCTTCGGCCTCGATCATCGCCAGCGCCTCGTCGAGGGCGTAGATCAGGCTGACCGCCGGCGTCCACGGGTTCTCGCCCTCGGCCAGGTGCCGGCGGGCGCGGGCGAGGTCGAAATAGAACCGCGGCATCCGGGCCGTCGCATTGGCCGCCCAGGCGCGGTCGCTCATGGCCACGAAGCTCAGCCCGGGCGGAATCATGAACGCCTTCTGCGAGCCGGCGACGACCACGTCGAGGCCCCACGCATCGACCTCGCAGGGCGTCGCCAGCAGGCCCGAGATAGCGTCGACCAGGCTCAGCGCGCCCTGCTCGCGGGCCAGTGCGGCCAGCTCGCGCACCGGGTTGACCACGCCGGTCGAGGTCTCGTTGAGGGTCATCAGCACGGCGGCGTAGCGGCCGGCCGCCAGCGCCGTGGCGACGTCGGCCGGGTCGGCGGCGCGGCCCCGCTCGACCTCGAGGCGGGTGACCACCGCGCCGTACGCGGCGGCAATGTCGGCGAATCGCTGGCCGAACGCGCCGGTGACCACGGCCAGCACCGCGTCGCCGGGCGAAAGGGTGTTGACCACCGCCGCTTCGAGCCCGCCGGTGCCCGAGGCGGTCAGGATGAGCGGCTCAGTAGCGGTGCCGAAGGCGGGCTTGAGCCGCTCGGTGACGCGGCGCAGCAGGGCGCGGAAGGCTGGGCCGCGGTGGTTGACCATCCCCCGCGCGCCGGCGCGCAGCACCCGGCCGGGAACCGGGGTCGGCCCGGGGATGAGCAGCAGGCCGTCCTCGGCGGCGTCGAGCAGTTCGCGCTCCACCCCTCGCTCCGCGGCGGCGGCGCCGCCGGAGCACGAACGATAACCGCAAACTGCCGTTCTGGCAACGTGCCGAGGCCGAGCCGTGAGGCCTGGAATCCGCCTGGAGAGCGGCTCAGACGCCCTTCGGCAGGCGGATGAAGGCAACCCGCACCTGCTCGAGCTCGGCCGCGTTGACGCGCATCGCTGTGCCGCCGGGACGCGGATTGGTCAGGCGCACCAGCCGCAGCGCGCCGCGGGGCATCTCGAACGCGAAGGCCGGCGCGCCGTTCGAGGCATCGACCGAGGTGGCCCGCGGGCCGTCGAGTTCGATCGCGCCGTCGAGGAAGCTCGAGCCGCGGGCGGCGAAGCCGGGGATGGTGTACCGCGCGCTGCTGTTCAGCCCAGTGCCGGTGAGCAGGACCGCCGCGGCCCAGTCGGTCATCAGCGTGGCGAACTCGACGCCGGTCTCGGCCTCGACGTTGGCTACCCCGCGGCGCGGGCTCTGCGCCAGCCGCTTGACGATCCCCGCGCCGAACCGGTCGGCCAGGTAGCGGCAGAAGAGGTAGCCGGCGCCGGCGTGGCCGTCGTCGTAGACGCCGCTGGTCTCGAGCAGTGTGAACCGCTCGGGCGAGGCGAAGTAGTAGAACACGTTCTCGGGCGAGCCGCCGGCGGTGTCGAGCAGCCCGGCCAGGTCCTCGGTGAGGAACGAGAGCCCCTCGTTGAGCCACGAGACCTCGGCGCCGAGCTGGTGGTCGAGCTGCTTGTAACGATAGCTGATCAGGTGCTGCAGCTCATGCACCAGGGTGGCCAGCAGCGCCGGGCGGAGCGTCTGATAGGGCTCGCCCGCGTCGGGCCGCGGCACGCGCATGTAGATCATGTCGGCCGCGTTGCCGCCGCCGCCGAGGTCGCCGACAAAGAAGAAGCCGAACCGTGGCGGCACCACGCGCGGGGTGAGCAGCACCGTCACCGCGCCGTTGCCGTCGATGTCGCTCGGCTCGCCGACGGTGGTGCGGCAGAAGGGCAGCACCACGCTGGCAAGCTGCTCGGCCAGGTCGTCGATGTCGGCCTGCCCGAGCGCCGCCGGCGGGGTCTCGGCATCGACATAGAGCAGCGCCTGGTCGCCCTCGTCGGCCAGCACGGCGTGCACATCGGCGGCGCCGCCGAGGAAGCGGAAGTCGCGCTCGGCGTCGGCGGCGCGCGAGCGCGGCCCGCCCGTCGACCGGCCCGCCGGCAGCGGCAGCGGCACCAGCTCGGCGCCGCCGCCGTTGACCTCGATGCGGACCGTGCCGCGGGCGTCGCGGGCAGAGACGAAGATGGCCACGAACTCGTCGGCGCCGGGGTTCTCCAGCGCGGCCAGCGCGCCGTCGTCGTCGACCGTCAGCACGACCGGCACGCCGCGGCCGGCCGAGCGCACCTCGGCGCCGGGGGCGAACGGTGCGTCGACCGGCCCGCCGCTCCCGCAGCCAGCGAGGATCAGGGCGAGGCAGACGGCGACGAGACGACTCACGGCAGTGCTCCAGGTGGCTAACGCGCCACGGCGGCGGGTTCTTCGTCGATCATGCCGCGGTGGCAAACCGGCCCATGGCACGGAACTTGGCATAGCGCTGGTCGCGCAGCTCATCGGGCGGGATGCCGTCGAGCCGGGCCAGCGCGGCCAGCAGCGCGGCTTCGAGTCGCTCGGCCATCTCGCCCGGCGCGGCGTGCGCGCCGCCGACCGGCTCGTCGATCACCTCGTCGCAGAAGCCGAACTCGAGCGCGTCGGCGGCGCACAGGCGCAGCGCCTCGGCCGCCTCGGCGTGCCGGCTCGCGTCGCGCCAGATGATGCTCGCGCACGACTCGGGGGCAATCACCGAGTAGTAGCTGTGTTCGAGCATGATCACCCAATCGGCCAGCCCGAGCGCGATGGCGCCGCCGCTGCCGCCTTCGCCAATCACGCAGGCCACCGTCGGCACCGGCAGGCCGGCCAGGTGGAGCTGCGACGAGGCGATGGCCTCACTGATCCCGAGTTCCTCGGCTTCCGGATCGCAGGCCGCGCCGGGCGTGTCGATGAGGGTCAGCACCGGGCTGCCCTGCCGCGCGGCGAGGTCCATCACGCGCATGCCCTTGCGGTAACCAAAGGCCGTCGGCTGGCCGAACCGCCGCGCCTTGCGCTCGGCCACGTTGCGGCCTTTCTGACAGCCGACCACGGCCACTGCCCGCTCGCCGAGCAGCCCCAGCCCGGCGACGATGGCGCCGTCGTCGCCGTAGCGCCGGTCGCCGTGCAGCTCGATGAACTCGCCCATCAGGAAGCTCAGGTAATCGAGGGTGTAGGGCCGGTCGGGGTGCCGCGCCAGGGCGACCTGATCCATCGGCGTCAGCGAGGCGAAGATGTCGCGGCGGAGCGACTCGTACTCGTCGACGATGCGCTGCAGCTCCTGCTCGAGCCGTTCGCGCTGCGCCGGCTCGGCGTCGCGGAGCTGGAGGTCGATCGCGTCGCGCTCGGCCAGCAGGTCGGCCAGCGGCTGTTCGAGGGGGATCGTCCGCATCAGCCTTCCTTGCGCCGGGCCAGACTGAACCAGGTGAGCAGGCCGACCAGCGCCTCCTTCAGCCGCGGCCGGTCGACGACCTGGTCGATCATCCCGTGCTTGAGCTGGAACTCGGCGGTCTGGTGCCCGGCGGGCAGCTTGATCCGCAGCGTCTGCTCCATCACCCGCGGACCGGTGAAGCCGATCACCGCCCCCGGCTCGGCGATGATCACGTCGCCCAGCGAGGCGAAGCTGGCCAGCACGCCGGCCATTGAGGGATCGGTCAGGACCACCAGATAAGGCACCGCCGCCGCGCGGAGCCGGGCCACCGCGGCCGACGTGGCGGCCATCTGCATCAGCGCGTGCAGCCCTTCCTGCACCCGCGCGCCGCCGCTGGCGATGAACAGCACCACCGGCACGCCGCGCTCGAGCCCGCGCTCCATGGCGCGGCAGACCTTCTCGCCGATGGCCGCCGACATGGTGCCGGCGAAGAAGTGGAAGTCGAACACGCCGAGCACCACCGGCAGGCCGTCGATGGTCGCGTCGCCGATCAGCAGCGCCTCGTCGAGCCCGGTCTGGCGGCGGGTCTTGTCGAGCTTGTCGGCGCAGTCGGGGAAGCCGAGCGGGTCGGCGGCGATGATCTCGGCGGCGAACTCGGTGAAGCTCCCCTCGTCGGCGGTGATGGCGATCCGCTCGTGCGCGCGCAGCCGCTGGTGGTAGTTGCACAGCGGGCAGACGCGGTGCAGGCGGTCCCACTCCTTGCGGTAGATCAGCTCTCGGCAACTGGCGCACTTGATCCACTGGTTCGCCGGCATGTCCAACACGGCCGCCACTGGGTTCTGCACGCTCTCGGCTCCGTTGTCGGGCGGTCAGGCCAGCTTGACACGCCTTCGGCCCGACGACTACCATCTCGGCCGGGATGACTTCGACCGATGTCCCTCGATGACCTGCGCGTCCGCTTGGATGCCGTCGACTCGAAACTGCTCGACCTGCTCCGCGAACGGGCGGCGCTGGCCGAGGCCGTGGGACATTATAAACGCGACGCCGGCTTACCCGTCTATGTCCCCGAACGCGAGTACGAGATCCTCGGCCGGGTCGACCGCACCGACCTCGGCTCGTTCCCACCCGAGGCGGCCAAGACCATCATTCGCGAGGTCATCTCGGCCTGCCGGGCGATCGAAGAGCTGCCCCGCGTCGCCTACCTGGGCCCCGCCGGCACGTTCACCGAAATCGCGGCCCGCAAGCAGTTCGGCAGCCAGGTCGACCTGGTCCCCCAGGCCGACTTCGCCGGCATCTTCGAGGCCGTCGCCACGGGCGTGACCAAGTTCGGTGTCGTGCCCATCGAGAACTCGACCGACGGCACCATCCGCGACGTGCTCGACCTGCTCGCCCGCACCCGCCTGACCATCGTCGGCGAGACCTACGTCGACGTCCACCACTGCCTGCTCAGTCACGGGTCGATCGCCCAGATCACGCGGGTCTTCTCGAAGCACACCGCGCTCGAGCAATGCCGCATCTGGCTGCGCACCAACCTGCCCCACGCCGAGCGGATCGCCGTCGCCTCGACCGCCGCCGGCGCCGAGATTGCCGCCGGCGACCCGGCCGCCGCCGCGATCGCGCCGTCGATCAGCGCCGAGGTCTACAACCTGCCCGTGCGAGCGAGCAACATCGAGGACCGGAGCGACAACCGGACCCGCTTCTTCAGCCTCGGCTTCAGGATGCCCGAGCCGACCGGCAACGACAAGACCTCGCTGCTGCTGGCCCTGCAGCACCGGCCGGGGGCGCTGGTCGAGGCGCTGGCCATCATGCGCGACCATGAGCTGAACCTGACCATGATCGAGTCGCGGCCGTCGCCGAATGCGACCTTCGAGTACCTCTTCTTCATCGACTTCGAGGGCCACCGCGACCATCCCCGCGTCTCGGCGGCGTTGGACGAACTCGGCCGCGTGGCGGTGATGACGCAGGTGCTGGGCAGCTACCCGCGGGCCAGTTGAGCTGGACTCCACCAGATCGTAGGGGCCGCTGTGCGGCCCATCGCCGCGCCGCACACGCCAGTGACGGGCCGCGCAGCGGACCTACGGCTACCCGCGGGCGAGCTGAAGCTGCTCGACGCGCTCGCGCATCAGCGCCAGCGCCTCGCGGAAGGCGGGGCTGTCGGGCGCGGCGTAGAGGCTCTCGAGCCGCTCGCGCAGCCAGGGAATCGCGCGCGTCATCTGGCCCAGCAGGTATTGCAGCTCGACATCCTCGGCCCGCGCCTCGAGCCCCTGCTTGTCGAGGAACGCCTCGAGCTGCGCCGCCTGCTCCTCGGTCAGCTCGTGCGAGGTGCGGGCGATGACCTTGATGATGGTCCGGCTGAGCAGCCGCGTGTCGCCATCCATGCACAGCAGCGCCAACGTGTCGGCGGTGCAGCGGCTGTAATCGACGAAGCTCTTGCCCAGCAGCGCGACCACCGTGTACGGCCCGCAGAGCAACTTGACGAACCCGCCGCCGTCGGCCAGGGCCTGCACGAACGTGCGCCAGCGGACGTTCTTCGCCTTGATGTGCCCGAGCATGGTCGCGATCTGGGCCTCCAGCTCCTTGGCGCTGAGCAGGCTGAGCAGCCGGCTCGAGATGACCATGTAGGGCGCGCCCAGCCCGCGCACCATGCCGCCGACCTCGTGCGACTCGATCACGTAGGTCTCGGGCACCGACTTGATGTCGAGCATCCGGCAGAGCCGGTTGATCATCAGCCGCAGCTCTTGGTAAGCGGTGCCGGTGACCTTGTTGCGCGCATTGCCCTTAAGCAGCTTGCCGCGCTGCGCGGTGAGCAGCGCGACGAGAAAGAACCAGCCGAGGCCCAGCCAGCCGAGGACGAACCAGGCGAGCTGGAGCAGGTTGAGGCCGAAGCCGAGGCCGATCAGCAGCACGTAGATGAAGCCGGGTAGCATGACCCCGAGCTGCCGAGCCTGAGCCTCGCCCTCGTGGCGCAGCTTGTCGACCCGGATGGTCGGCACGCGCTCTCGGGTCACCGTCACCCGCTTGCCCATCGCTACGCTCCCATCTGGATCGGCCCGTGGTCGTGACTGGCGAGCCGGGCGCTGTCCGGCGTTAGGACGCCGCCCGAGATAACCAGTTTCATGCCCTCCTCGACGCTGTAGTCGACTTCGACCAGCTCGTCGCGGGGCACGAGCAGCAGAATACCGGTTATCGGGGTCGGCGAGAACGGCACAAACACGTTGACCAACTCGCTTCCGGTGCGCCGTCGCGTCTCCTCCATCGGCTCCGAGGTGACGAAGCCGATGCAGTAACACCCCGGCCGCGGATAGGCGACCAGCACCACGCGCCTAAAGGCCACCTGCTTGGCGCCAAAGAGCAGGGTCACCAACTGACGGGCCGGTGCGTAGATCCAGCCGACCACCGGCACGCGCTGCAGCACCCGCTCGCCCAGGGCGACCAGCCGCCGGCCGAAGACCGTGCTGCTGATCCAGCCGACCAGCACGAGCAGCACCAGGGTGAGCACCGCGCCGACGGTGACCGAAGCCCAGGCCTGATCGGGCGCGATCCAACTGACATGCGCGACGAGGTACCGCTCGGCCCGCTCACCGACCTGGTCCTGCAGGATCTGGTAGATCTTGCCCAGGACGAACAGCGTGACCACGGTCGGGATGGTGACCGCCAAGCCCGCCAGCAGATACCGTCGCAAACTACCCACGCCGCTGTTCTGCCTCTGGGCGGACGCTGATCCGCAGCGCGCCGTCGTCGCCCTCGTCCAGCACCTCGAGCTGATGCGAGCGCCAGATGACCGACCGACCGGCCCGCGAGCCCGCCGGCCAAAAGGCGAACAGATCGGACAGTCGCGCCGTCGTCTCCGGCGGCAGCTCGTCGTACAACTGCGTCGCCAACTCGGCCAGGCAAACGCTGCCGTCGAGCGGCTCGCCGCCCTCGATTGCCCGGTGCGGCGCCGTCGGATCGACCTCCTGCGCCAGCACCGCCAGCTCGACCAGCCGCGGCCCGTCGGCCGACAGCGTGAGGGTCAGCAGCCGGCGTGATCCCCCTTCCCAGACGGTCACCTCACCAACCCGCGGCAGGTCCTCGGCCAGGCTCATTGCCAAGCCACCCACCGTCTGGACGGACTCGTCGACCGGCAGATCCAGGTCCAGTTGTTCGGCCAACTCCTCGAGTTCCATGCGCGCGGCGACGATCCAGCCGCCCTCGCCGCGGGGCCGCAGCTCGGGCGCTTCCTCGCGATCGGTCTCGTCGGCGATGTCGCCGACAATCTCCTCGATCACATCCTCGACGGTGACCAGACCCGCCGTGCCGCCATACTCATCGACCACGATGGCAATCGAGCTCTGCCGCGCGCGCAGCTCGCGGAGCAGCAAGTCGAGCCGAATCTCCTCCGGCACGAAGGTCGCCTCGCGAGCGATCTCCGCCGCCGTCGCGCTGCCCGGCATGGCGCTGATCACATCGTTCGAGTGCAACATGCCCACCACCTGGTCGCGCGACTCGCCGAGCACCGGCACGCGGCTGTGGCCCGACGAGGTGATCACCGCCGCCGCCTCGGCCAGCGTCGCGGTCGCCGGCACGCCGACGATGTCGATCCGCGGGATCATCACCTCGCCGGCGCACTTGTCGGGAAACTCCAGGATTTCGGCAATCCGCTTGCGTCGTTCGACGCCGAGCGAGGCGCTGTCGACCAACTCACGAATCGACTCCTCGGCCGCCTCCTCGTCCGGCTCGTCGCGCACCGGCTCGCGCAGCACCCAGCGCGCCGGTGCGCCGAGCAGGCGGTACCACAGGCCGATCCAGCGAGCGTGGCGCAACGCCGTCGTCTCGCTCCGCCGCGAGGCCACCACCCGCGGCACCAGCTCGGCCACCAACGGGACCAGCAGCGCCGCCAGGGCGGCGAACGCCCAGAGCGGCAGCGAGCCGCGCTGCGCCAGCAGCCAGAGCGCCGCCGCGGCCACGACCAGGGTCGCGTCGAAGGCGATCCGCAGCGCACCGTGGAGCACGTCGCGCTGGCCCAGCAGCACGGCCAGGACGGCCGCCCGCCGGTTGCCCTGTTCGCCCAGCGCGCGGATGCGGCTGCGCGACACGCCCGCCACCGCGGCGTGCGCCAGGGCCAGCCGATAGGCCACACCGAGCAGCAGCGCGAGGGCCACCACCAGCGGCCAGGTCGGGGGCTCCATTCACCCTCCCCCCGCCAGCACGACCGGTCGCTCGAGCGTCACCGACTCCACCGCGCCGTCGGCGTCGAGCGCCTCGAGGGTGACCAGCCAGCCGCCGACCAGCACCTGCTCGCCGAGCCGCGGCGGCTGGCCGAACGCCTCGGCCAGGCATTCGGCAACGGTCTGCGTCGGCTCGCCCGGCAGCTCGACGCCATGTTCGGCCAGCTCGGCGAGCAGCCGCCGGCCGCTGAGGTTGAAGCTCTCGGTCACCGGCTCGGCGTCGGACTCGTCGACAATCTCGCCGACCAACTCCTCGACGACATCTTCCACGGTGAGGATGCCGGCCACGCCGCCATACTCGTCCTTGACCACCGCCAGCGACGATTTCGCCCGCTTGAGCGCCTCGAGCACATCCTCGAGCGGATCCTCCTCGCCCACCTCGAGCGGCTTGCGCGGAACCTCCAACGCGAGCAGCTTGCGCAGGGTCTCGGGCGGCTCGCCGAGCAGGTACTTGAGCAGTGTCTTGACGTGCAGCACCGCCACCACGTTGTCGACCGAGCCGCTCTGCACGGGGAACCGGCTGTACCGCGCGGCGGCCACGTGCTCCTTCGCCTCGGCAAACGTCTGGTCGATGTCGAGGTAGTCGACCTCGACCCGCGGCACCATCACGTCGGCGGCCACTTTGGCGGCGAAATCGAGCTCGCGCCGCAGCAGTTCGCTCTGCATGATGCTCAGGTCGCCCTGGTGGCTGCCGACCTCGATCACATCGGCCAGATCGGCCTCCGGCTCGCGCTCCTCGGCCTCCTCGATGCCGTCGTGCACCAGCCGGTCAACCACCCAGGCCGCGCCGCCGAGCGGGGGACCGAGCAGCGTCACCGCGCCCTCGACCACCGTGTCGCTCCACCGCGCCGCCGCCTCGGGCGAACGGCCGGCGAGCCGCGACGGCAGCAGCTCGGCCATCGGCACCAGCAGCACGGCCACGGCAAACGCCACCGTGGCGACGGTGCCGAGCGTCTCGGCCCGCGCCGCGGCCAGCAGCGCCCAGACCGCGCAGAAGAGGTACAGCGAGGCGACATAGGGCAGCACCAGGTCGACCACTCGAGCCTTGGCCAGCAGCGCCGCCCAGAGCCGCCCGCCGCTGCCGAGCTGCTGCAGCCGCTGGCGGTCGCGCACGCGTAGATCGAGCATCAGCGCGTACGACAACGAGGCCGGGGTGAGCGCGGTGTAGGCCACCAGACAGGCCAGCGCGCAGGCAAGCAGCAGGGCTTGCCGGCCGGGTTCGGTGAGGACGGCGGGGGTGGTGCCACTCAGGTAGAGTGAGAACGCCGCGATGCCGACCAGGATCAGACCGGGCAGGCGCCGCGGCCGTTGACTGTCGGATGAGTCCTTCATCGAAGCCATGGAGCCGCGCGCAGACTATAGCACAGCCAACCGGTGGCGACAACCGACCATCGCCCGGGGTCAGGTCTCAAGATCACGCACTCGGTTACGAGACTCACGCCACCTCGTTACGTTCCGCTCCAAACTGGGAGCGGGCCAGGGCGGTGCCGACGAGCAGGCCGACGACGAAGCCGTAGGGCAGGCCGAAGGCGAGGGCGCCGGTCAGCAGGCAGATCTGCCAGTCGCGCGGGCGCTCGGCCTGGTCGCCGCAGAGGGCCATCAGGCCGACCGCCTCGAACAGCAACAGCACGCCCAAGGCGGGCAGCGGGAAGATGAACGTCAGATTGGCGAAGCTGTCACTGGCGAACAGGCCGAGGAGCAGGAAGAACAGGCCGTAGAGCACGACCGACCCGCCGGTCCGCGCGCCGAAGGTATAGTGGCCGACCATGCCGCCCGAGCCATGGCAGGTCGGCACGGCGCCGAACCAGGGGCCGATCAGGTTCATCAGGCTGTAGGTCAGCCCGATCTGCCGGATGCCGACCTGCCGCTCGGGGAACAGGTCGGCGACCACCTGCCGCGTGGCCAGGATTGAGTTACCCACCGAGAGCGGGATCTGCGGCAGGGCGAGGGTGACGAAGCCGACCGCGATCTGGCTCCAGGTCGGAACGCTCAAGCTGGGCAGGGCGAACCCGAGGTCGAAGCCGGCGAGCAGCTCGCTTGGCTGCCGGAAGGCGGCGTAGAGCAGCCCGCCGGCGACGATGAACAGCGCCGCCGGCCAGCGCCGGTTGCCGCGCAGCAGCAGCGCAATCAGGCCGAGCACGGCGGCCAGGGCATAGCCGGGCGCGCCGTCGTGGCCGACGAACTCGCGCAGCGCCACGCCGGCGAGCTGGATGCCCAGCCCGAGCTGGATGCCGCGCACGACGCAGCGGGGAATGAACTCGGCCAGCCAGCCGAGCGCGCCGGTAACGGTGAGCAGGAGCATCACCGCCCCGATGCTCAGACCGGCGCCGAAGATCACCCCCGGCTCGGGCTGCGTGGCGATGACCAGCGCCGCGGTGGCCTTGAGCGGCTGCACCGGCATGGGTAGCCGGTAGCGTAGCGCGGTCAGCACCTGGAACAACCCGAACAGGGTCAGCACGCCGGCGCTGTCGAGCCCGGCGGCGAGCGTCATGCCGACCAGCAGCGGCAGGTCGGTACCGAGATCGCCAAACATGCCGGCCAGCTCGTTGCGGTCGAACCGGATGCCGGCCAGCCGCCACTCGCGCCGGGTTGGCTCGGTGTCACTCACGGCGTCGGCTCGTCGGCCAGCCAGCCCTTGGCGCGGTAGAGCAGCAGGCCCTGGGCCTCGTACATCACGTCCTGCCACATCTCGAAGCGCGAGCCGGCGCCGCCATACTCCAGCTCGTAGCGGCCCGTGCGGCAGGCCACCACCCGCGTGTCGAGCCCGGCGCCGCGGAACACACCCACCGCCCGGCGCGTGTGACTGGGCGAGGTGACCAGCAGGATCCGCCGCCAGCCGTGCTGCTCGGCCATGGCGCGGATCGAGAGCGCCTCGGTGCGGGTGTTCATCGGCGAGTCGTCGAGCGGCACGAACGGCACGATCCGCTCGCCGTCGGCGCCGAGGTCGAGCGCGATCTCGACCGCCTGGCGATCGAACTGGTTCGACTCGTCATCGCCCTCGCCGGTGAAGGTGATCTGCGGGGCGCAGCCGGCGTGGAGCAGGCGCAGGCCCTCGATCAGCCGCTCGGTCGAGTTGACCCGCGGGAAGGTCCGTCGCGTCGAGCCGCTGAGCACCACGATCACATCGGCCGACTGCGGACCATCGTCGACGACCAGCCGCTGCAATGCCCAGTGGGCAAGCGGGGTCAGGGTGACCAGCAGACTGAACAGCACCAGCGACGCCGCCGCGGCCCACCAGGCGCGCCGCCACCGCGGCCGGGCGAGCATCGCCGTCACGGTCACCGCGAGGTAGGCCGCCAGGGTGTAGGCATGCCACTGCCGCGGCAGGTCGAGCCCGAGCTGACTGCCCAGGCGGAAGGTCAGCAGACCGAGCACCAAGCCCTTGAGCACCAGCCGCGGCCGCGGGTCGGGGCCGCAAAGCAGGCGCCGCAGGCCGGCGCAGAGGTTCATGCACCCAGCCCGGCGCCGCCGGTGCGGCCGGCGCGCTCGGCCTCGATCCGCGCCTGATAGCCGCTGGCCAGATAGGCCGCCAGCGGGTCGGGCGCCAGGCCCATCTCTTCGCGCACCTGCGCCAGCAGCGGCCGGACGTCGGTCTCGTAGGCGTCGACCAGACAGGCCTCGGCCGGCTGCACCTCGCCGGCCGCCTGCGCCGCGGCCAGGCTCCGGCGGTCGACCAGCAACGCCTTGGCATAGGCCGTCTGGATGTTCATCACGGTCTGGATCATGGCCGGAATCTTGAGCTTCAGGTTGTGCGCCTGGTCGACCATGTACTCGATGTGCGGGGCGTTCGGCCAGCTCTCCGCCGCGGCCAGCTCGACGTAGATCAGGTAGAACTCGTAAGGGTTGATCGCCCCGACGACCAAGTCATCATCGGCGTACTTGCGGTTGTTGAAGTGGAAGCCGCCCAACATGCCCTCGTCCAGCAGCGTGGCGACGATGTGCTCGATGTTGACCCCCTGGGCGTGGTGGCCCAGGTCGACCAGCACCTTGGCTCGCTCGCCCAGCTTGTGGCACATGAGGAGCGCCTGGCCCCAGTCGCACAGGTCGGTCAGGTAGAAGCCCGGCTCGAACAACTTGTACTCGACCAGCATGGTCATGTCGGCCGGCATCGCCTGGTAGACCGTCTCCAGGCCCGCTTCGAGCCGGTGCTTGCGCGCGATGAAGCTGTCCTGGCCCGGGTAGTTGGTGCCGTCGGCGAGCCACATGCTGAGCACCTTGCTGCCCACCTCGCCGGCGATGCGAATGCTCTCCAGGCTGTGCTCGATCGCCTTCCGCCGCGCGGCCTCCCACGGGCTGCAGAAGCTGCCGAGCTTGTACTCCTGGTCCTGGAACACGTTGGGATTGGTCGAGCCGATGCTCACCCCGGCCTCGGCCGCGGCCTCGGGCACGCTGCGCAGCGCCGCCGCATCGGGCAGGTCCCACAGCACATGCATCGCCACCTTCGGCGCAATGCCGGTGTAGCGGTGCACCTGCCCCGCATCGGCCAGCTTCTCGGCAATGGTGATCGCCGCGCCGGGCTGGCGGAACGAGCCGAACCGCGTGCCGCTGTTGGCATAGCCCCAGCTTGGGGTCTCAATCGCCTGCGCTTTCAGCCGCTGTTTGACCGCCGCGAGGTCGATGCCCTTGGCCGCCAACTGATCGGCCAGCCGCGCGATCGCTCCACCGTCCGCCATGTCCCGCCTCTCCTCGCCCCCGCGGGAGTCTAGCCGTCGCACCGCCGCCGGTCAACGCACAAACCCCCGGGGTCAGGTCCAAGATTCATCCGATCGGTTACGCTACGGCCCACGGGTCGTAACAATCCGCAGATTCCGGGACCTGACCCCGTGGAGAAAGTGCAACGATTCGGTTGCCAGCTTAGGCTGTGGCCGCTTGCGCGGTGGTGCCGGGCAGGTGAGACTCGGGGTGGGATCCCCAATGGGTGGGGCTTCACGGCACATCTCGCCCGTCGACGGGCGCGGCGAGTGGGCCAATCTGGTGGGAGATGCAGGATGAGGGTTGAATGCGCGCTCCGGCGCGCCGCAATCGGGGCACTTGCCCTGATGCTCACGGCCGGATCGAGCCGCGCGGGCACGCTCGACGTCTTCTTCGATCCGGGCACGCTCAATGTGACCACCGCGCTGACCGGCTTTGCCACCAACGGCGCGATGATGGACGGCTTGTCGGTGACCGCCTTCTTCGACGTCGGTGGCCCCGAGACCGCGCTGTGGGCCGACACCGGCGGCACCTCGGGCGCCGCGGTGGGGACCGGCTGGTCGCTGGCCCTCTCGGGCGACACCTTCGGCTCGCCGTGGGTGCTGTCCAACGCCACGGGCACCGGCCTGGCCGGCCTGGTGATCGACGCCGGCCTGGGCGACACGGTGTTCGACATCGACTGGACGCCGTTTCCTGGCACCGAAGGTTCGGCGAACGGCTGGACCTACACGCTGGTCAGCGGCGGCGATCCGTACGACATCGACGTGACCTACTACGACCAGGTGGCGCTGACCGGCGATCCGCCGGTCGGCGACCTGTGGCGGCGGATGCGGATCGTCTTCGCCACCACCTCGATGCGCAGCGGTGACGTGATCGAGTACATCGCCGACACCGACAACCTGGAGATCGCGGGCGACATCCGCGAGGTGCCCGAGCCGGCGACCATCGCCCTGCTCGGCTTCGGCGTGGCGCTTCTGGCGCGCCGCCGGCGCACCTGACGCGGGCTTCGGCGACGACGGCGGCCGGGCGTCCCGCGCCCGCCCGCCGCCGGTCGCTCGGGCGCTAAGTGCAAGCAATTCACTCTTTGCACTAGAACGTGGCTCGCTTGCCCAGGACCCCATGACCGATCCGCACCAGAATGGGAGCAGTATCCCCATGGGTGGGGCTTCCCGCACGACTTGGCGGCGCTGGTCGAGTTGTGCCGACACTGCTGGGAGAGTCTCTATGCAGCAACCGAAAGCGCGCACCGCGCGCCTGCTCGTGGGGGTGTTGGGCGTACTCCTCTCGCACGGCGCGGCTCGGGCTGGAACGCTCGACGTCAGTTTCGTGCCCGGCGCGCTGAACCTGACCACTGCCCTGACCGGCTTCTCGACTCTCGGTGACATGATGGACGGCATGTCGGTCACCGCCTTCTTCGAGGTCGGCGGACCCGAGACGGTCTTCTGGGCCGACACCGGCGCGGGCGCGGGCGCGGCGCTCGGCACCGGTTGGTCGCTCAGCCAGACGGGCGACACCTTCGTCTCGCCCTGGACCCTGGCCAACGCGACCGGCACAGGGCTGCTCGGCCTGCTGATCGATGCTGGCGTGGGCGACACCGTCTTCGATGTCGACTTCGCCCCGTTCCCCGGCACCGATGGTTCGGCCGACGGCAACACCTTCGAGCTGACCGCCGGTGGCGACCCGTATGACATCGACGTGACCTACAGCGACCGCGTCGCGCTGATCGGCGATCCGCCGGTCGGCGACCTGTGGCGCCGGCTGCGGATCGTCTTTGACGGTGCCGCACTGCGCAGCGGCGACTCGATCAGCTACCTGGCCGACACCGACAATCTCAGCCTGGCGGGCGATATCCGCGAGGTGCCCGAGCCGGGCACGATTGCCCTGCTCGGCTTCGGTGTGGCGTTCGTGGCACGGCGGCGCAGGCGCGCCTGAGCCCATCGCGAGTGTGGCGGCGGCCGGGGCCGAGACGGCTCCGGCCGTCGTGTTTTGGGGCTTGCGGGAGGCTGGCATTCCGTTAGACAAGCACGGATTGCCCGTCTGGCCGGCGGGGCAGAAGTCAACTCGGTCGCTCGCGTGGGAGGGACGTATCATCCGCCGTGGGGTCGGTTGGACGGCGGCGGGTGCCACTCGACTGGTGGGAGAAACATAGATGACCACGGTCGATGCGCGACGACGCGCCGCGGTGGGGGTGGGGTGGCTTGTCCTGACGGCAAGTCCGGCCTTCGCCGGCACGCTGGACCACTTCTTCGATCCCGGCACGACCTACGCCACGATGGCCATCACCGAGTTCGCCACCTCGGGCGACATGATGGACGGCATGGAAGTGCAGGCGTTCTTCGACAACGGCACCGACGAGACGGTGTTCTGGGCCGACACGGGTGTCGGCTCGGGTGCAGCGTCAGGGACCGACTGGTCGCTGGCACAAAGCGGGGACACCTTCTTTGCGCCGTGGTTCTTGACCAACGACACCGGTGTCGGTCTGACCCGGCTCCTGATCGATGCGGGAGTCGGCGACACGGTGTTCGACCTGACCTGGGCGCCCGAGCCGGGCACGGCGGGATCGGCCGCTGGCCAGACCTTCGCCATCGTCGCCGGTGGCGATCCGTATGATCTGGACGTGACCTATCGCGACCTGATCACGCTGAGCGGCGATGGACCGGTCGGCGATCTGTGGCGACGCCTCGAGCTCGCCTTCGAGACCACGCCGCTGCGCAGCGGCGATGTGCTGGAGTTCCTCCAGGACACCGACAACCTCGAGATCGCCGGCGACCTGACCCCGGTGCCTGAACCAAGCACCGTTGCTCTGCTCGCCTTCTGCCTGCTCTTCCTCCGGCGACGCCGGAGGTAGCCGCGGCCGGCTGCTGCCGGCCTTCGCATCACCACCGCCGGAGCGCCCGTCGCTCCGGCGGTGGTGATTCCGGCGGTCGGTCGCCGCGTCGCTGGCACACGGTTTGCACTGTGGCAGGTCACGGCAGCCGCCGCGGCCAGTCGGGGCGGGGTGGGTTCGCTCGCACCTCTCCGCGGCAGTGCGGAGCGAGTGCCGGCCAGCGGCGATGCGGAGCCGACAAGGAGCCTGCGCGTGACCAAATCGATCTTCTCACTGCGACGCCTGATTGCCCCCGCACTCGCTCTCAGCCTCGTCTGCGGCGGCGCCCAGGCGGCCATCAGCGTCGGGTTCGACCCCGGCATCACTTACACCACGACCGGCCTGACCGGTTTCGCGACCGAGGGCGACGAGATGGACGGCATGTCCGTCACCGCCTACTTCGACGACGCTTCGTCGGAGGTGGCCATCTTCGGCACCACCGGCGTTGACGCCGGCGGCGCCTTTGGCACGCTCTGGTCGCTGACCGAGGTGGGTGACACCTTCGGCGGCACCTGGACCATCGCCCTCGACGGCGGGCTGGGCAAAGGCCTGACCCGCCTGCTGATCGATGCCGGCGTCGGCGACACGGTGTTCGACGACTCCTCGCCGAGCCCCGGCACGACCGGTTCGGCCAGTGGCTGGACCTTCGATCCGATCTCGAGCACCGACTCGTACGACATGACGGTGACGCTGCGCAACGAGATCAAGCTCAACGGCGATGGGCCGGTGGGCGACCTCTGGCGGCACCTCGACATCGAGTTCGGCGGCGGCCTGCCGCTGCTGGCCGGGTCGAGCTTTGCCTTCATCCAGGACACCGACAACCTGCTGCTGGCCGGCGACCTGACGGCGGTGCCCGAGCCGGGCACGCTCGCCTTGCTCGGTTTCGGCGGCCTGGCGGTGATGCGGCGGCGCAAGCGCGCCTGACCACCAGATGGACGTGACCCGTGGCAGCCGGAGCTCCCCCTGAGCTCCGGCTGTCGGCGTTGGGTACCGCCGGTGCGGGCGGCGGTTAGCTCGCCTGGGTGGTCATCGAGTCGTTGACGGTCACGTAGACGTCCTTGGTCTTGCGGCCGAGGACGGTCAGGATGGCGATGGCCACCACGGCGATGAGAGCGGTCAGCAGCCCATATTCGATCAGGGTCTGACCGGCCTCGTCACGGTACAGACGGCGCAGCATCGCAGGCCTCCTCCGCGGGCGAACCACGCCCGCGGCCCGGTCGATTGGCCGCCGCCGGCAGGATCCCTGCACACGCCTCCGCGGGTCGGGTGTGCTATACTGCGCCGCGATGAGGGGTGGCCATGGCCGGTGTCGCGCTTGCTGGACTGCGCAAGGTGTTCGGTGACGTGGTCGCCGTGGCCGACGTCGATCTCGACATCGCCGACGGTGAGTTTCTGGTCCTGGTCGGGCCGTCGGGCTGCGGCAAGTCGACCTGCCTGCGGCTGGTGGCCGGGCTCGAAGAGGCCGACGGCGGCAAGATCCGGATCGGCGAGCGGGTGGTCAATGACGTCCCACCGCAGGACCGGGACATCGCCATGGTGTTCCAGAACTACGCCCTTTACCCCCACATGTCGGTCTATGACAACCTCGCCTTCGGCCTGCGGCTCAAGCGCGTCCGGGGCGCTGGCTGGCGGGCGCGGCGGGTGTACAGCGAGGCCGACATCCGCGGGCGGGTCGAGACCGCGGCGCGGCTGCTCGGCCTCGAGGGCTTGCTCGACCGGCGGCCGCGGCAGCTCTCGGGCGGCCAGCGGCAGCGCGTGGCGCTCGGCCGGGCGATCGTCCGCGAGCCGCAGGTCTTTCTCATGGACGAGCCGCTGAGCAACCTGGACGCCAAGCTGCGGGTGGCCACCCGCGCCGAGCTCATCCTGCTCCACCGCCGGCTGCGCGAGCAGGGCAAGAGCAACACGATGATCTACGTCACCCATGACCAGACCGAGGCGATGACCATGGGCGACCGGATCGCGGTGATGAAGGACGGCTTTCTGCAACAGGTCGACGCGCCGCTGGCCTTGTACCGCCACCCGGTCAACCGGTTCGTCGCCGAGTTCATCGGCAGTCCGCAGATGAATGTGTTCGGCCCGCTCCGCATCGACGCGGCCGACGGCACGGTGGCGCTGGTTGGGCCGGAGCTGCGGCTCGAGCTCCCGCCGCGGCACGCCGAGGTGCTGCGCGAGCGGCACGGTGGCGAGGTGCTGTTCGGCATTCGGCCCGAGGATATCGCCGACCGCGAGCAGAGCCGGGCCGAGCCGACCGCCGGCAACACCGTGCCGGTCGAGGTCGAGGTCAGCGAGCCGCTCGGCGCGACGGTGCACCTGAACCTGCGCGCGCCGGGGGGTGTTGGTCTGGTAGCGGTGGTTGACGCCGACAGCCGCGGCTGGCGCGACGGGCGCTTCGACGCGGTGTTCGACCTCGACAAGTCGCACGTGTTCGACCCGACCACCGAGCTGGTCCTGACCTGACGACCCGGAGCCGAGCGCGTCGATGAGTGTTGACACCGCCGACAAGGCGACCAATCGGCACAAGGAGATGACCGTCCCGGAGCACCTCGAGGAGCTCCGCTGGCACATCGTCCGCTCGATGCTCTATCTCTGCGTCACCGCCAGCGCCTGCTGGTACTACTACGAGCCGGTCTACGAGTTCATCGCCGGACCGGTGATCCGCGCCTTCGAGGCCAATCAGTACGAAGCCAAGCTGATCTACCTCGATATCCTCGAACCCCTGCTGTTCCGCCTGCAGGTCGTCCTCGCCGTGGGTCTGGTGCTCGCCCTGCCGCTGGTCATCTGGGAGATCTGGCGCTTCATCGCGCCGGCGCTGCACGACAACGAAATCGTCTATGTGCGTCCGCTCATGCCGTTCAGCATCCTGCTCTGCTTCGCCGGCTTCACGCTGATCTACTACGCCCTCCCGCTCGCCTTCCAGTTCCTGCTCAAGTTCGCCCCGCCGGTGGGCGAGAACGTCGAGATGGCGCAGCACCTGCAGCGCTACTTCTTCTTCCTGCTGCGTATGATGATCGGCGCCGCCGTCGTCTTCCAGATGCCGGTGGTGATCCTGATCCTCGGTCAGCTCGAGCTGGTCACCGCCAAGGGGCTGATCCGCTACTGGCGGCACTCGATCCTGATCAACTTCACCCTCGCGGCGATCATCACCCCGACCATCGACCCGGTGAACATGTCGATCATCGCCGTGCCGCTCTGCGCGCTCTACTTCCTCAGCGTGCTGCTGGTCGTCTGGATCGAGCGCCGCCGCGCGCGCCGGGCACGCGACGAGGGTAGTGAGCCACCGCCCGAGCCGCCCGCCCCGGCGCCCGAGCCGCCCGCCCCGCCACCGGTGCCAGAAGCGAGCGAGAACGGCGAGCCCGAGCCGGCGGCCGAGCCGGTGGTCGCCGCGCCGGCCGAACCAGCGCCCGCGCCGGCGGTCACGGCGACCGGCGTGCCGGTGGTCGATCGCTCGATTCTCGGCCCGGGCCTGGCCTCAGCGCCGGTGGTGGCCACCGTCGACGAGGCCGATGAGGCGCTCTTCGATCCCGACTCACCCGCCGCCGATCACTCCTCGGCGAACGGGTCGTCGTCGTCGTCTTCGTAGAGGTCGTCGGCCGGCTTGTCGAAGGTCTGGCGGCGCCCCTCCTGGCCCTCTGCCGGCGGCTTGGCCGCGGCCTCCTCGTCGCCGAAGTCGTCGGGGGTGTGGTCCCACCGGCCGCCGCGCCGCTCGCCGTCACGAGCCGGCTGCTCCCGCTCACGTTCGCGGTCGTCGCGCCGGCCGCCCCCGCCGCCGCCGCCGCGGTCGCGGTCATCCCAGGAGTATTTCTGCACGTTGTCGGCGACCACCGAGACCCAGCGCTGTCGTTGGCCGTTCTTGTCGGTGTACTCGTCGATTTCGAGCCGGCCGTCGACGCCGCACAGGTCGCCGCGCCCGAGGTAGCGGTTGCAGAATTCGGCGGTGCGGCCGAACACCGTGACGTTGAAGAAGTCGGCCTGGCGCTCGCCGTCGCGTCCCTTCCGCACGCGGTCGACCGCGATGCGGAACTTCGAGATCACCGTGCCTTCGTTGGTCTGCCGCTCTTCGGGATCGGCCACCACGCGGCCGACCAGCACGATCCGGTTGATCATCGAAGCCTCCTGGGAGTCGCCGAGGAGTACTTCACTCCTCGGTGGCGATCTCCTCGTCGGCTTCCGGCGCTTCGGGCGTCGACTCCTCGTCGGACGTGGCGGCTTCGGTCTCCGCCTCCGCCTCGGGCTCCGCCTCGGGCTCGGGCTCGGCGTCGACTTCGTCGTCGTCCGGCGGCGCGACGTCCTCGACCGGCTCGGCGCCGTCGGTAGGCAGCGCCTGGGTCGGCGGCCTCATGCCGCGCTTCTCGTCGACCACCAGCAGGTAGCGGACGGTCTGGTCGTGCTGCTGAATGGCGATGAACTGCCGCAGCGGGGTGATTTCGCTCGGGTCGCAGGTGAAGTTGACCAGGACGTAGATGCCCTGGCGCACGCCGCGCACCTCGTAGGCCAGGCGGCGCTGGCCGAGCACGTCACAGGCGGTCACCTCGCCGACCTGCGCGATGCGGGCCCGGAGCTGGTCGATCGCCGCGGTCGCCGCCGTGGCGTCCAGCTCGGGGTGGTAGATGATCATCAACTCGTAGTCGCGTGCCATGGAGGTCCTTCCCTCGGGCAAACGGCTCCGCTCGGGCGGAGCGAGAAGGTGGGCCGGTTCGCGGCCCGGCGCATGATAGCATCGGACCGGGGTGTGGTCAACGCAGCGCGGGCCGAACGAGGTAGCGCCGGCTCGCCGAGCCGGCTTGGCGCGTTCGGCGACCGCGCCCTACCGGTGCCGGCGCGTTCGGCGGCGGTCACGCACCCGGGAAGACAATCTGCTCCTGCCGCAGGCCGGCCTCGCGCGCCAGGTGGACGGTCCACTCGAACCGCCACACATCCTCGGGCCGGTGTGCGTCGCTGGCGAAGACGAACGAGCAGCCCTGCTCGGCCGCCAGGCGAATCACCGCCGGGTAGGTCGCGCGGTGCGCCGGGGTCATCTTCCGGGCCGCCAGCTCGTTCAGCTCGATCCAGCAGCCGGCCTCGGCGGCGGCGGCGAAGACCGGGCGGAAGCGCTCGAGCACGGCGGCATAGTCGGGCGTCAGCGTGTTCTGCGCCAAGATCACCGCCGGGTGGGCCCAGGTCTGAACCACGGGGTTGGTCACGATCCGCGCGGCCCAGGCGAAGTAGGCGTCGATCAGCCGCTGCTTCTCCTCGGCATCGAACTCGAACTTGCCGTTCCACACCCGCCGCGAGCCGGGGTAATGGTGGGTGCTGGCAATCACATAGGCCAGGCTGTCGACCGGCGCCATGAGCGAGCCGTCGGCGGCGACGGGATCGGCGTCGACCTCGCCGCCAAGGAGGACACGACATGCGTGGTGAACAGCGGCAAGGTCTCGGCCAATGGCCTCGAGGCGGGCAAGATGGGCGGGTTCGTGCAGGTGTTCGGTGATGTAGTAGGCCTCGAGCCCGGCGGCGTCGGCGGCGGCGACGGCGTTGGCGACGGTCATGTCGGGGTGG
The DNA here is from genome assembly GCA_964405335.1 of uncultured Fimbriimonadaceae bacterium. Taxonomy (GTDB): domain Bacteria; phylum Armatimonadota; class UBA10988; order UBA10988; family UBA10988; genus CAYONP01. The sequence continues at coordinate 46,329 of CAYONP010000011.1, forward strand.
GCGTGGCCGCAGTGGACGGTGTGGGTATGGGTATCGATGCGGGGCGGGATCACGGCTACGGCTCTCCGGCGCGGTGGTTACCGGACCGGCGGGCCAATCCTGCCGGCGGTCGAGTCGCGGAACCCGCCGGCTGGCTCGTCTATGGTTCGGGAGCGGCGGCGTGGCAGTCCCGCAGCGACACGTCAAGGCGGTCGAGCAGGTGATGGAGGCTCCTCAGCAAGCCACGCGGCAGGACGGCTTCGAGGCCCTGGTGGCCGACCACGCGCCGATGGTCGGGCGGATGCTGAGCGCGCTGGTCGACGATCCGAACCTGGTCGCCGACCTGGCGCAGGAGACCTTCGTCCGGGCCTACCGCGGGCTCGAGGCGTTCCGCGGCGGGCAGACCTCGACCTGGCTCGGCCGGATTGCGGTCAATGTCGCCCGCGACCATCATCGCGGGGCCTGGAACCAGCGCGTGCTGCTGGTGGCCGAGCCCGACGACGAACGCGCGGGGGCCGACGGAGAGCCGGAGGTGATTGTCCTCCAGCACGAGGCCGGGCTGCGCATCCGCGCGGCGATGCAGCGGCTGCCGGCGCGTCAGGCCGAGGTGGTTCGGCTGCGGTTCTTGCTGGGCGAGAGCTATGTCGGCATGGAGGCGCTCCTGGGTGTGCCCGAGAGCACGCTGCGCAGCCGCGTGAAGGCGGCGCTCAAGCGGCTCCGCGCCGAACTGGCCGACTACTTCGCGGAGAGCGAATCATGAGGTGCCGTGAGTGCGAAGAGCACCTGCAATCCTATCTCGATGAGACCCTGCACCCGGCGCTGGCCAGCGCGCTGACCAAGCACCTGCGCCGCTGCGAGGCGTGCCGCCAGGCGCTGGAGGAGCGGCGGGTGATCCCCGCCCGCCCCGCGCTGCAGGTGGGCGAGTGGATCCCGCCGAGCGGCTTTGTCGCCCGCACGCTGCGCAGTGCCGAGGCCGAGCGCGACTCGTTCATCGGCCTGCGCGAGCGCACGGTGCGCTGGCCCTGGCTGCGCTGGGCGCTGCTGGCGGCGGCGCTGCTGGCTCTGCTGGCGGTGCCGGCGACGCGGCGGGTGATGCACCCGTTCGGGACGTTGACCCGACTCGCCGTGACACCGTATGACGTTTCCTCGCTGATCGGCAACCCTGGGTTCTTCTCCTCGGCCGCGGGGGCGTACGTCGGCACCGAAGAGCTGGCCACGCAGGGCGTGGTGCCCGGCGGTTTGGCCGATCGCGAACTTGCGATCGCGGCCCAGGTCGGCGGAATGGCAGCAGCCCTTGAGCGACAGGCGACCGACGTCAAGAGATGGACGGCCCTCGACTCGGATGATGATTTCAAGTTGCCGCCCAGCTCATCGATGCGCGAGGCGAACGGCGCGGTGTACTACCTCGATTCTGTCGCCAACGTGGTCGGCGTGAACCAGAGCCTCACGCTGAGCGAGTGGCTCGAGCTGATCCGGCGCGGCAACAGGGCCAGGGAGCTGAGCCTCGATCGCGCAGACCGTCGGACCACCTCGGTCGGCGTGCTGGTGGCCAACGGGGTGCCCGAGTGGCTGGCCGAGCGACTGGTCGGCGAGCCCGCCGAGGCGACCACCTGGGTGCCGGCGCTGCGCCTGACTATCCGCGCCGCCGCCACGCGGGCGACCGCGCTGCTCGACGCCGGCCACCCGGCCGACGCCGCGGAGCTGCTCGCCGTCATGGCCACCTTCGGCGACCGGCTCCGCCGCGAGGGCGAGCTGGACAGCGAACGACGCGCCGGGGCGTTGATGCAACTGGTCATGCTCAGCCTCGCCCGACAGGAGCTGAGCGCCGACGAGCTGCGCGGCCACGGGTTGGAGCAGGCGGTCGCCGCCGACCTGGCCTCCGCCGCCAAGGCTCTCGCCCGGCCGCTCGGCCGCGGCGTGCCGCCGCCCGACCCCGAGCTGGCCCGCTTCCTGGTCATCGCCCGCGGCGTAGCCGGGCTGACCGTCGCCGTCCTGCTGCTCGGCCTGCTGGTCGGTCTGGCGGTGGTCGGCCACCGGCTGGTTCGTCGTCGCTGGCCCGGCCCGGCACCGCTGCCGCTCGGCCGCTGGCACACCGGGGTGCTGTTGCTCATGTCTGCCGGGTCAGGCGGATTCGCACTGCGCGGACTGCTGCCGGCTCTTTTGGGCTCGGCTGAAGCCGAGATCTGGCGATGGGTACTGCACGCCGCTGTCGCACCTGCCGCTGTGTTCGGTTACCTCGCCGCCCTCGGCGGGCAGCATGCGCACGAGGTCGGCGCGCCGCGGTGGCGGTTCGGCAACTGGATCGATCGCCTGATCGAATGCCCCGAGCCACACCTCTCGCCGCGCTGGGACTTCGTCCGCCGCGCCTGGCTGGCGCTCGACTGGCGGCTCGCCGCGCTCTGCGGCTGGCTCTTCGTCGCCGGCGTGGTGGCCCTCGCCTGGCTCGACCACTGGGCCTGGGTCGGTCCACCCGCGTGGCTGGTCGGCTGAGAATCTCTCCCACGGTGAAACCCGATGCGTAGGTCCGGTAGTTCTCTTGCAGACCGGGATTCGAACCGGCTCAGGAAAGGACCTACGCATGGCCGTGGCAGAGCAGAGCAACGCGACCGCGGTGCGCACCGTCGATGCCGACACGCTGCGCGAGTGGATGGAGGCCGACGAGGCGGTGCTGATCGATGTGCGCGAGCCCGCCGAGTATGCCGCCGAGCGGATCCCCGGCTCGGTCAACCTGCCGCTCTCGAGCTTCTCGCCCGACAAGCTGCCGGCGCATGACGGCCGGCACCTGGTGCTCCACTGCCAGGCCGGCGCGCGCGCGACGCAGGCGACCTGCCGGCTGATCGACGCGGGTCTCGGGCCGGTCTGGTGCTTCGAGGCCGGCATGAGCGGCTGGCGCACCGCGGGGCTGGCGGTTGAGGGCACCGGCCGCGAGATGATCAACGTGCAGCGGCAGACGCAGATTGCCGTCGGCACGTTCGTGCTCGCCGGCACGCTGCTCGGCGCCTTTGTCGCTCAGGGCTGGCTGGTGCTCGCCGGCTTGATGGGCTGCGGGCTGATCGTCGCCGGCAGCACGGGCAAGTGCGCGCTGGCCGAGCTGATCGCCCGCCTGCCGTGGAACCAGAAGGCCTGACGAGGAGCGGCGGCGCGATCGCCGAAGGCGCGGGGTCGGCAGAGGGAGTTGAGCCCGATGACCCCGCGCGAACGCATCCTGGCCGCGATGGAGTTCAGCGGCCCCGACCGGGCGCCGATCCACCATTACATCTTCCCCGGCGCGCTGCGGCGGCACGGGCAGCGGCTGGTCGACCTGGCCGACCAGTACCCGGACGACTTCGGCAACGAGGCGATCCACCACACCTGGCGGCAGATCCAGCGCGAGGGCGACCAGCCGGAGGAGATCATCACCTGGATCGACGCCTGGGGCACGGTCTGGCGGCGGTTGAGCCTGTACACCTCGGGCGAGGTCGAGGCGCCGGCAATCCCCGAGTGGAGCGAGTGGCACGACTACGAGTTCCCGCCGGCGCCCGGCCCGGCGCACTACGAAGCGTATGAGGCGAGCGTGCGGGCGCAGCACCCCGAGCGGTTCGTCTCGTGCGGCGGCGGCGGCTTGTTCCAGCATGTGCAGAACCTGCGCGGGCCCGAGGGCTTCCTGACCGACATCGGCGAGGACCGCGCCGAGCTGCACGAGTTGCTCGACCGGCTGGTCGACTACTACCTGCCGCAGCTCCGTGCCCACCTGGCGGCCGGCGCCGACGCCGCGGTGTGGGGCGACGACTGGGGCGCGCAGGACCGGATGCTGTGCAGCCCCGAGGCCTGGCGTCGGATCTTCCGCCCGCGTTATCAGCGGCTGTTCGACGCCGTCCGCGAGGCCGGGGCGAAGATCTGGATCCACTCCGACGGCTGGATCCTCGAGATCCTGCCCGACCTGGTCGACATGGGCGCCGACTTGATCAACCCGCAGCACGCCTGCATGGGCACCCGCAGAGTCGGCAAGATCCTCGGCGGCCGGGTCTGCGTCCGGACCGACATCGACCGCCAGACGGTCATCCCCCACGGCACGCCCGACGAGGTGCGCGCCGCGGTGCGCGAGGTGATGGACTGCTTCGGGCGGTTCGACGGCGGGGTGATGCTCCACGGCGAAATCGGCCCGGACGTGCCGTTCGAGAACGCCGAAGCGCTGTATGCGGCGTTCTATGAGTGTGGGCGGTATCCGTTGGGGTGGTTGGGGTGAGCGGGTTGCCGCGGGCCAACACCTGGCTGATCGACGAGGCCAAGCTCGCGGGTTATCTGCTGAGCGAGCAGCACCCGACCGGCGGCCCGAAGGCAGCGTTCCTGCTGGCGCGTGGGTTTCGCCGCGAGCGGCCGGACGAGCTCGCTGGAGCCTTGCGACGTCACGCAGAGCGGCATGGCATCGCCAAGACGGTCGGAACGCGGTACGGCACCAAGTTCGTTATCGAGGGTGCGCTGGAAGCGCCCGACGGGAGTGCGCCCCGGATTCGTGCGGTCTGGATCGTCTTGCACGATGAAACGGTGCCGCGGTTCGTGTCGGCCTACCCGCTTGGGAGAAGACGATGATCCCGGAACTGGAGTGTGTGGCCCTGCTCGTCGACCTGCCGGAGCTTGGCCTCAAAGCCGGCGACATCGGCACGGTCGTCCATGTCTATCCCAGCGGTGCGGCGTACGAAGTCGAGTTCGTCGACCTCGACGGCTGGACCATCGGCGTTGAGACCTTGGAGCAGGCGCAGATTCGCCTTGCCCGTCGCGACGAGCTGGAGCGCCGCAGCGCGCAACGGGAGGCGCGCATCCATCCCTGACCGCCGCTTCGGGACGGCGGCATTCCAGGCCCGTTTGGCAACTGCCGCCTTTGACGCCCACCGCTCCGACTCATTACAATCCGCCCGACGAGCCGGAGCCGCGCATGAGCAGTGAGTCTGGGCGGTATCCGTTGGGGCGGTTGGGGTGAGCGGGCTGCCGAATGCACAGTCGGCGTATGTAGTTCAGCCGAAGGTGACTCGATATCTGCTGGATCTGACCAACCAGGACGGGCGCGGGAAGGCGATCTTCTGTCTCAGGCGTGGCTTCGCGCTGGAGCGCTGGGAGGAACTCGCCGAGGCGCTCGTACGCTTGGCACAGGAGCACGAGGTGGTGCGGACGATGGACAGTGATGAGGGTGTGAAGTACGTCGTGGAGGGCAGCATGACCACGCCGGACGGCCGGATCGCGAACCTCCGGACGATCTGGATGATCGGTCACGGCGAGACCGCCCCGCGGCTGGTCACCGCGTACCCACTGGATTGAGACCATGAAGATCGATGAGCTAGATCGCGTGGCGCTCGCCTGCGCCTTGCCGGAGTTCGACCTCTGCCCGGGAGATCTGGGTACGGTCGTCCACGTCTACCCCAGCGGAGAGCTGTTCGAGGTGGAGTTCGTCTCGCTGGACGGTCGGACCATAGCGGTCGAGACGCTCGGCATCGATCAAATCCGCACGGTGCAAGCCAATGAAGTGGCAGCCGCGCGGGCCTTCGGCTGAGCTCGGTCGCTGAGCCTGAGAGGTGGCGATGCTCAGGGAGTTCGACAGCGTGGTGTTGACCGTGGCGATGCCCGATGCGGGCCTGCCTGCCGGCTCGCGAGGCGCGATCTACGATCTGCGCGAAGGTGACGACTTCTACTTTGTGGAGTTCTACGACGACACCGGTGCAACCGTCGCGGTCGAACCGGTCCGCCTGGCCGACCTCGCGCCGCGGCCGGTGTCGTTGCCCGCTCACCGCCTTTGACGCCCACCGCTCCGACTCATTACAATCCGCGCGACGAGCCGGAGCCGCGCATGAGCCTGGTGGGGCGTAGCCTGATCCGCATCGACGACCTCTCCGCCGCCGAGATCCGCTGCGTGCTCGAGCTCTCCGAGACCATGCAGCAGCGGCTCGGTAGCCGGCAGGAGCTGCTCAGCGGCCGCATTCTGGCGACTGCCTTCTTCGAGCCGTCGACCCGCACGCGGCTCTCGTTCGAGAGCGCCATGCAGCGGCTCGGCGGCGGCGTGATCGGCTTCGCCGACGCGGCCACCTCGTCGGCCGCCAAGGGCGAGACCCTGGCCGACATGGCCCGCATCATCGAAAGCTATGCCGACCTGCTGGTCATGCGCCACCCGCTCGAGGGCTCGAGCAAGGTCGCCGCCGACTACGCCAGCCGGCCGGTGATCAACGCCGGTGATGGCGGGCACCAGCACCCGACCCAGACCTTGACCGACCTGTTCACCATCCAGCGCCAGCGCGGCAGCCTCGACGGCCTGCACATCGGCCTGTGCGGCGACCTGAAGTTCGGCCGCACGGTGCACAGCCTGCTCGCCGCGCTGCGGCATTATGACGTGCAGGTGACCTGCATCGCGCCGCCCAGCCTGCAGCTTCCCGAGCGGTACCACTCGCCCGGCCAGACCATCGGCGCCGCCGAGCGGATCGAAGAGGTGCTCGACAGCCTCGACGTGCTCTATGTAACCAGGGTCCAGCGCGAGCGGTTCGTCGACGCGGCCGAGTACGAGGCGGTGCGGGGCAGCTACCGGATCGACGCCGAGCTGATGGCCAAGTCGCCGCCCGAGATGCTGATCATGCACCCGCTGCCGCGGGTCGACGAGATCCACTTCAGTGTCGACAGCGACCGCCGCGCCGCCTACTTCGGCCAGGCCGCCTACGGCGTGCCGGTGCGCATGGCGCTCCTGACGCTCATCCTGGGCGCCGTGCCGAGCGACGGCGTGCCGCCGCCTGAGCCGCGCGGCGAGCTGGTCGAGGCCGAGCCGCGCTGCCCCAACCCGGTCTGCGCCAACGCGGCCGAGGTCTATACCACGCCCGAGATGACGGTCCTCGCCGACGGCCGCCGACGGTGCGGGTACTGCAGCATGGAGCTGGCGGTCTAGCGGCCACGCCACCCGGAGCGCGGGCGTCCCCGCCGGCCGAGGTAGGGCCCGGTCGCCGAACGGGCCACGGGCGGCCCCAGGTAGGGCCCGTTCGCCGAACGGGCCGACGCCGGCCCCAGGTAGGGCCCGTTCGCCGAACGGGCCACGGCCGGCAAGTGCGGGGCGCGGGCGTCCCCGCCCGCCCGTGTCCGGCACGCTCGTTGGCTGTCGGCCGGAGACGGCCGCGCTCCGAGATGCCGCCGCTACAGCGCCCGGACGATCAGGCTGGTGTTGTGCCCGCCGAAGCCGAACGAGTTGGTCATCGCCGCGCGGACCGGCTGCTCCCGCGCCTCGTTCGGCACGCAGTCGATGTCGCACTCGGGGTCGGGGTACTCGTAGTTGGTGGTCGGCGGAATGACCCCATCGCGGATCGCCAGCACGCAGGCAATCAGCTCAATCGCGCCGGCGGCACCGAGCAGGTGGCCGGTCATCGACTTGGTCGACGAGACCGGCACGGTGCACTTACCGTTGGCGAAGATGGACTTGATGGCCCGCACCTCGCTGATATCGCCCAGCGGCGTCGAGGTGGCGTGGGCGTTGATGTAGTCGATTGCGTCGGGCCGCAGGGCGGCTTCGCGCAGGGCCAGCGTCATCGCGTCGGCGGCGCCCTCACCGCAGGGGTGCGGCGCGGCCATGTGGTACGAGTCGCAGGTCTGGCCATAGCCGACCAGCTCGCCGTAGATCCGCGCGCCGCGCGCCTCGGCGTGCTCGAGGACTTCGAGCACCACCGCGCCGGCGCCCTCGCCGACGACGAACCCGTCGCGCTGCGCGTCGAACGGCCGGCTGGCGTGCTCCGGGTCGTCGTTGCGCGTGGTGAACGCCTTCATGCTGCAGAAGCCGGCGCAAGCCAGCGGCTCGATCGGCGCCTCGGACCCGCCGGCGACGGCCACGTCGGCGTCACCGTACTGCAGCAGACGCATCGCGTCGCCGATGCAGTGGGTGCTGGTGGCGCAGGCCGAGACGACGCCCTTGTTCGGCCCGCGCGCGCCGATGTCGATGGCCACCAGACCGGCCGACATGTTGCTGATCAGCATCGGGATGAACATCGGGCTGACTCGCCCGGGCCCACGCTCGCGCAGCACCGCCTCGTTCTGGTTCCAGGCGTTGATGCCGCCGATGCCCGAGCCATAGATCACCGCCGCGCGCGGTGCCAGCGCCTCGTCGATCACCAGCCCGCTGTCGGCCATCGCCTCGCGCGCGGCCACCAGGGCGTACTGGATGAACGGATCGGCACGGCGGGCGATCTTGTGGTCGAGGCAGGTGGCGACGTCGAACCCCTTCAGCTCGGCGCCGACCTGCGAGCTGTGCCGACTGGCGTCGAACCGCGTGATCAGGCCGACGCCGTTGCGCCCGGCGCGCAGGCTGTCCCAGAACTCCGGGACGGTGTTGCCGACCGGCGTCAGCGCGCCCAGGCCGGTGATCACCACCCGTCGCCGACTCATCGCCCTCTCCGCTCAGGACCCGGAATGGCTGGTGACGTAGGCGATCACCTTGCCGACCGTGGTCAGGTTCTCGAGCTCCTCGTCGGGGATGGTCACCCCGAATTCGTCCTCGCAGACCATGCCGATCTCGACGACGTCGAGACTGTCGGCACCGAGGTCGTCCTGAATGTGGGCGTCATCGGTCACCGCGGCAAGGTCCTGGTTGAGCTTGTCGGCGATGATCCGACGGATCTGGTCCGCCGTGGCGATGGCCATGCTCCGCTCCCTCCGTCAGCCGGCGTGCGCCTCGACATAGGCCACGGCGTCGGCGACCCGCATCAGTTTCTCTGCATCCTCGTCTTGGATTTCGATCTGGAGCTCATCCTCGATGCGCATGATCAGCTCGACCACGTCCAGGCTGTCGGCACCCAGATCGTCGACGAACCGCGCGTCGGGAGTGACCTGGTCCTCCTCGACGTTGAGCTGCTCCACGATGATATCGCGAATCTGATCGAAGACTGCCTTCGACACGTCCGGCCTCCTGGTCTAGTACATCACCATGCCGCCATCGACGCTGATCGTCTGCCCGGTCAGGTAGCCCGCCGCGTCGCTGGCCAAGAACGCCACCACGCCGCTGACATCCAGCGCCGTGCCCAGCCGACCGAGGGGAATCTGCGCAGCCAGCTTCGCCCGCTGCTCTTCGCCCAACTGGTCGGTCATCCCTTCGTCGATGAACCCCGGCGCCACCGCGTTGACCGTGATGCCCCGGCTGCCCACCTCGCGCGCCAACGCCTTGGTCAGGCCGATCAGACCAGCCTTCGAGGCGGCGTAGTTCACCTGGCCCGCGTTGCCCAGCCGGCCCACCACCGACGTGATGTTGATCAGCCGACCCGAACGCTGCCGCACCATCGGCCGCAACGCCGCGCGGAGCAGCCGGAACGGGCCGCTCAGGTTGACCGCCAGCACCTCGTTCCACTGCTCGTCGGTCATCCGCGCCAACAGGTTGTCGCGCGTGATGCCCGCGTTGTTGACCACGATATCCAGCCGGCCGAAGGTCTCGAGTGCCGCCTGCACGCACGACTCGGCCACCGCCGGCTCCGACACGTCGCCAACCGCGCCGGTCGCCTCGACACCCGCCGCCCGCACCGCCGCGACAATCTCGGCGTTGCGCTCGGGATTGACGTTGTTGAGCACCAGCCCGGCGCCGCACTCGGCCAGCGTCAGCGCAATCTGGCGGCCAATCCCACGGCCCGCCCCGGTGACAATCGCCGCCCGGCCGGTCAAGTCAAACACCGGACACCTCACTGGTCAAGAACCGATCCAGCGCCGCCGCCGACTCACCGTCGCCGACGCTGTGGCACGGCGTCGCCGGTGCGATCCGCTTGCCCAGCCCGGCAAGCACCCGGCCCGGGCCGAGTTCGATGAACCGCCGCACGCCGGCGCCGACCATCGCCTCGACCGAGGCGGTCCAGCGCACCGGCCCGGTGATCTGCCGCGCCAAGTTGTCGCGCAGCACGGCGCCCCGCCGCTCCGGCGCGGCGGTGACGTTCGGCACCACCGGCACCGCCGCGTCGGCAAACTCGACTGCCGCCAGCTCGGCGGCCATCAGCTCGGCCGCCGGCCGCATCGCCGGCGAGTGGAATGCTCCGCTGACGTTCAGCACGGTCACCCGCGCACCGGCCGCGCGCGCCGCCTCGGCCAGCGCCTCGACCCCGCCGGGCGTGCCCGAGACGACCACCTGCCCAGGCGCATTGTAGTTGGCCGGCTGCACGCCGTCGATGCCTGCGCAGAGCGCCTCGACCGACTCGTCGTCGAGCCGCATGACCGCCGCCATGGCGCCCGGCGAGGCGGCCGCCGCGTCGCGCATCCACTCGCCGCGGCGGCGGACCAGGCGCAGCGCGGTGGGGTAATCGAACACGCCGGCAACCAGCAGCGCGGTGTACTCGCCGAGCGAGTGGCCGGCCAGCAGCGCCGGCGCCGGCAGGCGGTCGCGCACCGCCAGCCAGGCGGCGTAGCCGCAGGCCAGCAGCGCCGGCTGGGCGATTTCGGTCGGCCGCAGGTCGACGTCGCTGCCGGTGAAGCAGAGCTCGGAGAGGGCGAAGCCTAGCGCCTCGTCGGCCAGCTCGAGGGCCCGGCGCGCGGCGGGCGACGCGGCGGCCAGAGCGACGCCCATGCCGGGTTGCTGAGAGCCTTGGCCGGGGAAGAGCAGGGCAATCACGAGGCCGACCACCGGACCACCGCGGCGCCCCAGGTCAGCCCGGCGCCGAAGCCGACCATCAAGATTCGGTCGCCGGCCCGGAACTTGCCCGCGTCGGCGGCCTCGGCGATGGCCAGAGGGATCGACGCGGCCGAGGTGTTGCCGTACCGGTCGACGTTGATCACCACCCGCTCGCGTGGGATGCTGAACCGCTCGGCGGCGGCCTCGATGATCCGGATGTTGGCCTGGTGCGGCACCAGCCAGTCGATGTCGCTCGGCTCGAGCCCGGCCGAGGCCAGGGCCCGCTCGCAGGCCTCGGCCTGGATGCGCACCGCGAAGCGGAAGACTTGCCGCCCGTCCATGGTCAGCAGGCTGCGCTCGGCGCGACCGTCGACCGGCGCGCCGGCGTGGAGCAACATGCCGCCCGAGCCATCGCTGCCCAGGTGGCTGCCGAGCAGCCCGTAGCCATCGGGCACACGTTGCAGCACCGAGGCGCCGGCGCCGTCGCCAAACAGCACGCAGGTCGAGCGGTCGGTCCAGTCAAGCAGCTTGCTCAGCGCATCGGCGCCGACCACCAGGACGCATCCGGCGCGGCCGGTCTCGATCATCATCGCGCCTTGGACCAGGGCGTAGATGTAGCCGCTGCAGGCGGCGCCGAGGTCGAACGCCGCCGCGTTGGTGCAGCCGAGTTTGTGCTGCACCAAACAGGCGGCATTCGGGAACGCCATGTCGCCGCTGACCGTGGCGACAATCACCGTGTCGACCGCCTCGGGCGCCACGCCGGCCCGGACCAGCGCGCGCCGCGCGGCGGTGGTGGCCAGGTCGCTGGTCTCCTTGCCGTTGGCCAGCACGCGCCGCTCGCGGATCCCCGTGCGGGTGCGGATCCACTCGTCCGAGGTATCGACCAGGCTGGCCAACTGGTCGTTGGTCAGCCGTGTCTCGGGTACGGCCAGGCCCCAGCCGGTGATGCCCGCTGCCGGGAACGCCATGGGTTACCTTTCCTCGAGCACCGGCTCGGCCGGCCGCGCCGGTTGGCCGTCAGCAAAGCGGGCGGCCAGCCGCTCGACCAAGTCGTGCCGGATGCCCTCGCGCGCGCGGCGGATGGCGCTGAACACCGCCCGCGACGAGGACCGACCGTGCCCGATGACGACCAGGCCCTTGACCCCGAGCAGGAACGCCCCGCCGTATTCGGCGTAGTCGACGGTCTCCTTCAGCCGGCGGAAGCCGGGCAGGCAGAGCCAGGCGCCCAGCTTGGTCCGCCAGCTCTGCTGCAGCGCCTGTCGCGTCAGCGAGACGAAGAACTCCGCCGCGCCCTCGGCCACCTTGAGCACCAGGTTGCCGGAGAAGCCGTCGCAGGCGATCACGTCGACCACGCCGCGGAAGGTGTCCTTGCCCTCGATGTTGCCGACGAAGTTAAGGTCCGACTCCTCGAACAGGCTGAACGTCGCCTTCGACTGCGCGTTGCCCTTCGACGACTCCTCGCCGATGTTGATCAGCCCGATGCGCGGCGCGAGGATGCCCTCGACCTCTTCGGCATAGACCGCGCCCATGATGCCGAACTGGTGGATCCAACGCGGCTTGCTGTCGACCGACGCGCCGGCGTCACAGATCACCACCCGGCCCGCCGAACTGGGCATGACCGCCGCGATGCAGGGCCGGTCGACGCCCTCGATGCGGCCGATGACGAACGTCGCGGCGGTCGACAGCGCGCCGGTGTTGCCGGCCGAGAAGACGGCCTGGGCGTGGCCCTCGGCGACCAGCCGGCAGCCGACCACCAGCGAGCTGTCACGCTTGCGGCGGACGGCTCGGGCGGGGTCCTCGTCCATACCGATCCGCTCGGTGGCGGGGACGATGTCGAGGTTGGTCGGACGACTCGCGCCGAGCAGCGGCGCGATGGCGGCGGCGTCGCCGACGAGGGCGAGTTCGGTGTCGGGAAAGGCGGCGGCGGCGGCCAGGCAGCCGGCGACGATTTCGGCCGGTGCATGGTCGCCGCCCATCGCGTCGATGGCGATGCGCATCGGCGCCTCCGCTCAGGCGTTCGGCTGGAGGCGGGCTTCGGTCACCTGGCGGCCGCGGTAATGGCCGCAGTAGGGGCAGACCACATGCGGCCGGTGGGGCTCGCCACAGTGCGCGCAGCGGATCAGCTTGACCGCCTCAATCTTCCAGTGCGCAAAACGCTTACGGCCGCGCGCCTTGCTGACCCGTCGCTTCGGAACCGCCATCTGTCACCTCCGGCTCGAACAGCCCCGCCAGCGGGGCCAGACGCGGGTCCAGCCCGCGGTCGCTCGCCGTGACCGGCGCCGGCTCGACGCGTGCCGGGCAGCCCGGCCCACACAGCGCGCGCGTCGGCAGCGCCAGCAGCACCGCCTGGCGGGCAACCTCGGTCAGGTCCCAGCGCCCTTCGGGCGCGGTCCGCCAAGCCTCGGCATCGTCGTCGAACACGGCCGAATCACTGGCCAGCGTGCCGTCGATCAGGCAGACGTCACGAACTTCGACCGTCACCATCTCGAGGAAGACGCCCAGGCAGAGGTCGCACCGCCGCGGCACCGTCCCGCTCAGCTCGCCCTCGACCAGCGCGCGGTCGGGCGCCAGGCGTAGCGCCAGCTCGCCGCTGAGCCGACCGGACCACGAGCCGTCGCCCTCCAGGTCGACCAGCTCCTCGAACCAAGCCGTCCAAGCAGCGCGTTCGCGGCACAGGGCCTCGTCACAGACGAGGATCACAGGTCTCTCCCATACCGCTTCAAACGGCGCAGTATAGCACGCGGGCCCCACCCCGACAAGGACCGGTGAGCCGCGCCGCACGCGGACGCCACCCGGTTCGGCGGCTGTTGACACGGCGCGGTGGGCAGCGCACACTGCCCGTAGCCGGCTGGGACCGTGGTGGGTCGCAGCCGGCTCGCCTGGGGGCGCCGGTCGGCGTGGTGGGGAGGGCCACGATCAATCATCTGGACCGGAGATACTGCCATGAATCGCCTGTTCATCCTACTCGTCGCCGCCTCGCTGCTGGCCTGTACCGGGCCGGCGCGCGCCAGCGCCTTGGTCTATCTCGCCAACCTCGACGGGCCGAGCGAGGCGCCGCCGAACGCCTCGCCGGGCACCGGCACGGCCCGCGTCGATTACGACAGCGTGACCCACATGATGCGCTTTCGGGCCACCTTCGCCGACCTGATCGGCCCGACTACCGTGTCACACATCCACGCGCCGACGGCGGTCCCGTTCACCGGCACCGCCGGCGTCGCCACGCCGGTGCCGACGTTCCCCGGCTTCCCCGCCGGCGTCACCGCCGGTTCGTACGACGCAACGCTCGACCTGACCCTCGCCGCGTCGTGGAACCCGGCCTTCGTCACCGCTCACGGCGGCACGCCGGCCGGCGCGGAGGCCGCCTTTCTGACCTACCTGGCCGGTGGCAACGCCTACTGGAACATCCACTCGACGGTCTTCCCCGGCGGTGAAATCCGCGGCTTCATGGTCGCCGGCGTGCCCGAGCCGTCGACCTTGGCGCTGCTCGGCCTCGGCGCCGTCGGACTGCTCCGCCGCCGGCGGCGCTAGACCGCTCGGCAGCATCGGGCCGCGCTCTGTCACCGGCGGAGCGCGGCCTTTGCCTTGGCCGTGAAGGAACCCACGCCGGCCGGCGGCAATCAGAGCAGCCAGGAGCCGGCCGTGCCTGCCGCCTGCGCCCTGCTGCTGCTGACTCTCGCCGGCGCCGACGGCGACCTGCTCCGTGCTCGGCTGGTCGCCGGCGAGCCGGTGCGGATCGTGTTGCTCGGCGACAGCATCACTGATGGGTTCGACCTGGCCGAGCCCGAGCGTGACCGCTTCGCCGCGCTGTTCTGCGGCTTGCTGCGCGAGGCCTGGCCGGCGGTCACCTTCGATCCGGTGGTCCGCGGCGAGCCGGGCGCGCCGAGCCGCGAGGCGCTGCTTAACTTCGACCTCGATGTCGAGCGGTACGGCCCGCACCTGGTGGTGCTCCAGTTCGGCGGCAACGACAAAGGCGGCGGCGACGGGCTCGCCTCGCTGGCCGGCTACGAGCAGAACCTGCGCGAGTTGATCGATCGCACGCGGGCGCTCGGCGCCGCGCCGCTGGTCATGGCGCCGCCGATGCACGAGCCGGTGGTGCACATGCCCTACCCGCTCGCCGCGGCGCAGGTGGCCCGCTCGCGCGCCGTGCCGCTGGTGGCCACCGACGACCTGCTCAAGCGCCCGCCGCTCGACTATCGCGGCACCTTCCCCTACGGTGTCCATCCCCGCGAACACGAGCATGCGCTGATGGCCCTCGCGCTGTATGACGCCTTCCTCGAGCTGCTCGGCGAGGCTCGAGCGCTGGAGGCCGAGCTCGAGGATGCCGCGCTCGATGCCGCGCCAGGAGCGACGATCGATCTCCCGGTGCGGCTGGCCAATCGGCTGGCGACACCGCAGCGCGTGCAGGTCGCGCTCACCGGCGAGCTGCCCTACCGCGCCGGCGCGGCGCACAGCGAGGCGACCGTCGACCTGCCGCCCGGCGCAGAGGCGAGATTGACGCTGCCCTTGGCGCTGCCGGCCAGCCTGCCCGGTGGGCGCTCGGCCGAGTACCGGCTCACGCTTACCGCGCGGGGCGACGGTCAGCCGGCGTTCAGCCTCAAGCGGTTGACCATCGTACCGCGGGTACACTGCCCCGCGCTCGGCACGCCGGCGGCCGAGATCGCGGCGGCCGAGCTGATGCAGTCGCACCTTTTCGCCGTGGCCGACTGGCGCGGCCCGGGCGATCTCAGCGCGCGGCTGTTCCTCGGCCATGACGACGAAGCAGTGCGGGTCCAGGTCGAGGTGACCGACGATCGCCTGCGCGCCGGCACCGGCGTGCCCTACGGCGACGGCATCGAGCTCTATCTCGACCTGCGCGACGAAGCCGACCGCGGCCGGCCGTTCTACACCCCGCTCTGCGCGACGCTGATGGTCACCTGGACCGAGCCGCCCGCCCAGCCGCTGGTGACCACCCTCGAGGCCGATCGCCCGCCCGAGGGTCTGCTCGAGGTGAAGCCGCTCCAAGAGCCGATGCGCGGCGGCTATCGACTGACCCTCGACCTGCCGCGCGCGCTGCTCGACCGGGCCGCCGGCCGGCGCGTTGAGCGGTTCGGCTTCGACCTGGCGGTGGACGACTCGGACGAACCCGACCGCCAGGCGCAACTGCTCTGGCTCGGGCGGACCGACAACTTCGTCAATCCGCGTCGACTCGGCGAGCTGTCGCTGACGCCGCCGCCGTCGCCCTGGCGGGCGACGGTGTTCTGAGCCTCGTCGGCGTATAATGCGCGGCGATGGACGCGCACGCGCTTGCGGTGCTCGAGTTCGACAAGGTCCGCCGGCTGCTCGCCGAGTCGGCGGCCTCGTCGCTCGGCCTGGCGGCGGCCGAGGCGCTGGCGCCGTCGAGCGACCCGGCGCAGGTGGCCGAGTGGCAGCAGGAAACGGCCGAGGCGCGCCTGATCCGCGACGCCGGCGACGACATCCCCCTCGGCGGCCTGCACGACATCGGGCCGCTGCTGCGCCAGGCCCGCCGCGGCGGACTGCTGCTCGGCGGCGAACTGCTCGAGATTGGTGAGACGCTGCGCTGCATCGCGCGCCTGCAGAGCTTCTTTGCCGAGCGCGACCAGCTCCCACGACTGCGGCAAATCGCCCTCGACCTGATCGCCGCGCCGGCGCTGCAGGCCGAGATTGAGCGCTGTATCGCGCCGGATGGCACGGTGGCCGACCAGGCCTCGCCGGCGCTGGCCAAGTGGCGCCGGCAGATCGCCGTGCTCGGGTCGCGGATCGAGCAGCACCTGCAGGGCCTGCTGGCCGACCTGGCGCGCAACGAGGCGGTGCAGGAGGCCCTGATCACGATCCGCGAGGGTCGTTACTGCGTGCCGGTCAAGTCCAGCCACCGGGGCAAGTTCGACGGCATCGTCCACGACCGCAGCGCTTCGGGCCAGACGGTGTTCATGGAGCCGACCAGCGTGGTCCGGCTGAACAACGAGCTGCGCGAGGCGCAACTGGCCGAGAAAGCCGAGGTCGAGCGGATCCTCGCTGAGCTGAGCGACGCCGTCGCCGCCGAGGCGACGCCGCTCGAGGGCAATCTGCGCCTGCTCACCATCCTCGACTTGGCCCGTGCGCGGGGCACCCTCTCGGCGCGGCTCGAGGCCGCGGCGCCCGAGTTCGACGAGACCGGCTGCTGGGACCTGGTCGCCGCGCGGCACCCGCTGCTGGTGGTCGACCCGGCGCAGCGCGTGGTGCCGATCGACATCCTGCTCGGCGAGGCGTTCGACGTGCTGCTGGTCACCGGTCCGAACACGGGCGGCAAGACCGTCGCGCTGAAGACGCTGGGCTTGCTGACCCTGATGGCCGCCGCGGGGCTGCACATCCCGGCCGAGCCGGGCAGTCGCGTGGCCCGCTGCGGCAACGTCTTCGCCGACATCGGCGACGAGCAGAGCATCGAGCAGAGCCTGTCGACCTTCGGCTCGCACCTGCGCCAGGTGGTGGCCATTCTGCAGCAAGCCGAGACCGGCGACCTGGTGCTGCTCGATGAGCTCGGCGCCGGCACCGACCCGACCGAGGGCGCGGCGCTGGCCCAGGCGGTGCTGGGCGAACTGCTGGCCCGCGGCTGCCGGGTCATGGCGACCACGCATCACGGCGTGCTGAAAGACTTCGCCTACGCCACGGCGCGGGTCGAGAACGCCAGCGTGGCCTTCGACAAACAGAGCCTGGCGCCGACCTACCGTCTGCTGATCGGCATCCCCGGCGCCAGCCACGCGTTCGATATCGCCTCGCGTTACGGCATGGCCGACGAGGTGCTCGATGCGGCGCGGCTGCTGCTGCCCGAGGATCATCGCCAGGCGGCCGACATCCTGGGCCAGATGGAGGCGAGCCGGCGCAAGCTCGACCTGGAACTGCGCGAGGCCGAGCAGGAGGCCGCCGGCGTCAGCCACCAGCGGCGCGAGCTGGAGCGCGAGCGACGGCGCCTGCGCGAGCTCGAACAGACGCTGCGCGAGGAGGCCCGTGCCGACGCCGACGCGCTGCTGGAGCGAGTCCAGCGCGAGGCCGACGGCATCCTCAAAGCGCTGCGCACCGCCGAGCGGGAGGGCCGGCAGACCGAGGGCGCCCGGCAGCGGCTGAAGAGCCTGTCGGCCGCGCTGTCGGCCCCGCCGCCCGAGCCACCAACGCCGGCGGCCGATCCGAACGCCCTTCGCGCCGGCGACACGGTGCTGGTCGCCCGCCTGCAGCGCGAGGGCACCGTGCTGGCGGCCGGTGCTGACGAACTGCAGGTCCAGGTCGGCCCGATGCGGATGACCGTCGCGCCGGGTGACGTGAGCCTGGTCCGCCGCGGCCAGCCGCCCAAGCCGAAGAGCGGCGGCCGGCGCGACGTCGCCTCGTGGGGCGTCGGGGCCGAGCTGCACCTGCGCGGCGAGACGGTCGACGACGCCCTGATCCTGCTCGATCGCTATCTGGACCAGGCCATCCTGAGCAATCGGCCCGAGGTGCGCATCGTGCACGGCAAGGGCAGCGGCACGCTGCGCCGCGTGGTGCATGATTTCCTGCGCGACCACGCGTACGTCGCCAGCTTCACCCACCCGCCCGAGAACCAGGGCGGACAGGGCGTGACGGTGGCGACGATCCGGGAGTGATCACTTCGCCACCCATCGAGGAGGCCCGCGATGCCGGACGACCCGACCCGACCCGATCCCGAACCGCGTCTGGTCCGCCCCGGTTCGATCGGCGACCTATGCACCCGCGTCGGCTGCGACGTGCGCGAGCTCATCCTCGATGGCTACACCTGGGATGAGATCTACGAAGTGGCCAGGGGTCGGATGACGTTGGAAGAGCTACAGCGCCGGGGTCCCGCGGCGAGGCGACGGTAGCGACGCCGTCACGCGCGACACGGGCCTGCCGACCGGAGGCGTCCGCCCGCTGCCACATTACTCAGCCAACGTCAACAACCCCAGCCGCCACGGAATCTGCCCGTACGGCAGGCCCTCGCGGTCGCCGTCGAGGACGCCCTGGATGACCATCCTCAGCTCGGCCGGGTCGACCTCGAGTCGCTGGTCGTGCCCGGCGCGGAGCAGCTCGCCGTGGCTGATGCAGTCGGTCCAGCGGGCCGGTGGGTGGGCCACGTTGGCCATGCTCGCCAGGCTCCGGTCGCGGCTGTCGGCCAGCGGGGTCCACGGCCCTTCCAGCCGGTCGGCCAGGTAGGCCTTCTGGTAGCGCCAGCCGTGGCCGCCCTGAGCCTCGACCAGGGTCAGGTAGCGCTCCTGGCCGAGCAGGCGATAGGTGTGGCTGGCCTCGAAGATGTCGCCCTGCAGCGCCAGTCGCGGCTCGCCCCAGCCGTGGGGGAAGTCGCCCAGAGCGGTCTCCTCGCGCCACATCCGCCCGTCGAGGGTGGTGAAGAAGAGGTGCGCCTTGGCGTCGTCGCAGATGATCCAGAAGTCGAGCCCGGCCTTCTCACCCGCCCGGTTGGCGCCGAGCGGCTTGAGTGGCGTCCAGCCGGCGGGGTCGGCGATATTCGGGTTGGTCGAGTAGGCCGCGGCGTAGTTCGGCTCCCAGGCCTCGTCGCTGGCCTGGCAGAGCAGGTACCAGAGCCGGTGCGGCGCGAACCAGAAGACCTGCGGCGCGCAGAAGTAGCCGTCTGATGGCGTGGTCAGGATGGCGTGCTCAGCGGTCGGCAGGTCGGCCCAGTCGGCGAAGGTCAGGTACTCGATCTGGTGCGACCGCTTCGTGCCGCGGATGGTGATGAACAGGTGCCAGCGGTCGCCGTACCGGACGATGGATGGGTCCTTGACCGAGAAGCATGGGTCGTCGGCCCGGATCGCCGGCGCGAGCAGTGGCTCGCTCATCGTCCAGCGGAACTGGCCGGTGGCCAGCCACGAGGGCGCGGCAGACATCGCCAAGGCCAGCCAGACTGGGTACATCGTCCAACCTCCCGCGCTCACTCGAGCACAAACACCGGGCTGCCCCAGGCCATCTCGGGGTCGCCCTCGGGCTGCTCTACGTCGTCCTGAATCACGCGCACGTAGTAATAGACCTCACCGGCCGGGCGTTGCGCGTCCTGCCAGGTGAAGCTCGCCGTGCGGCCGTCAGGGTCGGTGGTGTAGACCGCCTCGCCGTTCCGGATCAGGCTGACCTGCCGCAGCTCGTTGCGGCCAGCGACGCTGACTTCGATGGTCGGCGCGCCGTCGACCCGCAGCGCCTCGCCCAGCGGCCGACCGGCGCAGCTCGCCTGGACGATGATGTCGTCGCTGCTGGCGAACGTCCGCCGGTCGCGCATCGCCTGCCAGATGCCCTGCCGGCTCAGCTCGGTGGCCCACACGCCGGCGTATGACAGATGCGTCGAGCCGTGGTCGCTGAAGGCGACGAAGCCGTAGCGATTGCCCTTGGCCAGCGCGTCGCGGGCGAAGTTGCCCGGCTGCTCGTTCTGCGAGGCGCCGCGCCGCTCGCCGACCGGTGCGGCGACCACCTCATACGAGCTGCGCGCGCCCTGGTAGATCTCCAGCAGCGGCTCCTGCGGCGGGTTGGGCCAGTCGAAGTCGCCCCGCGGCTGGCTCTGCTCGGCGAACGTGTGGGGCACGTCGAGCGCCGGTTCGATGCCGCTGAGGAAGCGCCACAGGTCGGGCGGGAAGTTGTCCTCGGCGCGGCGGCGGTCGATCCCGCGCAGCGCCTCGGCCCCGCGACGGGTGGGGAAGATCACGTTGCGGTGCCCGCCCGGCGCCACCATGCTGTGCTCATAGGCAAACAGCGCGGTGAACCGCGGCGGAAAGTGGTGCAGCTCGGCCGCCTTCTGAGTCCACCACCACTGGTACGGCCGCAGACCGTCGGGCCAGGTGCCGCCGAGCACCTCGTTGTGATCCGTCGTGGCCACGAAATCCAGCCGCGCCGCGTCGATCGCGTAACGATAGGTATCCATCACGCTGGCATCGACGCCGCCGTGGCCGCGGATGTCGGTGTGGCGGTGGCAGTCGCCGTAGGCCAGCGTGTAGGTGGCCCCGCCCACCGTCCAGGTCACCTGTCGCGGCAAGTCGTCGAGCTCGGGCACCGGCGCGGGCACCGCCGCGGCGACCAGCTCGGGCTGTGCCGCGTCGGCCGGCGGCAGGGCGGCGTGATAGACGCGGTAGTTCAGGGACTCCGCCTGCTGCAGCCGCATATCGGCCGCGCGGCCGTCGCCGGCGATGAGCAGGTGCAGACGGCCGTCGGCCGTGCGGGCGAGCGCAGGATGCTGCGTGTTGCGGCCGGTGGCGCCGGACAGGCGCAGCGGTAGCGCGAAACCATCGCTGCCGAGCGGCGCGGCGAACTCTTCATAGACCTCGGTCGGGCTGCGCACCGACCAGTGGCGGAAGGCCATCCACAGCGCCCCGCCACCGTCGACCGCCAGGCGGGGCAGCTCGGCGAACTGGTCCATCGGCGGGCCGAACCGGTCGAACGCGCCGGGCAGCTCGAGCACCCGGTCGCCCTCGACGGCGCGCAGGCCGAGCGTGCGCCGGTCGTGCAGGCCCTTGGCGACTGCCGGATCGGGGTGCCTGTAGCTGCGCCCGTAGTCTTTACCCCACGACTGGGGCGCGACGTCGTAGGCAATCCAGAGCCGCTCGCCGGCGGCGGCGATGCTGGCATGGAACTCGGCCTCGGGCGCGCCGGTGACCAGCGTGACCGGCCCCCACTCACCGCCTACCCGCCGGCGCAGGTAGACGTCGTAGTTGCCGTTCTCATACGAATCCCAGACCACGGCCACGGTGCCACCGGCGGCGACGGCCAGGTCGGGGTCCCAGTCGGTCTGGTCCGACGGGCTGATCCGCTCGGTGGGGCCCAGCACGCCGTCGGCCAGCTCGGCGTAGTAGACGTTGCCGTCGCCCTCGCGCCAGCTCATCCAGGTCAGGGCGATCGACCCGCCCGGCAGCGGCGCGGCGCGGACGTGGAAGTCGGCCCAGGGCGCGTCGGTCAGTCGCCGCGGCGCGCCCAGCTCGGGATAGACCGCGGCCGCGTAGAGGTCGACGTTCTCGCCGATGCGCGCCGGCCAGAGACACCAGACTTGCCCGCCGCCGGCCACCAGTTCGGGCTGGTAGAGGTCGATCGCTCCAGGCACGGTCAGCTCGGCCGGCTCGCGCCAGGTACCGTCGTGGACGGCGGTGCGCAGCACGTCGTGGTCACCGCGCCACTCGACCCAGGCGGCGACGAGCTGGTCGCCGAGCGCGGCGAGGGCCGGGAACTCGGACATCCGGTCGGCCGGCGTGATCGGCGCCAGGCCGAGGTCGCCGGCGGTCGGCGCGCTGGGCCGGGCCGCGCGCCCGCCGGCCGGCGCGCCGGCCGGCGCAAAGTTGGCCCGCTCCGGCGGCACCACCTGGAGCGTGACATTGCCGTCGAGCCGCGTAACGCGGTCACCGCCGGCGAGTTCGCGGAAGGGCACCTCGAAGTCGCCCGCGGCGGTGGTGAAGTGGAGCACGGCATCGTCGTCGGCGATCAGGTGGATGGCGACGCCCTTGCGCAGGTAGGGCCGCGCCGCGCGGACGCCCTCGGCGCCCTGGCGGCCATAGACGATGTCCCAGCCGTTCTCGCCGACGAGGCTGTCGGCGCCGCCAGCGACCTTGACCAGTCGCTTCAGCTCAGCCAGCTCGAGGCGCACGCTACCGGACCAGTCCTGACGCAGTAGGCGTTCGGCGGTGGAGAACTCGACCAGGACGATGACCGGTTCGTCGTGCGCGGCGACGGGCGCGATGGCGATGAGGGCGGCCAGGACGAGACGCCGCATGGCAGGCTCCGGACCGACGCCGGCGGGTTCGTGACCGGCCAGCGGGGCTCCTCCCGCATGGCCGATCTGTTGCAAGCAGAGGATCCCCCGGTGGCCCGGCCGAATCCGAGTCACCCGACTCGAGCACGGAGGCTACCCATGGCTCACACCCCGCGGGTCCAAGAGATCCTGTCGTACTATCGCTCCGACAATCCCGGCACGCTGGCCAACCTGGCGCGGATGATGAACACCGGGCGGCTGGCCGGCACCGGCAGGTTCGTCATTCTGCCGGTCGACCAGGGCTTCGAGCACGGCCCGGCGCGCAGCTTCGCACCGAACCCGCCGGGCTATGACCCGCGCTACCACGTCGAGCTAGCCATCGACGCCGGCTGCAACGCTTACGCGGCGCCGCTTGGCTTCATCGAGGCGATTGCGGCGGACTATGCCGGCGCCATTCCGCTCATCCTCAAGCTCAACAACAGCGATGGGATGCTGAAGACCGACGATCCCGCGCCGGCGGTGACCGCCTCGGTCGAGACGGCGCTCCGCCTCGGCTGCGCGGCCATCGGCTACACCATCTACCCCGGCTCGAGCGAGCGCAACGCGATGTACGAGGCGCTGGCCGAGCTGACCGAAGAGGCCAAGGCGGTCGGCCTGGCGGTGGTCGTCTGGAGCTACCCGCGCGGCTCGAGCCTGTCGAAGGACGGCGAGACGGGCATCGACATCAGCGCCTATGCGGCCCAGGTGGCGGCGCAGTTGGGTGCGCACGTGATCAAGGTCAAGCCGAGCACCGCGCACCTCGAGCATGCCGACGCGAAGAAGGTCTACGAGTCGCAGCAGATCCCCGTCGCGACGCTGGCCGAGCGGACCAAGCACGTGATCGACAGCGCCTTTGCCGGCCGTCGGATTGTGATCTTCAGCGGTGGCCCGGCGAAGGGCGACGCCGAGGTGCTGGCGGAGATTCGCGAGCTGGCCGCCGGCGGCGCGTACGGCAGCATCGTCGGTCGCAACGCGTTCCAGCGCCCGCGGGCGGCGGCGATTGAGCTGCTGCATGCGGTTCAGGATGTGTATGCGGGGGTGGGGTAGGCGGAAGGTTGCGGCCGTCGATGGCGCAAGGCTCGATGACTGGTGCGGCACACCACGGCGGGCCTAGCGGCCGAACTCGGACGCACAGCGAGGCCCAGGATGCCGCTCCAAGACGACGTGCGGGCGATGGCGACGGGTTTGGACGGCGCTGGCTTGTTGCGGCTGCTCGACCGCCTCGAGGGCGCGAAGCGGCGAGTTGATCGCGTCCCCAAAGGCGTTCTGTTCGAGGCGGTGGTGCTGCGCGCATTCGAACTCGAGCTAACTGCGGACGGGGCGCCCGAGGGTCTGGTTACCTGGCCCTACCAGGTGCCGGTGGCCGACCTTACCGGTCTGACGGAGGATCGACGCGAGGTCGAGGAAATCGACGGCGCGGTCCACGTCCAGGGCTTGTCTTGCCTCTGCGAGTGCAAGTCGGGCGAACGCGACCGCGATGTCGCGGCCATCGCGAAGCTCCGGTTTCGCCTGGCCCGCCGGCCGGCGGGCGCGATCGGCGCGGTCTTCTCGCTCCATGGGTACACCGAAATGGCACGCATTGCAGCCACCACGACGGCGCCCGTCAACATCCTGCTGTGGGAACTGGACCACCTACGGCGCGCGATCGATAGTCATAAGATGGTCTGGGCGTTGCTGGCGAAGTACCGTCTCGCGGTTGAGCGAGCCAATCCCTTGGTCGACCCGTTCGTCAAGGAGGTCGGAATGCCCATCATGCTCATTCACGAAGGCAGGGCCGACGGGGCGCTACTTCGGCAGGTGCTGGCCGACGAGTTGGCGACGCACCACATCCGGCTCTACGCCGTGGGCACGAGATCGTCAGCCATTTCCTCCGCCACCACTGCCTTGAGCGTGAGGCGGTGGCCGGTGGTGGTGGTGGTTGACGGTGACGCCGACGCGCCGGCCGAGGCGCGCTACGAGGTCGAGCGTGCGTTGTCCAGCGCCGCCCTCGGCTTGCCGTACCGGGTCGTGGCTATCCCGACGAGCCTGGAGCACTGGTTGGCCAGCGTGCAGGCGGCCGAAGAGCAGCTGCCCGGCGACGGCCGCAACGGTTCGGCGGCCGGCGCGGGAGCGGGCAGGCGCAGATCCCTCAACGGCGTCCAGTTCAGCCCGAGGTGTGTAGCGGCGCTTCGCGACTCGGCCGTGGGCAGGGAACTGGTATCTGCGGTCCGAGAACTGGTCGCGGCCGCCGCACAGCCGGCCTGACCTGCGGCGCGCGTTCACCCCAGTCAGGCACACGGCCCCGGTGTTCTCACAGACGATTGCCCCCAGCAGGCCCCCACCCCCACCCGCCGAAACCACCGCCGGAGCCGGCCGATGTGCCCCTGCCTGCTCATCCTCGCGCTCGGAGGTCCTGCCGTGTCTCGTCCCGCGCCGCTGTTCAACCGTCCGCCGCTGCAGCCCTGCCCGCTCGCGCCGCTGCCCAGCGGTGCCGTCCAACCGCGCGGCTGGCTGTTGTCTCAGCTTCGACTGCAGGCCGAGGGGTTCATCGGCCGGCTGCCCGAGCTGAGCCGCTTCTGCCAGTTCGACGGCAACGCCTGGACCGCCCCACGCGGCGAGGGCGCCGCCGGGTGGGAAGAGCTGCCCTACTGGTTGCGTGGCTTCATCCTGACCGGCTACCTGCTCGGCGATCAGCGGATCATCGACGAGTCGACCCGTTGGATTGAAGCCATCCTCGCCACGCGTGGTGACGACGGCTACTTCGGCTCGCTGCTGAACCGCGAGAATCATGACCTGTGGCCGAACATGGTCGCCATGTTCGCGCTCCGCACGCACCACGAGGCGACCGGCGACCCGCGGGTGGTCGACCTGCTGCGCGACTATTTCGCCTGGATGCAGCGCCAGCCGCTGGAGCAGATCTACCCGGGGAGCTGGCAGAAGATCCGCGCCGGTGACGCGCTCGACAGCATCCATTGGCTCTACAACCTGACCGGCGAGGCGTGGCTGCTCGACCTGGCGCGGGTCAACCACGAACGCACGGCCGACTGGGTCGGCGGCTTCGCCTCCTGGCACGGGGTCAACATCTGCGAGGCCTTCCGCGAGCCCGCGCAGTACTATCAGCAGATCGGCGACCGGCGCTACCTCGCGTGCACCGAGCGCCGCTGGGCCGAGGTGCGCGAGCGCTACGGCCAAACGCCCGGCGGGCTGTTCGGCGCCGACGAGAACGCCCGGCCGGGCTACACCGGCCCGCGGCAGGGCGCCGAGAGCTGCTCGATGGCCGAGTTCATCTTCAGCGCGCTGATGCTCGCCCGCATCACCGGCGAGACCGCCTGGGCCGACCGGTGCGAGGACGTCACCTTCAACTCGCTGCCCGCCTCGATGACGCCCGACCTGAAGGGCCTGCACTACCTGACCGCCGCCAACCAGGTGCAGCTCGACCGGGCGAGCAAGGCGCCGATGATCGAGAACGGCGGCGACATGTTCAGCTACAACCCGTGGCAGTACCGCTGCTGCCAGCACAACCTCGGCCTGGCCTGGCCGGCCTATGTCGCCGGGATGTGGATGGCCGGCGACGACGGCGGGCTGGCCGCCGTCTGCTACGGCCCCAGCGAAGTCACCGCCCGGCTCGCCGGCGGCGAGGCGACCATCCTCGAGTCGACCGACTACCCGTTCGACGAGACGATCACCTTCACCGTCGAGGCTCCGGCCGCGGCGCGGCTCCCGCTGCGGCTGCGCATCCCCAGTTGGTGCGCCGAGCCGCGGCTGAACGGCCGGCCGGCCGAACCGGTCGACGGCTGGGTCACCGTCGAGGTCGGCGCCGGCGACACGGTGCGGCTCGAACTGCCGATGGAACTGACCAGCACGGTCTGGACCGGCAACCGGCACACGGTGTCGATCGGCCGCGGCCCGCTGACCTACTCGCTGGCGATTGGCGAGCGGTGGGAGCGGTCCGGCGACTCGGAGCGCTGGCCGGGCTATGAGGTCTATCCCACCACGCCGTGGAACTACGGGCTGGCCATCGACCCGAGCGACCTCTCGACCGTCGCGCTGACCCGCCGTGACGAGCCGCCGGCCGAGCAGCCCTGGACGCTTGACGCGGCGCCGCTGGCGCTCACCGCGCCGGCGCGGCGGATCGCCGGCTGGCGGCTCGAATCCAACGGCCTGATCGGCGAGGTGCAGCCGGGGCCGGTGCGTTCGGACGAACCGCTCGAGACCGTCCGCCTGATCCCGATGGGCTGCGCCCGGCTGCGCGTCTCGGCCTTCCCGCTGATTGTGGACGGACCCGACGCGCTGGAGTGGCGTGACCCCGGCATCACCGCCACCGCCAGCCACTGCCACGTCGGCGACACGGTGACCGCGCTCCACGACGGGCTCGAACCGGCCTCGTCGGGCGACCAGACCATCCCGCGGTTCACCTGGTGGGACCACCGCGGTACGCGCGAGTGGGTGCAGTACGAGTTCGGCGAGCCGCGGACCATCGGCTCCTGCGCCGTCTACTGGTTCGACGACCGCGACACCGGCGGCGGCTGCCGCGTGCCGGCCGAGTGGCTCCTGCTCTGGCTCGACGGCGACACCTGGCGGCCGGTCACCGGCGCGGGACCATTCGAGCTCGAGCGCGACCGCTACTGCCGCGTCGCCTTCGATGCCGTCACGACCCGCGCGCTGCGGCTCGAGGCGCGGCTGAACCAGCACCAGTCGGCCGGCGTTCTGGAGTGGCGGATCGATGACTGAACTACTGCTGCCCGCGCTGCTGCTGGCCGCGCCGCGGCCGCCGGTGCTGGCCTACTACTACACCTGGTACACCACCCCGTTCGGCGCCGGCGGGCGGTGGGGGCACTGGTCGAGCGAGGCGACGGGTTTGCTCGCGCCGAACGGCACCGACGCCGCGACCTTCGTCCTCGAGCCGGCCATCCGTCACCTCTCCTCGGGCGCCTATCCGCTGATCGGCCCGTACGACAGCATGGAGCGCGAGGTGGTGCGCTGGCACATCCGCTGCGCCAAGGCGGCCGGCGTCGATGCCTTCCTGGTCGACTGGTGGGGACCCGCCGGCTGGCAGACTCCGGCCGGTTGGACGCACGACGTGTTCTACCAGACCGTGCTGCCGGTGGCCGAGGAGGAGGGCTTCCAGGTGGTGCTGTTCGACGAGACGCCGCAGTTCGTCGACAACCTCGAGAACGTCACCGCCTGGACCATCGACGCGCTGCGGCGGTGTAAGGACAGCCCGGCCTGGCTACGCCTCGACGGCAAGCCGGTCTGGGCTGTGTACCAGTTGTGGGAGGGCAAGCTCAGCCCGGAGCAGTGCGACACGCTAATCCGCGCGGTCGAGGCCGAGGTCGGCGAGGTCTACTGGATCGTCGACAAGCTCCGCGCCCATGCCGACGAGCAGGGCATCCGGCTCTACTGCCCCGATGAGTGGCTGGCGCTCGAGTCGGTCGACTGCTACTCGGGCTACGCCATGTTCTCGACCTGGCGGGTCGACACCTACGACGGCCTGGCGCCGCTCTACCGCGACTACACCGCGCAGGTGCACGCGGCCGGTAAGCAGGTCATGCTGCCGGTCCATCCCGGTCACGACAACCGCCGCATGACGCCCGAGCCGTACTGGATGGAGCGCCGCGACGGACAGACCTATCGCGACTTCTGGCGCGCGGCGGTCGAAGCGGGCTGTGATTACCTCGGCGTCACCTCGTGGAACGAGTGGCCCGAGACGACGGTGATTGAGCCAAGCTGGAGCTGGCCCGACCCGTACCAGTACCTGCGCTTGACCGCCGAACTGGCCGGCCGGCCGGCGTTCGAGCCCCCACCGCTGCCGCCGGCGGCGGTGCTCGACCCGCCGATGGCCGAGCTGCTGCGGGCGCGGCGATGGCTGGGCGAGTGAGGTCAGTCGAGTGCCTCGAGGACGGCAATCGCCCGCTGGTACTTCGCCAGGCGGGCCAGGTCACGTTCGGTCGGCTCGGCGATGCGCCGGTAGTCGCTGTTGTCGCGCAGGTCGGCGAGCTTGACCTGCCGCGCGATCGGGTCGCGGCCGGCGCGCTCGACGAACTGCTCGTAGCTCTCGCCGTCGCGGGCGGTGACCGCCTCGACGGCCTGCACCACGGCCTCGTCAAAGCCGGCGGCGCGCAGGTCGTCGAGCGTCACGCCGCAGTCCTCGACCACGTCGTGCAGCACGGCGACGATCCGCGCGGCCGGGTCGGTCAGGCTGAGCATCATGCGCAGTGGGTGCAGCAGGTAGGGTTGGCCGGCCTTATCGACCTGACCTTCATGCGCCCGCGCGGCGAGCGCCACGGCTTGCTCGAGCGTGGCGATGTCGGCTCTCCGGTCAATCGACCATGACGGCAATCGACGGCTGGGCCAGTTTGCCGTCGACCTCGAGCGGGCCGCAGACGGTGCCGTGGGCGACCGCCTCGACCCACTCGTTGCCGAGCGAGTCGTCGCTGACCGCCTCGATCCCGAGCTGCAGCGCCTCGGTCCCACTGAGCGGCCGTTTGGCGGCCAGGAACAGCACGCAATGCTGGGTCGGTTCGTACGGATTGCCGTAGCTCAAGGCGTAGAGAAACATTCGCTGTCCCAGGCGGCCGTGGGGAGAGGCGTGCCGGACACCGGCGAGCGGTTCGTCGCGGTCCGCGGGCATCCTCCCCTCGGTCGCCTGTAACATGAGCGCGCCGGCACGTCACGACAACGGGGGCTGTGCGAAGACAGGAGCGCCGTGATGCGGAAGGTGGTGCTGGGGCTGCTGGTGCTCGGTCTGGTCGGCCTGGTCCTATATGTGCAGCACCAGCAGGCGCAGGCGAGACGCTTCGACACCGGCATCCTCCAGCTCTGCGAGAACATCTACACCCGCGCCCAGGCGGCGATGACCGAGCGCGCGAAGATCGGCGAGGTCTACCGCTACATGGCAGAGGATGCCAAACCGGGGATCGAGCAGCTCGCCGCCTACCAACCACGGCTCCAGTTCCAGCGCGTCCAGGCCGAGCGACTCTACACCTTGTGCGTCAATGGCCCCAAGGCTTACAAGGAAGATCCGCTCTCGGCCAGCTCGCAGGACACCCTGGTGCAGTTGATGCAGGCCGTCGGCGACATCGCCGAGTGCATCAAGACCGGCCGCGTCAATTCCAGCGACGTCTGGTGAGTCTCGGCGCCTGACCGGTCCTACAGCAAGCCGGGCGGGCGGCTGGCGGTGGTCGCGTTGGACACCCCGGCGGCGCGGAAGCAGCTCTCGTAGACCCGCAGCACGCCGCGGCACTGCTCCGCGGTGACCGCCGGCTCGGCCTCGCCGCGCAGCACGTCGCGGATGTTCTCGTAGTAGGCCGTCCAGCAGCCTGGCACCGGCGCGAAGCCGCTCGTGTCGTGCAGACTGCGCAGCCGCACCGCCTCGGCCGGCAGGGCCGCCTCGGGCCGGCCGGCGCAGACCTGGCCGCGGTCGCGCATCAGGCTCTCTTGCGGGTCGATGCCCCAGAGCTCGAGCCCGCCGTCGCTGCCGTTGAGGTACCAGTGCGGCCGCTCGTGCCAGATCTGCACGCTGACCGTGATGGTCACGCGCAGGCCGCTCGGGTAGTGCAGCGCGACGAAGCCCTCGCTCTCGGTCTCGCTGCCCTCCTGGTGCCACTGCAAGTCGCAAAAGAGGCGGTCGGGCTCGGTGCCTGCGAGGATGGCCGCCTGATCGAACAGGTGCGCCCCCCAGTCGACCAGTTGCCCGCCGAACGCCTCGGCGGTCTGCCGCCAGCGCGGCTCGGCAATCGGGCGCAGCGGCATGGCCGGCCGGGCGATGGCGATGTCGACCTGGTAGACCTGGCCGAGCAGGCCCTGCTTAAGCGCCTGCAGGACGGTCAGGAAGTCGCTGTCCCAGCGCCGGTTGTGAAACACGCTGAGGAGCTTCCCGGCGCGGTCGGCGGCGGCGATCATGGCGTCGGCCTCGGCCACCGAGCGGCACATGATCTTGTCGGTCACCACCGGCTTGCCGGCCGCCAGCGCGGCGCACGCCTCGGCGCAGTGAACATGGTGCGGCGTGGCCAGCACCACGAGGTCGACCGAGGGGTGGGCCACCAGCGCGTCGAGGCTGTCGACCACCGCGGCCCGCGGGTTCTCGGCCGCCGCCTGGCGCCGCTTCTCGTCCGAGCGGCTGGTCACCGCCGCGACGTGCAGGCCGTCGACGGCGTCGATCAGCATCTTGTGGAAGACGCGCCCAGCCAGGCCATAGCCGACAAGGCCGCAGCCGATGGAGTCCATGCCAAGCTCCGGGGCCGGCAGTCTAGCACATCGGCGGCGTCAGTCGGACTCGACCTGGAGGTAGACCAGCGAGGCCACGCGCGTGTCGACCGGCACCTTGATGGTCCCCCGGACGGTGACCCGCTCGCCCCGCTCCGGTTCTTCGCCGCCGAGCACGGCCAGTTTGGCGCCGTCCTTGTCCATCAGCCGATACCCGGCGCCGACGAACGGTAGGTTGACCGACTCGGTGACGGTGCCGCGGACCGTCACCACGCGGCCATTGTAGTCCGACGGCGAGGCGGTGATCTCGGCGATGCTCGGCCCGGCGGTCAGGCGGCTGAAGCCAATCCAGATGGCGGCCAGCAGCAGCAGCACACCAACCAGGCCCATGACCAGCTTCGGCTTGGGTGATGGCGCCGGTTGTGGCGGGCCCGGATCCTCCGGCGCGGCGGTATCGTCGGACATGCACATCCCTCCCCGACGGTCGGTCGGTCGATGGGGATACCCGCGGCGAGGGTGACTATTCGCAGGATCGCCGCCGCCGCCGCGCAACTGCGCGCCATGCCCGGCATCTACGACGATCCGACCGCCTACGACCTCGCCTTCGCCTTCCGCGACTTCTCGCGCGAGTGCGACTTCCTGCTCGACCGCGCCGCGCGCAGCCTCGGCCGCCCGGCGACTTCGGCCGCCGAACTCGGCGCCGGCCCGGCGCGACACAGCCGCGAGCTGGCGGCGCGGGGGCTGCGGGCCGTGGCGGTCGATGCCAACCCGGGTGCCGGCGCCTACCTGGCCGCCCACGCGCCCGAGCTCGAGTTCGTCCTGGCCGATATGCGACAGGCGCGCGTCGACCCGCCGGTCGACATCGTCCACTGCCCGCTCGGCACCTTTGCCTACCTGCTCGACGACGAGGCGATGCTGGCGGCGCTCGGTGCGGCGGCCGGCTCGCTCGTGCCCCGCGGGCTGCTCTGCCTCGAGCTGCTGCCCATCGACGGCCACCGTGGCAGTGAGACGCGCTGGCGAGCCGGCGAGGTCGAGGTCATCGCCGGCCCGAGCCGGTGGCTCTCGAACGACGTCTACGAGTGGGAGCTGCGCCTCGTCCGCCGCCACTCCTGCACGGTGAGCGAGCAGTCTGAGCTGCAGCGGCAGCGCTACTTGACGGTCCCGCGGCTCCAGGCGCTGCTGCGTCGCAGCGAGCGCTTCGGCGAGGTCCAGGCCTATGCCGAGTGGGACAGCCGGCTACGCTGGCGCGACGAACTGAGCTACGTGGTCTGCGCCACGCGGCGTTAACGGCGCGAGGGCGGCCACGGGCCGCCCTCGGCGCTGCATCGGACCGTGAGCCGCTCAGGCCGGCTTGACCTCGGCGGTGGCGCCGGCCTCGACCAGCTTCGCCTTCCCGGCCTCGGCGGCGTCCTTCTCGGCCGCCTCGAGGACGGTGAACGGAGCGCCCTCGACCGCATCCTTGGCCTCTTTCAGGCCCAGGCTGGTCAGCTCGCGGACGGCCTTGATGACGTTGATCTTCTGCTCGCCAACGGTGGTCAGGATCAGGTTGAACTCCGTCGGCTCTTCCTCTTCGACGGCCGCCGGCCCGGCCGGTCCGGCGCCGGCGCCCGGCATGGCCATCATCATCCCGCCGCCGGCGGGCATCTCGGCCAGGTTGGGAAAGGCCTCCTTCAAGGCGCCGACCAGCTCGTCCAGCTCGCCCAGGGTCAGACCCTTGATGCCCTCGAGAATCTCACTCACGCTCATGCTACTCTCCCGTGATCGAATGCCCTGAGGCTACGCGGCCTCGGACTGCTTGAGGACCTGCAGTTGCTGCAGGGCGCGGGTCGCTCCGGCGGCGGTGGTCATCACCCGCTGCGGACCGGCCGAGGCGATCTGCACCACGCGGCGCAGGCCGTTGGCCGGGTTGAGCAGCCAGACCAACTCACCCAGCGCGTCGTCTTTCGAGCGCATGCCGGCGATCTGCTGGACGCCGGCCTCGCCCGCGACGGGCAGACGGCCGTAGAAGCCGCCCTTCAGCCCCAGCGCGGGGAACTCGGTGACCATCTCCCGCAGCAGCTTGGCCGGTGCGTTGGGTTGGTCAAACCCGAACGCCAGCGCGGTCATGCCGGTGAGCAGGTACGACAGGTCCGTACCATCGGCGCCGATCAGGTCGCGCCCGCAGTTGCGCAGAGCCAGCTCGATGAGCTTGTTCTTGGCCACCAGGAACGGACTGCCGGCGTCGCGCAGGCGCGACCGGATCGTCTGCATCTGCTTCACGCTCAGGCCGCCGTGGTCGACCAGCACAGCCGACTCGCAACGGCCGAAGAGGTCGGTCAGTTGAGCGACCACCTCTTCCTTTTTCGCTCTCGAGATGGGCATACAGCCCTCCTTCTCGCCCGCAACAAAAACGCTGTCGACAAGCTGCCGACAGCGCTCGTTGCCGCCGTGAAGGCGGGCGATGCTGACCTCGGCAGGCGCGCCGTAGCGCTTATCCGCTGGACCTGCTGTCTTAAGGCAGCCGATGACAGGTTGAGCTAACGGGCGAACCTTGCTCCTACGCCCCGTGGGCCACGGCCGCCGCGTCGTGCGGATCGACCTTGAACCCCGGGCCCATGCTGCTCGACACCGAAATCTTGCGCAGGTACTGACCCTTCGCCGCCTCGGGCTTGGCCGACAGAATCGCCGACAACAACGCGGCGAAGTTGTCGCGCAACTGGTCGAGCTCGAACGACGTCTTGCCCAGCGGGCAGTGCACCACGCCGCCGCGGCTGTCGGCGCGGAACTGCACCTGGCCGGCCTTCAGCTTGGTCACAATCTCGCCGATGTCGGGGCCGACCGTGCCGGCCTTGGCATTCGGCATCCGCGGTCCGAGCTTGCGGCCCAGCCGGCCGACCAGCCGCATCATCGACGGTGTGGCGCAGAGCACGTCGAAGCCCATCCAACCGCCGTCGATCTCGGCCACCAGCTCCTCGCCGCCGACCTTGTCGGCGCCCGCGGCGCGCGCCGCGTCGGCGTCGGTGCCGTCGGCAATCACCGCCACGTTGACGCTGCGGCCCGTGCCATGCGGCAGGACCACCGTCCCGCGCACGTTCTGGTCGCTCTGGCGCGGGTCGATGCCCAGCTTGATGGCGATGTCGACGGTCTCGTCGAACTTCGCCGTGGCCGTCTCCTTGACCCGCGTCAGCGCCGTGGCGACGTCGTGCACCTCACGCTTGTCGACCTCCGCCGCCACCTCGGTAAAGCGTCGCGAATGCTTGCCCATGTCAGTCTCTCAGCACACTGGCCGGCACATCGACGCCCATCTGCCGGCAGGTGCCGGCGATGATCCGCATCGCCATGTCGACGTCGTCGGTGTTCAGGTCGACCAGCTTGATCCGCGCGATCTTGCGCAACTGCTCTTCGTTCAGCGCGCCAACCTTGGTCAGCGGCATGTCGGCCGAGCCGGCGGGAATGCCCAGCTCCTGCTTGATCAGCACCGCCGCCGGCGGGGTCTTCAGCTCGAAGGTGAAGCTGCGGTCGGCAAAGATGCGGACCTTCGCCGGGACAATCGTGCCGGCCGGATAGTCCTTCACCGCCTGCTCGTTGTACTGCTTGATGAACAACGGCAGGTTGATCCCATGCGCGCCCAGCGCCGGTCCCACCGGCGGCCCGGGCGCCGCCTGTCCGGCGGGGATCTGCACCGTCACCTCAGCGACGACTTTCTTGGCCACGACCGCTTACTCCTCGCGCTCTACCTCGGTGAACCGCAGCTCGACCGGCGTGTCGCGCCCAAAGATGTTGATCATCACCCGGACGGTCTCTTTGTTCAGGTTGACTTCCTGAATCCGCCCACTGAACTCGGCGAACGGGCCGGAGATGATCCGCACCAATTCGCCCTCGCTCCAGGCCGCCGTCTTGACCTCTTCGGGCTTGGCCCGGATGTTGAGCAGGTTGCGCACTTCCTCGGCGCTGAGCGGCGCCGGTTCGCCGCCGGCGCCCATGAACCCGGTTACCCCGTGGGCCGACTGCACCAGGTGCCGCGACTCGGGCGTCAGGTCCATGCAGACGAAGATGTAGCCGGGAAAGAGCTTGCGCTTGACCACCTTCTTGCGCCCGCCGGCGGAGGAGACCTCTTCCTCAACCGGGACGAAGATGTCGGAGAAGTAGTCGCGCATCCCGTGCGCATCGGAGACGCGCTCGATGATGGTCTTGACCTTGTTTTCCTGGCCCGTCAGCGTATGGAGCGCATACCACTGGTGTGCCATCGGCCTCTCCCGGTTGCGCTAGCCATACATCCCGATCGCGCGCAGCACGGTGGTGAACAGGAAGTCGAGGAGCGCCACGTAGAGGCCGACGGCGATCACCGTGGTGAAGACCACCCCGGTCATCTGCGTCAGCTCGTGCGCCGACGGCCACTTGACCTTGCGCAGCTCGACCCGTACCTCGCTGAGGAACTGGCCGAGTTTCGGCATCCGCGGCGCCCTCGGTTGTGCTGCCTTGCTCATCGCTCTCTTCTGAGTAGGCGGTCGACAGGCCCAGCCGGACTCGAACCGACAACCCCCGGTTTTGGAGACCGGTGCTCTACCAATTGAGCTATAGGCCTATGAGACGCTACCGCGTCTCCCGGAAGATCGTGTGCTTCCGGTCATAGCGACAGTACTTCTTCAGTTCCAAACGCCCCGACGTGTTGCGGCGGTTCTTGGTCGTCGTGTAGCGCGCCACACCCGGCCGGCCGCTCTGCCGGCACTCGGTGCACTCCAGGGTCACGATGATCCGCACATCCTTCGACTTGGAGCCCATGACCCACTCTCCTCCACGGCGCCTACTCGAGCACCTTCGCCACCACCCCCGAGGCGACCGTGTGACCGCCCTCGCGGATAGCGAACCGCAACCCCTCTTCCATCGCGATCGGCGCGTGCAACTCGCCGGTGATGGCGATGTTGTCGC
>CAYONP010000012.1:0-39867 GCA_964405335.1 uncultured Fimbriimonadaceae bacterium
CGGTGGTGCCGGTCATCATCTCCGAGACGGCGATCCACTGCGCCTTGACGGGGATGAGCAGCACGCCGATGAGCACGGCACGCGCGGTCACACCGCCTGGGCTCGGGGATCGGTCGGCCAACGCAGCCTCGCCGCCGGCGCCGCCGGCCTGAGGGGAGTATGCTTCGCGCCGGCGGCGCGGGTGGCCTTCCGTGCGGACGAGCGTTGGCAGCCGGATGTGGCGTCGGGCAATCCACGGGTGCTGCGCAGGTCTATTCCCGCAGGTCGCGAACTGCTTCTGAGTCCATGTAGCCGCCCCTGCGCTGGGTCCGACTGCCCGAGTGGTGGGTTCGCGCCACACCGAGCCGGCGCAGGACGTTCGGAGAGGCTATGAGCGCTGAGGACTTCTGGAAGCCCTGGGAAGAGACTGCGACCACGTTCGATGGTGTAGTCGAGTTCATTGAGAAAGTGCAAGACAAATGGATGGCAAAACACCAGATGCGGTTCGCATGGCGAGGACAAGTTGACGCAACATGGCCTCTGCATAGTTCTCTATATCGCCGGCTAATGTTGTCGAAGGGCAGCGTAACGGCCCCTGTTGAAAAGGACCTATGGGAGATTGAGAGTGAGGTGCTCAGCACCGTGCGGAGTTGGGGGCTGCACTCAAACGACGGCACACCGCTGCCAGTGCTCTCACAACTCGCGCTGCTTCAACACTACGGCGCTCCAACACGGCTCATCGACATCACCTTCAACGCCTGGATCGGAGTCTGGTTCGCTGTTGAGGAGAAATGGTCCAACGGCCAACAAGTCCACGAAAAAGCTGATGGCCGCCTCTTCGCGATTGAAGTAACAGACAGGCTCATCAACAGTGACGAAGATCGGCGCACGTGGGAGTTCGCTCAGGAACGTCCCTGGCCAGCACCCCCTGCCGCGGGTAGAAGGCGCGCGCCCGATCCCTTCTGTGGGTGGACCACAAGCGTCTGCGCCTGGAAGCCAACCGCTTTCGACAAGCGTATCGCAGCCCAGAATGGCGGCTTCCTCCTGGGCGGCGTTCCCGCTACACAGAAGCCGGGCAGTGGCAGCCTTCAGTGGCCGACGAACGCCACTGCCGGCAATGCCAAGTGGAGAATAGACGAGGTGCGACAGTTCACATCAGTCGCGGTGCGCGCCCATAAGGCCGCACCTGTCGCCGGTGTAAAGCCGAGCAACGTGCTCCTCACCCTGAGGATTGACGCTGGAGCGAAGGCTCCGATCCGGGATCGGCTACGTGCGTTATGCGGCTACGAACACGCCACCATCTATCCGGACTTCAGTGGCTTTGCCTCGTTCGCCACACCCTCTCTCAAGGGTGCCCCGTAGCGAGTGGTGACTGGCCGATACGTGGCGCCCGGCAGACTGTACGGCCGCATCCCATCCCCAGCAGCCCGACACCCCCACCTCGCGCTCGCCAGCGCAGGAGAGCTGCGGCCGTTCCTCACGCTCTAAGCCGTGGAGCGCGCCGACCTCGTTCAAGATGGCCCGCAGCGTGCCGGGCCTGAGTGGATCATGCCGCGGCACCGTCACGTGATGCTCACCATAGCGCTCGGTGGTCAGCCGAACATGGCTGCCGGTCTGACGTGTTGTGGCGTCGCCCAGCCGGCCCAGCGCCCGAACCAGGGCGTCTCCAGACACGTCGCGAGGCAGTCTCATACGGCCAGCACTTCGTCGCGGACGTAGTGTAGCCGGACCAACTTCGGCGCCCGGCCCTCGTCGAAGTGGCAGAGCACGGAGTCCCGGATCTGCTGCTGAAGGTCGCTCCAGGTCTCTGCCTCGGTGAAGATCGCATCGCCGACCGCACGGGCCGTGTAGCCCCCGCTGGGGTCTTCCTCCACCAGCAAGAGAATCTCGGTCGGAGTATGGCTCATCGCTGACCTCGTGCGCCGCACCATGCTGCCGTCCACATTGTACCTTGCCGAGCTCTCATCGGCGGCGCCGCCGGCGGTGGTGTCACGGGTAGGGCGCTCTCGCCGAGCGCGCCGATCTCGTCGGCGCTTTCGGCGAAAGCGCCCTACCTCGCGCGCCTCCTTACGCGCTGCCCATCACCTCCCGCAGCACCGCGTCCACCGCCTCGTTGCGGCAGGGCAGCATGGCCGCGTCGGGCTGGCAGCCGGCCGCTATCAGCCGCCGCACCACCGGTCCGTAGTCGTCGGGCCGGTCGCGGTCCCAGCCGTACTGGCTGCCATAGACCGCCCAACCGAGCGGCGTGCTGTCGTGCGTCGGGTCGCGGGCCTCCAGCGGCGGATGGTG
This sequence comes from uncultured Fimbriimonadaceae bacterium, assembly GCA_964405335.1. Taxonomy (GTDB): domain Bacteria; phylum Armatimonadota; class UBA10988; order UBA10988; family UBA10988; genus CAYONP01. The sequence continues at coordinate 2,269 of CAYONP010000012.1, forward strand.
CTCGAGCAGCAGCTCGACGATCGGCAGATCGGCCCGCCAGGCCGCCCAGTGCAGCGGAGTCCCGCCCTCCTGGCCGGCGGCGTCGATGGGGAAGCCGAGCTCGAGCATCAACGCCACCGCGTCGCGGTTGCGATCCCGCGCGGCGCTGGCCAGCCGGCCCAGTTCGCCCGGGGCCAGGCTGGCCACCAGGCTGGGATGCTCGGCCGCCAGGCGCCGCGCCGGCTCGGCCTCACCCGCCTCGCACAGGGCGACAAGCTGCTGCGCCGGCGTGCTGTGCGCCAGCACCCAGTCGAGCATCGCCCGGCCGCCCAGCGCACCGGCCACGCCGGGCACCGTCTCGTGCGGCAGCGACCAGCGATAGACATCGCCCCGGCCGTCGCCGATCTGCTCGGGCGTGGCCGCCGCCCGCCCGTTGTGCCGCACCCGGTACAGCCCCTCACCGATGCGGTACCCGAGGCAAGCCGGATCGGCCTGGTAGCAGCGCTCGGCCCGCTCGACATCACCCAGCGCCACGGCGAGGAAGATGTCGTACCAGGCGCCCCGCTCGACCAGGTGCCGTGCCACCGCCGGCCGCTCGCCAATCGCCCACTGCGCCGGGGTCGACTCGTGATCGACGCAGCGCACATCGAGCTCGGCTCCGTGGGCGACCAGGTACTCGGCCACCTCGATATTGGCGGCGAAGTGCAACGGTGTCTGACCGTCGCCGCCGCGAGCGTGTACCAGGCTCGGGTCGGCTCCGATCAGTTCGCGCAGCCGGGCCAGGTCGCCCAGGCCGGCGGCCGACCAGACATCGACCTGCGCCCCGCGGGCGATCAGCGGCGCCGCCTGCTCGGGCGTCACGCCGTCGAGGATGCCGAACGAGCCGGCCCACCAGCGCGAGCGAGCGTTGATGTCGGCGCCGTGCTCGAGCAGCAGGTCGAGCAGCGGTAGATTGGTCCGCGCCTGCAGCACCGCGGGGCTGTCGAAGTAGAACAGCGGATCGTTGATCCGTTCGGCCACTTCGCGGTGCTCGGCGAGGACCGCCCGCACCGCCTCGAGGTCGCCGTGCAGCACGGCCGCGACGAAGCGGTCGGTCGGGCTCTGGGTCAGCGCTTCGATGCGCGCCTTCAGCCGCGCCCAGCTCGTGAAGCCGTAGCCTCGAGCGATGACCAACTGCGCGTCGGCGAGCTGAAACTCGGCCGCGTCGAACGACGGATGGAGCGCGGCGGCGCGGTCGAGCGCCTCGGGCTCAGCGGCGCGGACGGCCTCGAGCAGCTCCTTGGCCAGTCGGCGTTGCTGTGACAGGTCGGGGTGCGGGGGCAGGGGTAGAACGTAACTTTCGGACATGACGACCTCCTTCGTCGTTGGCCTGTTGCCCGCTGTTCAGGCCGAAGGTGTCGTCACCGTTCACGGACCTCGCAAGTCAGGTGGGCGCGGCCCTGTCCGCGGGCGGGGCGCGTCCTGCACGCGCTGGAACCAGCATGGCGCCCCGCCGGCCGGTTGTCAGGGGCGGAGTCGGGCCAGTCCCGACCGCCGGTAGCGGCAGCCCATGTAGCTGCCCGTTGCGTCGCCGGCCCGCGCCCGGAGCGGGCGACCACGAGCGTCGAAGCCATCGGTAGGGGCAGCCCTTGTGGCTGCCCGTTGCGCCACAAGCGCGCTCCTGGAGCGGGCGACCACAAGGGTCGCCCCTACCGAACGCCGGCTCCCGGGGCGGGCAGGGACTGTCCGATTGGCGGTGAACGACTTGGCGGAGCGAATCATGCCGTATGGCCTCATTCTCCCCCTCTTCATGGCCCCCGCTGGCGGGAGCTGGAGCGTTGACCTCGGCGAGGTCAACCAGAGCCACGGGCTGGCCGTGCCGTCGCAGGGCGATGGGACCAACCGCATGGTCACCCGCGGTGGGCGTGTCGCGCGTGAGGTGGCCTGGCCCGACTCGGACTACCTCTACGTGCAGATTGACGACGAGGCGCTGTTCGACGGTGAGTTCTCCGTCTGGCTGACCGTCGAGCTGTGGGACGACGCGCCGGGGCTGCTCAACGTGCAGTACGACGCGGTGGGCGAGGAGATCAACCTCGGCACGCGTTACCGGCCGGCGTCGCCGATTCTGCTCGTCGGCAGCGGCCAGTGGGTGCGGCGGACCATTCAGATCACCGGCGCGCGGTTCGCCAACGGCCAGAACTGGGGCTCGGACCTGCGGCTGAACGGCCGGGCGACGGTCTCGCGGATCGAGCTCTCGACCACCGCGCCGGCCGACTGGGAACCCGACCGGCCCCTGCCGCGCGAGGAGCTGGAGCGCTGGCGCACGCGCATCGGCGAGGGGATGCAACTGACCATCGGCAACGACGTGACCGACGGCACGGCGATGCTCTACGAGCTGCTCGGCGTCACGGCGGTCGAGAGCTATGTCACCTGGCAGACGGTCGAGGACGCCGGCCGCGGCGAGTGGGACTGGTCGCAGTGGGACGAGCAGGTCGAGATCCTCGAGCGTCACGGGCTCCAGTGGGTTCCGTTCCTGATTGCCGGCCCAGCCTACGCGACGCCGAAGTGGTTTCGCGAGGGGCCGCAGCATCACGCCTACGTTTGCCTGGAGCACGGCCAGGCGAGCAAGGTCGAGTCGCTCTGGAACCCGCTGCTGCGGCCGGAGATCGAGCGCTTTCTGGCCGCCTTTGCCGAGCGCTACCGCGATCGCGGCGTGATTCAGAGCGTGCTGCTCGGCATCACCGGCATCTATGGCGAGAGCATCTACCCCGCCGGGCCCGAGGGCGGTTGGACCGAGAACGTGCCCGGCCCGTACCACAACCACGGCGGCTGGTGGGCCGGCGACAGCCTGGCCATCGCCGCCTTCCGCGCGGCCATGTCGGAGCGGTACGAGACCATCGCCGACCTGAACGGCGCCTGGCGGACAGAGTTCCGGTCATTCGACGAGGTGAGCACGTTCCATCCCGAGCTGGCGCCCAGTCCGGCGGCGCGGGCCGACTTCGTGCGCTGGTATGAAGAGGAGATGACCGAGTGGAGCCGCTGGTGGGTCGAGGCGACGCGGCGGGCCTTTCCCGCCACGCCGATCCTGCTCTGCACCGGCGGTGACGGCGCGCCCTATCTCGGTGCCGACTTCACCGCGCAGGCGAAGGCGATTGCGCCGTATGAGGCGGGGATCCGGATCACCAACGAGGGCAGTGACTACGCGGCCAACTATGCGGTCACCCGCGAGGTGGCCACGGCGACCCGGCTATACGGCACCTGGTGCGGGTTCGAGCCGGCCAGCACGGTCTCGCCCGAGGGCGTCGCGGCGCGGCTCTACAACGCCACCGCCAGCGGCGCGCGGGAGCTGCATTACTACGCGCCGAACATCTTTGCCAGTCACGAGGCGATCGAGGTCTTTCGGCGCAGCGCCGAGCAGTTGCAGGTGCGCCGGCCGGCGGTGCCGACGGTCGCGGTCTATCTGCCGCGGGCGGCCTGGGCGCAGGATGGCGGACGCGTCGGCGAGAGCTACCGTCTGGTCCGCCAACTGCGCGAGCTGGTCGATCTCGATCTGGTCAACCGCACCAGCGTGCTCGACGGCGTGCTGGCCGAGACTCGGCTGCTGATGATTCCCCATGCGCCCGAGTTGGAGCCCGATGCCGCGGCGGCGATCGACGACTGGGTGCGCGCCGGCGGCGTGGTCACCCGGCAGGTGGGCGATGTGCCGGAGGGCTTGCTCAGCGTCGAGACGACCCGCCCAATCGCCGCGCGCTGGCGGCTCCATGTCGGCGCCGAGGGCGATCGGCCGTTCCTCGACGGCGACTGGTGGCTGCCCGAGTCGGGCGCCGAGTTCCCCGCCGAGGGGGCGCGCAAGCGCTGGAGCGGCGCCGCGCCGGGGGTCTGGCTGCCGGTCGAGCCGGGCCGACCGGTGGTGCTCGAGGTCGAGGCCCTGCTGCGGCAGGAGTCGCTGCCCGACGGGGCCGACTGCAAGGTCAAGCTGGACGGGCGGCTGCTCGGCACGCTGCACGTCGGGCATGGGGTCTATCGTTACGAGCTGGCCGCCGAGCAGGTCACTCGCACGCCGGCGCGGCTCAGCTTCGAGCCGCGCACCTGGCGGCCGAGCGACTACGACATCCGCGACGACCGCGAGCTGGGCGTGATGCTCCACCGGGTCGAGCTGATCCGCGACCCGGCGGCCGAGGTGGTGCTCAACCGCGGCATCGAGCAGCGGGTCGACTGGGCCAAGGTGCCGGTCGAGACGCTCGGCGCCGGCCGGGTGATCCGCCTGCCGGCCAACCCCGACGACGAGGCGTGGCAGCTCCTGCTGCCCGGCCTGCTGGGCGGCAAGCAGCGCCGCCTCGGCCTGCCGCGGTTGCTGGAGGACGAGGCGTTCGACCGCATCTTCGTCACCCGCCTCGGCGAGGGCCGGCTGTGGCTGAACATGACCGCCGAGTCGGTCGAGCGCGGCGGCGTGCGGCTGGCGCCGTACAGTGTTGGGTGGAGTGAGTAGGCCGGTAGCGGCAAAGGCGTTCACCTTGAGCCCCAAGAAGCCCTCTCGGTGCCACTGGCGGCTTGCCCGCCAGTGCCGCCGACGAGCTGCTGGACAGCACTGGCGGGCAAGCCGCCAGTGGCACCAACCACCGATGTCTACGATAAACGAACGCGTATAGGCCGGTTGCCGTTCACGCCGGCCAGTCGATTGCGTCGACCTCGGCGAACCGCTCGCGCATCACCTCGATCGCCTCTGGGTTGTCGTCGATCAGGATGAACCGCCGGCCGAGTTCGAGGCAGGCCGCGCCGAGGGTGCCGCTGCCGGCGAAGGGATCGAGCACCAGGTCGCCGGGTCGGCTGGAGGCGGCGACGATGCGGCGGACGATGCCGAGCGGTTTCTGGGTGGGATAGCCGGTCTTCTCGCGGCTGTTGGTCGGCACGATGGTGTGCCACCAGACGTCGGTCGGCAGCTTGCCGCGTTGCGCCTTCTCCTCGCCGACCAGGCTGGGCGCCAGGTAGGGGATGCGGTCGACCTCGCCGCTGTCGAAGTGGTAGTGCCGCGGGTCCTTGACGTAGACCAGGATGGTGTCGTGCTTCGGCGGCCAGCGTTTCTTCGTCCGGCCACCGTAGTCGTAGGCCCAGATGATCTCGTTGAGGAAGGCGTCGCGGCCGAAGATGCCGTCGCAGAGGACCTTGACGTAGTGGACCTCGCGGAAGTCGAGGTGCAGGTAGAGGCTGCCGTGCGGCGCGAGCAGGCGGTGCAGCTCGCGCAGGCGGGGGGTGAGGAAGCAGAGGTAGTCTTCGAAGCCGTCGGCATAGGCGCGGGTGGCCAGCGGCTCGGTAGCGTACCGCCGGCCGGCGAAGCCGGTGCGGTCGCCCGCCTCGCTTTGGACGGTGCGGAGTTGGGTGCGGACGCGGGCGGTGCCGGTGTTGAAGGGCGGGTCGGCGTAGACAAGATCAACGGACTCGTCGGCGAGGGTGGGCAGCACGTCGAGGTTGTCGGCGAGGTGGACGATGCCGCGCGGTAGGTGCATGGCGGGTGGTTCGGCGGCGGCGGCGGCGGACCTGCGGCAAGGAAGTTGCAGGTCGCTTGGTCAGGTCGAGTCAGGGGCTGATGATGACCAGCCGCGAGCGGGTGCTCTGCGCCCTGGCGCACGAAGAGCCGGATCGGGTGCCGATCAACTACCTGGCCAACCCGGAGATCACGACCGGGTTGTGGCAACACTACGGCCTGGCCGCGGGCGACACGGAGGGGTTGTACCAGCGGCTTGGGGTCGACTTTCGGTGCATCGGGCCGAGGTACATCGGCCCGCCGATGCCCGATCTGGGTCCCGACCGCGTGCAGGGCCTGTGGGGCACGCGGATGCGGCGCATCGGGCATGGGACGGGCGCCTACTGGGATTACTGCGAGTGGCTGCTGCGCGACGCCGAGACGGTCGACGAGGTCGATTCGTTCGAGTGGCATCTCGACCCGGACCAGTTCGACTACAGCGTGATTCCGGCGCAGTGCGCGACGTATGAGGGCTATTGCCTGGTGGTGGGCAATCCCGGCGTGCCCGATCTGCTTAACGGCAGCGGGATGGTCATGCACCCAGAGCGGATCCTGACCGGCCTGGCGCTGGAGGATCCGTGCGTCATGCGGTTGTTCGACATCCGGACGGAGTTTCACCTCGAGCACCTGCGGCGGACGATTGAGGCGGCCGAGGGCAAGGTCGACCTGGCCTGGATGGGCGAGGATCTGGGCAGTCAGCGCGGCCCGCTGATCTCGCACGCGACGTTCGAGAAGCACATCCGGCCGCGTCACCAGCGGGTGATCGATCTGCTCAAGGAGTACGACCTGCCGGTCATGCTGCACTCGTGCGGCTCGACCTATCGCCTGATGCCCAAGCTGATGGAGATGGGCATCGACTGCATGGACACGCTGCAGCCCGAGGCGGCGGACATGGAGCCGGAGCGGCTGAAGGCCGAGTTCGGCGACCGGCTGGCGTTTCACGGCATGATCTCGACCGGCGGGGCGGTGGCCTATGGCACGGTGGCCGACACGGTGGCCGAGGTGACCGAGCGGCTGCGGGTGATGATGCCCGGCGGCGGCTACTGCCTGGCGCCGACCCACGCGCTGCAGAGCAACTCGCCGATTGAGAACGTGGTGGCGATGTACGAGACAGCGCGGGAGGTGGGGCGGTACCGGTAGCGCGGCGAGTCGCTCGCGGGCCCAGCGTCACTCTTGCCCGCACCGGGCCCGCGGCGGCCCCGGCGCGGCCAAGCGCGATTCACGGAGGCGAAACCCCCGCCGCCACGCGCCTGTAGACCCGCTCATGCGCGCGCTCTGGCTGCTCCTGCTCTGCTCTCTGCCGGTCGTCGCTGGGCCGCCGTCCATCGCGGTCGCCGGCGGCTTCCGCATGGGTTACTCGGGCATCCTCAAGCGGGCCGGCATCGCGTTCGACTTCCTCTCACCAACCGAGCAGTGCGACCTGGCGGTGTTGCAGCGGTACGAGCTGGTCCTCTGCGGCGGCGCCTGGTTCGAGCAGGCGAAGGCCGACTGGTCGGCCGATGCGAAGCGGGCGCTCGACCGCTACGTGCTCGGCGGCGGGCGGCTGCTGTGCGAGTACTCGGCCGAGCTGCCCGACGCGCTGGGCGAGGTGCGCGACGAGCCGTTCGGCTGGCGCGACTTGACCGAGGAGAGCGGTCAGTCGTTCGCCCTGACGCCGGGCGCGCATCCGCTCAAGCAGCGGCTGGGGCCGGGCCGGCGGTGGGATTATGGTTCGCTGCTGCGTCGCTTCCGCGGCGATGTGCCGGCCGAGCAGGTGATCGCCCGTTTTGTCGAGGGCCGCGCGGCGGGCGAGCCGGCGATCATCGCCAAGCGCTACGGCGAGGGCGAGCTGGTCTACATCGCGGGGATCATCAGCTACATTCAGGGCAACTGGCACCCGCTCTATGACGACCTGGTGCTGGGCATCGTCGGCTATTTGACCGACGGTCGCGCGCGGCCGCGCTGGGCGGCGGCCGGTCCTGAGCCCGAGCCGTGGCCGCTGGCGCCGGTCTACCGCGAGGCGGGCCTGCTGCCCGACGGCTACGAGCCGCTAGGCGAGGCCGGGCCGGACGGGTACGCGGTGGCGATCGCGACGCCGCGGGCGCTGCGCCTGGCGCTCGACGCAACGGCGGCGGGGCATCTGGCGGTGTCGGTCGAGCCGGCGCGGGTGGTGGTTGCGCGCGGCGAGGCGGTGCTGCTGGACAGGGCGATCGTTCCTGAAACAGAGTTGATCGTGTTGCGCACGCCGGGCGAGCTGGCCTTGGTCAGCGCGGGTCGGTGCGTCGGGCGCGTTGGGTTGGAGAGTGCGCCGGGCGGCTCGTGCGGGCAGAAGGGCGGTGCGGTGCTGTTCCAGGCACTCGAGCCGCTATACGTCAACGACGACTTCACCCGTGGCGGGCCGCTCGGTGCGCCATGGCGGCGAGTTTCGGGCCGATGGAGCCTGACCGGGGCGGGTGAGCCGTACCGGCGGGTGCCCGAGTTCGGGCTGCGCGGCCGGCGCGGGTCGGTCGAGCTGGGCGACTGGTTCTGGACCGAGTACCGCGCCGAGCTGGCGGTGCGGCCGCTGGGCTGCCGCGAGCTCCGGCTCCGCGTCGCGGTCAACCGCGAGCACTGGGGCGAACTCCGCATCGGCGTCGGCCGCGGTGGCTCGCGGCTCGTGCGGGTGGCCGGGCAGCGCGAGACGGAGTTGGGCGCCTCGGGCGCCTCACTGATCGATCAGCAGTGGCAGAAGCTGGCACTGACGATGAGTGCGGGCCGCCTGCGGGCCGAGGTCGACGGCGAAGTGGTCCTCGACGCCGCGGTGCCCGAGCTGGCCGCCGGGCCGCTCGGCCTGGCCGTCCTCGGTGGCGAGGCGATGTTCGACGACCTGGCCGTCCGCGCGCCGGGCGACGTGCCGCCGGCAGCGGTGCATCCGGCCGACTATGACAAGGGCCCCGACGGGCTGCTCGACCACGACACCTGGAGCCACCCGGCGATGGCCTGGCGGCCCGACGGCGAGGTGCTGTGGCACACCGGCCGATTTGCCGGCGACCTCGATCTGCGACTGCCCATCGCCCGCGCCGGCGGCCCCGCGCGGCTGACCGTGCACTGCGGCGAGTCGCGCGCGCCGGCGCCGGTGCTGACCCTGAGCGACGACGAGCTGGTCGACGGCGAGACGCTCTACCTGCGCTTCCGCGGTGAGGGGCTCGAGGCGCGGCTGGGCGATGGCACGTGGTCGCTCGACGGCCTGCCGACCTCGCGCTGCATCGGGCTGGAGTGGACCGGGCTCAGCCTGGCGGCCGGTTCGGTGGTGGTCGCGGCCGGGGACGTGTTTGAGCAGGTGTTCCATCGCGCGGCGGATGCGTTCTGGGAGGCCGAGGGTCGCTGGCAGGTCGGCGCGCGCTGGCCCTGCATGCCCGAGTGGGCGTGGCTCACCGGCGAGGGCACGCCGCGCGCGGTCTGGTGGCACAAGCACCGGCTGCTGGGCGACGGGGTGGTTCAGGCTTATCTCGGGGTGCGCATGAAAGACGCCTTCGGCCGCGAGCAGAGCGAGCCGTTCGAGCGCCTCCGCCTGACCCTCTGCGGCGACGGCGACGACCCGCGTAGCGGCTACCTGCTCGAGCTGGGCAGCGCGGTGGACGGCTTTTCTCGGCTCTACCGCCGCGACCGGGTAGTCGCCACCGCGGTGGCGGGACTGCCGGATGCCAAGGAGGTGCACAACTTCTGGGGCGACCTGCGGGTCGAGCGGCACCGCGACACGATCACCGCCTGGTTCATGGGCCGGCTGCTGCTGGAGTATCAGGATCCCGATCCGCTGCCCGACGGCCAGCTTGCGGTCTGGACCGAGGAGAACACGCTGGCGATGCCCTACCTGGCGGTCTACGGCCGGCTCGAGTCGGCGCGTCAGCCGCTGGCGCTGGCGCGGGTCAAGGCGCGCTGGGAACAGGCGCAGTGGGAGCAGGTCCGGGTCGGCTTCGGCGCTTGGGGCCTGTCGGGTGCGCTGCGCCGGCTGACCGGCATCGCCGGGCCGGAAACTCCGCCGCGGTAGCTACCGCGCCCCGCGCCCGCAGAACATCACCGCGACGGTGAGCCAGCAGATGTAGAGGTCGAGGAAGACGCTGCGGTAGCGGATGTAGTCGAGGTCGAACTGGACCTTGCGCCGCACGTCGTCGATGCAGCGGTCATAGCCCTGCTTGACCTGCGCCAGGCCGGTGATGCCGGGCGTGACCCAGTGCCGCTCGCCATAGTCCTCGACCAGCTCGACAAATTGAGTGACGAACTCGGGCCGCTCGGGCCGTGGGCCGATGAAGGTCATCTCGCCCAGTAGCACGTTCCACAACTGGGGCAGCTCATCGAGCCGAGTGCGGCGCAGGAAGCGGCCGACGCGGGTGACCCGCGGGTCGTTCTCGCAGGCCCACACCGCGCCGGTGCGCTGCTCGGCGTCGATGTACATCGAGCGGAACTTGATCATGTGGAACGGCCGACCGTGCAGGTTCTCGCGGCGGAGATTGAGCCGGATCACGTTCTCATGCAGCTCGAGCGGCTTCTGCTCGCGCCGGCGGTTACGCCCGACGCGGCGCTGGCGATAGAGCATCGGGCCCGGACTATCGAGCTTGACCGCCAGCGCAACGATCAGGAACAGCGGCGAGGTGAGCAGGATGGCCGCCACGCTGAGCGCCACATCGGCGCCGCGACGGAGGTAATCGTAGAGGCGAAAGGTCGGCAGGCGCGTCACCGCGCAGGGATCGATCGGCCGGCCCTCGAGCAAGCGCTGGGCATGCTGCATCACACACGGCTCCCGGACATTCCCACCATCGTCACCCTGTGGCATGCAAGGCGCGTGCCACCGTCCAGGGAAGTTCGCCGCCACCCACGCGGCAGGGGCCAATCCTAGCCCCACCAAGTCAGTGATAACACACCACTCCAGCCGAGGTGTGAAGAGAATCTTGCGTCGGCCGCAAGACCCCCGTCGTCGGCCGCTCCACCACCGCGACTCAGTATGCAGCACCGGCGCGGAGTGTCAAGCGCGCCCCGGGGTCAGGTCCCAGATTCAGGCTGTTCGTTACGATTTCGTGGTCGATGCGTAACGCATAGCGCGGAAGAGAGACCTGACCCCGGACGACCGGCGGTTCGGGACCGAACTGGTGGATCAGCGGCGCCGGCAGCGCCGGCCGGCCCAGCCAGGTCGATTCGGCGCGGGCCGCCGGCGGCGTGGCGTCGTCGACCCAGGTGCGCCAGACCGCCGCCGTGTCGCCGGCGCCGAGCCGCTCGTGCACCGCTGCCGCCAGCCAGGCGACAGTGCGGTCGACCAGGCTGCCAGGCTCGAGCGCCAGCACTGTGCCGGGCAGTTGACCGAGTGCCACGGCGGCGGCCTCGCCGTCGGCCAGGTAGGCGGTCAGCGCGCCGGCCAGTGGGCGCAGTTCGAACGGCAGCGGTCGGCCGAGGGCGGCCAAGCGCTCGCGAGCGCGCGGCTGCGCGCCGGCGGTCGCGTCGGCAATCGCCAGCACCAGGCGCTCGGCGGGATCGTCGGTGGCGAGCGAGTCGAGCAGCCCGGCGGTCGCCGCGGGCTCGCCGCCCGACCAGAGCAGCTCGAGCTGGTCCGGCCAGCGCGTCGGCCGGGCCAGGGCGGTCAGGCGCAGGTGCTCGGCGGCCTCGGTGCCCAGGCCCTGTTGCGCCGCCGCGACGGCTGCGCGCAGGTGCAGGTCGGGGTCTCGCGGCAGCAGACCCAGCCCGCCGGCGAGCACGCCGGCCGCCTCGTCGGGCCGGCCCTGGGCGGTCAGCAGGCGGTGCAGCGCGGTGACCAGCAGCGGCTCGCCGGGCAGCCGCTCGACGGCGCCGCGCAGCACCGTCTCGGCCTGGGCGGCGTGGCCGCCCCAGAGCAGCGCCTCGGCGTGGCGGGCAAACAGTGCGGCGTGAGTCGGTTCGAGCGCCTCGAGGGCGACGAACTGCTGCCCCGCCTCGCCGCCATGGCCGAGCCGGGCCAGGCACTCGGCCAGGGCGGCGCCGTTGGCCGTCCGGCGCGCGCCGCGTTCGCGTGCGGCCTGGAACGCGGCGGCGGCATCGACAATGCGACCGCGGCCGAGCAGCCAGTCGCCATATCGCCGCCGCGCGAGATCGCTGGCGGGGTCGATGGCGACGGCGCGCCGCAACGTCTGCTCGGCCGCCTCGATGTCGCCCTGGCGGGTCTGCATCGCCGCCAGCTCCCACCATCCGGCCAGCTCGGCCGAGTGGGACTCGAGCAGCTCGCGGTAGACCGCATCGGCGGCGACATACCGTCCGGCGCCGGCGAGCAGCGCGGCGTAGCGTTGAGCGTGATAGCCGTTGGTCGGCTCGCGGACCGACTGCCGGCGGTACCAGCGCTCGACCACGTGCCAGCGGCCGTCCAGCGCGGCGGCCTCGGCCTGCTCCCAGCCGAGCACCGCATCGTCGACGCCGGCCGCCGCGAGTTGGTCGTGCACGGCGGCAGCCTCGTCGCCGCGGCCGCGCTCGCGCAGGAAGCTCAGCAGCGCCTGCCAGGCCGCACGCGAAAAGCCGCCCCCGCGCGGCGGCGGCAGCGCCACGCCGGCCGCCTGGCGGTGCAGCGCCTCGGCCTCGTCGTCGCGGCCGCGTGAGGCGAGGAAGCGGGCGTAGCCGGTCAGCCGCGCCGGGTCGCCGGGCGCCAGATGCACCGCGCGCTGGTACTTCGCCTCGGCCCGGGCGTCGTCGCCGCGACGGTCGAGCTCGGCGGCATAGGCGGCGGCTGCCTCGGGCCAGTCGGGGGCGTGCTCGATGGCCTCCGCGAAGGCGCTCTGGGCGGCCTCGATACGGTGCAGCGCGGCCAGGGCCCGGGCCTGCTCGAACCGCGGCCCGGCCGCCGCGGGCGCCAGCTCGACGGCGGCCGCGAAGTGCGCCTCGGCCTCGGCGGTCCGGCCGCGGCCCAGGTCATACCAGCCGCGGTTGACCGCCACGTAGGGGTCGTTCGGCGCCAGCTCGGCGGCGCGTTCGAACAGCGCCTGGGCCTCGGCGTGGCGGTTGTCGTTGGCCAGGTCATAAGCCAGTTGCAGCAGGCTCGACAGGTCGGGCTGCAGCGCGCCGGCGGCCAGCGCCTGGGCGACCGCCTCGTCGTGCCGCTCGCGGCCGAGCAGAAACTCCGCATAGGTCAGGTGCACCGTGGCGTCGTCTGCTCGCTCGGTCGCCGTGCGATAGGCGTTCTCGGCCCGCTCGAACGCGCCCTGGCGGTCGAGCACCGCGGCATACTTGAGCCACAGCCGAGCGTCGCCGGGCCGCTGGTCGATCAGGTTGCGGTACTCGACCTCGGCCTCGTCGACGCGGCCGTGCCGGGTGAGATAGTCGGCCAGCAGCTCGCGATAGCCCCGCTCGTCGGGCTCCAGCGCCAGCGCCGCGCGCCAGGCGGCGACAGCCGGCTCGGCGTGCCCGCGGGCGGCCAGCAGCTCGGCGTAGTTGCGGTGCGCGCCGGCCACGTACCAGGCATCAAACCGCGCGGTCCAGTCGCCGATCAGGCGGCGGTACTCGGCGTCGGCATCGGCCAGCCGCTCGCGGTGCACCAAGAACCTCAGGTAACCGATGCGCACCTCGTGATCGTCGGGGCTGGCGGCCACCGCGCGGCGGAAGCTGGCTTCGGCCGCGGCGAATCGGCCGAGCCGGTTGGCGAACCGCGCCTGGCGCAGGTGCAGCGAGCCGTCACGCGGGTTGCGCGCGGTCGCCTCGGCAAACGCCGCCTCGGCTTCGTCGAGCCGCTCCAGGTCGGCCAGCAGCTCGGCCAGCGCGATGCGCGGAGCCGGTTCGTCGGGCGCGGCGGCAATCGCCGCGCGGAGCCGCGCCTCGGCGGCCTCGTCGCGCCCCAGGCGGCGCAGCAGACCGGCATAGGCCACCTGCACCGCCGACGAGCGCTGGCCCGCGGCCAGCAGCGCCTCGAACTGCGCCGTCGCCGCGTCGGCCAGGCCGTGTGCTTCGAGTTCGGCCGCCAGTCCGCTGCGCACCGCCACCGCGTCGAGGCCGCGGGCAACGCCCTCGCTGACCAGCGTCTCGGCGCCGGTTGCGTCGCCGGCGCGGAGCTTCAGCGCGGCATAGGCGATGTACAGCCGCGCATCGGGCACGCCCTGGTGGACCGCCTTCTCGAGGATCTCGGCCGCCTCGGTCTCACGGTCGAGTTCGAGCAGCGCGATCGCCAGCAGCGGATAGGGCTCGAGCCGATGCGGCGCCACGCGGATCGCGGCGCGGAGCGGCTCGACCGCGCCGCGATGGTCGTTCAGCTCGCTCCGCGCGCGGCCCAGCGCATAGCCGCCGAGCCACAGCGTCGGGTCCAGCTCGAACGCTTGCCGCGCTGCGCCCTCGGCCTCGGGGATGCGGTGGACGACCAGCAGCAGCTCGGCCAGCTTGGCGTGCGCCAGGGCCAGCTCGGGCTGCACCTCGGTGGCCTGGAGGTAGCAGCGCAGCGCCTCTTCATAGTCGGGTGCGCGCTCCTGCTCGCGCCGGGCGCGGTGGCAGTCGCCCTTGAGGATCCAGGCGAGCGCCCGCTCGGGCGCCAGGTCGAGCGCCCGTTCGGCGCTCTCGAAGGCCTCGGCCAGCTTGCCCGCTGCCAACTGGTCGGCCACGCGCCGGGCGAGGATGTCGAGCCGCTCGTCGAGCGATTGCGCGGCGGCGGCGCCAAGTAGCAGCAGGGCCGCGGCGATGGCCATCCGGTACGATGCCGACCGGACGCCGGCGCTCCCGGCAGGGCGGCTCACCGCTGGGTCACCTCGACCCCCATCTCATCGATCCGCACCTCGACGCTGTGGCGGAAGCGGCTCCGGTCGCGGCACAGCGCGAAGTAGCACGAGGCGCTGCGGGCGAACCAGTCGGGCACCGTGTCGTGGGCGACAATCAGCGCGCCGGGGGCCAGATAAGGCTCGGCCGCCTCGAGCAGCGTGGTGTAGATCTTCTTACCGCGCCGCCGCTCGTCGGGGTGGTCGTTCGGCCCGTTGGCGTCGAGGTAGAGATAGTCGATCGGCCCGAGCGAGGCGACCGTCTCGTGGCCGTCCTGGCAGCGGATGTCGCACGGCGCGCCGATGGCCGCCAGGTTGCGGCGCGCCAGGTCGACATGGTCGGGCACCACTTCGCAGCCGACCACCGTGGCGCCGTCATAGACCGCGCCCGGCCCGGTCGCCGCGCCGACGTTCCAGATCAGCGTGTTGCCGGCGAAGATGCCGCAGCAGCAGAGGCAGCGCGGCTGGAGAATCGCCGGCAGGGCATAGAGCAGGCGCTCCATGACCGGCGTGATCGAGGTCCAGGGCACCTCGAACTGCGCCTTGACCGCCGCGCGCAGGCGCTCGAACGCCGCGCCGTCGTAGTCGGTGTGCGGGAGGATCCCGCGCGCCTGCAGTTCGTCGAGGGCCTCGGCCACGCGGCCGGCCTCGTCGTCGCCGTCGACCCGGCTACGGCCGCCGGTGTCGGTCAGGTAGTAGGTGGTTTCCCAGGCGGGCCGGGTGATCTGGTCGACGTTCATGCCGCGCGCTGTTCGCGGCGCCGGCCCGGCAACCTCCGGAGGGATGACCGGCCGTTCGTGGAATCGCCGGCCGGAGACCTGGGCGTGGAGACCCGCCGCAAACCGACCTGGGACGAGTACTTCATGGCCATGGCGGTGTTGGTCGCCAGCCGGGCAACCTGCGAGCGGGGACACGTCGGCTGCGTCATGGTCCGCGACAAGCGGCTGCTGGCCACCGGCTACAACGGCCCCATCGGCCACAACCCCGACTGCCTCGGTGCCGACCGCTGCCGCAAGACCCCCGACGGCGGCTGTGCCGAGACGGCCCACGCCGAGCAAAACGCCGTCGCCTACGCGGCGCGCTACGGTGTCGACCTGACCGGCTGCACGGCCTACCTCTCGGGCTACAGCCCCTGCCTGATGTGTGCCAAGCTGCTCGCCCAGTGCGGCTGCCGCGAGGTGGTCTACCGCAAGCTCTACCGCGACACGGTGCCGCTCGACTTCCTGCGCGAGGCCGATGTGGCCTATCGGCTCTATGACGGGCCCGAGCCGGTGATCACCTGGTCCGACCTGCTGGCCGAGGCCGCCGAGCCGGGGAGCGGTGCATGAGCCACATCGTCGCCCGCGGCGGCGGCGGATTGTCCGACGACCCGGGCGACCTGGCGCTCAACGCCTACACCCTCGAGCTGAGCGGCGTGCGGAAGCCGAGGGTCTGCTTCCTGCCCACCGCCAGCGGCGACGAGCGCGACAACATCATCCGCTTCTATGAGACCTTCTGCCGGCTCGACTGCCAGCCGACTCACCTGACCCTGTTTCGCCGCACCGTCGCCGATCTCGGTGCGCTGCTGGCGGCGCAGGAGGTCATCTGGGTCGGCGGCGGCAACACCCGCAACATGCTCGCGCTGTGGCGCGAATGGGCCATCGACCAGCACCTGCGCGAGGCCGCCGCGCGCGGGGCCGTGCTGGCCGGCAGCAGCGCCGGGGCGATCTGTTGGTTCGAGTCCGGTCTGACCGACTCGATCCCCGGCCGGATCACCGCCATGCCCGCGCTCGGGCTGCTGCCCGGCAGCTTCTGCCCGCATTACGACAGCGAGCCGCAGCGCCGGCCGCGGTACCACGAGCTGTTGGCCGCCGGCGCCATCGAGCCCGGCCTGGCCTGCGACGACGGCGCGGCGGTGCACTTTATCGACGGCCGATTGCACGAGGTGCTCGCCTGGAAACCGGCGGCGCGGATGTACCGGCTGTCGTTGGTCGACGGCCAGGTCGACGAACAGGCGGTCGACGGCCGGTTGGTGGCGTAGGCCGGCGCCGGCGAGGTAGCGCGCGTTCGCCGACAGTGCCAACGAGCCGTGCGCAGTGCGGCGACGGGTCCAGCGGCGCGCTCGGCGAGCGCGCCCTACCGCCAGCTTCCTCAGCGTGCTGGAAAGGTCCCGTAGGGGCGGGTCTCAGACCCGCCCGAACGGCGGCGAGCCCGCTTCCAGAGCGGATCGGCTTGCTAGCGGGCAGGTCTGAGACCTGCCCCTACAGCCAAGGCCGACACGCCCTATTCCGACACCTTCTCGGACTCGCCCACCGGCGCCTCGGCCGGGCCGCCCTCGGTGGGCGCGCCGAGGGACTTCAGCGCCTCGGTGATCGCGGCCTTGACCGAGTCGTCCATCTCGCTGGCCTCGAGCTGCCGCAGCCGGTCGACCGCGCCGGTCGCCTTCATCGCGGCGAGCGCCTTGATGGTCGCGATCTTGACGTCGGGGTAGAAAGTGTCGAGCGACTCGATCAGCGCCTGCTCGGCCTGCGGGCCGCCGATCCGCCCGAGCGCTTCGGCCGCGGCGACCTGCGGCTTGGTGTCGACGCCGAAGGCGTTGGTCCGCTGCAGCGCCTGGGCCAGTTGGAAGTGGACCTCGGGGTGGCTGTCGGGCCAGGCCCGGGCCGCCCGCTGAAGCCAATACTGCTCCGCCTCGGCGTCGCTCTTCTTGCCCGCCAGATAGGCTTTGATCTGCGGGTCGAAGACCTTGATCCGCCCGTCGTCGTAGGCCTTCTCGACCAGCTCGTCGAGCACCTTCTGCACGTGCTCGTTCTGCTTGGTCTGCTCGAGCTGCTCGCGCATCTGCTCGACCTTCTGCTCAGGGTCCTCGGCGGCAATCAGGATGTGCCGGACCTTAACCTGCTCGGCCGGCTCAATCGCGGGATTGCGCAGCGCCGGCAGGTCGGCCAGCAGCTTGGCGTCGTCGCTCTCGGGGTCGAGTTCGGGCTCTTCGGGCGGGGTCGCGCCGTCGGCATAGAGCTGGCGCTCGAGGCACTGGATCAGGTGCCAGCCGAACTGGGTCCGCACCGGCGGCGAGAGCTCGTCGACCTCGAGGCCGAAGGCGACCTGCTCAAACGGCTTGACCCACATCCCGCGGCCGGTCAGCTCATACTCGCCGCCGTTGTCCTTGCTGCCCGGGTCTTCCGAGTGCGCCTTCGCCAGCGCGGCGAAATCGGCCCCGCCCTTGAGCTGCGCGGCCAGGTCGTCGGCGATCTTCTTCGCCTCGTCGAACGTCCGCGGGTCGGCGGTCTTGAAGTCGTCCGGCCAGACCTTCTTCTCCTCGACCAGGGCGATCACCCAGCCCTCGTCGCCCTCGATCAGCTCGCTGACCTGTCCCGGCTCGAGGGCGAACACCGCCTCCTTGAAGGCCTCACCGAAACGCGCCCGCGCGCGGGTGAAGCTGCCCAGATCGCCGCCGTTCTCGGCGGTGTAGTCGTCCGACTCGGTGCGCGCGATGGTCTCGAACTGGTCCGGCGCCGCCTTCACCCGCGCCAGAAGCTGCTCGGCCTTCGCCCGCACCGCCTGCAGGTCCTGTTGCCAGCGCGACTCCTGCTCCATCCGCTGCTGTCGCTCTTCGTCGCTCTCGGTCATCCCCTCGGCCGGCGGCAGCGGCTTGCGCGTCTCGCTGCGGACTACCATTGCCCGCGCCTTGACCTCTTCGTACTCGGCCTTCATGTCGTCGTCGTCGATGGCGACCTCGGCCTTGATCGATTCAATCACCTTGTCCAGCAGCACCGCCGTTTCGATCTCGGCGCGCTTGGCCTCCAGCTCGGCGCGCAGCTCGGCCGCCACCTGCTCGGCCGAGGTGCCCTGCTCCTGCAGCCGGTAGCGCCACTTCTTGTCGCTCATCCCGCCGCGCTGCGATTCGAGTTGGAGCTGCACCTGCTCTTCGATCTTGGCCTCGACCTCGCCGCCGGAGATGCCGATCCCGCGGCGCTTCGCCTCGGCCCGGAGCACCTGCTCCTGGACCCACGAGTCGTAGACCTGGCCAATCTGCTCGTGGAGATAGGCAACCTGCCCGCCGCGGCGCAGGCCGTACCCGTCCAGCGTCTGCTCGAACTCGACGCGGGCGAGCTTGGTGCCGCCGACGCTGGCGATCACCGGAAACGTCTCGCCGCTCGCGCCATTCTCCGCCTCGGGCGCGCCGCCGAAGCTGAACAGTGCACCGAGGCCGAAGATCAGCACGAAGATGAACAGGCCGTAGACCAGCAGGTGGCTCAGGTCGCGTCGCAGCGCGCCGATCGAGAAGCCGCGCATGACGCGGATCACGTTTTTCCACTGGAACTTCTGCCGCTTGACCGGCTTCGGCTCCTCCTTCCGGCGCAGCGGGGGAGGTCCGACCCGGCTGCGGCTCGAGGAACTCGATGAGGCGCGTCGATCTGGCATCGGCAGGACTCCGCCGCACCCGCGCGCGGCGTAACCACCCATTCTAGCACGCAGGCTGTCAATCGCCGAGTCGCATAATACGGGGACACACGACCTATTCTCCCCTCGGCCGGGCCGCCCGTCCGGCTGGCGCGTTGGGCCCGCAAGGGACACCGATCATCGGCAGATCCATCAGGACCAGCTATCTGTCCCTGGATTCCAGGAAATAGGTCGTGTGTCCCCGAATTGTAATGTGGGGACACACGACCTATTCTACTCTCGGCCGGGCCGCCCGTCCGGCTGGCGCGTTGGGCCCGCAAGGGACACCGATCATCGGTAGATCCATCAGAGACCGACTATCTGTCCCTGGATTCCAGGAAATAGGTCGTGTGTCCCCGAATTGCGATTGCCGCGCCGCTCGCGGTTCCGCGGAGTCACACTATGCTCGGTGGGGTGTTGGACGGAGCTGAGCGATGTCTCTCCCCAAGGTGAGGGTGGCCAGTCTGGCCGACCTGCCGCCCGGCGCGGCGCTGCCGGTCAAGGTCAACGGCCACGCCGTGGCGCTGTTCAATGACGGCGGCGAGATCCGCGCGGTGGACAACCGCTGTCCCCACATGGGCTATCCCCTGGTCGAGGCGCCGGTGACCAACGGCGTGCTGCGCTGCCCGTGGCACCACTGGCGGTTCGATCTCGCCACCGGCGGCTGCCTGACCGCCGGCGGCGACGATGTCTCGACCTTCGCGGTCGAGCTGCGCGGCGACCAGATCTGGCTCGGCGTCGAGCCGCATGGAGCCAACCTCGATGAGCGCCGCGAGCGCGCGCAACGCGACCTCGAGCAGGGCATGGTTGAGGTCAACACCTTCTTGCTCGCCAAGGCGCTCTGCGCGCTGCGTGCCTGCGGGATCGACGATCAGGCCATCATCCGCCAGGCGGTCGAGTACGGGCTGAAGCACCGCGTCGAGGGGTTTGGCCCGGGCCTGGTCATCCTGACCTCGCTGCTCAACCTCTATGACCGCCTGCCCGAGGAGGATCAGCTTCTGGCGTTGGTTCACGGCGTCGGGCAGATGGCCGGCGACAGCGCCAATCGCGCGCCGCGTCGGCCGCTGCGCCCGCTGCCCGACCGCGGGCGGCTGAGCCAGGAGACGCTGGTCCGTCTGTTCCGCCAGATGATTGAGGACCGCGAGGCGGCCGGTGCCGAACGCGTCCTGCGCACCTGCTGCGCCCAGGGAGGCAGCCTGGCCGACGCGGCCGAGCTGCTGCTCGTCGCCGGGACCGACCACTTCTTCCTCAGCACCGGGCACGTGCTTGACTTCACCAACAAGGCGTTCGAACTGATCGACCACCTCGGCGACGAGGCCGCCGAGTCGGTCCTCGCCTCGCTGACGCGGCCGATGGCCGGCGCCTTCCGGCACGACGAGAGCGCCGACTGGGAAGACGCCGGCGGCCCGCTGGCCGAGGCCTTCGCACGTTTCGACACGCGGCCGGCCGACGACCCGGCCTGGGCCGACGACGGCACCCTGCTCGAGCTGTTGCTCGAGGGCGACCCGCCCGAGATCATCCGCGCCATGAGTGACGCGGTGCAGCGCGGCGCCGGGCCGCGGGCGCTGGCCGCGGTGGTCTGCGACGCTTCGATGCTGCGCGTGGCGCGGTTCCACCTGCAGAACGAGAACGACTGGGACGATGTGCTCCACCTGGTCAGCTACAACCACGCCGTCGACCGGCTCGCGGCGCGTTTCGCCGGCCGGCCGGCGACCGACTTCGCGCTGCTGCGGGCGGTCTTCCATGGGGCGGTCTACTGCCACCTGACGCGCTTCCTCAACGTGCCGGCGGTGCCCCTGCCACACCAGCGCCGGCATGACTACCTGATCCCCGATGAGCCGCGCCAGATGTGCGAGCGGCTGCTCCACTGCGCCGAGTTCCAGCAGGTCGAGGAGGCGGCGGCGATTGCTGATCGTTATCTCCGCGCCGGGCACGACTCGCGGTCGATCGAGGCGGCGCTGATCAAGGCGCTGCTGCGCGAGGACAGCGTGTTCCACACCTTCCAGATGGTCGAGGCGGGGATTGCCCGGCACGTGCTCAAGGGCGGTGGCGCGAACCCCGAGCTGGTCGCTGCGGCGCGTTACCTGACCGCGCAGAAGTTGCGCCGGGGCGTGCTCTGGTCGACCCGCAACGCGCTCACCCTGGCCCGCGGCGAGGGCCTCAACACGCGCCCGGCGACACACCAGGCGGCGGGAGACTGAGGGCACGCGATCACCGAGTGCGCTGAACGCGAAGGCGGTGGTGCCTCGCGCTGCGCCGTTGCGGTTGCCGCGGCCGTCGCGCACCGCGGTTGGCTCGCCTACAGCGCCTCGCGCGGCTGCTCCCACTCCTCATAGACCGCCCAGACATTGGCCGCCGGGTCGTGCTTGCCCCACTCGCACTGGGCAATCACCCCGCCGCTGCCGTGGTCCAGCGCGCGGCGGACGCGGCGG
Organism: uncultured Fimbriimonadaceae bacterium; assembly: GCA_964405335.1. GTDB lineage: Bacteria > Armatimonadota > UBA10988 > UBA10988 > UBA10988 > CAYONP01. Next base: position 23,304 of record CAYONP010000012.1, read on the forward strand.
ACCGCCTCTCGGCACTCATCGGGCGTGCCGAAGGGCAGCAGCCGCTGCCGGTCGATCTCGCCCCAGAAGGTGATCTGCCCGCGATGCGCGGCGGCCAGCGCCTCGATATCCATGCAGAACAACTGGCTGTTTTGCGCCGTGACACCGATTTCGATCAGATCAGGATAGATCGCGGTGATGTGTCCGTCGCTGTGGAACCAGACGTCTTTCCCGGCTTGGCGGATGATGGCGCAGTAGTCGCGGTACATCGGCTTGAAGACATCGCGCCACATGTCGGGGGAGATGAGCAAGGCAGTCTGCGTGCCCCAGTCGTCCATGAAGCCGATTCCGTCCACATCCGTCGCCGCCCACAGGTTCATCTCCCGCAGGCTGAACTCGTGGATCATCTCCAGCACGGTCGAGACTCTCGGCTCGCCCCAGGCCAGATCGAGAAACGCCTGCTCGCTGCCGCGGAGGAACTGCAGCCGCTCCCACGGCCGGGCGTAGGTCCCGGCGCGGACGTAGTGGTCGGTCGCCGCGCAGCTTGCGTCGACCTGGCTGAAGTCGGCCTCGTCGAGCAGCTCCCACGGTGGCTGGTAGTCGGCCAGTGCGACCCAGTCGGCCAGCGGCGGTTCGATCACCTCGCCGATCACGCCGTATTCGAGCACACGCCAGACGCTGCCCCACTCGTCGACATACTCGCCGACCTCGCTGGCGGCGCCGCGGGCGCGCCGGCTGGCGCCGTAGCGGGCATGGGGCCCGGCGAAGTCGCAGGGGAACCGCTGGTAGAACGCGGTCAGCTCGTCGCGCCGGCGCGAGGTGACGCCGGGCAGGGCCCACAGGTCGCGCGGCGCACGGTCGACGGGCAGGTGGTCAAGGGTGCGCCGGACGCGTTCGCGGGGGGTCATGGCGGGCTCCCGCGCGGCGGTGTGCAAGGGGTTTGCCGGAGACCATCGCGAGGTGACGGCCTGGGAGGAGGCCGGGTTCCTGGGCGTAACCAGCGGTCGACGATAGCGGAGCCGCGCTTGGACTTGGCGGGATGCCTGGCGCTGGCCAAGAACGTCCGATGGGCGGCCTTGGTGACGTTTGTGTCAGTGGTGATCTCGCGGCGCCGGAAGTTCGAGCTGTACGAGGACGCGGCTGAGCTGATCCGGCAAGCGGCGCAGGAGTGGGTCGGTCAGCATGCCGCCGTGCCACCGGATAGCGTCATTGCGGAGATGATCCAACGAGCGGTCGCCGCGGCCCGGTGGGACCTGCCCCTTCCACCGGGCGTTCTATCGTGGGACCTGCTCCGTGGCCAGGGCATGGATCGCTGGCGGCTCGATGAGTACCAATCGGTGGTCGGCGACTGCGGGCCGCACCTCCTGGTCATCGGTCGCGACGCTGCTCGCCAGGCCATGGCTGACAGCGCCGGCGAGCCGGCGCCGCGGCTTCGGGGCGATGCCGGCGTGGAACTCGGTCAGGCCGTGGACGATAATACAGATGGAGGTACCGTTGTTGATGGCCGATCATAGACCAGGACAACGCAGTCCCCGCTGGGCGCGGCCGTTCTCGGCTGGTCGTCTCCTGACCGGCCGGCTGCTCGAGTGCTGCGCTGCCCTGGCGGTGACGGTGGCGGGAGCGTGGGGGTTCATGGCGCTCTGCTTGGCTTCAGTCCACGCCGCCGGGCGGATTGGCTGGGGGCTGGCCACGTTGCTCTGGGTCTGGGCTGCCGGGTCCATCGCGATTGGCTACGCTCATCGCTGCCGCGCGGGCTTCCGTCGTGTGCGGGAGCGCCGCGAATGGGAGAAGCACTACCGCGCGCTGCTGGTTGATGCCCATCGGCGGAGAGCCGACGTGTTTGCCGCGCCACGGCTCCAGACCACCAATGTGGAGCGTGTCTGCCTGGAGGAGACCACCACGACTGCTCGGCCCCCGAACTCGACCGAGTCGCAACCAGTGCCGGAAGCGGAACTCCGCTGGAGCGGAGCCCGCGCCGACTGCCTGCTCGCCAAGTTGAGCGTTCAGTCAGGTTGAGCAGGTCTATGCCACGACTACTAGCCCTCGTGCCAGCCGTCGACGCCACCTTCGACGAGGACGGCAAGGCCGACCTCCGTGGCGTCATCACCGGACTCGAACTCCGCGCAGCAGTGGCCGATGCGATCGACCTCGCGGGCCAGCCGGTGGCCGGAGTGGGAACGGGTCTATACGTTCCTTCGTTTTGTATCTTGCTGACATGGTACTTCGATGAAGACGAGTTGCATCGGCCTTGGACCTGTCGAGTGGCCTGGGAACATCCTGGCGGACGGAAGGAAACTGCGCCGATTGACATCCCGGCCGTCGCTACGCCCTACCTCAACATCATCGGACAGATGAACGGCCTGACGGTTAGTCATCCCGGTCCGCATACGCTACGCGCCGAGATCCGAGCGGCCGGCGAGGCCGTTTGGCAGCCGTGCGGCGACGGCTACGTGGTGCTCGTCCACGAGGCAGCCTCGGCGACGACGCCGGCTGACGAGCCGGTGGCTTCCGTTGCCGGACACTGAACGAACTGCGCCCTCCGGTGGCTTGCCCATCATCCGCCCCAGCACTGCCGGCTGCGAAGCCGCTTGGTCGGCCGCACCACCGGGTCGCCGTCGGCAGCGGGAGCCGGTTGCCATGCTCGCTTGAGGCGCCAGCGCGCTGATGCGCCCTGAGACCACCGCGGTTGCCACGTCGTAGACAGTTCGACAGCCAGTTCCTCGTGAGGCGGTTGATCCACCACCGCCGCAGTGGCGGTACAATAGCCGCCGATGCAAGCGGACACGCTCTACTTCGGCGACAACCTCCAGGTGCTGCGCGAGCAGTTGCCGGATGCCAGCGTCGACTTGGTCTACCTCGACCCGCCGTTCAACTCGCAGCGCGACTACAACTACATCTACCGCGATATCGCCAGTGCCAGCGACACGGCGCAGGAACAGGCCTTCAGCGACACCTGGACGATGGAAGGCGCGGCGGCGGAGTTTGGTGAGGTTACGCTGTCGGGACACCCCGAGGGCAAGCTGATCGACACGCTGCACCAGCTCTTCGGCGACACCGCCCTGATCGCGTATCTGTCGGTCATGGCGCTGCGGCTGCGCGAGCTGCACCGGGTGATGAAGCCGACGGGAAGCCTGTACCTGCACTGCGACGATGCGGCCAGCCACTACCTGAAGCTCGTGCTGGACTGCATCTTCGGGCCGGAGTACCACCGCAACGAGATCATCTGGAAGCGCACTTCCGGACACAGCGACGCGTTGCGGTTCGGCCGCGTCCACGATGTAATTCTGTACTACACCAGGGAGGGCAAGCCGACACGTAATACGGTCTACCAGCCGTATGATGAGCAGTACGCCGAGCAGTACTACCGCTATCGTGACCCCGACGGCAGGAGGTTCATGTCGGGCGATGCCTCGGCGGCCGGGCTGACCGGTGGCGGGTACCGCTATGAGTGGCGTGGAGTCACGCGTGTGTGGCGGTTCCCGGTCGAGACCATGCAACGGCTTGATGAGGAGGGCCGTATATACTACACTCGCAACGGCTTCCCGCGGGTGAAGCGCTATCTCGACGAGATGCCGGGCATGCCGGCGCAGGACGTGTGGCACGACATCGAAGCCCTGCGGTCGTGGCATGCCGAGCGGCTCGGTTACCCCACCCAGAAACCCCTCGCCCTGCTCGAACGCATCATCTCGGCCAGCTCGAACGAGGGCGACCTGGTGCTCGACCCGTTCTGTGGCTGCGGTACCGCCGTTGTGGCGGCGCAGAAACTCAATCGCCGGTGGATCGGAATCGACATCACCTCGTTGGCGGTCAACCTCATCCGCGAACGGCTGTCCAACCACTTCCCCGAGCTCTGGCCGATGCCCGGCGATGTGCCGGTCGCCGGTCTGCCGCGCGATGTCGCCGGCGCGCGACTGCTGTTCGAGACCAATCCCTACGATTTCCAGTTCTGGGCTTTGACCCTCGTTGGTGCCCACCCGCCGGGCGGGCGGCGTAAGAAGGGCGCCGACCGCGGCATCGACGGTGAGATCCTATGGCGCGACGGCCAGGATCAGTTGCAGCGCGCGGTCGTCTCGGTCAAGGGCGGTCGGCACGTTGGCGATGCCATGCTCAAGGACCTGATTGCCACCGTCGAGGCCGAGAACGCCGCCGTCGGGCTGATGGTCACCCTCGCCGCGCCCACGCGGCCGATGCGACAGCGCGCCGCGCAAGCTGGGGAGTATCAGTACGCAGCGCGCGAGTTGAGCGATCATGTCACCGCTTGCTTCCCGCGCATCCAGATCCTGACTGTCGAGGAGCTGCTCGAAGGCCGCCGCCCCGAGCTGCCGCGCACCAGCCGGCTCGCCCGCCACCGTGAGGCGAAGGAGATCAAGGGCGACAGCCCGCAGCAACTCCTCGATTTCGGCGGCGAGTGACTCCGCCCGTCATGTCCACCCCCATCACCATCATCGGCGGCGGACTGGCCGGCTGCGAGGCCGCCTGGCAGGCCGCCCGGCTCGGCTGCGCGGTGCGGCTGTACGAGATGCGGCCCGGACGCTCGACCGGCGTGCACCAGACCGACCGGCTGGCCGAGCTGGTCTGCAGCGGGTCGCTCAAGTCGAAACAGCCGACCACCGCCTCGGGCATGCTCAACGCCGAACTCGTCGCCCTCGGCTCGCTCATTCTACACTGCGGCTACGCGGCCGAGATTCCCGGCGGACAGGCGCTGGCCGTCGACCGCGACGAGTTCGCCGCAGCGGTGACCGCCGCCATCGAGGCCGAGCCGCTGATTGACCTGGTCCGCGAGGAACTGACCAGCGTGCCGCGCGAGTGGCTGGCGATCGTCGCCAGCGGGCCGCTGACCTCCGAGGCGCTGGCCGACGATCTGCGCGCGTTGACCGGCCAGGAGCAGCTCGCCTTCTACGACGCCATCGCGCCGACGGTCGAGGCCGAGAGCATCGACCAGAGCATCGCCTTCCGCGCCTCGCGCTATGACAAGGGTGGCGCCGACTACCTCAACTGCCCGATGGACCGCCCGCAGTACGAGGCCTTCTGGCACGAGCTGGTGCACGCCGAGCGGTACGCGCCGAAGAACCCCGAGGACACGGTCTACTTCGAGAGCTGTCTGCCGATCGAAATCCTGGCCGCGCGTGACGTCCAGGCGCTGTTGTTCGGGCCGTTCAAGCCAGTTGGGCTGACCGACCCGCGCACCGGCCGGCGGCCGCACGCGGTGGTGCAGTTGCGGCAGGAGAACCGCGCCGGCACGCTCTACAGCCTGGTCGGCTGCCAGACGCAGCTCAAGCGCGGCGAGCAGGAGCGTGTGCTGCGGATGATCCCCGGGCTGGAGCAGGCGGTCTTCGCCCGCTGGGGGCAGGTGCATCGCAACACCTTCGTCCAGGCGCCGCGGCTGCTGCGGCCGACGCTACAGCTACGCGCGCGCCCCGACCTCTTCCTCGCCGGGCAACTGATCGGTGTCGAGGGCTATGTCGAGAGCGCCGCGGCCGGCTGGCTGGCCGGACTCAACGCGGCGCGCCTGGTGCGTGGTGAGGAGCCCGTGGTGCCGCCGGCAACCACGATGATCGGCGCGCTGATGCGCTATGTCAGCGACGAATGGCTGGAGAACTTCCAGCCGATGAACGCCAACTTCGGTCTGCTCCCCGGCCTGGCCGCCGGCGGCCGCGCAGCGCGCCGGGCGGCGATGGCCGAACGCGGCGCGGCCGACTTGGCGGCCTGGTGGGGCCAGGTGACCGGCGCGTAGGCGACGGCGCGCGGGCGTCGTCGCCCGCCCCCGACCGTGAGCCCAAGCCACCGGAGCGCGGGCGTCGTCGCCCGCCCCCGACCGTGAGCCCAAGCCACCGGAGCGCGGGCGTCCCCGCCCGCACGGCCCGTGAGCCCATACCCAGGCGGCCGGGGACGGCCGCGCTCCGATGGCCGGGGGGCCTAACCGATCAATGCCTCATCCAGCGTCAGCCCGAACCCCGGCGCGTCGGGTGGGGTGATGGTGCCGCCGGCGATGGCCCAGGCCGTGGAGTCGACGCCGTCGGTCTGGCCGGGCACGCCCTCGACCCAGGCGACACCGCCCAGACCGGCGGCCAGGTGCGCCGCGTAGCAGCTCTTGATCGACAGGCCCCAGGTGTGCGGGCCGGCCTGGATGCCTCTCTCGATCAGGCGCGGCAGCAGGTCGACCCAGGGGCTGAAGCCGAGGTGGGTGACGTCGAACAGCACCACGTCGATGAGCTGCTTGGCCGCGAGGCCGAGCAGGTGCTCGATGAACGCCGGCTCGTAGCGGCCCAGGCGGCCGGGCTGTTCGGCACGAGCGGCGCCGCCCTCGCCGTCGGCCAGCAGGGCGTCGCGGCCCAGCTTGGCCATCAAATCGCGCAGCGCCCGCAGCGCGTCGGCGTCCTCGGCAAAGGGCTCCTCAATCCAGGCCAGGCGGCAGTCGGCCACGGCCTTCAGGTAGGTGGCGAAGCCCTTCGGCTGGTAGCCATCGTTGGCATCGACCAGCAGCTCGGCGCGCGGATAGGCTTCGCGCACCGCGCGGGTGACCAGGATGTCGCGCCGGTCGCCCTCGTCGCGGTCCATCCAGCGGTGGCCGCGGCCGATCTTCAGCTTGAACGCCGAGTAGCCGGCGGCCTGGTCCTCGGCGCAGGAGGCGAGCACGCCGGCCAGGCCGCGTGGCCGGCCGGCGGCGTCGAGGTCGAGGTCGTCGAAGTAGATCGCGCCCGAATAGACCCGCGGCGCGCGCGGACCGCGCGCCCCAAGCAGCCGCCAGACTGGCTGTCCGAGGATGACGCCGGCCAGGTCCCAGAGCGCGAAGTCGGCCTCGAACACCGCGGCCGAGGCGCCGCGCGCCGGGTCGATCAGGGCGTCGACGGATTGCCCGACCAGCGCCTTGGTCAGGGCATCATCGGGGCGGCCGACGCCCCAGCCGCGGGCGCCCTGGTCGGTGGTCAGCACCACGGCGGGGAACGCCGGTCCGGTGCCGTGGTCGCGCAATCGCGCATTACGGCCGATGCGGCGAGGGTAGCGCTGCTGCAGCTCGAGGCGATCGACGCGGGCGATGCGGTGTTCGGCCAACGACATGACGTCCTCCGCGCAGATTCACGAGGTCAGCCGCGGATGAGGAAGCCGGGCCAGATGGGTTCGTCGTCGGCGGGCTGGGTCTGCACCTCGTCGATGCGGGCCATCGGCGGACCCTGACGGCACCAGGCGAGCACCTGGTCGACCGCCTCGGCGGCGCCGGCGAAGACCGCCTCGACAGTGCCGTCGCGCTGGTTGCGGCACCAGCCCGAGACGCCGTGCTGCTCGGCGACGTGCTGCAGCGAGTAGCGGAAGCCGACTCCTTGCACCCGTCCTCGGATGGTCACCCGGACTTTCGTTGCCGCCTCGCTCAACCTTCTGCTCCACCCACTCGCAGCGGACGCTTGGCGGGGATCCCCACCCGCCGTGGATAGCGCTCCGGCGTCGGCCCCAGCTTGTCTAGAACCACAAACGCGCGCGAGCGCGGTCCCGTTACCACCCGCGGCGCGCCGCCCCCGAGCTGCTCGGCCACCCCGGCGGCGTCGGCCAGCTCCTGCTCGAGGCCGACGCCCTTGGCGACGATCATCCGGCCGCCGACCCGGGCCAGCGGCAGCAGATACTCGAGCAGCACGCCGAGCGGCGCCAGCCGCCGCGCGGTGACTCGCTCGTAGCGCTCGCGATGCGCCGGGTCACGGGCCAGCAGCTCGACCCGCTGCTCGGCCACGATGACCCGCGGCAGGTCCAGCGCCAAGGCCGCCTCACGCAGGAAGTCGCCCTTGCGCGCCACGCTCTCGACCAGCGTCACCGTCCGCTCGGGCCGCAGCGCGGCGAGCACCAGGCCGGGCAGCCCGGCGCCGGAGCCGACGTCGGCCAGGTCCTCGCCCTCGAGCAGCTCGGCGTGGGCCAGGCTGTCCAGCAGATGCTCGAGCAGAGCCTCGTCCGCGGCGTCGGCGACGAGGTTAATCGAGCGGTTCCACTCGGCCAGCAGCGCGGCGTAGCGGGCCAGGCGATCGACCGCCGCGTGGTCGAGCGTGACCGGCAGCTCGGCGGCGCGGCGACGCAGTTCGGCGGCGAACTCAGTCAAGGTGCGCGGTCAGCCAAGCGACCATGCTCGCGATCAGCTCGGGCTGCTCCTCGAACAGGTTGGTGCCGTGCGCGGCGCCGTCGGTCACCGCCGAGTCGACCTCGCCCGGCGCGGCGGCGGCAAGCTGCTCGACGGCGCCGGCCGATTCGGCATCGCCGAGCGTGGCGCGCAGCCAGACCGGCATGGTGCCGAGCTGTCCCATCGGCTCGAGTGTCTGCACGCCGCGGTAATCGAGCCCCGGCGAGAGGAGCATCAGGCCGGCGATCTGCTCGGGGTGCCGGCTGGCGTAGACGGTGCACAGGTTGGCCCCAATGCTTGCCCCAACGAGGAAGACCGGCACCTCCGGCGCTATTTCGGCCACCGCCTCGACCGCCGCGCCGACATCGGCCACGGCGGCCTGCCACTCAGCCGGCGTGAACTCGGCCACCGGTACGTTGCCCGGCGCAAAGCTGCGCTGGTGGCCGCGCAGGTCAATCGCCACGCTGGCCAGGCCGGCCTTGGCCAGCTCGGACATCAGCGGGTTCCAGTCCTCGGCGATGCGGTTGAGCTGGTGGAGCAGTACCACCGCCCCGCGCGGCTGGCCCTCGGCGGACAGGTAGTTGGCGTGGATGTGCGCCCCGTCGCCGGGCTCGAGCGCCAGCGCCTCGGCGCCGGGCAGCGGTCGCGGCCCGCGGTCGGGCACGGCCGGCATCGGCCCGCCCATCGGCGCGCTCGGCGACTCGGGCTCGACCGCCTCCTGCTTGCCACAACCGGCCAGCATCGCCCCGAGCGCGATGAGTAGCAGCACATGCCGCATCATCCTTCTCCCTCGGCCACGCCGGGCAGCGCGACCCGCAGCACGTCGGTCACCGTCTCGGCGGTGAGCAGGCTCATCTGCTCGCGCACCTCGGCCGGCAGCTCGCGCAAGTCGTTGGCATTCTGGCGTGGCACCACTACCCGCGCCAGCCCGGCCCGGCGCGCGGCGAGCACCTTCTCTTTGATCCCGCCGACCGGGAGCACCTGCCCGGTCAACGTGATCTCCCCGGTCATCGCCAGGTCACCGGCGGCCGGCCGGCCGAGCGCCGCCGAGAGCAACGCGGCGGCGATGGTGACCCCGGCCGACGGGCCGTCCTTCGGCGTCGCCCCGGCGGGTACATGAAGGTGGAAGTCGCGCTTCTCGAATTGCTCCGGCGCGACGCCGAACTGCTCGGCCCGGCTGCGCACGTAGCTGAACGCCGCCTGGGCCGACTCCTGCATCACCTCGCCGAGCTGACCGGTCAGGCGCAGGTTGCCGCTGCCCGGCATGGTCAGCGCCTCGACCACCAGCACCTGGCCGCCCGTGGCGCTGACCGACAGCCCGGCGACGACGCCCGGCTGCGGCTCGCGCAGCAGCAGGTCAGGGTAGACCCGCTCGGGGCCGAGCAGGTCGACCAGGTCGCCGACGCCGACGCTGACCCGCTCGACGCCCTCCTCGGCAATCTGCCGCGCGGCCTTGCGGCAGACCGTGGCGATGGTCCGCTCCAGGTTGCGCACGCCGCTCTCGCGCGTGTAGGCGGTGATGAGCTTCTGCAGCGCCGCCGCGCTGAGCCGCAGCCGGCCGGCATCGAGCCCGTTCTCGCCGAGCTGCCGAGGGATCAGGTACTTCCGCGCGATGGCGGTCTTCTCACTCTCGGTGTAGCCCTCGATCTCGATCACTTCGAGCCGGTCGAGCAGCGCCGGCTGGACCGTCGAGAGTACGTTGCCGGTGGCGATGAAGAGCACCTGGCTGAGGTCGAAATCGAGATCGAGGTAGTTGTCGCGGAAGGCGTGGTTCTGCGCCGGGTCGAGCACCTCCAGCAGCGCGCTCGACGGGTCGCCGTGCAGGCTCTGCTGCACCTTGTCGATCTCGTCGAGCATCAGCACCGGGTTGCGCACCTCGGCGCGGCGGATGCGGTCGAGGATGCGCCCGGGCATGGCGCCGATGTAGGTCCGGCGGTGGCCGCGGATCTCGGCCTCGTCGTGCACGCCGCCGAGACTGATCCGCGCGAACCGCCGCCCCAGGCTGCGCGCGATGCTCTGGCCGAGCGAGGTCTTGCCCACCCCGGGCGGGCCGACGAAGCAGAGGATCGGCCCGCGCAGGTCGGGCTTGAGCGCGCGCACGGCCAGGTACTCGAGGATCCGGTCCTTGACCTTCTCCAGCCCGTGGTGGTCTTCGTCGAGGATCCGCCGCGCCCGGCGCAGGTCGAGATTGTCCTTCGTCTGCGCCTGCCAAGGCAGCTCGAGAATCAGTTCGAGGTAGGTCCGGATGACGTGAAACTCGGCCGCCTGCGGCGGCATCTGCTCGAGCCGGCGCAGCTCGCGCCGCGCGGCGGTCGCCGCCTCGTCGGGCAGGTTGGCGGCGTCGAGCCGCTCGCGCAGCTCCTCGACCTCGGCGCGGCCCGGCTCGTCCTCGCCCAGTTCGGCGCGGATGGCCTTGAGCTGCTGGCGCAGGAAGTACTCGCGCTGCGCTTTGTCGATCTCGCCGGCCGCCTCGCTCTGCAGCTTCGAGCCGAGTTCGAGCAGCTCCAGCTCGCGGCTGGCGATGCGCAGCAGCAGGCGCAGCTTGGCCTCGATCCCGTCGGTAGCCAGGATCTGGTACCGCTCCGCCTCGTCCATCCGCACCGCCGCGGCGAGCAGGTAGACCAACTGGACCGGATCCTCGGTGTTGGCCATGGCCACCTGGATCTCGGTGCCGAGCTGCGGGATCAGCTCGGCGATGCGGCTGAACTGCTGCTGCAGCGTGCGCGACAGCGCCTGCACCGTGTCGCTCTCGCTGGCCTCGTCGGGCGCCGCGACAACGCGCGCGGCGAGCGGGTCGCTGCCCTCGATCACCGCCACGACACGGACCCGTTCCTGGCCCTGGAGCAGGATCTGCATCGCGCCGTCGGACATCCGCCTCATGCGCGGGATGTGGGCGACACAGCCGACCTCGCGGATGGCTCCGAGCAGCGTCGGCTCGCCATCCTCACCGAGCCGCGGCTCGCGCGAGACCACCGCGACTCGGCGGTCACCCTGGCCGAAGGCCGCGTCGATCACGCGCCGCAGGCTCGGCTCGCCGAACTGCACGGGCGACATCAGGCCGGGGTAGAGCACCAGCTCGGGCACGGCGAGGAGGTACAGCTCTTCGCTGTCGTCGGGTGGGGCGTCCGCCGCGCCGGTCTCGGCGTCGGTGATCACGGTTCCGGATCGACGAGCACCCGCCGGCGGGCCAGCCCGCGCGGGGCGACGGTGACGGTCAGCAGGCCGTCGGCCAGCCGCGCGGTGACCTCGGCCTCGTCGAGCGGGAAGGGGAACTCTTCAAACACCCGCTGGAACTGACCGTAGTTGATCTCGGCCTGGCGGTATTCGGCGGCGCAGGCGCTGTCACGCGGCCGCTGGCCGCGGACAATCAGCCGCCAGCCCTCGCACAGCACCTCGATCGACTCGCGCGGAACCGCCGCCAACTCGACCCGGATCTCGACCACACCGCCGGCGACCAGCACATCGGCCGCCGGCTCCCAGGCCGCGGTGTAGGCGGCCTGAGCCCGGTCGGACTGCCGGATCGGCCACTGCCGAAAGACCAACATGACGGGTTCCGAACGACTCAATCCCTCCCCCGGCAAGCAGTATAGCACCGCCGGCGCCGGGCCGCCATCGTCTACCAGGGACCCATCGTCCCGTCGCATTGCGGTGCCCACCGCCTGGTGCTATGCTCGCGGGGCGGGAGAGCGCCGGTGCGTAGCTACACGTTGTTGGTCCAGGCCGGTGACCGCGAGCGGCGAAACTGCCCGGTCACCGTCGAACTCGAGGCGAACGGGATCGAGTCGGTCCTGCTCGACGACGCACCGCTGCCCTACTTCGACGCCGCCGGCGTCAACGGCAAGACCGTGCTCCGGTTCGTGCTGGAGCATCTGGCCGCCGGCGCCACCGCGCGGCTGGTGGCGCGAGAAGGTGCGGCGACGGCCGCGCCGGCGCTGACCGTGACCGACGATGAGCAGTCGGTCACCGTCTGGCGCGGTCCGGCGCAGGTTTCGACGTACCACCACGCCGATCCCGCCGCGGCGCGGCCGTACTGGTATCCCGTTCACGATCCCTACGGCGGCGTGATCACGCGCGGCTATCCGATGCACGACATCGAGGGTGAGAAGCAGGATCACCCGCATCACCGCAGCCTCTGGGTCGCTTTTGGCGAGGTCAACGGCACCGACAACTGGAGCGAGGGCGCGAACCACTGCAAGCAGACCCACGAAGGCTGGAACACCCTGGCTGGCGGCGGCGCTTGCGCGGTGCTCGACCAGAACCTCGCCTGGCGCGACCGCGAGGGCGCGCCGGTGCTGCTCGAGCGCCGCGTCTGGCGGCTCTGGAACGTGCCCACCAGCGAGTCGATCTGGGACCTCGAGATCGATCTGACCCCGGCGCCGGGGGTGGCGCAGGTCGAGTTCGGCGACACCAAGGAGGGCGGGCTCTGCTCGGTCCGGGTGGCCACCTCGATGGACGTGCCGGCGGGGCGGATCGAGAACGCCATCGGCGGCATCAACGAGCCCGAGACGTGGGGCAAGCGCGCCGCCTGGTGCGATTACTCGGGCCCGGTGCGGGGCAACCTGGTCGGCCTGACCATCATGGACCACCCAACCAGCTTCCGCCACCCGACCTGGTGGCATGTGCGCAACTACGGGCTGATGACCGCCAACTGCTTCGGCCTGAGCCACTACACCAACAACGCCGAGCGCGGTGACTACACCTTGCCCGCCGGAGAGACGATGAAGTTCCGGTACCGGATCTTCGTCCATCCCGGCGATGCGACGCAGGGGCAGGTGGCCACCCGGTACCACGATTTCGCGCACCCGCCGCGGGTGATCGTGGAGTAACCATGCGCATCGTCGTCACCGGCGCCGCCGGGTTTCTGGGCTCGCACCTGACCGACCGCCTGCTCGCCGACGGCCACCAGGTGGTTGGGATCGACAACCTGATCACCGGCACGGCCGACAACCTCGCGCACATCCGCGACCCGCAGTTCGAGTTCATCAAGCACGATGTGTCGAAGTTCATCTACCTCGCCGGCGCGGTCGACTTCGTCTTCCACCTGGCCAGCCCGGCGAGCCCGGTCGACTACCTCGAGTATCCGATCCAGACGCTCAAGGTCGGCTCGCTCGGCACGCACAACGCGCTCGGGCTGGCCAAGGAGAAGGGCGCCGGGTTTCTCTTCGCCTCGACCAGCGAGGTCTATGGCGACCCCGAGTGCAACCCGCAACCGGAGAGCTACCACGGGAATGTCAGCACCACCGGCCTGCGCGGCTGCTACGACGAGGCGAAGCGGTTCGGCGAGGCGTTGACCATGGCCTATTACCGGGTGCACCGGGTCAACACGCGGATCATCCGCATCTTCAACACCTACGGCCCGCGGATGCGGCTGAACGACGGCCGCGTGGTGCCGAACTTCATCTGCCAGGCGCTGGCCGGCGAGCCGCTGACCATCTTCGGCGACGGCAGCCAGACGCGCTCGTTCTGCTACTGCCTCGACACCATCGACGGCATGGTGCGGTTGATGAACAGCCCCGAGCTGATGCCGGTGAACATCGGCAATCCCGAGGAGCGGTCGATCCGTCAGTTTGCCGAGGAGATCATCCGGCTGACGGGAAGCTCCTCGGGGATCGTCTATCAGCCGATGCCGACGGACAACGATCCGAAGGTCCGCCGGCCCGACATCACGCGGGCGCGGGAGCTGCTCGGCTGGTCGCCGCGGGTGCCGTTCGAGGAGGGCATGACCGCGACCATCGACGACATGCGCCGGCGGCTGGCGCGCTGAGAGGAACGACCATGGGCGACGACAAGGCCGAGGCGCTGTGGCAGGCGATCGTGACCAAGGTCAAGGAGGCCGAACTCGACCCGCCGCTGTGGCGGGCGATGGACGCCGCGGTGCCGATCTGCCTCGAGGGCGGCACGCTGGTAATCGGCTTCTCGCCGCAGGATGAGCCGCAAATGACCTTCTTCGGCTCGGCCCAGGCCGCGCCGCGGCTGCACCAGGTGCTCGGCACGGTGGCCACCCGGCCGGTCGAGCTGCGGCCGATCGACGGCACCACGCCGGCGGACTACCAGCGCTGGAAAGAGCGTGAGGCGGCCCGCGACGCGGTGCTCGCGCGCCACGCCGACGAGGCGCCGAGCGACTCGCCGTTCGACCCGCGGCCGGAGGGCATTCCCGCGGCCACCGGCAGCGCCAAGTACGTGCACGACCTGATGCTCGACTTCCGGCACCGCCACACCCGGCTGCCGAGCCGCAATTCGAGCTACTCGAAAGCCAGTTTCCTGCACGAGATCATGCCCGACATGCTGCAGGCCGAAGCCGACCTGCGAACCATCGAGCAGTCCGCCGAGGGGTTTGTGCGCGCCGCCTCGCGGATGATCGACAAGGTCGCCGAGATGCTCTCGGTCGAGCCGATGATTGTCGCCATGGAGTTCAAGCGCTACCGGCGCGAGCACCACGACTGATCAAGCGTCGGGCGTGAACCCCGCCTTGGTCACCGCCGCGCGCAGCGCCTCGCGGTCGGCCGCGCCGTCGACCGCGACGGTCTTCGCCTCGACGTCGATCTCGACGTCATCGACGCCGTCGAGGGCGGTCAGCACGCGCCGAATGGTCGCCGCGCAGTTGGCACACATCATGTCGGGGACGGTCAGAGTTTCAGCCACCGGCTGCTCCGGGCGAAGCGGGAGACGGGGATCGAACCCGCGTCACTAGCTTGGAAGGCTAGAGCTCTACCATTGAGCTACTCCCGCATCGGGGCGATAGGATTTGAACCTACGGCCTCAGGCTCCCAAAGCCCGCGCTCTAGCCAAACTGAGCTACGCCCCGGGGATGGCCAGATTATACGGGCCGGCCGGGCGGGCGGTCAAGAGCGGCGGGCCGCCGGCGGGCGGCCGGGGACGGCCGCGCTCCGTCGCGGCGCGCTGCGCGCGCCGAATGCCGGCTGGAAGGGCGTGTTGCTTTTCGTGGTAGGGGCAGGTCTCAGACCTGCCCGCCAGCGAGTTGATCCGCTCTGGAAGCGGGTTCGTTGGCATTCGGGCGGGTCTGAGACCCGCCCCTACCGCACCTCTAGACACGCCCTGGAAGCCGGCGTTCCGGCGGCCGGGGACGGCCGCGCTCCGTGGTGACGGAACCATCGCGCCGCCGCGTCGTTTGCACTACCATAGGATTGAGGTTGTCGGACGCGTCGGCCCGCGCGTCCTTGTCTTCACGCCCACGGGAGACCGAGATGCGGCTGCCCGTCTGGTTGCCGGGCCTGTTGTTCGCCGGCCTGCTGGCCCCGCTCCGCGCCGACCAGGCGCCGGGGCTGCACTGGCCGTCGATCACCAAGACCTTTGACCAGGTCGATGTGCGCGATGTGATCCGCCAACTGCACCAAGAGACCGGCGTCGACTTCGTCATCGCCGCGGGCGTCGAGGGGCTGATCACCGGCCGCTTCATCGACCAGCCGCTCGACCAGGTGCTGACCGTCATCGGCGCCACCCTCGGCGTCGAAGTGCTTTGCATCGAGCAGGTCTGGGTGCTGCGGCCGAAGCAGGACGAAGCCGAGCCAGCCGCCGAGCGGCCACCGGCTCGCGGCGCGGCGGCGCTGCTGCCCGACTTTGTGCCCACCGGCGCGACCGAAGACCTCGGCGGCGCCGGCCTCACCCCGCCGGCCACCCCGGGCGCGCCGGGCACGCTCGAGGGCGGGCCCGAGCCACCGCCGGTCGGCCAGGGGCAGATCGAAATCGATCCTCGCAACTGGCGCTACATCGCGCTGCTGCTCGGCCTCGACCCGGGCCAGCCGCCGCCGGACTGGCTGGTGAATCGGGCGAGCGGTCAGCCGACCGGTGGCGACCCGTACCGCAACCTGCCGCCCCGCGCGCGGGTGACCCCAAACGGCTCGATCCTGATGCCCAACGGCACGGTCATCCTGCCCAGCGGCGCGGTGATTCTGCCCGACGGCACGGTGGTTCAGCAGAGCGGCGGACCGCTGCGCTACAACGTGCCGTTCGGCTGGCGGCCGCCCGAGTACCGCCCGCAGCAGGGCGGTGGACTGGGCATCTCGCTCAACGGCTGGAACCTCGGCCTGGGCGAGGGCGGCGGCGTACTCGTTCCGCCGCCCGTGGGCATCAACGGCGGCGCCGGCACGGTCCACCTGCCGCCGGTCTGGTTCGGGCCGGGCGGCGTGCAGGTCGGTCAGCTCGGTGGCGGGATTCAGTACTACTGGGATCCCAACCGCGGCCAGTGGGTCGCGCCGACCTTCTATCTCGACGAGCTGCCGCCGAACGTGCACATGCGCGGCGGCCAGGGCACCGGCCGGCAGGGGAACCTGCCGCCCGGCTGGACCTACACCCTGCCGCCCGGGTCGGGCACTACTTTCGGCAACCTTGGGCGCTGAGCCACCGTCATAAGGGCGGGTCGCTTGCGCCCCTTGCCGTGGGGGCCCCCCGCCGGGGGGGGCCCCCCCCGCGGGAGTGCCCGCCCCGGGGGAGCCCCCCCACGCCCACCCCCCCCGCCGCCCCCCCCCC
>CAYONP010000012.1:39877-80437 GCA_964405335.1 uncultured Fimbriimonadaceae bacterium
ATTTGGGGGGGGGGGGGGGCCCCCGTGGCGGGGGCCCCCGGATCCCGGGGGCCGCCACGCTACTTTTCGGCCGGCCGGCTGTCTAGCCCCACATGGCCAAGCGCCTGCGCGAACCTGCCGCCGACCCCGCGCCGTACCTCGTCTGGCCCGGACGCGACGACCGCCGCGTCGTCCTCTGCGACGCCGACGGCGGGACCCGCCGGGTCGATCCGAAGCGCATCCCGGCCGGCCGGCTGCACGAGCTCGAGCGCCACGGCGGCGCCGACAACCTGGTCATCCGCGGCGACAACTACCCGGTCCACCGCGCCCTGCTCGCCGACGGCTGGGCGGGCCGCTTCGCTCTCGCCTACCTCGACCCGCCGTTCGGCACCGGCCGGCGGTTCGAGCACTACGCCGACGCCCTGTCGCCCGGCGATTACCTCTCGATGCTGCGCGACCGGCTGATCCAGGTGCGAGAGCTGCTCTCGCCCCGCGGCACGCTCGTGGTCCACCTCGACGACCACCGCGTGCACCACGTGCGACTCCTGCTCGACGAGCTGTTCGGGCCGCGGAACTTCCGTAGCAGTATCGTGGTCAAGCGCGTCTACAAGAACGTCGGCCGGCAGTTCGAGCAGATCAGCGCGCTGCCGCTGGCGCATGACCTGTGCCTGGTCTACTCACGCGAGCCGGCCACCCGCTACCCGCGGCCGGAGGTACCGAAGCCAGACGGGCCGCGCCATCCGGCCGGTTACTGGAAGGACTTCTGGTCGACCGCCGACCGGCCGACCATGCGCTACGACCTGCTCGGCGTCACCCCGGTGCGCGGGCAATGGAAGTGGTGCCGCGCGCGGGCCGAAGCGGCCGTGGCCAACTACCACGCGCACGATGGATCGGTCGAGCCGCTGGTCGAGCACTGGCGGCGCCACGGTCGCCGGCCCGAGTACATCCGCCGCTCGCCGCGCGGGCGGGTCGAGCACTGGGTCCCGCCGCTCGAGACCCAGGTGGCCGACACGCTGTGGACCGATCTGCGCGGCTACAGCTTCGGGCACCGGTTCGCGACCGAGAAGTCCGAGGCGCTGCTCGGTCGCCTGCTCGAGTTCTTCAGCGCGCCGGGCGACTGGGTCCTGGACAGCTTCGCCGGCAGCGGCACCACCGCGGCGGCGGCCGCGGCTCGCGACCGCCGGTTCGTCGCCATCGAGCTGGGTGAGCAGGCGGTCACCCACATCGTCCCGCGGCTGACCGGCCAGGGCGCCGAGTTCCGGCTCTGCGAGCTGGCTCAGTAGCGAATCTCGTCGCCCACCGCGCGGCCGGGGCGGACCACCCCATCGGCCCGCGCCGCCTCGGCCACCGCGGCGGCGACGTGGGCGGCCAGGCCCGTCTGAAACACGCTCGGGATGATGTGCTCCGCGCACAGCGACTCGGGCGACACCGCGTCGGCCACGGCGCCCGCGGCGGCGAGCAACATGCGCTGGGTCACCCGCGTCGCCCGCGCATCGAGCAGACCGCGGAAGATGCCCGGGAAGGCGACCGCGTTGTTGACCTGGTTGGGAAAGTCCGAGCGGCCGGTGGCGACCACCGCGGCGACCTCGAGCGCGCCGAGAGGATCGACCTCGGGCACCGGATTGGCGAGGGCAAAGACAATCGGCTCGGGCCGCATGGTGCGCAGCACATCGACGTCCAGCACGTTCGGCTTCGAGACGCCGATGAACACATCGGCGCCGGCGAGCACCTCGGCCAGGCCGCCGGTCCGTCGCCGGCGGTTGGTCAGCCGGGCCAGCTCGGCCTTCTGCGGGTTGACGCCGACTTCTCGCCCCTCATAGATGGCGCCGTGGCTGTCGCACAGGATGACCTCGCCGACCTGTTGGGCCAGCAGCAGCCGGGTGATGGCCAGGCCCGCCGCGCCGGCGCCGCTGAGCACCACCGTCTGCTCCTCGAGCCGCCGGCCGGTGACCCGCAGCGCATTCCGCAGCGCGGCGCTGACCACCACCGCCGTGCCGTGCTGATCGTCGTGGAAGACGGGGATGTCCAACTCCTCGCGCAGCCGCTCCTCGACCGCGAAGCAGCGCGGCGCGGCGATATCCTCGAGGTTGATCGCGCCGAACACCGGCGCCGCCTGCTTGACGAACTCGACGATGCCCTCGACCTCCTGCGTCACGCAGCACAGCGGGAAGGCGTCGATGCCGGCGAACTGCTTGAACAGCATCGCCTTGCCCTCCATCACCGGCAGCGCGCCATAGGGGCCGATGTTGCCCAGCCCGAGCACCGCCGAGCCGTCGCTGACCACCGCCACCGTGTTGCCCTTGATGGTCAGCCGCCAGGCCGCGTCGAGGTCGTCCTTGACCGCCTCGCAGACCCTCGCCACGCCCGGCGTGTAGGCGCGGGAGAGGCTGTCGCGGTCGGTGATCTCCTGCCGGCAGACGACACTGATCTTGCCGCCGACGTGAAGCTGGAAGGTGCGGTCATGGACGCTCAGCAGCTCGACCTCGGGCAGGGCGGCAATCGCCCGGGCAATGCGCTGCTCGCCCTCGACACTGGCCGCCTCGACGTCGATCTGCCGGGTCGTTCGGCCACCGTTGCTGTCCAGGATGGTGATGTGGCGGATCAACGCCCCCTGCTCGGCCAGCGCCGCGGTGATCTGTGCCAACATGCCGGTGCGACTGGGGTAACGAACCTCGAGCGAGAGGCTGGTACTGGGACTGACAGCCATCGCCGGACCCTCCACGGACCAGTGTACCACCGACTTGCCCCCGGCAAAAAATGCACCTGACCCCATACGCGTTAGTTTGGCGCTGACATCAGTGGATGGTGCCACTGGCGGCTTGTCCGCCAGTGCTGTCCAGGAGCCCGTCGGCGGCACTGGCGGACCAGCCGCCGGTGGCACCGAGAGGCGGTCTAGGGGCCCAATGTCAACGCCATTGGTGCCTGACCCCATTGTCTGCTGGTTTGTTACGGAAATGGGCCGTGATGGTAACCCGTCGCTTGGTGTCGGGGTCTGACCCCAGGTTGCGCCGGGGGCTCGGCTGTGGTAGATTCGCCCGCCGCGGTGTATGGGCGGACGGCGCCATGGCCAGCCAGAAGCGAATCCTCGTGGTCGATGACGAGCGCCTGATTGTGCTCAGCATCCGCCAGAACCTGGTCATGGCCGGCTACCAGGTGATCGAGGCGCTCGACGGCCGCGAGGCGCTGGAGCAGCTTGAGGTCGAGCGGCCCGACCTGGTCATCCTCGACGTGATGATGCCCGAGCTGAACGGCTGGGACGTGCTGACCTGCATCCGCGACGACCCCGAACTCCGCGACACGCCGGTGATCATGCTCACTGCGCTCGGCCAGGAGGGCGACGAGCGCGAGGGCATCATCCGCGGCGCCGATGTCTATCTGACCAAGCCGTTCGAGCCGGCCAAGCTGCTCGAGCTGGTCGGCCGCCTGCTGGCCAGCGACGACGAGGCGCGGGTGGTCTAGCCGCGGAGACTCGACCCTCCTACCCACGTCAACCCGCCGCGCGCCGGGCGTCGGCCAGTCCCGTCGCGTGCAGGCCCGTTCGGCGAACGGGCTCTACCCGCGCTTGGCGAATGCTCACCCCTGGGGCACAATGTCTGTTTGCCTGGCCGATTGCCGGCCGGCTGGAGGGCGCATGAGCGGCGTGGTGGCGGTCGATCTGGGCAACACCAACACGGTGGTGGCCGCCGTCGCCGACGGCGGCGAGGCCGAGGTGTTGGCCCTCGACGGCCTGTCGCAGCCGGCGGGCGACCTGCCGCCGCTGATCCCCACCCTGGTCTACGTCCACGACGCCGGAGCGGTGCGATTGAGCGCCGGCGAGGCGGTGCGCGCCGCGGGGCTCGAGCGGCTCGACGACGGGCGGCTGTTCCGCGGCTTCAAGCGCCGGCTGGCGGCCCAGGCGCCGGGTCTCGATCCGGTGCTCGACGGCGTCGAGGTGACCGCCGAGCGCGTCGCCGGATGGTTCGTGACCGAGTTGCTCGGCCGCGTGCCGGAGCTCGATCGGAGCGGCGACACGATGGTCTTCACCGTCCCGGTGGGCGCCTTCCAAGTCTATCTACGCTGGCTCGAGCAGCTCCAGCCGGTGCGCCACTGGCAGGCCGTCGACGAGAGCACGGCGGCGGCGCTGGGTTACCGCGTCGCCGCACCGGGCCGGCGCGTGCTGGTGGTCGATCTCGGCGGCGGCACGCTCGATTGCTCGCTGGTCCGCCTGCCCGAGCGGTTCGAACCCGACGGCAAGCCGGTGGTCGCGACGGTGCTGGCCAAGGCGAGCCAGGTGCTCGGCGGCGACGATATCGACACCTGGCTGCTGGCGCTGGCCGCGGCGCGGTGTGGGCTGGCCGACGAACAGCTTGCCGCGCATCCCTCGCTGCGCCTGGCCGCCGAGGCGGCGAAGATCGAGCTGAGCACCGCTCCGCTGGCCACCTTCGCCGCCGAGCTTGACGGCCGGGCGCTGCGCTGCCGGCTGAGCCGCGACGACCTCGAAGACCTGCTCGTCCGCCACGAGTTTCTCAGCCGGCTGCAACAGAGCCTGGAGTCGGTTCTCCGCCAGGCCGAGCGGAAGGGCGTCGGCAAGGACGATCTCGAGCAGGTGCTGCTGGTCGGCGGCACGGCTCGGATGCCGGCGGTGCGCCGGGCGGTGATGCAGGTTTTCGGCGCGGCCAGGGTGCGCTGCGACGACGTCTTCTGCGCCGCGGCGAAGGGCGCGGTGCATCTCGGCCGCGGTTACGTCGTGCGCGACTTTCTGTTTCACAGTTACGGGGTACGGGGCTGGAACCACCAGGCCGGCCGGCACGAGTACGACCTGGTGGTGCCGGCGTTGACGGCCTATCCGTTCGAGCAGCCGGTGGTGCGCGAGTATGCCGCCTCGAGCCCCGGCCAGCCGGCGATGGAGGTCTACCTCGGGGAGATCGAACATGCCGATCTGGCCCGGCCCGAGGTGGTGGTGCAAGATCGCCAGGTGCGGGTGCTCAACGCGCCGGCGGCGCTGCATCGCTATGCGCTGGTCGAGGCCGATCGGGTGATGCCGCTGAACAACGGGACGGTGGTGCCGCTCGATCCGCCGGGTCATCCGGGAGTGAATCGCCTGCGGCTGGCGTTCATGGTCGATGCGCGCCGGCGATTGACCGTCAGCGCGTATGATCTGCAGACCAACAAGGTACTGCTCGACAGCTCGCCCATCGCGACGCTGACTTGACGGCGCGGATCGGCTCCAGCGGCGTATCAGGTGGCACGCGAGGTCCGAAGAGAGGGACCATGCAAGACGAGTCGGGCCCGGCGGCGGGCCGGCGGCTGACCGACGAGGCGGTGGTGGCGCTCTGCCTGGCCGAGGGCCCCGACCATTTCGGCGAGTTGGTCAGTCGCTACCGCGAGCCGATCTACGGCCTGGCGCTGCACCTCACCGGCGATGCCGAGGAGGCGCGCGACCTGGCGCAGCAGAGCTTCGTCAAGGCCTTCTGCGCGTTGGGGCGGTTCCGGCCCGGGGCGAAGTTCTCGAGCTGGATCTACACCATCGCCGCCAACCTCTGCCGGAGCTGGCTGCGCAAGCAGAAGCACCGCGCGGTGAGCATCGAGGGCAGCTTTCCCGATCCCGAGCAGTTGCCCAGCCAGGCCGCCATCTGCGATTCGGCCGAGGTCACCTGCGAGCGCGAGCAACTGCGCCGCGACATCATGTCGGCGGTCAACGCGCTGCCCACTAAGTACCGCGTGGTGGTTGTTCTGCGGCACTTGAACGACCTCAGCTACAAGCAGATCGGCGAGGTGCTCAAGCTGCCCGTCTCGACCGTCGAGCATCGTCTCCGCACCGCCCGTGAAATGCTGCGCCAGCGGCTGGGCGACCACTTCGACCTCGACGCCGGGGAGGATGGTGCCGCGTAAGCGCTGGAGCGACGCCGACCTCGAGGCGATGATCTCGCTCTATCTCGACGGCGAGCTGTCGCCGGCCGACCAGGCCGCCGTCGAGGGCTACCTCGCCGCGCACCCCGAGTCGGCGGCGGCCCGGCTGCACGAGGCGGCCCGCCTGATCGACGCCCTCGACGAGGCCGTCGCCGCGCCGCCGGTCGACGAGCGCTTCGACCGCGCCGTGGCCGAACAGATTGCCGCCCTCGGTCGCCGCGGCCGGCGGCGCGAGCGGCTCAGTCTCGTCTCACCCCTGGCCGTGGTGCGGCTCGCCACCGAGGCGGTCCTGCTGCTCTTCCTCGGCGCGCTGCTCTGGCTGCATCCGTGGGCGCCGACGGTCAGCCCGATCGAGTGCCAACTGCTCGGCGATTCGTCGTGGCTGCTCGGCCGGCCGGCGGCGGTGCGGCTGCTCGTCCGCGACCGCGCCACCGCCGCGCCGCTGGCCAATGCGCCGGTGCGCCTGCGGCTGTGGCAGTCGCATTGGCGCGAGACGCTCTACTCCGGCCGGACCAACGACCAGGGCGCGGTCGACGCCTCGTTCGCTCTGCCCGACGACCTGGAGCCCGGCCGCTACGTGCTGGTCGCCGATGTCGCCGGCCCGCGCGGTTCGGCGGTGGTTAGCGGAGCGGTGCAGTTGGAGCGCCGCGCCCGGCTCGACCTGGTGCCGCTCTCGGTCTGCGTGCCGGTCGGCCGGCCGCTGGCGGTGCAGGTGGCCGCGCGCGACCTGGGTTCGGGCGCGCCCCTGTCGCGGCCCGAGCTGCGCTGGCGGCTCGAGGACGCCGGGCGGACCACCCTCGCCGCCGGCACCACGACGCTGTCGGATCACGGCCTCGGCACGTTGGAGGTGCCGACCAGCACGGCGCTGCCGCCCGGCCCGGCCTCGCTGCTGCTGGCCGTCGGTGGCCAGACGGCGCGGCACGCCGTGCTGCTCCAGCCGGCGCTCGACGATGGTCTGGCGATCGAGATCGAGCCCGACCGGCCCTATGTCTCGGCCGGCGCTCGGTTCGGCGCGACGGTGACCGTGCGCGGTCGCGACGGCCTGCCGGTCGAGTCGGCGCGCTGCCGGGCAAAGCTGTGGCTGCAGGGCCGGGTCTCGGTCGCCTCGGGCTGGACCGATGCCGGCGGTGTGTGGGAGGTCAGCCTGCCCGCCCCGGCCGGCGACGCCGCCCGCGCCTGGGCCGAGCTGGCAGTCGAGGCCGAACAGGCCGGCGAGGTCGGCACCGAGCGGCTCCGCCTGCCGGCCGCGCGTGCGCCGCTGCGGCTCGCCGCCGAGCCGGTGGGTGGCCGATTTGTGCCGGGGATCGAGAACCTGTTGCTGGTCACCGCCGAATACCCCGACGGCACGGCCTATGACGGGCCGGCGCGGGTGACGGTCGAGCAGGCCAGCCAGTCGAGCCGGCACGAGATCGAGCTGCGCGGCGGCGAGGCGCTGGTGCGCTGGACGCCGGTCACCGCTCCGGCGAGTGCCAGGATCGAGGCCACGCTCGACGGCCGCCGGCTGAGCCGGACGATGGCGCTGCCGGCCGCGCCGGCCGACGAGGGGCTGCTCATCTTGCCGGCGCGCCGGCGGGTTTCGCCGGGCGACGCGGTGCGGGTCGAGCTGCGCGCTCCCCGGGCGGTGCAGGCGGCCTATCTCGACCTGGTTGCCGACGGCCGGATCGTCTCGACCAGCAGCCTCAGCCTGACCGGCCGGCGCGGCTCGGTGGTGCTTCAGATCCCCGCCGCGCCGGCCCGGACGCTCAGCCTGCGGGCCTATGCCGCGCGGTACGACCGCGGCTGGCGCACGGCGCGGTTCGAGTTCATCGTCGCGCCGCGCGGCGGGCTGCGACTCACCGCCGCTCTGGATCCCGAGGCGCCGGACAGCCTGCTGGTCACCGCCCGCGACCTGGACGACCAGCCGGTGCGCGCCGAGGTGGCCGTGGCGCTGCTGCCGGCCGGCGCCCGAACACCGCTGCTCGGCGAGGCTCCGCCCACGCCGGCGGGTCGGTTTACGCTCTCGGTCAACTCGACCCGGCTGGCCCACGAGCGGGCGCTGTCGGCGCAGCGGCGGTTCTTCGCCCGCGCGCCGTTGTTCAGCTCGCTGGCCGGCGGCCTGCTGGTGCTCTGCGCCCTGCTCTGGTGCCGCCAGCGGTTGAGCGATCCGTTCGAGCAGGTCTATCGCGCCGAACGCCGTGCCTGGGGCGAGCTGCCGGCGGTCCACCGGCGCGGCACCTGGGCCGGTTACGGCGTGCTCGCCGGCGGCCTGGCCCTGGCCGTGGCGTTGGCCGGCGGGGTGGCCCTGGCCGGCCGGCAGGCCCGCGCGCTGGCGGCCCTGGCCACAGCGCCGGCGCCGGTCTATGAGCCCTACCCAGCGCCGCCGGCCGGCCGCCAGGCCGAGCTGCTGCAGGCCGGCCTGCGGCTCGCCTCGCCACCCGCGGCGGGCGGCGGGTCGCCCGCCGCGACGTTCGTCGCCGCCACCGACGAGAAGGGCATCGCGCGGATCGAGCTGCCCGGCGACGGGCGGCGCTACCAGGTCGTCGCCCGCGCCCTGGACGCCGC
Source organism: uncultured Fimbriimonadaceae bacterium (assembly GCA_964405335.1). GTDB lineage: Bacteria > Armatimonadota > UBA10988 > UBA10988 > UBA10988 > CAYONP01. The sequence continues at coordinate 48,287 of CAYONP010000012.1, forward strand.
CGGCGCGGCCGGCGAGGCGGCGACCTCGATCGTGGCGCCGGCACGCCTCTCGGCCGAGCTGCGGGCGCCCGCGGCGCTGCGGGTCGGCGATCAGCTCCACTTGCCGCTCGAGGTCGACAACCCGACCGATGCGCCGCAGGCGCTGCGGATCGACTCGGTCGCCACCGACGGCCTCGAGCTGGCCACGGCGCCGACGCAACGCGTGGTCGCCCCGCCGCGGCGGCGGTCGCGTTTCGCCATCCCGGTCCGCGCCGCCGAGCCCGGCCGGGGCAGCTTGTCGGCCGAGATCACCGGCCGTGAGGTCGAGCTGTCGCAGCGCGCGAGCATCGACATCACGCCCCGCGCGCCGCGCCTGAGCGAGGCGCGAAGCCTGCTCGCCGGCGGGCACGACGAGCTCGATTTCGAACTGCCGGCCGGCGCGGTGGCGCCGCGATTGACCGTCGAGATCGACCCGGAGCCGCTGCACCTGGCCGACCGGGCCCTGGCCGGCGTGGCCGAGCGGCCGGTGTTCGGGCTGCTCGAGGCCGCGGCGGCGCTCGAGGCGGCCAGCCTGCGGGTGCGCATCCCGCGCGACGCCGGCCGCGACGCTCCGCCGCTCGAGCCGGTCGCCACTGCCTACCAGCGCTTGCTCGGCTACCAGGCGCGCGCCGCTGGCGGCTTCAGCGAGCAGCCGGGCGGTGCGCCGAGCAAGCTCGCCACCGCCCGCGCGCTGGCGGCGCTGGTCTCCGCCTCGCGGGTCTATCCGGTCGACGAGCGATTGCTGGCGCGCACGGCTAACTGGCTCGCCGCGCGGCACCACGCGCACAACGGCACCTGGCTGCCAGACCTGCCGGCGGGTGACGAGGCAGCCGACGAGGTGCTGCGCGCCACCGCTCAGGCGACCATTGCCCTGGCCGCCGCCGACCGCGAGCAGCCGGCGCTGGAGACCGCCCGGACGCACCTGACCGAGGCGCTGCCGGCCGCCGGCGACGTCTATGCGCTGGCCCTTGGGCTGGTCGCCCTGCGCGCGGCCGGCGCCGAGCCCGAGGAGCTGCGCGAGCCGCTCGATCGCCTGGCTGCCTTTGCCCAGCCGCGTGAAGCCGGAGTGAGTTGGCTGACCGCCGCCGCCACGCCGACCGGCGCGACCGGCCGCGGCGCGGCGCTGGAGACCACCGCGCTGGCGGTCCGCGCGCTGGCCGCCGGGCGCGAGCGGCGGCATCGCGAGGCCGCCCAGGCGGGCGCCGACTGGCTGCTGGCGCAGCAATCGACCGACGGTACCTGGGGCGCCGCGGCCACCACCGTCGCCGTGGTCCGGGCGCTCTCGGCGCTGGGCGACCCGCCCGCCTCGGCCCGCGGGCTGCTACTCGTCGAGCTCGATGGACAACGGCTTGGCCGGGCCACCATCTCCAGCGGCGATCAGCCGCTCGAGCTGGTTGCCGCGCCCGAGCCGGGCAGCCACCGGCTGGCGGTCCGCTTCATCGGCCGCGGCCGGGCCTATGTGCGGGCGGCCTGGTCGCACAGCCGCAGCGTCGCCGAGCCGAACCAGTCGGGCCTCTCCGCGGCGGTGGCCTTCAGCGCCAAGTCGGTGCCGCCCAACGGCCGCCTCACCGCCACGCTGACCGTGCGCAATACAGGCGACCGGGCCGTGCCCGCGGTGGCCGCGCGGTTCCCGGTGCCGGCCGGCTTCGAGCCGGTCAAGGGCGGCGCGTCGCTGCTCGAGCTGGCCGTCGGCGATCTCGCTCCAGGTCAGGCGAGGGCGGTGCAGGTGACGCTGCGAGCCAACGCCACAGCCGCCGGCATCGCACCCGCGCCGGCCACCGTCTACGCGACCTACAACCCGGCCCGTCGCGCCGAGGTCGCCGTGCCGCCGGTGGCCATCCTGTAGGGACACGCCAACGGCGTGTCCAGCGGGACGGCCGTCGCGCCGGTTCGCCGGCGCGCGCCGTTGGCGGCGCACCTACCGTGCTTCGGCGACCACCCGCAGACCTACCGCGGCGGCCTCGACCCGCTCGGCGTGCGGCTGTGTCTCGCGCCAGACCGCGACCCGCCAGCCATCACCTTCGCGGACCAGCGAGACCGTGCACCGCTCAGCCGCCGTCAAGACCTCGCGGCCGTCGACCACGGCGTGCCGGCAGTCCTCGGCCAGCAGTCGCAGCAGGCGGCCGTCGGCGGCGCGGGTGTAGGCCAGCATCGCCGCGTCACCACCAAACGAGACCTCGTGCTCGAGGCCGTCGACGGCCAAGCGGAAGCCGTCGTCGAGCTGCTCGACTGTGGCCGGCGCGGCGTTCGGCTGCGCGGCGTCGCTCTCGACGCGGCAGTCGTCCCAGTAGCCGGCGCCGGCGTCGAAGTGCTGCAGCGCGACGCTGATCTGCTCGGTGCCCGGCGGCACGGTCGCCTCGAGTGCGACTTCGCGCCACTCGACGCTCGGCGGCGCGGCGACCCGCTCGTTGGCGACGGCGCGGCCGTCGGCCCAGAAGTAGAGGATCATCTCGCCGCCGCGCTCGGCGCCCTCGGTGCGGTGCATGGCGCGGGCAACCAGCCGGCTGCCGGCCGGCAGCGTGAAGCGGTTCGAGTAGAAGTAGCCGGCCCGCTCGATGCGCCCGCAGCGGCGGCCGGCGTGCGGCTCGGCCTCGCTGGCCGAGTGGTTCGGCGCCTGGTCCTCGGCCTGCCGGATCTGCCAGCCGGCCAGGCCCGCCTCGAACCCGCCGTTGACCACCAGCTCGACGCTCGCCCGCGGTACCAGTAGGGCGGTCAGGGTCAGCTCGCGCGCGGCGGCGGTGGTGGCCAGGGCATACGGCCCGTAAGCCTCGGCGCCGGGGTAGTCGCCGGCGCGCCAGGTCACGCCGCCTGGCGCGAACAGCCGGGCGACAAGCTGCGCTCCGCCGGCCTGGATGACGGCCTGGTCGTCGGCCTCGATCCACGAGCCGGCCGGCCCGTGCAGCAGCCAGCCGAAGCGGTGCGGCTCGGGCGCGACGAGGGTGTCGCGGACGAGGTAGCCGTGCGGCGGCAGGTAGACGATCCGTCGGGTGAAGCGCTCGAGCACCGTGCGGTCGTCCGGGTTGTAGGCGGCGGCGGCCTCGCCCTCAACGTAGCCGATGCCGCCGTCGCCGACGAGGGCGGTCAGCCGGCCGCCGTTGAGCCGCACCTGGTCGCGGCCGGGAGTGCCGACCTGCTCGCTGGCCAGGTAGTGGTCGTCGGGGTCGAGCACGATGGTGTTGTGCCCCAGGCTGCCGACGGTGTAGCGCCGCACCGCCGGGTCGAAGTAGCTGCGATAGCCGGGATCGCCGGCCAGCACGGTGCCACTCCAGGTGAGCTGGAAGCTGTTCTGGTCGAAGTGGTTGTGGCCCACCGCCCGCTCGGGCGGTCCGGCGCGGAAGGCCAGGAACGGCTCGGCCGGCTCGCCGTTGTGGACGAAGGCGTAGCCGATGTCGACGAACGCCGCGCTGCCCAGCCAGGCGGGTGGCGCGGCCGCCTCACGGCCACGAAGCGGGCCGAGCAGCAGCAGGCTGTTCAGGTCGTCGCCGCCGAGCAGGCCGGCGCGCTCGAGGTACCAGCGCGCGGCCTCATCGCCGGCGGCGGCGAGGATTGCCATGGTGTTGCGGTACCCGGCGGTCCAGCCGCCGTCGCCGAAGGTCGGGATGCCGCGCACGTGCGGCGACAACCCGCAGCCGGCGAACCGCGGCAGGCTGGCGAGGAACGGGTGATCGTGCAGTCGGTGCGGCACGCCGGCGCGGTCGAGCGAGAGGATCAGCCAGGCGAGCTGGTCGGCGGCGTAGGTGCCGTACATCGGTCCTTCGAAGCTGCCGCCGTCGGCGCCCTGGGAGTCGAACTGCGCGGCGGTGTGCTCAATCGCCTCGGCCAGCCAGGTCTCGGCCTCGGGCACCTCGCCGAGCAGCGCCAGCGCGGCCAGGCCGTAGCCGGTGTTGATCACCGCCCAGAAGTTGTGATACGGGTCGAGCCGGGCGAAGCTCTCGCGGATCGGCTCGATGCCCTTGCTGACCAGTGCCGCGCGTACCGCCGCCCGCTCGTCGGCCGACATCGCGTCGTGGCACCAGTCGTAGTACATGGCCACGGTCTGGGTGCAGTGGCCGGTGTCGAGGCACGAGGGCAGGCTGCCGTAGCTCGGGTCGGTCCACTGCGGCCAGGCGCAGAGCGCGGCGATGATCTCGCGGGCGCGGTCGAGGTAGACCGCCTCGCCGGTCAGCCGCCAGGCGACGATGAAGTGCTTCAGCCGGGTGGTGATGCTGTCGCTGCGCTCCTGGAACATGGCCGTCCAAGGCGGGTAGTGGCGCGATTCGTCGTGCCGCGGCGGCGGCTCGGGCGAGAGGGTGTAGCTCCACTCCCAGCCGTCGTGCTCGCCGTTCGGCGCGGGGATGCGCACGGCGTAGTGGTAGGTCTCGGCGGCGGCCAGCTCGGCGGCGCGGTCGACCACGGCCTGGTGCGGCGCGGCGCGCAGGGCCTCGAGAGTGGCCGCGTCGCAGATCAGACGCGGTCGCGGCGGCGGCCCGGTGACGGCGCAGGCAAAGGCGAGGCAATAGAGCACGGTCGGCTCCGCGGCGCGAGGGTCGATCACCGCGGCGGCGGTGTCAAGCGGTTGCGGAGTTGTGATCGAATTAACACCGCGGCAAGACCAGATCGGGTCTAGCCGGGCGTCTGGTGGGGCAGGATCGGTGCGGTGGCAACTCGCCGGTGGGTGGGTTGTCCATCGGACTGGAGCCGTCCGATTAGTCGGATGGTTGGCGGCGGCGTGGTGGCCGGCCGCGGTTGACGCCGCAGGTCGGGCATGTTAGACTGCGCCGCAGCGTCGGGAGGGGTCGCACGCGACTCTGCCCGAACGCACGTGCATAGGTCGAATCCCGCGAGTGGAGGCTGCTGCGGGGTGAAGGAAACGTCAGACGCTTCACCTGAAGGCGGTCGCCGCGCGCGGGCATGAGAACGGAGGAATGCAAGACATGAGCCGCATCGCTCTGCTTGCGATGGCCTTGTCGGCCATGATCGCCCGCCCCTCCAACGCAGGCGTCTTCGCCGACGTCCCGTTTGACCACTGGGCCTACCCGGCGGTCGAGGCGTTGGCGCAGGCCGGTGTGCTGGAAGGCTACCCGAACGGCACGTTCGGGGGCAAGATCCCGATGACCCGGTACGAGTTTGCCGTGGCCATCGAGCGCGCCTTCCGCCACATCGACGGTCTGCTCGGCAACCGCACCCGCGAGGAGCTCGAGCGCTTCTTCGCCGACCCGGCCAATGTGGCCCGCTTCCGCGGTCCGCAGGGCCCGGCCGGTGCGGCCGGTGCGCCCGGACAGCCGGGTGGCGCTGGTGCCGCGGGCGCGGCGGGTCCGCAAGGGCCTCCTGGGGCAACCGGCCCGGCCGGTGCTCAGGGCCCTCCCGGGACGTTTCCGCCCGAGGCTTTGGCCCGGCTGGACGACCTGGAGCGGTTGATCAACGAGTTCCGCACGGAGCTCGACCGGCAGGGCAACCGGGCCAACGCCATGTTGGCTCGGCTGTCGGCGATCGAGTCGAAGATCGCGTCGATGCAGGAAACGCTGGATGACCACGAGGCTCGGATCACCGAGCTGGAGCGGTTCCAGTGGTTCGGCAACATCACCACCCAGGTCGGGTTCGACGGCAACGTCGACCAGACGGCCCCGGGTCTGCCCGATGGCGATCTCGGCTTTGAGGCGGGTGAGTTGTTCGGTGTGGTCAGCGCTCAGATTGGCGTCGACGTCAACATGGGCGAGGACATGGCCGGGCGCTTCACCTGGTGGTATGACAGTGACGACAACGTCTTCCACGGCGGCCTGCTGCGCGGCCCCGGTGGCCTGAACAAGCTCGGCATCGACGAGGCTTGGGTCAAGCTGCCGGCGCTCGGCGGGCGGTGGATCTTCGGCCGCCAGTATGCGGGCCAGGACTATGAGACCGGCGAGGCTGTACGCTCGCTCGGCCTCGGCACCGGTTACTACACCGGCGCCGCCCTGACCGGTGTGCGGGCGAACTACAGCATCGGTGACAACGTCGAGCTGACCCTGCTGGGTCAGATCGAGGATCATGGCGGAACGGGTCCGACGGCCGCTCGACCGGCCGCGGGCATCTTTTCCGGCAATGCCGCCGGTGTCGTGCGCGCCGATATCGACCTGCCGTGGTGGACCGATGAGAACGGTGATCCGAAGGTCAAGGTCGGTCTGCAGACCGTCGGCCACTTCCCGAACCGCGCGTTCGGGACGCCCGAGGGTATGAAGGTCTTCAACGACGGCACCCGCAACAGTGAGTGGTCGGCTTCGGCCGATCTGTGGGTGGACGTCCTGCAGGGCCTGCACGTGGAGTACACCAACCAGTTCCGCTCGAACGACGGCTCCAAGGGGCCGGACTTCGACGGCGACCTCGATGCGGAAGGCCAGAGCGTCTATGCCGAACTCGGCATCCTCGACGACTGGAACAACTTCAGCCTCTCGGTCGGCGGCGGAATTGTCGAGGACGACTACACGTTGACCGACTCGATCATCACCAACCCGTATCTGCTCAATGCCGGGGGCATCACCTTCGGCTTGTTCGATCGGCCGGTGATTCTGGACTCGTTCCGCAACGGCATCGGCCCCTCACAGGGCTTCGATGCGCACATCACCTACATGATCGGCAGCCGGCCGCTGGAGATCCGGTGGGCAGGCAGCACGCGCAATGCTGACCTGTTCAACTGGATGGTCTACGGCCAGATCCCGATCGTGCAGACCAGCAACGGCAACGTCACCATCGGTGGCGGTTTCATCGATGTTGACGCCGGCCATGCGCTCGGCACCAACACCGTCGCCGTGCGGGTCACCGCCGGCTTCGGCTTCTGATCGCAGAAGCTCGTAAGCTCACGGGCCCGGCCGCACGGCCGGGCCCGTTCTTCTTTGGGGCGGGCGTTCATGCCCGATTACCCGGCCGGGCGTCGACCGGGACGGTCGACCTACGCGGACATGGATGGCCCGACGCGTAGGCCGACCGTCTCGGTCGGCGCCGGCCAACCGCCATCACCTCGGTTCCGCGGTTACGGCCAGTACGCCAGCGCCGCGGCGCGCGAGCCACGGAGCGCGGGCGTCCCCGCCCGCCCGGTGGCCAGGCGTGTCCGCGGTAGCTTGACCGCCAACGCGTTGCGGGCGGCCGGCCCCCACCCCCGACCCCTCCCCCTGGCGCGGCGCCTGGGAGAGGGGAGTCATGACGAAGTGTAGGGTCCGCACCGCGGACCACGGCCGGTGTGACGGTGGCCGCGGTCACCAACCCGTCGACCGACGCGGACGCGGATGGCCCGGCGCGGCCGTCTCCGGCGCAACATCCGCGCAACGCCCTTCGCCCCCAAACGGGATACATACGTCTGTAGGTTGCCAGTGGAGTAAGCGATGAGACGGCGACGCATCAAGCGGATGGCCATCGCGGTTGGGTGCGGGCTGATGGGCGTCATCCTGATCGCCCGTTGGCTGGCCGTGCCGTCGCCTGAGGAGCGGATCCGCGCCGCCGTGGCGCAGTTCGAGGAGGGGCTCGAGCGCGGCTCGGCGGTTGCCGCGCTGCGCATCGTCTCGAAGCGCTTCCACGGCCAGGACCTGACCTACAGCGATGTCTCGCGCGGGCTGTGGGAGTTGTGCCGCAACTCGCGCGGCGTCCATCTGTCCATCGACCGGCTGGTGGTCGACGTCGCCCGCGACCGGCGCAGCGCGCAGGTGACCGCGCACATCACCTTCTACGGCTCGGGCAGCATGGGTGACTTCGCCTTCGGCCTCGACGAGCCGGTGCTGGTCGGCGCGACGTTCGAGCGGGAAGGCCGCGCCTGGCGGGCGGTCGACTGCTTCGGTTGGCCGACCGTGCCCAGTGCCTGGTACTAAGCCGCGGCGTATACTGATCCCGTGAGACGCCACGCCGCGGCCCTGCTGCTCCTGCTCCTCCTCGCCGTGCTGGTGGCGGGCTGGAGCCGGGCGCGTGCTCGCCGGCCGGCGCTCCACCGCACGCCCGAGGCAGCGGTGCTGGCCTCCATCCGCGGGCTCGAGCAGGCGGTCGAGCAGTCCGACATCCGCGCCGCGCTCGAGCTCATCTCCGACGACTTTCGCGGCATGAGGCAGACCAAGTCGACCCTGGCCGGATCGCTGCTGCTCATGCGCCGCCAGCTCACCCGCGTGATCATCTCGATCGATCGCGTCAGCATCGAGGTCGACGCCGAGGTGACCCGCGCCTTCGTGGTGCTCTGGGGTTCCATGGTGGCTCAAGAGCACGATGGCTTCGTGTTCGAGTACGGCATCGCCGAACCACACCGGAGCGAGGCGGTGTTCGTCAACGAGGGCGGCGTCTGGCGGCTGATCACCATGCGCGACGTGCCGTTCATCTACGGCTTCCGCTACTGAGCCGCCAGATCTCGATCCGCGGGCGAGTGTAGTTCCAGTCGTGCAGCCGGCTGCCCGGCCCGCGTTCGGCCAGGCCCGGCAGCACGCGCGCGACGTTCTCGAACTCGGCCACCCGCTCATAGCCGGAGGTGAGCGAGGCCAGGTCGCGGCCCTCTTCGGCGGCCTGGGTCGCGTTGAGCACCAGCCAGGCGGGCAGGTCGTCGGGCCAGGTCGATGGGTCGAGCCGTAGGTCATAGGGCCCGCCCGCCGGCACCGCGCCGGTTCGCGCGCCACCGTTGTTCGGCTGCAGCGGCACCGCCTGGAACCAGACCGTGCCGCCCGAGCCGAACATGCCGACGGTCTCGCCCGGCGCGATGGCTGTGCGGCACCAGGCCAGCGCCTCGTCGCGCGCGTCGGGGCGGCCGAGCATCGCCACATAGGCTGCCGAGCGGAGCGCCGGACCGGCGGCGATGGCCACCAGCACCAACCACATCACCGCCGGCCGGCCGCGCAGTTCGGCCACGGCAACCGCCGCGCCGAGGGCGACCAGCGGCAGGAGCGGCAGCCAGTAGCGGATGAACAGCTCCCGCGTGCGCAACAGCGAGAGACCGAAGACCAAGCCGTAGACCAGCACCGGCAGAGCGCCGGGCAGGCGGCGGCGAGCGAGCACCACCAGGCCAATCAGCGCCGCCAGCGCCACCGGCCCGCCGGCGGCGGTGGGCAGGTTCCAGCGCAGGTGAAACAGCCAGCCGGGGCCGACGTCGGCGAACAGGTTGGTCACGCGCGGATGCTCGAACAGCTCGTACCGGACTTGCGGCCAGGCGGCCGGGTCGAGCAGCACGTACGGCGAGGCGATGGCGAAGACCAGCGCCGCCACCGCGGCCGCGGCCGCCGCTGGCTTGGCTGCCTGTCGGCGCCAGGCGAGGCCGGCGGCCGCCCACAGCGGCAGCAGCAGCAGCGCGCCGTGGTATTTGGTTGCCGCCGCGGCGCCGGCCGCCGCGGCGCCGAGCAGCAGCGTCCGCCAGCTCGGGCTGTCGGCGACGGCCACGGCCGCCAGCAGCGCGGCCGTGCACCAGGCGGTCAGCGCCACATCGACCGTGGCGAAGTGGCTGTTGACCAGGTGGAGCGGCAAGACGGCCATCAGCCCGGCGGCGACCAGCCCGACGCGCGGCCCGCCCAGCCGCCGGCCGATCAGTCCGACGAGCACGACGGTAGCCACGCCGAAGCCGACGGTGACCAGCCGGCCGAGCAGGTAGAAGAGCCCGATGCCAGCCCCCGGCGCGGCGGCAAGCAATGGCGCGAGGAGCAGAGCGAGCAGGTAGGGCTGCAGCGTGGGGTAGTTAAAGAACCGCGGGTTGGCGCTGCCGCGGGCGATCATCGACAGCGCCGTCTCGACCGCCTGCCACTCGTCGGGGTGATAGCTGGAGAGATGCTCGGCGCCGGGCAATCCCCAGCCGATGCCGGCCACCCGGAGCAGCAGGGCGATCACGCCGACCGCGACCAGAAGCCGCTTTTCGCGCTGGGCCATGACCACCCTCGCCGCCCGGCCAAGTGCCCCGCGCCGCCACGCCCCTTACACCCGGGGTCAGGCACCGCTATGGCTCGGTGAGCTCGAGGACGACCGGCGGAGTGGGGTAGTGCCAGCCATCGCGGGTGACTACCACGGCCTGGACGGCGTAGCGGCCGGGCGGCAGCGTGGAGGTATCGACCCGCAGCCGGCCCGGCGGCCCGAGCTGCAGCGGCGCGCCGTCGAGCAGCAGCCAGGCACCGATCGGTTCGAGCCCGGGCACGGCGCGCAGCTCGAACTGCCCGGCCGGGCCGGTGGGCAGTGGCTCGAGCCAGGCCGACAGGTGCGCTTGGCGGACCAGTCGCACGGCGACCGGGTCGACGGCGCGGCCGTCGTCGAGCTGGCCGGCCAGGTTCAGATCGATCACCTGGGTGGTCCAGGCGCGGGCGGGCACGGCCAGCGGCTCGTCGGCCCAGACCGCTGGAATGCCGAGTTCCGGGGCGGCAACGGCCAGCCGCGACGGCGGCAGCGCGACCGCGCTCAGCGCCGGCTCGAACAGCCTGGCGGTGTCGAGCAGCACCGCGTCGCGCTCGCGCACGACCCAGGTGCCCGGGCGGAAGACGCCGACGGCAAACGGTGCTTCGGCCGGTGGCGGGCCGTGCTGGCCGAAGGTCGGCGGGTCGTCGTTGTGGATCAGCGTCAGCCAGCTTCGGAAGCCGACGTTGCCCGCCGGGTCGACGGCCAGAACAGTGACTTCGTGCGGGCCGTCGCGCGCGGCGCGGGTGTCCCAGCGCCAGGTCTGCTGGTCGGCCAGCGGCTCGATCGCCCGGCCGTCGAGCAGGACCGTCAGGCTGGCCGCCGGGTCGCCGGCGTGGAGTCGGACCAGCACCTCGCCGCGGAGGTGGCGATCGGTCGGCAGGCTGGCTCGCACGTTGGGTGGCGAGACGTCGATGCCCAGCTCGCCGAGCAGGCCGCGGCTCTCGAGGTCGGCCGGCCAGAGGAGTAGTTGCTCGAGCAAGCGCACCGCCGCATCGTCGCGCCGGCCCTGGCCGAGCAGCGCGCGGCCCTCGAGGAAGCCGGCCAGGCGGTCGGGCCGCAGCTCGCCCACGCGGCGGGCGGCCTGGGCCAGGGCCTCCCAGTCCTCCTCGCGCTCGGCCAGCCGGGCCAGTTGCTCCCAGGCCGACGGATCGTCGGGCTGCGCCTGGGCGGCGGCCAGGGCCAGCGCCAGCTCATGGGCCCCGCGGGCCGACTCGCGCATGGCGCGGCCGTCGGCGGGCAGGTGGTTCAGCGCCTCGGCCTGGTCGAGCAGCTCGCCGGCTCGGTCGAGCTCGCCGGCCGCCAGCGCCTGCTCGACCTGATCGAGGATCGACCGGCAGCGCTCGAGCTCGCGTTCGGCGCGGATGACCGTCAGCAGACCGTCGACCGCAGTCGGCGCGGCGCCGTCGTCGCGCGCGGCCTCGGCCTGCGCGGTGGCCTGGTCCCATTCGCCCTGCCAGCAGAGCACGAGGGCCTGCTCATAGGGCCGCAGCCGCCGGCCCTCGGCGCGGGCGAAGACCGCCCGGTCGCGCCACAGCCGGGCCGACAGGTCACCCGGTCGCGCCGCGGCGCACCAGCTCAGAGCGTCTGCCGCGGCGGCGAAGTCGCCCGCGTCGAATCGTGCCCGCCCGTGCTCGAAGCGCTGCCGATAGGCCTCGTACTCGGCGCGGATCGGCCCGGCCGGCCCAAACGCCTCGCGGATCGCCTCGCGCACCGTGCGCAGCGCGTGGACGGTGGTCAGCTCCATGTTCGCGTTGCGTTCGGCGAGCAGCGCGTTGGCGTTGTCATAGGGCACCAGCACGTCGTTCATTCGCGAGGCGACGGCGGCGGTCAGCTTGTACGAGACGGCCGCCACCGGCCCGATCGTGCCGTCGGCGCGCACCTCGCCGGTCATCGCCACGTCCTGGCGCACCGGCACCTCGAGCAGGACCGAAGCCGCGGCGACAGCCACCGCCACGCCCGCGCTGCCGCCCTCCATCGGCCGCCCGCCGGTGTCGAACCGGACAATCACCCCTTGCTGGGCAAAGCGCTCGCGCAGCTCGGGCAGGTCGCACGCCTCGGAGGCGAGCCACTCGCCCGCCGCGGCGACCACGGCGCTGGTTTCGGCCCCGAGCGCGGTGACATGCTCGGCCGTCAGCGTGCCCGGCGCGCCGCCCTTGACCGCCGTGACCGGCAGCCGCCGGCCGGCGATCACCGGCGGCAGGCCGGCCGGGCCGCTGAGCTGCACGCCGAGCCCGACGGCCCGGCCGACGCAGGGCGGCGGCGCCGCCGGCGCGGCGGTCAGGTGGAGCAGGCCGAGCAATGCCAGGGTCCAACGCGACCGGGTCATGACCGAGACTCTACCACCTTCGACGACGGCCGCACCGCCGGGCTTCCGCGCGGCGGCGCATTCCGGCTATTATCTTGGGTCCAGGAGACGGTATGGCGACCGGAGACTACCTCGACCTGCGGCAGGAGTGCTACCGCGACGCCTGGTCGGCGGCGCTCGACTACGATGCTTATCTCGCTGCCTCGGAAGAGAAGCACCGCGTGCGCTGGCAGGCGGCGCTCGAGCGCACCGCGCTGACCGAGGCGCAGCGCCACCTGCTCGGCAGCTTCACGCGGCAGCTTCGCCTGCTGGTGCTCAGCGGTGTCTGGTGCGGCGACTGCGTGCGTCAGGGGCCGATCTACCAGCGCATCGCCGAGGCCGCGCCGAGCCTCGAGCTGCGCTTTCTCGAACGCGAGGAGCACCCCGAGCTGCGCGACATGCTGCGCATCAACGGGGCGAAGAAGGTGCCGGTGGCGCTGTTCCTGTCCGAGGACTTCTACACCATCGGCTGCTTCGGCGACCGGACGCTGACCTACTACCGCGCCAAGGCGAAGCGCGACCTGGGCGACACCTGCGAGACCGGTCTGGTGCCGCCCGAGCCCGAGGCGCTGGCCGCCGAGGTGGCCGAGTGGGTCGACATCTGCGAGTGGCAGCACCTGATTGTCCGCTGCTCGCCCATGCTGCGCGAGCGGCACGGCGACTGACATGCCCGACCCGCGACCGCTGAAAACCAGCATCGCCGGCACCCGCGGCGAGGCCGGCACGGCGCTGACCGCCGAGCTGGCCGTGCGGCTGGCGGCCGCCTTCGGGACCTACCTCGGCGACCTCGGCCGGCCGCCGCGGGTGCTGCTCGCCCGCGACACCCGGCCGTCGGGCCCGATGCTCGCCGCCGCGGTGCGGGCCGCGCTGACCGCCTGCGGCTGTGAGGTGTTCGACCTCGGCCTCTGCCCCACGCCGGTGCTGCAGCACCGCACGCGCGTGACCGCCTGCGACGGCGGGGTGGTGATCTCCGCCGGCCACGGCCCGGAGCAGTGGAACGCGCTCAAGTTCGCCGGGCCCGACGGCGTCTTCCTCGATCAGTTCCAGGGCGCCGAGCTGCTCGACCACTTCCATCACCACCGGCCGCGGTGGGTCGACCACACCCGGCTCGGATCGGTCCACCCGGCGTCGGAGCAGGCGCTCGACGAGGCGCTCGTGGCGCATCGCCAGGCGGTGCTCGAGCGGATCGACGCCGAGGCGGTGGCCGCGCGGCGGTTCCGGGTCGCCGTCGATCTGGCCAACGGCGCCTGCTGCCTGGCCGGGCCGCTGCTGCTCCGCGCGCTCGGCTGCGAGGTGATGCCGATCAACGACGATCCGAGCCTGCCCTTCCCCCACCCGCCCGAGCCGACGCCGGCGACGATGAGCCAGGTGCGGGCGCTGGTGCTGGCCGGCCGAGCCGACGTCGGCTTCTGCCACGACGCCGACGGCGACCGGCTCGGCGTGGTGACCGAGCGCGGCGAGGCACTCGGCGCCGGCTACACCCTCGCCCTGGCCGCCGAGGCGGTGCTGCCGCGCCGGCCCGGCGTGGTGGTGACCAACCTCTCGACCTCGCGGCTGGTCGACCACGCGGCGGCGCGGCACGGCGGCCCGGTCATCCGCACGCGCGTGGGGCAGAGCTACATCGCCGAGGCGGTGCATGTGCATCACGCCGTGCTGGGCGGCGAGGGCTCGGGCGGCGTGATGTACCCCGAGCTCGGCCTCTGCCACGACAGCCTGGCCACGATTGCGCACCTGCTCGACTGGCTGGCCCGCGATGCGCGCCCGCTCTCGGCGCGGGTCGATGAGCTGCCGCGGTATATCTGGCGCGAGGTCCGCGTGCCGGTGCCGACCGGCGAGGCGGCCCACCGACTGGCCGAGCTGCGCGACTGGGCCGAGGCGCAGTCCGAGCTCCATGCGCTCGATGTCACCGAGGGCGTGCGGATCGAGTGGCGCGACGCCTGGCTGCACGTCCGCTCGAGCATCACCGAGCCGGCCATCCGGGTCGTCGGCGAGGGCGTCGACTCGGCGGCGATCGAGGCCCGGCTGGCCGCCGCGCTGCAGGCGCTGAGGGACTGAGATGCAGCCGTTGCCGAGCCTCAAGATCAGCATCTCCGGCGTGCGCGGCATCGTCGGCGAGGCGTTGACCCCGCTGCTGCTGGTCCGCTTCGCCCAGGCCTTCGGCGCCTACCGCGGCGGCACCATTCTCCTCGGCCGCGACACCCGGCGCTCAGGCGAGATGTGCCGCGAGGCGGTCGTCGCCGGGCTGCTCGCCGCCGGCTGCCGCGTGCTCGACGCAGGCATTGTCCCGACGCCGACGGTCCAGCTCAACGTGCCGCGGCACGGCTGTGCCGGCGGGGTGGTGATCACCGCCAGCCACAACACCGAAGAGTGGAACGCGCTCAAGCTGATTGCCGGCGACGGGCGGTTCCTCAATCCGCAGCAAGCCGAGGAGCTGCTGGACATCTACCATCAGGAAGACCCGCGCGGCGTCTGCCCGCCGAGCGAGCAGATTGTGCCGCTCGACGACGCGGTCGATTACCACCTCGAGCGGGTGCTGGCGCGGGTCGAGGTCGAACGCATCCGCGCGCGGCGGTTCACCGTCGCGGTCGACGGTGTCAACGGCGCCGGCGCGGCGATGACGCCGCGGCTGCTCGAAGCCCTCGGCTGCACCGTGGTGCCGCTGCATCTCGAGCTCGGCGGCGGCTTCCCGCGCGGGCCCGAGCCGGTGGCCGCGAACCTGGCGCAGGTCTGCGCGCTGGTCCGCGACTCGGGTGCCGACCTCGGCTTTGCCCAGGACCCCGACGGCGACCGGCTGGCGTTGATCGATGAGGTCGGCGCCTGCCTCGGCGGCGAGTATGCCCTCGCGCTGGCCTGCCGCCACGTGCTGGCCGGCGGCCGCGGCACCGTGGTGGTCAACCTGAGTACCAGCCGGGCGATGGACGACGTGGCCGCGCTGACCGGCTCGCGGCTGGTCCGCGCGCCGATTGGCGAGGCCAATGTGGTGCAGGCGATGCTGCGCGAGCAGGCGGTGATTGGCGGTGAGGGCAACGGCGGGGTGATCGACCCGGCGCTGCACCACGCGCGGGACAGCTTCATCGGCATGGCGCTGATCCTCGAGCATCTGGCCGTGCGCGGCTGCACCGTCGGCCAGGCGCTCGAGCGCATCGGTCGCTATGCGATGGTGCAGCGCCGGCTGCCGCGGCCGTCGCTGCGTGAGCTGGGTCGGATGCGGGCGCGGCTCGAGGAGGCCTATGCCGCCGCCGACGCGATCGACACGCGTGACGGCATCCGGCTCGACCTGCCGGCCGGCTGGGTCCACCTGCGGCCGTCGAACACCGAGCCGATTGTCCGCTTGGTGGCCGAAGCCGCCGACACGGCCACGGCCGAGGCGCTGGCCGACGAGGTCTGGGCCGCCGCCGGGCGCCCGAGGGAGCGTGCCGATGGATGACGTCCTGCTCGACCGCCTGTCGCTGCTGGCCTGGTTCGGCGGCTCGCAGCCGGCGGCGCTGTGGCTCAGCCTGTTGTGGGCGGTCAACTTCAGCGTCGCCGCCGGCGCCGCCTCGGCCCGCAAGTTGATTCTGCTGGTCGGCGCCGAGGTGGCGATGCTCGTGGTCGTGCTCTGGATGCACGGCTTTCCCGGCGACAGCGGCAGCTTCTGGGTCGTCGCCAACGTGCTGACCAGCGTCGCCGCCGCCGGCTGGGTCGCCGGCGTGCTGCGCAGCAAGGCGGGCAAGGAGGTCAGCTTCGGCGCGCGGCACGTCCTGCGCGTCGGCTACCCACTGATGGGCCTGGCCCTGCTGGCCAACCTGGCCATGCTGATTCTCCGCATCTTCGCCCACACCGCGCTGCTTGGGCCGTAGATCAGCGGAGGCCGACGATTCGAGCGTCACCACTCGCGTCGTAGCGGCGCATCGCAATGCGCCGATGTCCGGTGCCCGATGCGGATCGGACTGGCGAGGGGCCGCGACGGATTCAGCCGCGCCAAGGAGTGGAGCCTTACGCCGACCCGCTCCCGCCTGACGTAGTTCGACGCCATCTCGCCCAGAAGGGCACGGCGGCCTGCCTGGCAAGTGATCGGATGGGCACGGTGGCTTTGCCTGGCCGACCACTCGCAGCTCACGAGGCTCCGGCGGAGGTGGCCGCTAGCGCCTGCCGAACTGGTCGTCGATCGCCTGTAGGCGAAACCGGAGTGAAGGTGATGCGCGGCGACGATGAACCGTTGACGGTCGGGCAGATGCGGCGACTGCTCGACGAGCAGGCATGGCGCGTTGCACGGCGGTCGTTCGCCGTGTTTTCGATTCTCGGGCCGCTTGCCGTCCTGTTTTGTCTGTTCATTATCGCCACGTTCGGTGCATCGTTGCTCGGCGGGCTGTACTGATGCGGCGAAGGACGTTGGGCATCGCACTGCTCGTAAAGAACGCCTTAGCCGGCGGCTGCGCATTCGGCCGCGCCGCGGATCGGCGATCGCTGCTCCCGCGGTCGCCTGGCCGCTGTTGGGTCCAAGTGCGTCACGGCACGAGGTTGGTGACCCACACCGCCGGCGCGCGGTTCGTCGAGCGGACCGCGGACGCCGCCATCCTGCCGTAACGGAGACGCCGATGCGTTGCGCTGCCCGACTTCTGCTACTGATCCACGTCCTCGCTGTCCTACCAGCGTGCGCTCCGCGGCAGTGGGAGGAGGAGCTCGAGGCGGAGCATTCGGCCGTGGCAGAGCGAGCATCGTCGACGCCCGCCCCGGCGCCGCCGGCACCGGAACTTGCGCCACCGGCGACGCCAGCCGATTTGTCGGCATACTGGGATACGGCGGCTGGGGCCTATCTCGTTTCGCCGAGCGACCTGCTCCGCTGCGACGCCATCAACCCGGTGGCCACCGTCGAACTCGGCAAGCGCGGACCGGTCAGGATCAACGGCTTCATCGGCGACATCCGACTCGGACCGCTCGGCGGCAAGTACCTCGACGTTGACGGCCTGACCTGCCACTTCGAGACCACAGACGGCGCCGCGTTCATCGGCTTGGCGCCAGGGCAACCGATCTGCGTCGAGGGGCACTGGATCGGCAACCGCAGCCTGGCGCAGTGCCGCCTCGTCCGTTGAGCGGTCGGCGGCGACCAGGGGCCAAGACCAAATGCGCGGGCGGTGGCGCGGCGGCCGAACACGAGCGGGGATCGCGACGGGCCGCGACCTCGCCTCCAACGGTCGGCTGTGCGCATCTCCCCGGCGGTAGGTTGAGAGCCGCGTACCGGGCAGTCGCCGGCGTGCTGCGCAGCAAGGCGGGCAAGGAGGTCAGCTTCGGCGCGCGGCACGTCCTGCGCGTCGGCTACCCACTGATGGGCCTGGCCCTGCTGGCCAACCTGGCCATGCTGATTCTCCGCATCTTCGCCCACACCGCGCTGCTTGGGCCGTAGCTCAGCGGAGCGGGACCCGCGCTCCCTCGCCGGCGTCGGCCAGGGCCGACTCGAGCAGTCGCCGCAGCTCGGCGCAGACGGCCTCGATTTCGTCCGCGCCGACGGTGGCATACCGTCGCTGCAGCTCGGCCAGCGGGGCCGGCGCAGGCTCGGCCGGCAAGCAGTGTTCGAGCAGCTCGACCGTCTCGGTGGTCAGCACGCTCGGCAGGCGTGAGGCCTGCTGCAGGGCCAGCACCTGGTGCAGCGCCTCGAGCCGATCGTGCCCAAGCTGCTGGGTGATCTCGGCGGTCAGTCGGCCGGCCAGCCGCCGCGTGCGCGCGGCAAAGGCGCGGGCCACCTCGTCGCGCACGGCACGGCAGTGCTCGGCCGGCGCCGGCACGTCACAGCGCCAGCCGCAGGCGGGGCAGACCGGCCGCGCCGAGGCGTCGGGTTCAACTGGGCACGGGCGGAGCAGCAGGTCGAGCGCCTCGAGCGCCGCGGCGACGCCGTCGGCCTCGGGCTCGCCGAGCGCCCGGATCTCGTTCAGCCGCGCCAGGGCGCGGTGCTGATCCCCGACCTGCTCCCACTCGTCGCGGAGCGCGGCGAGTTCCTCGTGGTGCGCGCGGTGGGCGGCCTGGTAGGTCGCCTGGAACTGCCGCCGGAACTGCCCGCCCTGGGCCAGCAGGCCGCGAACCAGCGAGGGGCTCTGCAGCAGCCGGGCCAGGTCGAGCTGCCCGCGCAGCGCCATCCGGTCGGCCTCGAGCAAGTGGTTGACCGGCAGGACCACCTCGCGCAGGTAGCCGGCCAGGTCGCATAGCGGCTCGACGGCTTCGCTGACCTGCTCGCACCGGCCGAGCGCCGCATAGGCCGCGGCCAGCTCGTCGACGGTGCCGGCGAACTCCGCCTCGACCGCGGCATCAAAGCCCTCGGCCGAGTCGGCCTGCGCGAGCCGTTCAAGCCGCTCGAGGGCACCCGCGGCCTCGCGCGGCAGCGGCTGCCCGAGCACGGTGCAGAGCCGCTCCAACGCCGCGCGCGCGGCGGTCAGGCGGCGGCGCAACCTGGCCAGCGCGCCGTGCAGCCGAGCCCGACCGGCAGTGACGGCAGACGGCGTGGTGTGGCTGCCGAGGTCGGGCTCGAGCACCCGGGCGAAGGGTAGCAGTTCGCTCCAGCCGCGCCGGTCGCCGCGGATGATGCGCCGCAACTGCGCCGGCGCCAGATCGTCCCACCGCAGCCGGCGCAGCTCCTCGGCGGTCAGCCGGCTCAGGCCGCCGCGGCCGCTGGTCTCGAGCGTCAGCGGCGGCTCGGCGCGGAGCACCAGGCCGAGCAGCAGTAGCTTGGCCAGCGGCGGCGTCAGCCCGTGCGGCGGCGCGCAGAGCTGAGCTGTCAGCGGCGGCAGGTCGAGCGCGCCGCCGTGCTCCTCCAGCGACTGCCGCAGCCAGGCGAAGCCCGGCGGTTCGAGCTCGGCGCTGAGCCGCAGTGCCCGGCGCACGGCGCCGCCGCGCTCGCGCGGGGCAACGGCCAGCTCGTGCCAGGCCTCGGCCAGCGCGGCCTCGTCCAGCGGCCGGTCGAGCGGCGTCGTATCGAGCCACTCACCGCGGCGGTAGTGAAGCTGGCGGAACCGGCTCCGGAACAACCCCGCCGGCCAGTTCGGCGGATCGAGCCGGAGCAGGCTCTCGGCCCAGCTAAGCGCCAGCGGCGGAGCGGCCAGCGCCTCGCCCGAGAGCAGCGCCACCATCACGCGCTCGGTCAGTTCCGCCGCGACCGCGGCCAGCGCCGCGAGCGCCGGCTGGCGATGCGGCGGCTCGGCATGTTCGGCGACGCTGCGCAGCAGCGCCGCGCGGTGCGCCAGCGAGCGCTCCTCCTCGTCCGGCTCGGCAGGGAACCAGAAGATCGTGCGCGGGTCACACTCAGGCAGCGGCGGGAGCGGCTCGGTTGAGTCGACCACTACCAGGCGAAAGCCGAGTTGCGCGGGCAGTGGGGCGGCCAGCGCCGGGTCAAGGGCGGCCACACACGACACCTCGCCGTCGTACTTGACTTCGTCCCACAGCACCGGTCCGGCCAGTACGGTGGCCAGGCCGCATAGCGTCTCGTGCCGCTCGGCGGCGCAGGCGGCGGCGGTCACGCTCGGCAGGGCCTCGCGGCGCAGCCGTTCGAGCGCCTGCTCGTCTGCATCGAGCGCGGCCAGGGCGACCGAGTCGCCCACGGCGAACCGATCATCGGTACTCAGCAACCGGGCCAGCCGTGTTGAGTCGACCTCGAGCAAGCGAGCCAGCTCGTCACGGGCGAGGCTGGGCGACAGTCCCGCCGCGGCGCGGGCAAGCAGCAGCCGGGCCGCCGTGGCCGCCGTGCCGTCCAGCGTGTCGAGCCGCGCCGCGGTCAGCGGGAATCGCGCCTCGGCGGTGGCGACGGCCATCGCCGCGTCGGCGATGTCAACCGGGCCGAACGGCGGCGCGATGCCTGCCTCGCCCAGCTCGCGCAGCACCTCGACCGCCTCGGCCAGCGGCGTGGTGGACCCGGCGACCAGCCCCTCGAGCAGCTCCCAGCCCGCGGCGGTGGCCAGCCGCTCGGCCTCGGTCGGTGGGTCGAACGCCCACCAGGCGGCAGCCTGCCGGTCGAGCAACGACAGCTCAACCGTCTCGAGGCGAGGCGACGGCGCCGGCGCGCCGCCGGCGGCGACCACCAGCCAGGGCTGGCCATAGACCCGCGGCAGCTCCTCGGCCAGGGCCTGGACCAGCGGCGCGAGCCGCTCGGGCGGCGCGGCGTCGACGTTGTCCAGCAGGACCAGCACGGTCTCTGGCCGAGGCAGCGCATCGTACAGCGCGGCCAGCTTCTCGGCCGGTGGCTGCAGCTCCGGCGGGGCCAACCAGCGGTCGGCGCGGAACTGCTCGAGCAGCCGCGCCGCCGGTTCGGGTCCGTGCAGCCGGCGCAGCTCGATCAGGTCGCAGCCATGGCGCCGGCGGCAGGCCTCGTCGATCGGCCCGCGCAGCGCCGCGCCAGGCCCGCGCTCGGCCCAGGTGATCTGCTCGCCGTCGGGCCAACCGGGCAGGCCGGTGGCCTCCTCGAACGCCGCGCAGAGCCGGGCCAGCGGCGTGCCGCCGGGCGTGGCGAAGTCGACCCGCAGCACGACCGCCGCCTGGTCGGCGACGGCGAGCAGACAGCTCGTCCGGCCGGTGCCGGGCTGGCCTTGGATCCAGACACTCCGCCCGGCGGCCAGGCGGTCGGTCAGCAGTGGCAGGATTGCCGGCGCCGGCGGCGCAAGTTCGAGGTCGACCGAGCCGTCGAGCCGCAGTCTGAGCGGCAACGGCAAGCGTGGAGTGGGCCGAGCCACGGCGGAGGTGCTCCTGGCTCTCGGTGCTTCGCCGCCCGCGACCGACCCCTCTCGCCCCGGCCGGACTTGGAGCCGACATGCACGCCGCGCTGACCGCACTGGTCCTCACCGCCGTTGCGCCGAACCCCGCGCCACTGCCGTTCCGGCACGTCGTGGTCGATGCCGACAGCCCGCGCGACCCGCACTGCAAGGCCGCCGGCGACCTGGACGGCGACGGGCTGGCCGACCTGCTGGCCGCCAGTGCCGCCGGCGGCGGGCTGTTCTGGTACCGCGCGCCCGAGTGGACCAAGCACCGGCTGGCCGACGGCAGCTTCACCACCGACATGGCCGTCGGCGACCTCGACGGCGACGGCGCGCTCGACGTGGTCATCCCCAGCGGTGCCGGGCTGCTCTGGTTCCGCAACCCGCGCGGCGATGGCGGCGATCCGACCGGGCCGTGGCCGGTGGTCAACCTCGGCCGCGACGGGGCCAACATGCACGATGTCGAGCTGGCCGACCTCGACGGCGACGGCCGGCTCGAGGTGATCACCCGCCACCAGAGCGGCTTCGGCAAGCAGCTCGGCAACGCGGTCCACCTTTGGCTGCGCGACGGCGACGACTGGGAGCACCGCCAGTTCGCCTGCCCGCACGGCGAGGGGCTCAAGGTCGCCGACCTGACCGGCGACGGCCGGCCCGATATCGTCATCGGCGGGCGATGGTACGAGCACCCCGGCGACCCGCGGGGCGAGTGGCGCGAGCACCGCTACCTGGCCGATGAGGTGTTCGCCGCCGAGTGGACCAACGGCGACACGGTGGTGCAGGTGGCCGACATCAACGGCGACGGCCGGCCCGACATCGTCCTCGCGCCGGCCGAAGGGCGCGGCCGGCTGTCGTGGTGTGAGCAGCCCGAGGATTCGGCGGCCGAGCCGTGGCGCGAGCAGGTGGTCGAGCCCGGCCTGGACCACACCCACGGCCTGGCCGTCGGCGACTTCGACGGCGACGGCGCGGCCGACCTGGTGCTGGCCAAGATGCACCAGGCCACCCCGCCGCAGGTGGTGCGACTGTATCTCAACCGCAACGCCGGCGCCGACTGGCTGACGCAGGTGCTGAGCGAGCGTGGCAGCCACAACATCGTCGCGGTCGACTTCGCCGGCGACGGCCGCCTGGGCGTGTTCGGGGCGAACTGGAACCACGCGCGGTCGGAGTTCGGGGCGGCGTTGGAGGGGTGGGTCGCCGGGCAGTAGATCGGCGGCAGGTGATCCAGGGCTCGGCCGGCGCGCCGGGCATGACGACCAGCATGCCGCCAACGGGTTTGGTCGCCGGATCGGTAGGGGCGGCCCTTGTGGCCGCCCGTTCAGGCGTTGTGCGCCGCAAAGGGCAGGCGTAGGGTCCGCACCGCCGACCGCGGCAACGATCAGGTAGGCGAAGGTCCGCGGTGCGGACCCTACCGCTACTCCACCACGGCCGTATGTTCGAGCACCTCGCGGGCGAGCAGGCGGCGGTTGTTGATCGCCTCGTCGGTCTCGATCAACCCGTCACGCAGCCGCACCACGCGCCGGCTGTGCTCGGCGATATCGTCCTCGTGGGTGACCAGCACAATGGTCATGCCGTCGTCGTTGAGCTCCTGCAGCAGGGCCATGATCTCTTCGGAGGTGTGCGTGTCGAGGTTGCCCGTTGGCTCGTCGGCGAGCAGGATGGCCGGGTTGTTGACCAGTGCCCGGGCAATCGCCACGCGCTGCTGCTGCCCGCCCGACATCTCATTCGGCTTGTGGTGCGTGCGATCGCCCAGGCCGACCCGGTCGAGCGCCTCGAGTGCTCGACTCCGCTGCTGGCCGCTCGGCACGCCGGCATACTTGAGCGGGACAATCACGTTGTCCACCGCGGTGGTGCGGCTGAGCAGGTTGTAGCTCTGAAAGACGAACCCGATTTTAGCGTTGCGCACCCTCGCCAGCTCGTCCTCGTCCATGGCGCCGACGGTCACTCCGTCGAGCGTGTAGCTGCCGGCGGTCGGCTTGTCGAGGCAGCCGATCACGTTCATCAGCGTCGACTTGCCCGAGCCCGACGGGCCCATGATGCTGACGAACTCGCCCCGCCGCACGGCGAAGCTGACCCCGCGCAGGGCCTTGACCTGCACCGCGCCGAGGTCGTAGACCCGCTCAATCTCCTGCAGGCAGATGGTCTCCGGTCGTTCACTCATACCGCAGCGCCTCGATCGGGTCGAGCTTGGCCGCCTGCGAGGCGGGATAGTAGCCGAAGAAGACGCCCGTTCCAGCGGCGCAGAGGAAGGCCATCAAGACCGACGAGGTCGAGACCACCATCTGCACGGTTTCGGTCTTGCCCACCGCCCGGGCGGTGAAGATGCCCAGCGCGACGCCGATCAGGCCGCCCATGACACTGAGCACCATGGCCTCGATCAGGAACTGGGTCCGGATGTCCCACGGCCGCGCGCCGAGCGCCTTGCGGATGCCGATCTCGCGCGTCCGCTCGGTGACCGTGACGAGCATGATGTTCATCACCCCGATGCCGCCGACCAGCAGCGAGATCATGGCGATGCCGCCCAGCACGTAGCGCATGACCTTGTTCGACTCGTCGACCATGGCCAGCATGTCCTGCTGCGTCGAGATGCTGAAGTCATCCTCCTGGCTCGGCCGCAGCTTGTGCGCCCGTCGCAGGTAGCGGCGAATCTCCTTTTCGCCGTCGCTCAGCTCGAAGCCCTCCTTCAGCGTCACCGCGCACATGTTGATGTACTTGGTGCCGTTGAACCGCTGCCGCATCGACGACATCGGGATGATGATCTTGTCGTCCTCACGACCAAAGCCGCCCTTCTCGGCCATCACCCCGATGACCGTGAACGGCACATTGCGGATCTTGATTCGCTTGCCGACCGGATAGGTCTCGCCGAACAGGTCGATGGCGATCTGGCTGCCCAGCACCGCCACCCGCCGGCGGGCACCGTCGTCCAGCGAGGTGAAGAACCGGCCCTCGACCACATTGGCATTGCGCACGAAGTTGTAGTCGGCCAGCGTGCCGCTGATCGGCGAGTTGTTGTTGGCACTGCCGAACTTGACCTGCTCGCGGCCGCTGATCTCGGGCGCGACTCCGGCGACCGAGGCGAGCTGGAAGCGCATCTGCCGGCATTCCTCGATGGTCACCGTCTCGGCCGAGCCGAACCCGCGCCAGATCCGCCCGCGCTCGGCCTGGCCGGGCGCGACGTAGAGCAGGTTGCTGCCCAGGCTCTGGATCCGCTCGAGGATGTCGCGGCGGGCGCCTTCGGCCAGCGCCACGGCGGCGATCACCGCCCAGACGCCGATGATCACGCCCAGACTGGTCAGCAACGAACGCAGCTTGTTGGCGGTCAGCGCCGTCAGCGCGACCCGCACTGCCTCGAGGATGCTCATCACACTCTCCGCCCCTCAGCGCGGACCACCACCCATGCTGCGGAACCCACGCCGCAGGTTGCGCTGCGCGTCGCTCTGCCCGCCGCCCGGTCCGCCGGGCCCGCCGTTGCCCTCGCCCTCGGGCGGCCCGCCCATCGAAACGATGATGGTCGCGCCCTCCTCGATGCCGCCCATGATTTCGACCGCATCGAAGGTCTGGATGCCGACCTCGACCGGCACCTCCTCGGGCTCCTCACCACCCTTGTCGACCATGACCACAAATCCGCGCGGACCCTCGCGGACCGCCTCGGACGGCACGGTCAGCACGTTGTCCTTGACCATCGTCTCGATCTCGATTTCGGCGGTCATGCCCGGCCGCAGCTCGAACTCGCCCGGTTTGACCTCAAGCTCGACGGTGAACAGCGTCACGTCCGACTCGGTCACCCCCTGCGGATAGACCTTGCGGACCACCGCCTCGAACTGCTGCTCTTGGTACGACTCGACCGACAGCGACGCCCGTTGCCCCGGCTGCACCTTGGCCACGTCGGCCTCGTCAATCGAGGCCAGGCAGTAGAGCCGGGTGATGTCGGCGATGGTCAGAATGCGCGTCCCCTCGGTCACCGAGCTGCGGCCCGAGGTGATGATGGTGCCCTCTTCGACGAACCGCTCGATCACCACCCCGTCGCGTGGCGCGACAATCGTGGTGTCGTTGAGCTGCTCCTGCGCGTTCGACAGCTCGGCCTCGCGCCGGGCGATACTCGCCTGCGCCTGCGACAGCGCCGCGGCCCGCTCGGTCACCCGCGGCCGCTCGGCCATGACCTGCCGCAGCGACGCCCGCGCCTGCTCGAGCGACGACTGCGCCGCTTCGAGCTCGGCCGCGCGGATGGCCACCTGCCGCCGATCGGCCAGCGCCACCTCGCGCTGCGCCTGAGCCTGCGCCTGGGCGGCCTGGGCTTCGGTCAGGCCATGCCCGCGGACCGCCGGCTCGACCCGCCGCGCCTCGGCCTGCCGGACCGCCGATTGCGCCCGCACCAGTGCCGACTGGGCCGCCTCCAGCTCGCGCTCACGCACCGCCACCTGGGTCGCGCCGGCCTCGGCCGCGCGGAGCTCGGCACGACTCTGGGCCAGCGCCGCCTGGGCCGCGGCCAGGTCGTCGGCCGCCGAGCCGGCGTCGCGCTCGTTCTGCCGGGCCCGCTCGAGCGCCGCTTCGGCCTGCTGGACGCTGGCCTTGGCCTCCTCGACGTCGGCCGTCTGCTGGGTCCCGAGGCTGCGCAGCGCCTGCTCGGCGACGGCAAACCGGCCCTGGGCCGCGGCCAGATCGACCTGCGCCTGGTCGACCACGGCGCGGCCGACAAAGCCCTTCTCGAGCAGCGAGCGCTGCCGCTGCAGTTCGGTCTCGGCATTGGCCAGCAGCGCGCGCGAGGCTTCGTACTCACCTCGCACGCTGGCGGTGTTCTCGGGTAGCGTCGCCTCCTGCAACCGGTTCAGCCGCTGCTCGGCCTGGGTCAGCCCGGCCCGCGCCTCGCGCACCTGGGCCGCGGCGTTGGCCGGCCGAGTCTCGGCCTGCACCTGGGCCACGCGCAGGCGGGCCTCGGCGGCGGTCACCGCCTGTCGGGCGCGGGTCAGGTCGGTCTCCTGCGTCTCGCGTTGATAGCTGAGATTAGCTTCGGCCTGGGCCAGCCGCGCCGCGGCCTCGATCTCGTTCTGCCGCGAGTCGGCGATGACCAGGTCGAGCTGGCTGTCGTCCCGCTGGTTGGTCAGCTCGGTGCTGGCCGTCCGCGCCTGGGCCGCGCGCAGCGACTCGTCGGCGCTGAGCACGTCGGCGTCGGCCGAGGCGCGCGCCATGGCCAGGTTCTCCTCGGCTTGCCGCTTGCGCGCCAGGGCGGCTTTGACCGCCTCTTCGGCGTTCTTCAGTTGCGCCGGGTAGCTGTCGCGCTCAATCGCCAGCGAGGCCCGCGACTGCTGCACCCCGGCCACCGCCGCGCTCAGGTCGGCGCCGGCGGTGCGCACCGCGGTGAGCGAGTCCTCTGGGTCGATCTTGGCCAGCAGGTCGCCGGCGGTGACCACGTCGCCGACGTCGACGAACAGCTCGGTCACCTCGCCGCCGGCGTTCGATTTGACCTCGACCTTGGTCTCCGGCTCGATGATCCCCGAGGCCACCACGGTCTGGCGAATCTCGCCGCGCGTCACCTGCGCCGTCTCGGGCGGAAACTCGAGCGCCGCCGCGTCGGCGGCCTTCTTCTTGCGGTACCAGACGAACAGCCCGGCGACGACCACCAGGCCGATGACCCATCGCAGGCGGCGCTTGTCACGCATCGCCGTCCTCCTCGGTCTCCGGCGGCAGCGGCAGGCGGCCGACTGCCAGGCGCAGATTGATGCTTGAGATATCGCGATCGAAGCGGGCCTGGATGCGGTTCGTCTCGGCCCGGGCATACTCGGTGCGGGCGGCACTGACATCGAGCAGGCTGGCCACGTCCAGGGCGTAGCTCTCCTCGGTCTCGGCCAGCGTGGCAAAGGCCAACTGGCTGGCCTCGTCGGCGCCGGCCATCCGCGCGCTGGCGTCCTGCCAGTCGAGATAGGCCTGTTCAACGGCCAGCGCCGCCGCTTCCAGCGCCTGGTGGAACTGCTCCTCGGCCCGCCGCGCGGCGGCCAGCGCGGCGGTCTCGCCCGACTCGGCCGACTGCCCGTCCCACAGCGGGATGTTGATGCTGGCCGAGAGCGTGTACTCCTGCTGCACATCGCGCGACGAGTGCAGGTAGCGGTCATAGTCGGCGCTGATCTGCAGCACGAAGAACCGGCTCCAGCGCTCGGCGGCCAGGGCGTGTCGACGCGAGCGCCGCCCGGCGTCGGCGGCGGCGATGTCGGGCTGCTCGGCCAGCGCCGCGGCAAAGGCCTCGTCGAGGCCGAGGTCGACCGCCGGCACGGGCACCGTGTCGAGCACCTGGATCGGCTGGTCGGGCGGGATCAGCAGCAAGTTACGCAGCCGCGACAGCGAGCTGCGGAAGTCGTTCTCGGCGGCGGTCAGCTCGACCCGCGCGTTGGACACCGAGACCTCGCTGCGGCGCACGTCGAGCTGCGAGCTCAGCCCGTCCGCTTCGCGCGCCCGGGTCTCGGCCAGCGACCGCTCGGCCTGTGCCACGAGCTGCTCATTGAGCCGCAGCAGCGCGTCGTTGCGGAGCACCTCGAAGAAGGCGGTGACCACCTGCCCGGCGACATCGAGCTGCGACGCCAGTTCGCGAAAAGCCGCGGCCTTGGCATCCTGCCGCGCGCTATAGACCCGGTAGATGCTCTGCATGCCGTCGAACAACAGTTGCTCGACGTGAATGCTCACCTGGCTGTTCTGGTTGGCTCCGCTGCCGGCGCCGGTCTGGAAGCCGCTGACCGCCGAGTCGAAGCGGCTGTACCGGCTGTTGAGCCCAATCTGCGGTTGCAGCGCGCCATAGGCCTGGGTCTCCGAGGCGCGCGACGAGATCGCGTCCTGCCGCGCGATGCGCATCGCGCGAGAGCGTTCGAGCCCCAGCCGCAGCGCGTCGCGCAGGTCGAGCCGCAGCGCATCGCCCGCGTCGCCGGCCGGCGGCGCGGTGACGGCGCCGACCGTCGGCGCCAGGCCTGCGCTCGGCGCCGGCGGACCGAGTTCCGCCGCGCCGATGCTCAACCACGCGGCGATCACGACCACCACCATCGCTGCTCCTTGCCACCCCACGCGGGATCATCTTGACGCGAGTCGGGAGTTTCCTGCCGGCCGGGCGCCCAACGGGCCGGCGATCTGTCGTGACGAGACGGTTACGGCCATTGTTCAGCCGGCCGCCGCCGAGCCTGCAAGCCAGCGTCACGAATCGCTCGCAAAGCCGCTTTCCGACCGACATCCGGGCTTGACAAGAAGGGCCTTGCGGGGTACCATCGCGGGCAGTGACCCAGAATCCCGAACGCTGTTCGGCCACCCGCGGCCGGGCGGCGGACAGACCGTGATTCGCGGCGGCGCCGGGCCGCCGAGGAGGCAGGCGGATTGGCCGCACAGCCCGCGTATGACGCCCAGCAGATCCAGGTCCTGGAAGGACTCGAGGCGGTTCGGCTGCGCCCGGCGATGTACATCGGCTCGACCGACACCGCGGGCTTGCACCACCTCGTCTTCGAGGTCGTCGACAACTCTATCGACGAGGCCATGGCCGGGCGCTGCGACCGAATCGACGTCGTCGTCCATCCGGACAACTCGGTCAGCGTCCGCGACAACGGCAGCGGCATCCCGGTCGACATGCACCTCAGTGAGGGCATGCCGGCGGTCGAGGTGGTGATGACCAAGCTCCACGCCGGGGGCAAGTTCGGCGGCGACGATTCGGCCTACAAGGTCTCGGGCGGCCTGCACGGCGTCGGCGTCTCGTGCGTCAACGCGCTCAGCGATTGGTGCATCGTCGAGGTCGGACGCGGCGGACGGCTGCACCGGATCAAGTTCGAGAAGGGCCGCACCGTCGAGCCCCTCGAAGTCGTCGGCAAGGCGGCCGAGACCGGCACGCGGACGCACTTCTACCCAGACCAGGGCATCTTCACCGCCCGCGTGTTCAGCTATGAGCGGCTGGCCGAGCGGCTGCGCGACCTGGCCTATCTCAACGGCGGGGTGACCATCAGCCTGACCGACGAGCGCGAGACCGACCCGGAGACGGGCGCCTTCCGCGGCGACACGTTCCACGCCGACGGCGGCATCGTCGAGTTTGTCGAGTATCTCAACGAGACCAAAGAGGCGCTGCATCAGCCGATCTACATCCGCTCCGAGCGCGAGGGGATCGATGTCGAGTGCGCGCTGCAGTACAACGCCGGCTACATCGAGACCATCCTCTGCTTCGCCAACTGCATCCACACGCCCGACGGCGGGACCCACCTGAGCGGCCTGAAGACCGCCCTGACCCGCACGCTGAACGCCTATGCGCGGTCGTCAGGGCTGCTCAAAGAGAAGGACAGCAACTTCACCGGCGAGGATGTGCGCGAGGGTATGGCGGCGGTCATCTCGGTCCGCCTGCCCGACCCGAACTTCGAGTCGCAGACCAAGGTGCGGCTGACCAACCCCGAGGTCGAGGGCCTGGTCAACAGCATCGTCGGCGACGCGCTGTCGACCTTCCTGGCCGAGCACCCGCAGGTCGGCCGGGCGGTGATTGAGAAGGCCGTCACCGCCGCGCGAGCGAGAGAGGCGGCGCGCAAGGCGGCCGATCTGATCAAGCGCAAGTCGGCCCTCGAGGTCGGCGGCATGCCGGGCAAGCTGTGGGACTGCTCGAGCCGCTCGGCGGCCGAGTGCGAGCTGTTCATCGTCGAGGGCGACTCGGCCGCCGGCACGGCCAAGGCGGGGCGGAACAGCCGCTTCCAGGCCATCCTGCCCCTTGGCGGCAAGCCGCTCAACGTCGAGAAGCACCGGATCGACAAGATCCTCGGCCACGAGCACATTCGGACCATCATCACCGCGATTGGCACCGGCATTGCCGATCCCGCGCGGTACGAAGAGATCCACCAGCAGATTGCCGACGAGGAGGAGCACCGCCGCGCGGCGGCCGCCGCCGAGGCGCAACAGATCAACGAGGGCACCCGGCCCGAGCCGGAGCCCCAGCCCCAGCCCGAGCTGCGCAACCGCCACGGGAAGCCGCAGAATGGCGGGCCGGACAACTTCGACCTGACCCGCCTGCGGTACAGCAAGGTCGTAATCATGGCCGACGCCGATGTCGACGGCAGCCATATCCGCACCCTGCTCCTGACCTTCTTCCTCCGCTACCTGCGGCCGCTGGTCGAGTTGGGCCACGTCTACATCGCCCAGCCGCCGCTCTACGGCGTCAAGCACGGCAGCCAGATCGAGTACTGCCACGACGATGCTCAGCGCGACGCGGTGCTCGAGCGGCTGAGCGGCCGCCGCGGGGTGACCGTCCAGCGCTACAAGGGGCTCGGCGAGATGAACGCCGACCAGCTCGCCGAGACGACCATGAACCCCGACAGCCGCAGCCTGCTGCAGGTCCAGGTCGACGACGCCCGCGCGGCCGACCATATCGTCTCGGTGCTCATGGGCGACGCGGTCGAGCCGCGTAAGAACTACATCGTCGAGCACGCCCGGCGGGTGCGGAACCTCGACATCTAGCGGCGGGAGGGCGGAGCGATGGCACAGGTCCTGCTCGCCTGCCGCCGCGACCGCGGCGAGACGCCGAGCGACGCGGCGCTGCAGCGCCTGGCGGCGCGCCTGAACCCCGACAACGCCGCGCCGGCCACGCTCCAGGTCGCCCGCGATGCGGGGCTGGTCACCGCCGTGGTCAAGCCCGCCGGCACGCTGGTCGAAGGGCTCTCCGCGGCGGTCGGCATCGTGCTCGGGCCGCCGGCCGACTGGCCCCGACCCGGCGCGCCGGCGCCCGACGGGCAGCACGCCATCTTCCGCGCCGACGCCGACCGCGTCGAGCTGGTGACCGACATCCTCGGCGCCCGCTCGATCTGGTACTACCACGACGACCGGCAGTTCCTCGCCTCGACCTCGCAGCGGGCGCTGGTGATGCTGCTCGGGTCGTATGAGCCCGAGCCGCGGACCACCGCCTGGCACCTGGCCACGGGCACCCTTGGGCCCGATCTCTCGTGGGATGCCCGCCTGCGCCTGCTGCCGGCCGACTCGCGGCTGTTGCTCGACCGCGCCGCCTGGCAGGTGACGGTGACCACCCGGCCGGACGAGTTCCGGGCCGAGCCGGGGAGCGAGGCGGACCATCTCGAGCGGCTGCGGGGCGCCTTCGACGCCGCCTTCGACGGCTGGTCGAGCGACCCTGCGAACTGGGCGGTGTCGCTCAGCGGCGGGTATGACTCGCGTTACATCCTGCGTCGGCTGGCCGAGCGCGGCGTGCGGCCGCTCTGCCTGAGCTACGGCCTGGCCGAGCGGCGCGAGCTGCCCGGCGGCGACTGCGACATCGCCGCGCGGCTGGCGGCGCACCACGGCGCGCCGTTCCAGTTCTGCCCGGTCGACCCGCTCGACGACGTGCCGCTGCTGCTCGACCGTTTCGTCCGCGTCTCCGAGGCGCGGATGGACCATCTCCAGCACTTCGCCGACGGGTTCGCCCGCCTTGCCGCGCTCGAGGCGCGTGGCATCGCCGGGGTGATTCGCGGCGAGCAGGCGGCCGGGCTGACCCAGCCGCTGCCGGCCAACGCCGACGGCCGGCCGGCGCTGGACCGGGCCGGGCTGGTCATGCTCGACGACTATGCCGACGCGCGCGACTTGGGTTGCGGCAGCGGGCGGTTCCCGCGGCAGGAGCTGCCGGAGCGCTTTGCCCGGCGGCCGGACGAGTCGCCGGCGGGCTATCGCGATCGGCTTTACCAGGCGTTTCGCCTCCCTTTCTTCCTCGGCCCGCAGGCGTATGCCCACACGGCCTATGGCGAGGTGGTCATGCCGCTGCTCTCGCGCGGGGTGATCGAGGCCGTCCGCGGCCTGCCCGACGCCCTGAGGCTGGGCAAGTCGTTGTTCATCCGGATTGCCGACGAGGGCGGCGCACCGGTGCCGCAGGCGACGGCCGAGACCTATGCCAGCCCCGAGGCGACGGTGCGCTCGGCCGGCATCGTCGCCGAGATGCGCCGGCGGCTGGCCGCCGACGACGTGGCCGAGCTGGTCGGTACTGGGCCGGTCGAGTATCTGCTCGAGCATCTGCAGACCGCCGGCCTGTCCGACGCGCCGTCGCCACGGCGCCGGCTACGTTCGCGGCTGAAGCGGCTGGTCAAGCAGTACGGCGGCACGGCGCTGGTCGAGCTGCTGCGCGGCCGCGCGCGGCGAGATGTGAACATCGTCGCCTTTCGGCTCTACCTGATCGCGGCGATGCGCGAGCTGCTCCGCGCCGACGCCGAGGCGCTGGCCGAGTGAGGTGCGTGGGACGATGACTCCCCCTTCCCGCCGCGGGAA
>CAYONP010000013.1:0-79001 GCA_964405335.1 uncultured Fimbriimonadaceae bacterium
CGACCAGGGCGACCACGTGCTGGTCAGCGACGACGGCTACAAGCGCACGCTCTATGTCGCCCGCGACGTGCTGCCGCGCTGGGGTATCTCGTGTGACTGGTTCGACGTCCGCGACTCGGTCGCCTCGGTGGCCGAGAGGATCCGCCCGAACACGCGCCTGGTGGTCACCGAAGCGCCGACCAACCCGCACCTCTACCTGCCCGACCTGGCGCCGCTGGCCGACCTGTGCCACCAGCACGGCGCGCTGCTGGCCGTCGACGCGACGCTGGCCACACCCTACAACCTGCGGCCGCTCGAACTCGGCGCCGACCTGGTGCTGCACAGCCTGACCAAGTACCTGGCCGGGCACAACGACCTGCTCGCCGGCAGCATCGCCGGGAGCAAGGAGCTCGTTGACAAGATCCGCGACTTCCACGTCAACTACGGCGCCATCCTCGACCCCGACGCCTGCTACCTGCTGCTCCGCGGGATCAAGACCCTCTCGCTGCGGGTCGAGCGGCAGAACGCCTCGACCCAGCGGGTCGCCGAGCACCTGGCCGCCCAGCCCGGCGTCCGCGTGGTCCATTATTGCGGTCTGCCGGGCCACCCGAGTTACGAGCTGGCCGGGCGCCTGATGCGCGGCTGCGGCGGCCTGCTCAGTTTCGAGTTGGAGAGCGACCTGGCCGGCGTCGGCCGGTTCATCGACGCGCTGCGGGTGATCCGCCAGGGCACCAGCCTCGGCGGCGTCGAGAGCCTCTGCATGCACCTCAGCACGCTGGTCAAGTACGGCATCAGCGACGCCGAGCGGCTGGCCCTCGGCTACGTCGACGAACTGATCCGCCTCGCCGTCGGGCTCGAAGACGCCGACGACCTGATCGCCGACCTCGACCGCGGGCTGGCCGCCATGCGGCGGTAACCGAGACCGCCATGCGCCTGGCCGAACTGCCGGTTTTTCAATCCTACGATTGTCACAACTGCTCGCGCTGCTGCCGCGGCTGGTTCGAGGTACCGGTCACGGCCGACGAGCGCGAGCGGATCCTGGCCCAGGGCTGGGGCGAGCGGCTCGGCCTGACCGACGGCGAGATGTTCGTCGTAAAGGGCCCGGCCTACCGGCTGGCGCACCACGAATCGGGCGACTGCGTCTTCCTCGGCGACGATGGCAAGTGCCGCATCCATGCCGAGTTCGGCGGACGGGCCAAGCCGCTGGCCTGCCAGATCTACCCCTACCACTTCGTGCCCACCGGCGACGGCGTGCGCTGCGAGGTGCGCTTCGACTGCCCCTCGGTGGCCGGCAATAAGGGCCGGCCGCTGAATGAGCAGGCCGCCGAGCTGGCCGACCTGGCGCAACGCCAGGCCGGTGACCTGCGCGGCGGCGCCGCACCGCCCGAGGTGACGCCCGGCGTGCCGGGCGACTGGCCGCTGCTCGGCCGGCTGGTCGACCTGGCCATCGAGCTGCTCCGCGCGCCCGAGACCGAGCTGAGTTGCCGGATGATCGCCTTGGCGCGGCTGGCTTATCGGCTCGGCGCGGTGCCGTTCGGCTCGCTCTCGAGCCGTGAGCTGGCCAACGTGCTGCACACGCTGTCGGTGCGCTCGCGCGACGAGGCGGCGGGCATCGTGGCGGGCGAGCCACCGGTGCCGCCACGCGGCATGACGCGCACCTTTTTCCGCCAGTTGCTGGCCGGTTACGGCCGGGCCGATCGCGTCGGCCGGCGCGGCTCGACCGCCGGGCGGCTCAACACCGCGCTGCGGATGCTGGCCGGCAGCGGACCGATCCCGATGCTGCGCGACGACCTGCCGCCGGCCATGTTCGCCGCCACCGAGGACGTCACCGGGCTGACCGCCGGCGAGCTGCCCGAGCTGTTCACGCGCTACTACCACCTGCGCCTGCAGAGCCACGGTTTCTATGGACCGGCCTGCTACGGCTGGTCGCTGGTCGACGGCCTGGCAGCGCTGGTGCTGACCCTTTCGTTGACCGGCTGGTTTGCGCGGATGCTCGCCGCGGCGGCGGAGCGGGCGAGCATCGAGCCGGCCGATGTCGAGCGGGCGCTGGGCATCGTCGACGGTGCGCACGGCCGCTCGGCCCTGCTGGCGATGCCCAGTGAGGCGAAGAAGATCGCCTACCTCACGCGGCCCGAGCCGCTGCTGGTGCTGACCCGCTGGTACGCCCGGTAGCGGCGCGCCGCCGCCCGACGGCGGCGCGCTGCTACGATGTCGCCGGGCTAGCCGCCGTACTCGGTGCGGACCTCGCGGTTGATCCGTGCCCAGTCGCCAAGGACGTTCGGGTCAGGTCCCTGCCACCACTCCCACAGGAAGTCGTCGGGCGGGAAGTCGCCGGGGTTCCACTTGGTGCAGTCGCCGAAGGTCACATAGGGCTTGATCGCCTTGGCGTGGCCGTCGAAGAAGGCCCAGGTCGACATGCCCAGGTGATGATTGTAGGTGCCCCGCGGGTTGCTCATGTCGTCGAGCGTCGGCGGTGCGGCCCACCACATGGTCCAGGTGCCCAGGTCGGGGAACGGCCAGCGCGACTCCATGATCATGATCAGGGTCGCCGGCCGTGGGATGTTGGCCAGGGGTCGGCCGGTCGGCTGCCAGTCGATGTGCGCCCAGGTGTGGGTGCCGGCATACGACGGCCGGATCCCGGCGTTGAGGTCGGCCGTCGCGGGCCAGCCCCAGTAGGTCCACAGCTCGTTCGGCCACGGGGTCAGGTTGCTCGGGCACTGGTAGACCTGGTGGTTCTTGACGTACGGCAGGATCGACCAGCGCCACGAGTACTCGTATGGCGAGGTGTTCTTCCACCCGGAGGGCAGCGTCTCGTCGTAGTCGTTGGTGTACTGCATCACCCCCAGGCCGAGCTGTTTGACGTTGTTCAGGCAGCTCGTCCCACGGGCTTTCTCCCGCGCCTTGGCGAAGACCGGGAACAGAATCGCCGCCAGAATGGCAATGATGGCGATCACGACCAGCAACTCGATCAGGGTGAATCCACGCGGATGCCTCTTCACTTGCACGTCTCCCCGCGAGGCAGGCGGCCAACGACCGGATCGAAGGGCCGTGAGACCACGCCCCGCTGCAACGGATTCCGTCTGATAGTCCCAACGTTCCTCCTTGCGCACCGTTCGCATTTGACGTTACGATGTTGTGACTCGGCAGGGAATCCAGCCGCTCGATGCGTTTGCCACCCCCGGGCTCGCGGGTACCGCGACGGTGGAGAGAGCCGTGGCTGGGCTCCGGCGCGACTTGACAGACCGCCGACTGATCTACCTCAAAGCCGGCCTGTTCGTCTTCGCCGCGCTACTGGCCGGCGCGGGCATCCTGCTCGAGTCCCCCAGCCTACGCACCGGCTTCCTGCTCGCGGTGGCCATGATCTGCGCCTGCCGCGCCTACTACTTCGCCTTCTACGTGATCGAGCACTACCTCGACCCCGACTACCGCTACGCCGGCCTCTACCACGCCGCCACCCACCTCCTGAAAAAGGGACGGACCCGATTCTTTGGTCGGTCCGCCGGTTGACACCCGCGCGCGTCGGCGCGTAGGCTCTGGGCATGCCTCGACACGCACGAGTGGTGGTGCCCGGCTTGCCACATCACGTCACCCAGCGGGGGAACCGTGGGCTGGACGTGTTTCCCGACGCCGTCGCCTACCGACGCTTTGTCGACTGGCTGGCAGACTACTCGCGGCGCTACGAGTTGGCGGTGTCGGCCTATTGCCTGATGCCGAACCACTTCCACCTGGTGTTGACGCCTGGCGCGGCCGACGCCCTGGGCCTGGGCATGAGAGCCCTGCTCGGGCGCTATGCACAGTGGTTGAACCACGCCGCAGGCACCAGCGGCCATGTCTGGCAGGGACGGTACTACGCCTGCCCGCTCGACGAAGCACACCTCTACTGCGCGGTGCGGTATGTGGAGCAGAACCCGGTCCGTGCCCGGCTCGCCGCGGCGGCTGAGGAATGGCCCTGGTCGAGCGCCGCCGCGCACTGCCGGGCGGCGCCCGATCCCATCCTGGCCGACGACGCCACTCTGCCCGACGTCGCCGACTGGCGCGCCTGGCTGGCCGACACGGTGGACGCCGACGACGACCTCCTGCGCCATCGCACCAAGAGCGGGATGCCGGCCGGCGATGAGCGGTTTGTCGCAGGCCTCGAGCGCGCCGCCGGCCGTTCGCTGGTCGTGCGCCCGGTCGGCCGCCCCAAGACCGAACGCAAAGAATAGGGACGGACCCGATTTCCTGAAATCGGGTCCGTCCCTATTGTTCGAGGAGCGGTAGGATGCGGTCGAGGTCGTAGACACAGCCGCCCCAGGTGCCGCCGCTGACCGACTGCAACGCTGCCCACAGCCGCGTCTCGGGCGGTAGCTGCGGATCGGGCCGCAGGTCGGGGCGCGGCGGCCGGCGGGCCAGCTCGGCGCGGCCCCACTCGGCTCCATGCTCGCCGGTGGCATCACCGACCAGGTCGACCGTGCCGGTCAAGTTCACCCGATCGATCACGATCCGGATCCGATCGCCGTCGCGGACGTGGCCGATGGGCCCGCCGGCGAGCGCCTCGGGGCCGATGTGGCCGATGCAGGCGCCGGTGCTGACGCCGCTGAACCGGCCGTCGGTGAGCAGCGCCACCTGCTTGCCGAAGGGCAGGTTCTTCAGCGCGATGGTCACCTGCGCCGTCTCTTCCATGCCGCTGCCCAGCGGCCCGCGCGAGCAGAGCACCATCACATCGCCGGCGGCAATCGCACCGCTCTTGATCGCCTCCATCGCGTCGGGCTCGGTGACGAACACCCGGGCCGGGCCGGTGTGGCGGTAGACGCCGTCGGCCTCGATCACCGCGGGGTCGATCGCCGTCGCCTTGATCACCGCGCCCTCGGGCGCCAGGTTGCCGACCGGAAAGACCACCGTGCTGGTCAGCCCGCGCCGATGCGCCTCGGCCGGAGCGGCGATGACGTCACCCGGGTCGATGCCGTCGCGCCGGTGGAGCAGCTCGCGTAGGGCTCGCCGGCGCTCGCTCGCCGCCCACCAGTCGAGCACCGCGCCGAGCGGCTCGCCGGTGGCGGTCAGCGCGTCGACCGCGAGCAGGCCGAGGTCGCGTAGGTGGAGCATCACCTCGGGCACGCCGCCGGCGAGGAAGACCTGCACCGTGGGATGCCCGACCGGGCCGTTGGGCAGCGCGTCGACCAGCCGCGGCACGCGGCGGTTGACCGCGAGCCAGTCGTCCAGCGTCGGCCGCTCGAGCCCGGCGGCGAAGGCGATCGCCGGCAGGTGCAGGAGCAAGTTGGTGCTGCCGCCGAAGGCGGCGTGGACGACCATCGCGTTGCGCACCGCCGACGGCGTGACGATGTCGCGGCCGGCCAGCCCGTCGCGCCGCTGACGCAGCACCGCACGGGCGGTGGCGCGGGCCAGGTCGAGCCAGATGGGCAGGCCCGAGGGCGCCAGCGCCGCGTGCGGGACGGTCAGCCCAAGCGCCTCGGCCACCACCTGGCTGCTGGCCGCGGTGCCGAGGAACTGGCACCCGCCGCCCGGCGTGCCACAGGCGCGGCAGCCGAGGGCCGCCGCCTCGTCGAGGGTCAGTTCGCCATGCGCGTAGCGGCTGCCGATGCTCTGCACCGTGCCGGCGTCCTCGCCGTCGGCGGCAGGCAGCGTCACCCCGCCGGGCACCAGGGCGACGGGCAGGTCGGTCGTGGCGGCGAGGGCCATCATCATCGCCGGCAGGCCCTTGTCGCAGGTGGCCACGCCGATCACGCCGGCGCGGGTGGGCAGGCTGCGGATCAGGCGACGGAAGATGGTGGCCGCATCATTGCGATAGGGCAGCGAGTCGAACATCCCCGGAGTGCCCTGGGTCCGGCCGTCGCACGGGTCGCTGCAGGCGGCGGCGAACGGGATTGCGCCGAGCGAGCGCAGTTCGCGCGCGGCGGCGGCGACCTGCAGGTTGACCTCCCAGTGGCCGGTGTGGTAGCCCAGCGCGATGGGCGTGCCGTCCTCGGCGCGGAGGCCGCCGGCGGTGCTCAGGATGAGGATCTCGTCGGCGCCGAGCGCGCGCGGGTCCCAGCCCATGCCGGCGTTCTGGGTCCAGCCGAAGAGATCGCCCGACGGCCGGCTGCGTAGCATCTCGGGCGTGAACGGCAACGAGCCCGGCGGGCCCGGCGCCGAGGTCGGGATGTCGTACTGCCCGGCCTCGACCTCGTACAGCGCGGCGATGCGCTCGGTGCTGCTCATGCCGCGTCGGCCCAGCGCCACCACATCGAGTGCGGGTTGACCAAAAGGCCGGCCGTGCGGCTGCGGGTGACCGTCATCGCCTCGGCCAGCTCACGGGCACGCTCGGTGTCGTCCACTGCGAGCTGGAACACCCACAGCGTGCCGAGTTCGACCGCCGCGACGCGATCGCCGTAACCGAGCCGGCCATGCAGGGCCTGGGCGGCCAGCGAGGCGGTCGCGTCGTCGCGGAAGCCGGTCAGCACGGCGACCGCCGTGACGCCGTCGCGCGGCTCGGGCAGAGGAGTGGTCAGTCCGACCTCGTAGCGATGCTTGTTCGGATTGACGAACAGATTGGTCGCCTCGGCCAGCTCGCGGCCGAGCGCGAGGGCCGCGGCCTCGTCGGCGACGTTCAGGCTGAGCCGCCACCAATCGGCGCGGGTCAGGTCGACCAACTCGTCGTGGCCGAGCCGCCGCCGCAGCGTCTGCCGCGCGGTGACCGCCACCACGTCGGGGATCTTCAACGAGACGACCAGCTCGATGTCGATGCTCATGGCTCAGGCCCCACATAGACCACCGCCCGCCACGGTCCCAGCTCAGTCAGCCGCAGTCGGACGCGCTCGCCGATGGGCGCATAGCGAGCGTATTGGCGCTCCCGCTCGGCCGCCGAGGGGATCAGCCCCGGCGCCGCCAGCGCGCGCCGGCCCGGCTCGGACAGCAGCTCGAGCAGTTGCGCGTGGCGGATCTCGACCTCGCGCGGTTCGCCCTCGGCGTCGAGCAGCAGCCGCCACGGCTCTTGCCCCAGGCCGACGGTCCACGGCTCTTGCCGCGCCTGGCGGACGGTCGCCGGCACCAGCCGGCTCGGCGCCAGCGCCAATCGGCCGGCCACGAGCCAGGCCGCCACCGCCGCGACGAAGTAGACCAGCGCCAGCGGCGGCACGCGTCGCCTAGGCGGCGGCAGTCGCCAGCCGTCGACCGTCGGCGTGCCGTAGACCAGGCTGAGCAGCCCGAAGCCCGATTCCTGCAGCCGCACCGGGATCTGGTCACCGGCGGCGGCGCTGGTCGCCCACGGCTCCTCGGCCTCGCGCCGCTGCAGCCGCGCCGGCACCGGCTCGGCCAACCGCCAGAGACTGATCAGCCCGCGGTCACTCTCTTCGGCGCGGGCCTCGTCGAGCGACAGGAGCAGGGGCAGGTCGCGGCGCAGGCAGCTCCACTGTGCCACCACAGCCGCCGCCCAGCCGGCCAGCGCCAGCAGCCCGGCCAGATAGGCCGGCGGCGCCCCACCCCAGGCCAGCGCCGCGCGATAGGCCAGCAGGACGGCCACGGCGGCCAGCGCCAGATAGGCCAGCCGGATGCGTGCCGCCGGGGCGGTGACGAAGTCCTCGCCGAGCGCGGCGCGGAGTCCGTCGGGCGCCGGCGGCAGGGCTGGCATCAGGCGACCGCCACCGCCAGCGAACGGACCAGCGACTCGAACAGCGCGCGGCCCGGCCCGGGGCCATCCAACGCCGCCGCATCGCCCCAGGCCGCGCGCCGGGCACAGCCATACGGCCCGGGCAGGTCCTGCGGCACCTGGCGCAGCCAGCTCGCCCGCTCGGGATGCGGCATGATCGCCAGCACGTTGCCCGCCTGATTGCACATCGCCGCCACCGCACCGGTCGAGCCGTTGGGGTTGACGGGAAAGTCCTGGTCCACCTCGCCATCGGGCCGGCAGTAGCGGAAGACGAGCTGGTGCCGGGCCTCCAGCTCGGCGAACAGCCCGCTGTGACTCGAGACGAACCGCCCTTCGCCATGCGCCATCGGCAACGCGAGCACCGCGCCCGGCTCGAGCGTACTGGTCCAGACGCACCGTTCCGGATGCTCGCTCAGGCGCAGGTGGACCCAACTGCAGTAGTACCCGCGGCGCACCACCTGGTCCTCGCGCCGCATCAAGTTCGGCGCCAGCGCCACCTCGAGCGTGCCGCCGCCGGGCACCAGCCCCGCTTCGACCAGGACCTGCGCGCCATTGCAGATGCCGAGCACCGGACGGCCCGCCTCGGCCAGCTCGGCAATCGTCGCGCAGACTGGCTCGCGCGCCGCGATCACGCCGGCGCGAACGCGGTCCTGATAGGCAAACCCGCCGCCAATGACCACCGCGTCGAACGCCGCCAGGCCATCGGCGGGCAGGTTCCAGCGAAAGATCTCGGCCCGGCAGCCGGCCGCCGACAGCGCCCGCGCCGTCTCGGCCTCGCAGTTGTTGCCCGGGAACTGCACCACCGCCACGCGCGGCTCCACCATCACCATCCCTCCCTGCCGCGGTCGCAAACTTTTGTTGGCCAGAATCCCGTGAACCCTGAAACACCCGTTCGCGTTAAGAGTCGAAGCAAACGATCGTTCGCAAACGGGCGATCGCTGGAGGGTGCGATGCGACGACGAGCGGTGCGGCGGGCGATGGCCATCGCGGTGGCCGCCGGGGTGGTGGCGCTGACCATGGCGGCTGGGGCGCAGAGCGCGGTCGAACGGCCGGCGGTGGCCACCGCGCACGAGGTGGCGCCGGGCGACACGCTGTGGGCCCTGGCCGGGCGGCTCGACGCCCCCGGCGCCGACCGGCGCGAGCTGGTCTGGCTGCTCAAGCAGGTCAACCGGCTGTCGACCGCGACGCTGTACCCCGGCCAGCGACTGATCCTGCCCGCCGGTGCCGACAGCCTGCGCGCCGCCCGGCGCAGTCCGGCCGAGTTCGCCGCGCGGGCGGTCATCGTAGAGCCTCCGGCAGACCCCCGAGCCAGGCGGCTTTGAGCCGCTCGAGCGGCAGGTCGAGGCTCGTCGCGCCGCCCTCGATCACCGTCAGCCGCGGCGCCGCGGTGACCTTGCCGACGACCGCCGCCGCCACGCCCCGGGCGGCGAATAGGCTGACTACGTCGCTCGCCCGGGCGGGGACGACCTCGCACACGAAGCCGCCCGTCTCGCCGAACCAGAGCGCGGCGCGGCGGCGCGCCTCGGGCACCTCTCCGGCAAACGGCACCGCCGCCGCGTCGAGCTCGGCGCCACAGGTCCCGGCGCCCCAGCCGCCCATCGCCATCTCGGCGAGGGTGGCCAGCAGGCCGCCGTTCGAGATGTCGTGGCAGGTCGCCACCGCGCCGGTCGCGACGGCGTCGATCGCGCCGTGGATCAGATTCCGCTCGTTTTCGCCGTCGACCCGCGGCAGGTTCGCGCCAAGGCGGTCGAGGACCACGTCGTAGTAGACAGAGCCGCCTAGCTCGTCGCGCCGCGCGCCGGCCAGCACGAGCAGGTTGCCAGGCTGTTTGAGCTGCAGCGTGACACAGCGGCTGTAGTCGTCGATCACCCCGAGGCAGGCGACGATCGGGCTGGGATAGACCGCCCGGCCGGCCGCGCTCTGGTTGTAGAAACTGACGTTGCCCGAGACATAGGGGCAGGGCTCGCCGGGGTAGTCCTTGAGCCACAGCTCGCGGGCCGCGTCGGCCAGCCCCTTGACGCTCTCTCTGAACTCCCAGAAGGCCTCGGGCACCTCGGGATTGCCGAAGTTGAGGCAGTCGGTCATGCCCACCGGCGTGGCGCCGACGGCGGCGACGTTGCGCATTGCCTCGGCCACCGCCGCGCGAGCGCCGTGGTAGGGGTCGATGGCGCCATAGCGCGGGTTGCCGTCGACGCTCAGCGCGGCGCCGACCGGCCGGTCGGGCAGCGGGGCAATCACCCCGGCGTCGGCCTCGCCCGGCCGCAGCACCGCCTGGCCCTGCACCTCGGTGTCGTAGTAGCGGTAGATCGTCTCGCGCGAGGCGAGGTTTGGGCTGGCCAGCAGGCGCAGCAGGACTTCGCCCAGGTCGGCGACCGGCGCTGAGTCGGGCTCGGTGTCGCCGCTGGCGCGCGGCCGTTCGGCCCGCTCATAGAGCACACCGGCGGTGACATCCTCAATCTCGGCGTCGCAGACGATCTGGTCGTGATGCAGCAGGACATAGCGGCGTTCGAGCGTCGCTTCGCCGATCACCGCGGCGCGGGCGCCCTCATAGACCGTCGGCAGCTCCCACTCGTCGTTGTAGATGCGCAGCACCGTCGGGCTGAACCAACGCGGCACCGCCCAGAGGTAGCGCTCCTGCGTCTCGGCGACGGTGACCACCTCGGGCAGCAGGTCGGGCAGCGCTTGCGGGCAGGCGTCGAGGTCGATCCGCGCGCCGAACCCGCCGGCCGCGCAGAGCTCGGACGAGCTGCAGCCGATGCCGGCGGCGCCGAGGTCCTTCATGCCGACCGCCGCACCCGCCGCCCAGGCCGCCTCGCGCACCGCCTCGTTGGCCTTGTGCATCAAGAGCACGTTCTTGAGGAACGGGTCGGGCACCTGGACCGCGCCGCGGTTGCTCGCCTCGTCGGCCTCGTCGAGCGTCAGCGAAGCGAACGCCGCACCGCCGAAGCCGCTGTCGTCGGTCGGCTTGCCGACCAGAATCAGGTCGTACGGCTCGTCGGCCGCCTCGGCCGGCACGCGGCTGTGGATGATTCGGCTCTCGCGCACCAGGCCGAGGGCGACTACGTTGACCAGACAGTTGTCGTCATAGCAGCGGTCGAACACCACGTCACCGGCCAGGTTCGGCACGCCGAGCGGGTTGCCATACTGCCAGATGCCATCGACCACGCCGCCGGCAATCCAGCGCGTGCGGTCGGCGTGCGGGCCGTTGAGCGCGCCGAAGCGCAGCGGGTCGGCGACGGCGATGACGTGCGCGCCCATGCAGTCGACATCGCGCACGATGCCGCCGATGCCTGTTGCCGCGCCCTCGACGGGCAGGACCTGGCTCGGGTGGTTGTGCGATTCATGGGCGATCACGATGCCCCACCGGTCGCCCTTGCCGGCGTCGCAGAGGAGCAGGATGCCGGCATCCTCCTGCGGGCCCTGGATGACCGTCGGCCCGCTGGTCGGCAGCAGCTTCAGCGTGGTCCGGCTCGACTTGTACGAGCAGTGCTCGGACCATTCGGCATTGAACAGGTGGAGTTCGCACAGCGTCGGGTCGCGGCCGAGCAGCTCGACCAGTCGCCGCGCCTCGGCGACCGAAAGTGAGACGCCACAGCCGGCCAGCGCGGCGGCAAGGTCGTGGTCAGCGGCGTGGCTGGAGACCGGGAAGCAGCGCTCGGTGAGGTGCGCGAGAACCGGCATGCAGCGCTCCGCGGCAGGGGCAGTCTATCCCCGGGCGGGCGAGTCGTCAACCGAGGTGGACCGGGCTGGCTCGGGGTCCGAGCCGCCCCCCGGAGCGCGGGCGTCCCCGCCCGCTCCATGACGCTGCCCGCAAGCCGGCGGGCGAGACGCCCGCGCTCCGACGGCGGCACTTCCTGATGCACTTGCCACCCCGTTTGACACCCATCCGCTCCGGTGGCAGAATCGCGGGTCGGCAAGAAGAACCCGCACGGAGTAGGCAGTGCGTCCAGGTGGTGGTCCGCCGATGCGCATGGGCATCGGCCGTCGGAGCCGCGCGGAAGCGGTGCCCAAGCGCATCGAGACGCTGTGCGAGGAGCTGCCCGAGCCGATCCGCGAACTCGCGGAGGCGCGCGGCGTTGAACCCAAGCTCACCGTCGCCGCCGACATCGGGCCGACCGGTCGCCTCGAGCGACACTGGCTGATCGCCGATGCGCACCGGCTGCTGACCGTTTCGCCCAACGGCGGCCTGCCCGAGGTCACGGCCGATTACGCGCTCGACCAGCTCGGCGAGATCAGCGTCGACAACCGGGTCGGCAACCAGGCGCTGTGCAGCAGCCTCAACGGCGACCGGCTCGAGCTGGTGCGCTACACCGTCGGCGAGGCGGCGCGCTTCTCGAAGGTCCGCCGCCGGCTCAACGACTGGCGCCTGGGCGAGAAGCTGGA
Organism: uncultured Fimbriimonadaceae bacterium; assembly: GCA_964405335.1. Classification (GTDB taxonomy): domain Bacteria; phylum Armatimonadota; class UBA10988; order UBA10988; family UBA10988; genus CAYONP01. The sequence continues at coordinate 11,984 of CAYONP010000013.1, forward strand.
CGAGCCGGTCGAGCAGCCGAGCGAGGACCGGCGCTGCGCCAAGTGCGGGCAGATCAAGCCCGAGGGCACCGAGCGCTGCCCCAACTGCGTCGACCGCCGGGCCGCGCTGCGTCGGCTGATGCGATACATGCGGCCCCACCTCTGGGTGGTCGCGCTGCTGGTCGGTCTGATCTTCATCGGCGACCTGATGTCGCTCGTCTCGCCGCAATTCTTCGGCCTGCTGGTCGACGATGTGCTGGCGCCCTCGCCCGACCCCAGTCGCCGCGCCGGCAAGGTGGTCGCCTGGCTGGTCGCCGCGGGCAGCCCCTGGTCGATGCTGTTCCAGATCGTCGGCTGGATGCTGCTGCTCCAGATCCTCGGCACCTTCCTGCGCGTCGGCGTCGGTCGCATCTCGGCCTGGCTCGGCTACTTCGTCGTGCACGACATCCGGGCCGAGCTCTACAGCCACCTGCAGACGCTGACCCTGCGCTACTTCGACAAGAAGCAGACCGGCGCGATCATGTCGCGGATCACCCAGGACACCCGCGCGATGCAGGGCTTCCTGGTCGACGGCACGCAGCACATGCTGTCGAACGTGTTCAAGCTGTTCGCCGTGGTCACCATTCTGCTCATGACCAACTGGCGACTGACGCTGTTGACGGTCGTCCCGGCGCCGCTGGTGGTCTTCTTCGCGACGGCCTTCTGGAAGCGGATCCGGCGCTACTACGGCCGGCTGTGGCAGAACTGGGAGCGGCTGACCGCCTCGCTGCAGGACAGCATCTCGGGCATGCGGGTGGTCAAGGCGTTCGCCGGCGAGGAGCGTGAGGTGGCGCGCTTCGTCACCGACAGCGCCCTCGTCGCCGACGCCGGTGCCGGGGCGAACAAGCTGCGGGCGACCATCACCCCGTGGCTCGAGTTCAGCGTCCACCTCTCGACGCTGGTGGTCTGGCTCTACGGCGGCGTGCAGATCCTGAACGGCAACATGACGCTCGGCTTCGTGATGGTCTTCTTCAGCTACCTGATGCAGTTCTACGGCCCGATGCAGTGGATCTCGAACCTGTTCAACTGGTTCCAGGAGACGCTGGCCGCCGCCGAGCGGGTGTGGGAGGTGCTCGACGAGCGGCCCGACGTGCCCGAGTCGGAGCACCCCGTGCCGCTCGGGCGGGTCGAGGGCCGGTTCGAATTCCGGGACGTGACCTTCGGCTACGAGGCGCACGAGCCGGTGCTGCACAACATCGACCTGGTGGTCGAGCCGGGTGAGATGATCGGCCTGGTCGGCCACAGCGGAGCGGGCAAGTCGACCATGATCAACCTGCTCTGCCGCTTTTATGACGTCGACGAGGGCGAGCTGCTGGTTGATGGGGTGAACATCAAGGATATCCCTCAGTCCGACTATCGCCGCAACATCGGCGTGGTGCTGCAGGAGAACTTCCTGTTCAACGGCAGCATCTTCGAGAACATCCGCTACGGCAAGCCCGACGCATCCATCGAGGAGGTCATCTGTGCGGCCGAGGCGGCCAATGCGCATCCGTTCATCGTCCGCTTCCCTGACGGCTACGATACCGTCGTCGGCGAACGCGGGACGCGGCTGTCGGGCGGCGAGCGGCAGCGGATCAGCATCGCCCGGGCGATCCTGCACAACCCGAAGATCCTGATCCTCGACGAGGCCACCGCCTCGGTCGACACCGAGACCGAGCGGCAAATCCAGGAGGCTCTGGCGCGGCTGGTCAAGGGCCGCACGACGTTTGCCATTGCCCACCGGCTGAGCACGCTGCGCAACGCCAGCCGGCTGGTGGTGATTGAGAAAGGGCGCATCGCCGAGATCGGCACCCATGACGAGCTGGTCGAAAAGGAAGATGGCACCTTCGCCAAGCTGGTCAGGATGCAGACCGACCTGAACCGGATCGTCCACGTCGGGGGCTGAGGTGGAGTATCGCCGCCTTGGCCGCAGCGGCGTCAAGGTCTCCGCCGTCGGGCTCGGCACCTGGCTCACCTTCGCCGGCGAGCCGGAGCGGGCTGAGGCGCTGGTCGACGCGGCTATCGAGGCCGGCATCAACCTGTACGACACCGCCGACAGCGACGGCCGCGGCGCTGCCGAAGAGGCGCTCGGCGCGGCGCTGGCCCGGCATCGGCGCGACGACCTGGTGATTGCCACCAAGGTCTGGGCACCGACCGGCGACGGGCCGAACGAGCGCGGGCTCAGCCGCAAGCACCTCCGCGCCGCCTGCGAGGCCTCGCTGCGGCGGCTGCGGGTCGACTACCTCGACCTCTACCAGTGCCACCGCTACGACCCCGAGACGACTCTCGACGAAACACTCTGCGCGCTGGACGACCTGATCCGCGCCGGCAAGATCCTCTACTGGGGCGTCTGCGGCTGGACCGCCGACGAGCTGCGCAACGCCGTCTCGCTGGCCGACGCCCAGCGGCGCTATGGCCCGGTGGCGGTGCAGGCGCGCTACAACCTGCTCGACCGCGCCGCCGTCGAGCTCACCGGCATCTGCCGGCAGCAGACGCTCGGCCTGCTGGCCTACTCACCGCTGGCACAGGGCGTGCTGACCGGCAAGTACCACGACGCCGTGCCGCCGGGCAGCCGGCTGGCCGACGAGCGCAGCGGGGCCAACCTGCGCCAGCGTTACGGCGCCGAGCTGGCCGGGCCGGCGGTGCAGCGACTGCGCACGCTGGCCGGCGAGCGCGGCGTGACCGCGGCGCAGTTGGCCCTCTCCTGGGTGGTTCACAGCGGGCCGGTCACCGCCGCGCTGATGGGCGCCACCTCGCCCGAGCAGATCGGCGAGAACGTCCACGCGGTGAGCCTGCCGCTCTCGGGCGACGACCGCCTCGCGCTCGACCACGCCGTCTCGGGCTGAGGAGGAGCCGCGACCGGGCGGCGCAATCGCCCCGCGGGGATGGGCATGACCCTCGGCGACAACGCTCTGCTCGCGCTCGAGACCATCGCGATGCGGCCGACGCGGGGCATTCCCACCTTTTGCATGAACCCCATGTCGCACGCCCACCTGGAGCGCCTGGCCGGCGCGGAGCCGGGCGCCTACCAGGCCGATCCGGTGCCGGTCTACCTGGCGGCGCAGCGCGGCCTGGGCGTCTGCATGATTGACCAGTGGATCCCCGACAACCCGCTGACCATGGGCGATCGCGGCTACGAAGGCGGCACCCACGGCGCGACCACCGGCGCCGAGGTCGTTGAGCTCGACGGTCGGCGTATCGACGGGCCGGAGGCGGTCGTCGCGCACCTCGAGCAGGTGGCCTTCCCGCGCCTCGTTGCGGCGGCCGCCGAGTTCGACGAGGAGGCGCACTACAACCGCATCGTGGCGGGTGAGGCGGCCGTGCAGGAGCTGTTCGGCCCGGACATCCTGAAGGTGCCCTACGCCGTCGCCTCGTTTCCCGGCCTGGCCTACTTCAGCTACGGCTATGCCCCCTACCTGACCGCCTATGCGCTCTACCCGGAGGTGATGGAGCGACACTTCGCCCTGCAGGCCGAGCTGGCGCTGCGGATCAACCGCGCGGCGGCGCGGGCCTACCGCGAGGCCGACCTGCCCCGCCTGCTCCGCGCCGACCACGACATGGCCGACTCGCGCGGCACGCTGGTCTCGGTCGAGTCGCTCGATCGGCTCTGGTTCCCGCATTTCGCCCGCTGCATGGCACCGCTGTTCGACGCCGGCGTGCGCGTGATCTGGCACTGCGACGGCAACCTGACAGCGATGGTGCCGCGGCTGCTCGAGGTCGGCCTGAAGGGCTTCCAGGGCTTTCAATACGAGGACGGCATGGACTACGAGCGGATCTGCCGGCAGCGCGCGGCCGACGGCGACGAGCTGACCATCATCGCCGGCGTGTCGGTCACCCGCACGCTGCCGTTCGGCACCCCGGCCGACGTGCGCGATCAGCTCCGCTGCCTGGTCGAGCACGGCCCGCGCGTCGGCCTGTTCCTCGGCTGCAGCAGCAGCATCTGCCCCGGCGTGCCGTGGGCCAACATGGCCGCGCTGACCGACGGGCTGGCCTGGTACCGGGCGCACGGGCGGTGAGGTCAGGGCCCGGCCGGAGACCGCCGGCCGGGCCGTCACGCGGACCCGCCGCGGGCGACCACGAGGGTCGCCCCTACCGTTGCGCGACGAGTGCTGCCGACGAGCTCGCCGCGAGCACTGGCGGGCAAGCCGCCAGTGGCACAACGTACGGCGGAGAGAAGCTCGGGCCGGCTGCCTAGATCAGCATGTCGTCGTCGAGGATCTCGTCGTCGAGGTTGAGCAGTCGGTCGACCAGGTCGAGCAGCTCGCGCGGGTTAAACGGCTTGGTCAGATAGGCGTCCACGCCGGCGGTCCAGCCTTTGCTGACATCGGAGTCGAGCGACTTGGCGGTGAGCATGACCACCGGGATGTGTTCGGTGTTCGGGTTGCCCTTCAGTTGCTGCAAGGTCTGGATGCCGTCGAGTTCGGGCATCGCCCAGTCGAGCAGGATCAGGTCGGGCGGCGCTTCGGCCACCGATTCGAGCGCCAGCAGGCCGTTTTCGGCCGTGGTCACATCCCAGCCGGCGGCTTTGAGGTTGAACTCGATCAGCCGCAGGATGTGCCGCTCATCGTCGACCGCCAGGATTCGCTTTGCCACGGGTCCCTCTCGCCGGTTGACGCCGGTGGTCAGACTTCCTCGAACCGGTAGCCCACGCCGCGCACGGTCTGGATCAGGTTCGCGTGCTCGTCGCCCATTTTCGCCCGCAAGCGGCGGACGTGCACATCAACGGTTCGCGTGCCGCCATAGTAATCCTCGCCCCAGACCAGGCTGAGCAGCATTTCGCGGGTGTAGACCACGCCGCGGTGCGTGGCGAGGAACTTGAGCAGCTCGAACTCGAGGTGCGTCAGCACCATCTCCTCGCCGTCGACCGATGCCTGGTAGGCCGCCAGGTGGAGCGTCAACGGACCGACCTGCACGCGATCCTCGCTCACGCCCTGCAGCCGGAACTGGACCAGGCGCACGCGGGCTTCGAGCTCGTCGGGCCCGAATGGCTCGACGACGAAGTCATCGAAGCCGGTGTCGGGCTGCAGCCCGCTGAGCAGCGGACCCGTGGCGACCATCAGGATGGGCAGGTGCTGGTACCGGCTGTCGCGCCGCAGCTCGCGGCAGAGCGCCAGGCCGCCGATGCCGTTGGCGACCAGATCGATGATCACCAGGTTGGGCCGATGTGCGTGCAGCCCTTCGAGAAAGGCCATCGGCTCGGCCGGCGCGTAGACGACATAGCCGAGCCGGCCGAGTGAGAAGCGGCAGGCGTCGATGAGCGCCTCGCGGTCGCCGAAGACGTGTATCCGGATCACCTGGCGTGCCTCACTTGTCCTGGCAGCCACGCTTGGGGAGAGGCAGCGGGCCGGTCAACTCGGATCCTCGCGACGGCCACTCTCGATCCGCACGACCCGGCGTCGCGGGTCCCAATGGACCTCGGCGCCGAGCGCCCAGCCAATCACCCTGACGGGTACCATGACGTCATTGTAGACTTGCTGCGGCGCCGGGTCGATGTAGATCTCGGCGCCGTCGACCAGGATGCGGATATCCTGCGGCCCGCGGAAGGCGAGGATGCCGGCGACCAGATTGTCGGCCACCTTGGCCTGCCAGCTCGGGCTGCGCATCAGCTGCTCGACCTCGGGGCTGGTGAGGAAGTCGAGTTCGACCAGCACCGCCGGGCAGGGGGCCCGGCGGAGCAGCGGGTCGTCGCCGGGCAGCGCGGCCGACCAGCGGGTGCGGGGAAAGGCGCGCAGCAGGCAGTCGGCCAGCAGCCGGCTCTCCTCGCTGCCGGGCAGATAGCGGCAGCAGAGCCCGTAGGCGGCCGAGTCGGGGTGCGAGCCGCAGTGCAGCGAGAGCAGCAGGTCGACGTCGTAGGGCTCGTCGGCAATGCGGCTGAGCAGCAGCCCGGCGGCTTCTTCGGCCTCGCCCGGCGGGGGTTGCATGATCTCGGTCTGGATCATGCGCTGTCCCAGGGCGGTGGCGAGATGCCGGGCGACGGCCTCGACGACCTCGCGTTCGGTCAGCCCGGTGGGTCCGATCAGGCCGGGGGCCTGGCTCGAATGGGCCGGGTTGAGGATGACTTTCATCGCCACGCGGCGCGGTTCGGCTGGTGCGAACTAGTCGAGAATGATCCGGCCTTCGTCGTCATCGGGCGATTCGAGCTCCTCGAAGATGCGCTTGACGAAGGCGAGCAGTTCCATTGGGTTGAACGGCTTGGTCAGGTAACAGTCGACCCCGGACTGCCAGCCCTTGAACACGTCGGCATCCTGCGATTTGGCGGTGAGCATGATCACCGGGATGTTCTCGGTTTCGGGATCACCCTTCAGGCGCTTGAGTGTCTCCATGCCGTTGAGTTGCGGCATCATCCAGTCGAGGACGATCAGGTCGGGTTTCTCGGCCGCCACCATCTCGAGCGCCTGGGCGCCGTCGTTGGCGGTGACGACGTCGAAGCCGGCCCGCTCAAGGTTGACCTGGATCAGACGAACGATGTGCCGCTCGTCGTCGACCGCCAGAATCCGCTTCGCCATGGCTCCCTCGCTTTGCCCTCTTGGTAGACGCCGCCGAAGGCTAGAAGTCGCCGTCGGTCAGCTCATCCGACTCCAGGACCCGCATGACATAGGCCGTCAGGTCCCGAGGGTCGAACGGTTTCGTCATGTAGCAGTGGACCCCTTCGGACCAGCCGCGCAGAATCGACTCCTCGTCCGAGCGGGCGGTCAACATCACCACCGGGATGTCGGCGGTTTCGGGATCGGCCTTCAGCGCGCGAAGCACCTCGAACCCGTCCATGCCCGGCATGACCACGTCGAGAATGACCAGGTCCGGCGCCGACGCCGCAATCGACTCCAACGCCTGCGACCCATTAGCGGCCAACTCGGTCTGGTACCCCTCACGGTCCAGGTTGACCTGAATCGTGCGAGCCACCGCCCGCTCGTCCTCGACGACCAGAATCCGCTTCGCCATGCCGCTCGCACGCCGCCGCACCGCGACTCGACCGGCCGACTATAGCACATCGACAGGACCAGCGTCAAACTTCGCGCGGGCGATGCGCGCGGCGCGAAACGCCCGCCGGCCGCCTCGGCGAGGCGGCGCTACCTCGTGCCGGTAGGGCCCGTTCGCCGAACGGGCCGCCGGCTATCCCGACGCGGCGGCGAACCGGCGCTCGACGTCGCGCCAGTCGACCACGTTCCAGAACGCCGTCACATACTCAGCGCGGCGGTTCTGGTACTTGAGGTAGTAGGCGTGCTCCCAGACATCGAGCACGAGCAGCGGCACCACGCCCCAGGCGGTCAGGTTCTGGTGCTTCTCGGCCTGGAGCACCACCATCTGCGCGCCGACCGGCTCGTAGGCGAGGATGCCCCAGCCGCTGCCCTCGACGCTGTTGGCCGCGGCGCTGAACTGCTTGATCAGGTTGTCCTGCGAGCCGAAATCGCGCTCGATCCGCCGGCCGAAGGCCGCGCTCGGCGCCGCGCCGCCAGGGGTCATGTTGGTCCAGAACAGACAGTGCAGGAAGTGCCCGCTGCCGTGGAAGGCGACCGCCTGGCTGGCCGTCTTGACCGCGGCATAGTCGCCGGCGGCCCGGGCGTCGGCCAGGGTCTTTAGCGCCGCGTTCAGCCCGGCGACATAGCCGGCATGGTGGCGATCGTGGTGCAGGGTCATGGTCTGCGCGTCGAGGTGCGGCTCGAGCGCGCCGTAATCGTAGCCTAACGGCGGCAGCGTATAGACGCCGTCGGCGAACGCGCCGCCCGCCGGCGCGGCGGCGACGGCGCCGCGGGCGAGCAGGGCGGCCCCCGTGCCCAGCGCGGCGACGGCCTGGCGGCGGGTCAGGGATTGGCTCATCGGTGGCTCCCAGCCGGTTGGCTTGCTCCGCACAGTATGCCGCAGGAACCACCAGGCGTCGGGGCCGGTTGGCGGTGTTGGGCGCGGCGGGCGGCGTTGACACCGCGCGCGCGGGTGGGCTAAGATGACCGCGGTCGGCGGGAGCAGAGCCGCCGTGACGCACGGGCGAGGCAAGGGCGATGCGGCGCTTCTGGCGTGCCAGGCGGCGGGATGCGACCCGCTGGGACAAGCTCGAGGAGCGGCTCGCCGAATCGGCCGAGGCGGGCGACTGGCCGCTGGTGCTGAAACTTGCCCGGCGGTCGCTCAAACGTGAGCCCGAAGACAGCGGGCCGGCCTGCTATGCGGCCCAGGCACGGCTGACCCTGGCCGGCGAGAAAGACGCCGCCAAGGCCGGCCGCGACGCCGCCGAGTGGCTCGACGCCTCGTTGCAGCGCCACCCGCGCGATGCCACCGTGCTCTACCTGCGCGGCTGGGCGGCGCAGGTGCAGGACAAGCCGAGCGAGGCGATCGCTTTCTGGCGCCGCGCCTGGCAGGCCGATCCCGACGACCCGGCCATCGCCGAGGCGCTGGTCAAATCGTTCGTGCTCGCCGGCAGCCTGCCTGAATGGGGAGTGCCCGTCGTTGAGTCCACACTCCTTAACCAGTGACGACCGCGAGGCAGCCTGGTCTCTGCTGCTCGCCGCCTATCAGACCGACACCGCGCTGTCCGACGCCGGCTTCGCCCTCTGCCGCGCCCGCTACCTCGCCGGCGACCGCGACGCCGGGCTGATCACCGTCCTCGGCCGGGCCCTGGTGGCCCGCCGCGAGTATGACGAGTTCACCCGCGACGTGCTCGAACAGATCGCCGAGCGCGACACCGAGGAGGGGCGCTCGGCCCGCCGCGTGGTCGTCCGCTGCGATGCCAACCTGGCCGCGTTCCGGCCCGAGCGGGTCGACTGGTACGAGGAGGCGCTGACCGGCGGCTCGTTAACCGCCGGGTTCGTGCTCGCCCGCGGCGCGCTGGCCGGACAGCTCGAGGATCGACCCGAGCTGGCCGCCGAAGGCCTCGCCCGCTGCCTCGAGGAGGCCACACCGCGGCAGTGGGAGCAGGCCGCGCTCGACCGCAAGAAGGCCGTCCGCCAGCTGGCCGACCATCACCTGGCCAGGCCGCCGAGCGAGGCCGGCATCGGTGCGGTCGAGGCCGGCTATCAAGCCTCGCGCGGCAAACTGGCCTATCTCCGCTGGCTGGTCGAGGCCTACCGGCCGAGCCTCTCGGCCAGGGCGGTCGAGTGCTACCTCGCCCTGGCCGAGGCGGATCCGGAAGACCAGGCCAACACGCGCTTCGTGGCTGAAGCCGTGATCGACCGCCGGCTGCGCATCGACGATGCCTGTCCCGTGCTGCAACGCCACCTGGCCATCACCGACGATCCCACAGCGGCGCGCCGCGCGCTGGCCCACGAGGTGGTTCGCCTGCGCCGCGACGACGCCGACGCGATGGACTGGATTCGCGCCGCGATGGCGGAGGGCGACAGCTCGCGCGAACTCTATGGCTGGCTGGCGGTGTGCGAGGTGCGGCACGGCGAGATCGACGAGGTCGCCGGCGCGCGCCTGCGGGCGGTGGCGCTCGATGGCGACATGCCGCGGCCGTGGCGGCGCGAGGTCGGTCTGGCGCTGGCCGAGCGGGTCCATCAGTCGGGCGCGCGCGACGCCGAGCTCTACTGGGCCGTCTGGCGCGGCGGCGAACCAGCCACCGCGCCGCGCTGGCTGGCCGGCGCGCTCGCCGCGCTGCTGATGGACGCCGATCGGACCGACGCCGACACCGCGCCGATCTACCGCGCCGCCTATCAGGCCGAACCGAGCGATGCGCTGGCCTGGCGACTGGCCCGCGCCTACCTGCACGACCGCGAAACCCCGGTGCGCGAGAAGATCGAACACTGGCGCGCCTGCCTGACCCGTGGCGAGACCGACGGCGAGATCCTGGTCGCTCTGGCGCAGGCGCTGGCCACCGAGGGCGCGGCTACCGAGGCGGCCCTCGCGGTGGTCGACGAGATGCCGGCGGCCCAGCAGCCGCGGATGCTCGAAGAGCTGCTCCGCCACCGCTTCGGGCAGGGCGAGTTCGCCGCCGCCGAGACGATCGCCAGCCGGCTGCGGCGACTGCTGCCCGACGACCCGGCGGTGCAGTATCGACTGGCCGTCTGCCGCATCCGGCGCCTGCTCGGCTCGGGCGGCGACCTGCGCGAGGTCGATCTGGCCGGCGACCACCCCCGCCTGGCGGTGCTCCGCGCGCTGGTCGCCGCGGCGGCCGGCGACGAACCGGACGATGCCGCGACGGCCGACGCCATCGAGGCGAGCGGCGCGCACAGCCCGGCGCTCGGCGTGGCGGTCGCCGCGCTGCGCGGCCACGACGTGCGAGTGCCGCCGGTCGAGACGGGCATCCCGCGCAACACCTGGCTGCTTGCCGCGGTCGAGCAGATGCAGGGGCAGACGGCCCGCGCGCGCCGGCGGCTGCAGGCCACCGAGGACCCCGACCTGCGTCTGTGGGAGCGCTACCTGGCCGCGCGGCAGGCGCTCGACGAGGGCCGCGGCGCGGCGGCCTGCGAGCTGCTTCTGCCGGTGCTGCATCGCTCCGGCCCGCCGTGGGAGGGACCACGCGAGATGCTCGCCGCCCTGGCCCCACGCTACGCTTCGGCCGAGCTGATCGATCGACTGGCGCCGCTCCTGACCGACGCCGAACAACAGGCGGCGCGGCTGCGGGTGCTGGTTCAGCGCGCGCTGAGCGGCGACGAGGAGGCCGCCGCGGCGGCCTCCGGCGGCGACGACGCGCTGGGCCGAGCGCTGCTCCTGGCCCTGCTCTCGGAGCAGGCCGCGGCGGCCTATGTGGCCGGCGATCTGGATCGCTTCGCCACGCTGGTCGAGCGGCTCCGCGAGGCTGGCGACGAGCCCGACCGGGTGGCCTGGTACAGCGCCCTGCTGCACCGCGAGCGGGGCGAGGATCGGGCCGCCTTCGACGCGGCGTTCAGGCTCTCCGAACCCGCTCGGGCCACGCCGGCGGTGGCTGCGCAGGTGGCCTCGTGGTACCTCCGCGATGGCGCGCTGTCGCGCGCCGAGGCGGTGCTCAGCCATGCGCTGCGGTTCCATCGCAACAATGTCGACCTGCTCAGCGCGGTGGCGACGATCAACGCCCAGCTTGGGCGGACCGAGAAGTTCCTCGCCCTGGTGCCGGTCATCCTCCGCCACCTGCCGCCGAACGACCCGCGCGGCGGCACGCTCGGCCTGCTGCGCGACGTGCTCGAGCGCCCGCTGGCCGAGCTCGACCCGGCGGCGCTGGTCGCCGGCCTCGACTCCCTCGACGACGCGGCCGCCGAGCTGCGCCTCTTGCTCCTCCTCGGCCACGCCGCCGACCGGATCGAGCGCGGCGGCGTCTCAGTGGTGTGCAGCACGCTGAAGCAGCGGCTCGATGAGCTGAAGCCATCCGAGCGCGCGCCGGCGCTGATCGCCGAGCTGCGCAACGCGCTGGCCTATGGTCATTACCTGGGCGCCGAATGGGACGCCGCCGACGCGGCGCTGGCGCAGGTCGAGGCCGTCGGCGCCGCCGTGCCGCACAACCGGGCGGTGACCGCCGAGGCGGCGGCCGAGGCCGGTGAGGCGCCGGCCGAGCGGCTCGACGCCGCGGTGCGCTGGCGCCAGGAGGCGGCCGAGCTGTGGGCCCGGGCGCCGTTCGACGACGTCGCTCCGGGCTATCGCGACGCGGTGCTGTTCGCCCTGCACCAGCACATCGCTGTGCTCTGCCGCCGGCTCGAACGCTGGCCCGACGAGCTGCGCCACCTGGAGGCCTGCATCGCCATCCGGCCGTACGACGTGGTCATTCAGCGGGCCAGCCTGCAGCCGCTGCTGGCCATGGGCGAGGGCGAGCGGGCGCTGCACAAGTCTCAGTGGCTGCTGGGCGAGCAGCCTCACGATCTCGAGGTGCAGCTCGACCACGCCACGGTGCTGGCCTCGACCCGCGGAGCCAGCGAGGCGCTGGCCTGGCTCGAGCAGGTAGGGGAGCGCAACCCCGACGCGGTCGAGGCGGTTCGGCAGCGGCGTGAGGAGCTGCGCGAGAAGCTGCTCGAGACCAGCCAGCGGCGGGCCGAGAGTGGCGATTATGTCGGCATGTTCGCCGCCGCGCGCGATGTCGAGCAGATCGCCGAGACGCCGCAGCAGCGGGCGCGGGCCTTGCTGCAGCAGGCCTATGCCTTGTCGCAGATGGCCGATGACGAGAACGCCACGGCGGTGCTGGAGCAGGCACTCTCAAAGTGCCGCGAGGCGCTAGAGGCGGCCGGCCCCGGGCGCACGCGGCAGCGGGCCGAGCAGGTGGCCGAGCAGGTGCGCGGCCGGCTGGCGCCGCTCTGGGCCCGCCAGGCGGAGGAGCTGTTCCTGCACCGGCGCAAGGAGTATTTCACCCTCGCCGAACAACTCCACGCGCCGCCGCCCGAGGGTGTCGACACGGCCCGCGGGTTGGCGCTTGCTTTCGAGCGGGTGGCCGATCTCTACCGCCAGGCCGTCGACTGCGGCGACAGCGCGCTGAACCGGCAGGTTCAGCCGCGGATTGACGAGGCGCTGCGCCTGGCCCGCGAGGCGCGGCAGCTTGAGGCGCAGATGGCCGGGCCGCGATAGGAGGAGCGGCGTGAGGGACACCGGGTTCGACACGCCTTACGGCAAGCTCAACGTGCCGCGCAGCGCCGACCTTGAGACCGTCGAGGCGACCTTCGCGCGGCTCTACAAGGCCGCCCGCCGGCTGCCCGAGGGCGACGCGCGACGGCAGGAGCTGAACAACGCGCTCGAGCAACTGCGCGACCTCGACCGGCGCGCGGCGGCCGAGGTCGGCGGGTATCACATCCCGCTCGACCCGACGGCGACGCTGCCGACCGCCGAAACGCTGACCTCGGAGCTGCTCAACGTCGCGCTGCCGACCGAGCCGAACCCGGCGACGGCGCTGCCGCAGCCGGGCGCCGAGGCGCTGATCGACGGCCTGCTGGCGCGCCTGCCGGCCCGGCCGGCACCCGACGATCGCGCGCTGCTACGGCAACTCGCGGCACGGGTAACACTCGAACTGCTCGATCCGTGGACCGCCGCATGAGACCAACAGCGTTGAAGCTCGGCCGCATGACGATCAACGTAGCGGCGCATCGCCATGCGCCCGGCGGCAGTGGCGTCGCGGTTTCGGCCCGGTGCCGTCCGCCCGGCGGCAGTGGCGTCGCGGTTTCGGCGCATTGCGATGCGCCGCTACAGGCTTGGCGGTGGGCGAGAGAGGGACGATCAGGCGGATGAGTCTGTCGGAGATCGCCGCGGCCGTGATCGGTCTGCGGGAGTCAACCTACAAGGATCACCAGCGATTCTCCGGTACCATCGGGGAATTGAGGCAGGCGGTGGAAGGAATGCAGGCGACGGTCGACCAAACCCTTGACCGCCGTCTGGCGCAGGCCGCGCAGGCGGTGCGGGACGTCGAGCGGCGGCTCGACCACGAGTACGAGCGCCGGTACGAGGCGGTGCTGATGACCATCATCCAGGCGGTCGAGCGACTCGAGACCCTGGTCTCGACGGCGCGCGACTGCCACGACGTCGGCGAGCTGCAGGAACGCCTGCATTCGTGCAGCGGCCCGCGCGACAGCCTGGTGCGGCTGCTCGACGAGGCGGGCGTGCGCTCGTTCAGTTCCGCGGGTGAGCCGTACGACCCGCATCGGCATGAGGTCATTCGGCGCGAGCATCTCGACGACTGCGGGCACGAGTTCGTGCTGCAGGAACTGAAGCCGGGCTATCTTCGGGAGGGCACGGACCATACCCTGATCCGGGCCAAGGTCATCGTGGCGGCGCCACCCGTTCCCATCATGGAGGGTAGGGCTGATGGCTAACTACGTCGGCATCGACTTCGGAACGACCAATAGCGTCCTGTGCAACCTGGTCGAAGAGCCCACGCGGGTCGACGTGCAGATCGTCCGCAACGGCCTCGGCGAGGACTGGACCCCCTCCGCGGTGGCCGTCGGCGCCGGCTCCGAGTGGCTCTTCGGCCGCCCGGCCCGCGAGGCCAACACCCGCGAGAAGATTCTCTCGGTCAAACGCATCCTCGGCACCGACGAGAAGGTCTCGCTGGCCGGCCGCGACTACCGCACCGAGGCGATTGCCACCCTCGTCGTGCGGCATATGGTGATCGAGGCTCAGCAGCGGCTGGGCGAGCCGATCGAGGCGGCCGTGATCACCGTCCCGGCCAACTCCAAGGGCCTGCAGCGCAACGCCACCAAGCTGGCCGCCAACGCCGCCGGCCTGCGCGTGCTCAACCTGATCAACGAGCCCACCGCCGCGGCGATGGCCTACGGCCTCGGCCGCGCCGGCGCCGGCCGCGACCTGCGCGTGCTGGTCTACGACTTCGGCGGAGGCACCTTCGACGTGACCCTGCTGCGCAGCCACCACGGCATCTTCGAAGAGGTCGCCAGCCGCGGCCTGGCCCGCTGCGGCGGCGACGACCTCGACGCCGCGCTGGCCGACTATCTGCGCGCCAACCAGCTCGCCGAACAGGGCGACCAGTTGCGCGAGCCGTACCCCGACCTGCGCCTGCGCCTGGCCTGCGAGCAGGCCAAGATCGCACTCTCCGACGCCGACACCGCGCGGCTCGACATCGAGGACCTGGTCCCCGGTGTGCACCTGCACGAGAGCGTCGAGCGGGCGCAGTTCACCGACCTGATCCGGCCGATCATCGATCGCACCGGCGAGCCGGTCAGCGAAGTGCTCGCCGCCGCCGGCATCTCGGCCGACGACCTCGACCATGTGCTGCTGGTTGGGGGTACCAGCCGGGTGCCCTACGTCCGCGACTTTGTCGAGAACCTGCTTGGCCGGCCGGCGGAGCCGTTCGGTGAGATCGATCCGATGACCTGTGTCGCCGCCGGCGCGGCGATCGTCTCGGGCATCCTCCAGGGCGCGCCCCACATGGACGAGTACGACTACCAGGTCTGCCTCGAGCACTCGCTGTGCACCGACCCGGTCGATGTGATGACCGGCCGCAAGTACCTCGAGCCGCTGATTGAGCATGGGACCAAGATCCCGAACCAGAGCTCGTCGGTCTACTTGCCGGTCGCCGACTACACCAAGGAGGTGGTGGTCAACATCTACGAGGGCAACGTCTATGACGACCTGCTGAGCGAAGAGAACGTCCGCATCGGCGAGGTGCGCGTGCCGCTCGACCCGCCGCGGCCGGCCGAGCAGTGCCCCGTCGAGGTGCAGTTCGAGTACAGCGAGGACGGCATCCTGACCGCCCGGGCGAAGGACCTGAAGATGGGCAAGACCTTCGCTCGGATCATCGACTACAGCTCCGGCCACCTCGACCGCAACGAGCAGGAGTCGCTCCGCGAGCTGGTCACCAAGGCCTTTGGCGAGGCACCGCCGCAGGCGCTGCCGACCGTCGCCGAAGCCGCCGGCCCCGAGGTGACCGAGGCCAGGCAGGTGGCGCTGCCGAAGGCCTCGGCCGACATGCCGGCCGAGCTGCGCGAAGCGCTCGACCGCATCGGCATGGCCGACAAGGTGCTCGGACAGCTCGAAGACGAGGCCGAGGCCGGTCAGTTGCGCCAGCTCCGCAATCAGCTCGCCGAGGCGCTGGACGGCGTCACCCCGGTGACCGAGGTCAGCCGCCTCGACCAGGAGCTGGCCGCCGAGTTGATGTTCTTCGACTACCTGCTGTGAGCGAGCTCGACGAACTCGCCCTGCTCGAAGCCGAACTGCGCGAGGCCGAGCAGTTGGTCTGCCCGGCCTGCCGGCTGGCCCAGTCGCCCGAGCACGACACCTGCCAGCGCTGCGGCGCCGACCTGGCCCTCCTGGCCGGCGCGCTGCGCGAGGCCGCGGAACGCAAGCAGGTGCTCTACCGCGAGCTGCTCGACGGCGACACGGTCGGCGCGCTGACCCAGCTCGACCGCATCGTGCAGCTCACCGGCCCGACGCTCGAGCTGGCCGCGCTGCGCAAGATGATCCGCGGCAGCATCGTGCCGATCGAGGTGGTCAACGAGCTGCGCGAAGAGGCCGAGAGCGAACTCGAGCCGGGCGAGGTCTACCACGGCCCGGAGGACGGCGATCCGCTCACCCCGCCGCTCGACCCGCTGCGCGGTGTTTATGACCAGATGCTCGACGACGAGCCTGCGGCGGTCGTCTTCACCGCGCCCGAGCCGGAGGACGAGGTTACCGTCACCGTCTCGACCGCCGACGAGAGCGCGCCGGCCGCGGGTGAGCCGCCCGTCGAGGTGCGCATCGACGGCGCGCCGGTCGACGCCGCGCCGCGGCCGAGCAAGCCCGCCAAGCTGCCGCTGGCCTTCCGGCTGCTGGCCAATCCGAAACGGGCGCTGGCCGGGCTGGTCATCGTCTTGCTCGTCGTCGCCGCTGCGCTGGTCGGCCTCGGCTATGCCGTCGGCCTGAGCGTGGCCGGTCGTTAGCGTGGCCCGCTACGGCCTGTTCGGCGGGACCTTCGATCCCCCGCACCTGGCCCACGTGCGGATCGCCGCGGCGGCGTTCGATCATCTCTCCCTCGATCAGTTGGTGATTGTGCCCTGCCACGTTCCACCCCTCAAGCGCCCCGCCCGTGCGACGCCCGAGCAGCGGCTGGCAATGTGCCGGTTGGCGTTCGACCGGCCCGGTTTCGTGGTCGACCCGATTGAGCTGAGCCGACCCGGCCCGAGCTATACCGCCGACACGCTGGCGGCGCTGGCGGCCTCGCGGCCGGGCGACTGGTGGCTAATCCTCGGCTCCGACGCGCTGGCCGACTTCCCTCGCTGGCGTTCGCCCGAGGCGATCCTCGCGCTGGCCCGCTTGGCGGTGGTCGAGCGGCTCGGTGACGACCTGGCCGAGTTGATCGCCCACTTGCCGAACAGCGTTCGATCGCGGCTGGAGGTGGTGCCGAGCCGAGCCACCGGGCTGGCCTCGACGGCTGTCCGCGACGCGGCGGCCGAACAGCGTTCGGTTGCCGAACAGGTCCCCGAAAGTGTTGCCGCGTTCATCGCGAAACATCGCCTCTACACCGGTGCCTAACCATCACCAACGGCCGGACGGTGCGTCGGCCGGGCACCTGGCAGGGCAGGACGGCACAGCGGTGAGAGGTGGCCAGCGCCGGCGTACGATCCAGCAACGACGGGCGCCGCGGCGCCCCCGCCGCCGGCTGAGGATCGGGCGCCTGGCCTTCCTGGTCGTGCTCGCCGGGCTCTGCGGCGCCGCCGGCGGGTATCACGACCGGCCAGACGCGCCGGCCGAACCTGCACCACTCAGCGACCAGCCGAGTCATCTCCTGCTCGTTGTCACCGGCGCAGACACCCCACCCCGCGCCGAGCTGCTGGCCTTGGTGACACTCGATCCCATCGCCGGCGTGACCGCGCCGCGCGCCCTCTCACCGGCTGCCGAGGCGACCCTTGCCGGCCACGGGCCGACGGCGCTGCGCGACGCCTACGCCGCCGGCGGCATCAAGCTGACCGCCAAGGCCGTGGCGAATCTGCACCAGCACGATATCCACCACTATCTGGAGTGCGATCCGGCCGGACTCGCCGGCCTGGTCGAGGCCGTCGGCGGCGTCGAGTTGTCGCCGGGTCGGCGGCTCGGCGGGGCCGAGGCGGCACGTCTGGCCCTCGACGCCGGCGACGGTGAGGCGGAGCTGCTGGCACGGCAGGAACAGCTCGTGGCGGCGCTGCTGACCCAGCTCGGCGCGGCCGATCAGTCGGCGCTGCCCGGCGCGCTGGCCGGCCTGGCCGGCCACCTGAGCACCTCGCTGACGCCCGCGCAGTTCGCCTGGCTGGCCGGCCACGCGGCTCGGCCGCCGGCGACACCTTCGCTCCGGCCCGAGGTGACCGTCTACAACGGCAGCGATCGGTTGGGCCTCGAGCGCGTGGTCTGCCGCCGGCTGGCCGAGCTGGGGTATCGAGCGGTGCCCGGCGCGGTCCCGGTGGTGGCGGCGACCGAGCGAACGACGGTCTACCCGGTCGATCCGGGCGATGCGGCGGCGCGTCTGGCCGGGCTGCTCGGCGCGCCTGTGGCCGGCGCGCCACGCCCCGCGGCGATGGCGCCGGCCAGTGTCGAGGCGGTCGAGGGCGTGCCGCGGGTGGTCCTGGTGGTCGGCAGCGACTGGCCCGAGCGGTAGCTACTCGTGGTCGAGCCCGAGCGCTTCGGCGACCGCCTCCCAGCCGAGCGTGGCGCAGGGCACGCGGGCGGGGAACTGCTTCACTCCCTGCAGCGCCACCATGTCGCCGAGCAGCTCCTCGTCCGGCTGCTCGCCGTGCAGCATGGCGCGGAACGAGAGGTAGAGGTCGCGCACCTCGGCCACGCTTTTGCCGGTCAGCGCCTCGGTCATCATCGACAGGCTGGCCTGCGAGATGCTGCAGCCGGTGCCCTGGAACCGGATTTCGGCGATCCGGTCGCCGTCGAGGCGCAGGCTGACCGTCGCCTTGTCGCCGCAACTGGCGTGGACCTGGTGTGCCTCGACTCCGTCCTCCACATGACCGACATTCTGCGGCCGGCGGTAGTGCTCGAGGATCAGCTCCTGGTAGAGGTCAGCGAACAAGGCCAAACACCTCCTGCACCGCCGCGATGGCGGTCACCAGCCGGTCGATGTCGCTCGCCTGGTTGGTCAGGTAGAAACTCGCCCGCGCGCTCGACGGCACATCGAACAGGCTGTGCAGCGGCTGCGCGCAGTGATGCCCCGCGCGGATGCAGACCCCGTGAGCATCGAGCACCTGCGCCACGTCGTGCGGATGGCAGCCCTCGACGCTGAACGCCACCGGTCCGAGCCGACGGGTGCGCGGGCCGTAGACCGTCACGCCGTCACAGGCGTCGAGCGCGGCGCAGGCCGCCTCGGTCAACTGCTGCGTGTGGTCGCGAACCGCGCCGAGGCCGATGCCGTCGAGATACTCACACGCCGCGCCGAGTCCGATCGCCTCGGCAATCGGCGGCGTGCCCGCCTCGAACCGGTGCGGCACGCTGTTCCAGGTCGAGTTGGTCCAATCGACCTCGAGGATCATGTCGCCGCCGCCCTCGATCGGCTCCATCTCGGCCAGCCGCTCGGGCCGGCCAATCAGGCAACCGATGCCCGTCGGCCCGCACATCTTGTGCCCGCTGAAGGCGAGGAAATCGCACCCGAGCCCGGCGAAGTCGACCGGCATGTGGCCGACTGCCTGCGCCGCGTCGATCAGCACCGCCGCTCCGGCGGCATGAGCGCGGGCGATCAGCTCCTCGACCGGATTGATCGCGCCGAGGACGTTGGAGACCTGCGCCACCGAGACGATGCGGACCCGCCCGTCGAGCACGCGGTCGAGGCTGTCGAGGTCCCAGGTCAGGTCGTCGGGATGCAGCTCGATGAAGCGCAGCTCGGCACCGGTGCGGCGAGTGGCAATCTGCCACGAGACCAGGTTGGCGTGGTGCTCGGCGCGGCTGACCACAATCGCGTCACCCGGCTGCAACCGCGGCACGGCCCAGCCCTGGACGGCCAGATTGATGGCCGAGGTGGCGCCGCGGGCGAAGACGACACAGCGCTCGCTGGGCGCGCCGATGAACCGGGCGATGCGCTCGCGGGCGGCCTCGTAACGATCGGTCGCCTCCTGGCTGAGGGTGTGCAAGCCACGGTGGACGTTGGCCCGGTAGTGCCGGTAGAAGTCGTCCATCGCTGCGAGGACCGGCTCGGGAGTGAGCGACGAAGCGGCGTTGTCGAGGTAGACGAGCGGCTGTCCATTGACCTCACGGGCGAGGATCGGGAAGTCGCGACGAACTCTGTCGAACGCATCCGGCATGTGGCAGCCTGGTCAGCGGCGCGAACGGAAGCGAAGTCGGCGGCGCCTGGGGGTAGTATAACACTCGCCCGGCGGCATCCCCCGGGGTCAGGTCCCGAGATCAACCAGATCGTTACGATTTCGCCTCGGCATAGTAACAAGAAACGTGGAATCGAGACCTGACCCCTCGCCGACCGTCGACGTACCGCACTCTGGCCAGCTCCGCGGCGTACGCCAGCACCGCCGGGACGTGCTCCGGCACCAGCATGGGATAGCTACGCAGAATCTCGTCCGCCGTGAGACCTGCGGCCGGGTTGGCCAGCACCACCGAGGCCGTCACTCGCGTTCCCGCGCAACACGGCTCGCCGTGACACACCTCCGGCTGGACCGAAATCCACTCGCGCCAGTCCATCACTCGCTCCGGCCCAATGCTACCTCAATACCCCGCCGCGCGGTCGACCAGGTTCAGCAGCGGCTCGCCCGCAAGGTAGCGACGAAGCTGGGTGCAGAAGAGCTTCAGCCGATGCTCGTGCACGCGGTCGGACCAGCCGGCGTTGTGCGGCGTGATGATCACCTGCGACAGCGACCAGAGCGGGCTCTCGGCCGGCAGCGGCTCCTGCTCGAAGACGTCGAGCCCGGCGCCGGCCAGGCGGCCGTCACACAGGCGCTCGGTCAGTGCCGCCTCGTCGATGATCGCCCCGCGGGCGATGTTGAGCACCACCGCGTGCGGCGGCAGACGGTCAAGCGCCTCCGCGTCGAGCAGGTGGCGCGTGGCCGGCGTCAGTGCCGCGGCGACCAGCACCTGGTCGCACTCGGGCAACATGGCCAGCAGGCCGTCGCGCCCGTGGTAGAGCGCGTCGACGTGCTCGATGGCACCGCCCTCACGCCGCTTGTGGCCGAGCACTCTCATGCCGAAGCCGAGCTTGGCGATCTTCGCGGTGGCCCGGCCGATGCTGCCCAGCCCGACGATGCCGAGCGCGCGGTCGGTGATCTCGACAGGTGTCGGCAGCCGCTCCCAGCGCGACTCGACGCTTGCCCGCACGGCCACGCCGATCTGCCGCCGCAGCGCCAGCAGCAGGCCGAGCGCGTGTTCGGCAATCGGCTGGCCATACACGCCCGCGCTGCTGGTCAGGAGCAGGTCCGGGTAGTCGCGGGTCCACTCGACGAACAGCTCCATGCCGGCCGAAGCCGAGTGGAGCCAGCGCAGCGACCTCGCCACCGGCAGGATCTCGGGCAGCCGCCCGCCGCCGAAGATCACCTCACACTCAACCACCTCGTCGAGCAGCGTTTCGGCGCTCGGCCGGACGAAGGTCGCGCCGGGCGCGGCGGCGGCCAGGCGCGGGTCGGCCGGGTCGATGCCGTTGACGTTGATCACCACCTTCATGCGCGGGTCGCCTCCGCCCGATAGGATTGCGCCGCCGCGTGGCGAAGTCAGCGGCGGAGCCAGATATGCCTGCGCTCGGATGGGTTGGACTGCTACTCATCGCCGCCGCGCCGCCGGACCGCGCGACGCTGCTCGAGGAGACCTTCGACGGCGACCGGTTACCGGCCGGCTGGAGCCGGCTCGGCGGCGGCGAGGTGAGCCTCGACGGCGGCGCATTGCGCGTCGCGCAGACCGACCGGGCGATGACCGTGGCCGCGTACGAGTTGCCGGCCGAGCAGGTCGCCGGTCGGCGCCTGGCCTGGCGGGTGCGCGTCCGCGCCGACGGCGTGACCGAGCCGGCCGAGACCTGGAACGGTGTGAAGGTGATGATGGTCATCGCCCGTGGCGAGGCGCTGAACCACCCTGCCCCACGGGCGCGGTTCGGCAGCCACGACTGGCTCTGGTACGAGTACCTGACCCGCGTGCCCGCCGACGCGACGCGGGTGACGCTCTACCTCGGCCTGCAGGACTCGAGCGGCGCGGTCTGGTTCGATGACCTGACGGTGGCCACCGGCCGGCCGCCGTGGGCCGAGCCGGAGGGGTTTGAGCGGCCGGAGGTGCCGTTCCGCGGCCACTCGCTGCCGCGCGGTCGGGGGTTCATGGTCGGCCCGCGGTTCCGCGAGAGCGACTGGCGCGACCTGGGCGAGGAGTGGAACGTCAACCTGGTCCGCTGGCAGATGAACTGGTCGCCGATGACCGAGGCCGAGGAGTGGGCCGCCGACATCGAGCGGTATGACGCCTGGCTCGCGGAGCAACTGGCCGAGACCGACCAGGCGCTGGCCGCGGCGGAGCGTTACGGCATCCTGGTGCTGGTCGACCTGCACACCCCGCCGGGCGGCCGCCGCGAGGGCGGCCACTGCCGGCTGTTCGACGAGGCGCGCTACCAGGAGCACTTCCTGCGCATCTGGGAGACCATCGCCCGGCGCTACGCCGGCCGCGACATCATCTGGGCCTACGACCTGGTCAACGAGCCGGTGCAGACGACGCTGCAGCCCGGCCTCGACGACTGGCACGCTCTGGCGACCAAGGCGGTCGATGTGATTCGGGCGATCGACCCGGGCAAGCCGATCGTGGTCGAGCCGGGGCCGTGGGGCGGACCGGACGGGTTCGACTCGTTCGCGCCGCTGGCCCGGCCCGACATCATCTACAGTTGTCACATGTACCAGCCGCACCATTTCACGCATCAGACCATCCACGGTCTGCCGGGCGGGCTGGTCTATCCGGGCGAGGTCGGCGGTGCCTACTGGGACAAAGAGCGCCTGCGCGAGGCGCTGCGGCCGGCCATCGAGTTCAGCCGCGACTTCGGCGTGGCGATGTACATCGGCGAGTTCTCGGCGGTCCGCTGGGCGCCCGACAACTCGGCCTACCGCTACCTACGCGACCTGATCGAGATCTTCGAGGAGCAGGGCTGGGACTGGGCCTACCACGCGTTCCGCGAGTTCCACGGCTGGAGCGCCGAGCACTCGACCGTGCAGGACGAGCTGCAGCCGCCCGACGAACCGACCGAACGCGAGCAGTTGCTCCGGTCGTGGTTCGCGCGGAACGTCAAGATCGAGCGGTAGGGCGCGGCCGCCGAAGGCGCCGATGGGAGATGCTCGTGTCCGCACCACCGCGCGACGTGAAGCTGTCCAAGTCGGAGGGACTGACCATCGTCTGGGCCGACGGCGGCACGTCGTTCTACCCCATCGACTACCTGCGCCGCATGAGTCCGTCGGCCGACAACCGTCACCTGCGCGAGCAGCTTGAGGAGAACCCGCTCATGGTCCTCCCCAAGGACGTCACGGCCGGACCGGTGAGCGCGACCGATGCGCAGCTCATGGGCGCCTATGCCATCAAGCTCAGCTTCTCCGATGGGCATGACACGGGCATCTACTCGTGGGACTACCTGCGCGAAATTGACCCGGACCGGCCGTGACCAGCCGGTGTGCTATCATGCCGGGCTCCGGGGAGAGGCCGTGACCGTGCCGCCGTCGCACCGCCTGCAGGCGCTGCCGCCCTATCTGTTCGCCGACCTGCGCCGCAAGCTCGCCGCTCTGCGCGAGGCCGGGCGCGACCCGATCACGCTGGGCATCGGCGACCCGGACATGCCGACGCCCGACCCGATTGTCGACGAGCTGGTTCGCGCGGTCACCGATCCGGCCGACACCGACCGCCACCGCTACGGCTGCGACCGGCCGTATGAGGCGCTGGTCGACTCGTTCGTCGACTTCTACCGCCGCTGGTACGGCGTCGAACTCGCCCGTGAGCAGGTTGCCGTGACCATGGGCAGCAAGGACGCCATGGTCAAGTTCTGCCTCGGCACGCTGAACCCGGGCGACCTGGCCATCGCCCACGAGCCGGGTTACCCGACCTACCACATCGGCCACGTCTTCGCCGGCGCCGAGACTCACTACCTGCCGCTGGTCGAGGCCAACCGCTATCAGATCGACTACGCCGCCATCCCGCCCGCGGTGGCCGAGCGGGCCAAGCTGCTCTGGCTCTCGTACCCGCACAACCCGACCACCGCGACGGTCGAGCTGTCCGTGTATGAGCAGGCGGTCGAGTGGTGCCGTGCCCACCAGGTGCTGCTCTGCAGCGACGCGGCCTATGCCGTCAACGGCTATGACGGCTACCGCGCGCCGAGCGCCATGCAGGTGCCCGGGGCCGACGACAGCGCGGTGGAGTTCTTCAGCCTCAGCAAGGCGTTTTGGATGACCGGCTGGCGGATCGGCGCGCTGGTCGGCCACGCTGGCGCGGTCGAGGCGCTGCGGCTGGTCAAGAACAACGTCGACAACGGGCAATTGCGGCCGATTCAGCGCGCCGCGGCATGGGCCTTGGATTACGCCGAGGAGGTCATCCCGCCGCTCAACGAGATCTACCGTCGGCGCCGCGACCGGCTCGTCGGCGCGTTGAACTCGCTCGGCTGGAAGCTGACCCCGCCGCGCGGCACGCTCTACCTCTGGGTGCCGGTGCCAGATGGCTTCGGCGGCGACTCGATTCGCTTCGCGACGCACCTGCTCGAGACCGCGGCGGTGATGGTCACGCCGGGCGTCGGGTTCGGGCCGAGCGGCGAGGGCTACTTCCGGATCTCGCTGACCTACCCAGACGCGGTGATCGACGAGGCGACAGCGCGGCTGGCGGCGGCACTTTAAGGGATGCGAAAACGAACCGAAAAGGAGATCACACCCAGGCGCGGAGTCGGCGTCGGCGCCGGAGTCGAGCATGAACCGGCAGGCATGGCAGGTCGCACCGCCGCCCTGGCTCGGGTCGTCGGACCTCTCGGAGGAGAGCCGCACCCGGCGCGCGGAGGAGCTCGCCCAGCGCGAACGCCAGCGGCAGGAGCGGGTCGAGGCGCACATCAAGCGCTCGAAAACTCGCCGCGCGATCGATGTCCTGTTCCTCACCCTCTACGGCGGCGTGGGCATGAGCCTGCTGCTCACCATCATGGGCGTGACTGAGCTGATGAGCGACTTCGGCTTTGTCCCATTCCTGTGCAAGTACCCGGCGGCGCTGCTGTATCGGCCCGACAACCCCGCCTGGCAGCTCGGCACGCATCTGGTGCCCAAGCTCGACCTGTTCGCGCTCTGCCTCTACGGCGCCGTGCACTCGTTCCTGATCGGCCTACACCGGGCGGTCACCTACCAGCGCGTGTTCATGCCGCAATGATCCTCGAGCGCGCCGCACTGGTGCCCATCGTCCGCGACCGACAGGCGGCCGGCGAGGTCGGCGTGTTCACCAACGGCGTGTTCGACCTGGTCCACGTCGGCCACCTGCGCAGCCTCACCGCCGCGCGCGCCCTGGGCGACTTCCTGATTATCGCGGTCAACTGCGACGCCAGCGCCCGCCGGCTGGCCAAGGGCCCGGGCCGGCCGATCGTCCCCGAACTCGAGCGAGCCGAGTTGCTCGACGGCTTCGCCTGCGTCGATTACGTCTTCCTGTTCGACGAGCCGACCGCCCGTGAATCGGTCGCGGCCCTGCAGCCGGCGGTCTACGTCAAGGGCGACGAGTTTGCCCACCGGCCGCTGCCCGAGCGCGAAGCCGTCGAGAGCTACGGCGGCCGCGTGGCCCTGCTGCCGAAGGTCGAGGGCATCTCGACCAGCGAGCTGGTGCGCCGCATCCGCGCCGCCGAACCGTGAGCCGCGGCCCCCTGCGTCGGGCCTGGAAGCGGCTCCGCGAGGGCCTGCTCGACCGACTCGACCTGCTCTATACACGACGCTTCTATGCCAAGTCCGAAGGCCACAAGGGCAGCAGTGAGGCGATCGTGGCCGCCACGCTGACCGAGCGCTTCGCGCCACGCCGGGTGATCGACCTAGGCTGCGGCAGCGGTACCTTCCTGCTCGGCTTCAGCCGCCTCGGCGTCGACGTCTTCGGCCTCGAACGCGCCCGCGCCGGGCTGGGAATCTGCGCCGAGCGAGGCGTGCCGGCGCAGGCGTTCGATCTTCGGTTCGATGAGCCGCCGGCAGCGGCCGTGGGCGACCTGGCGCTCTGTTTCGAGGTCGCCGAGCATGTCGGCGCTGAGTTTGCCGAGCGGCTGGTCGAGCTCTGCTGCGGCCTGGCGCCGGTGGTGGTGTTCACCGCCGCGCCGCCGGGCCAGGGCGGCGTGCATCACGTCAACGAGCAGCCGCCGGCATACTGGATTGGTCGATTCGCCGCGCGCGGTTATCATCTCGACGCCGTGGCGACCGAGTCGGTCCGTGCCGCCTGGGCCGCCGGCGGGGTGGTCGAGTGGCTGGTCGCCAACCTCCTGATCTTCGTCCGCGAGCCATCTTCCTCGACCGCGACGGCGTGCTGAACGTCGAGCGGTTCGATTACGTCACCACGCCCGACGAGCTGGTGCCGATGCCCGGCGCCGCCGCCGCCGTGGCGCGACTCAACGCCGCCGGGTTGCCCGTGGTGGTGGTCACCAATCAGGGCGGCATCGCCCGCGGGCTCTACACCGAAGCCGACCTGGCCGCCATCCACGCCAAGCTCTATGACCACCTGGCCGACGGCGGCGCGCGGCTCGACGACTTGATCTGGTGTCCCGCGATCGACGACGCCGACCCGTGGCGCAAGCCACGGCCCGGCATGTTGCGCGAGGCGGCCCGCCGGCTGGGCCTCGCGCCTGCTCAGGCGGTCATGATCGGCGATTCGCTGCGCGATGTGGAG
The DNA here is from genome assembly GCA_964405335.1 of uncultured Fimbriimonadaceae bacterium. Classification (GTDB taxonomy): domain Bacteria; phylum Armatimonadota; class UBA10988; order UBA10988; family UBA10988; genus CAYONP01. The sequence continues at coordinate 38,084 of CAYONP010000013.1, forward strand.
GCCGCCCGACGCTGCGGCGCCCGCGCGGTGCTGGTCCGCACGGGCAAGGGCCGGCGCGACGAGCCGCTGTTGGCCGAGCAGTGGTACACCGTTGATCACATCGCCGACGACCTCGCCGCGGCGGTCGACTGGATCCTCGGCCGATGAGAGTCCTGCTCATCCGCCTCAGCGCCCTCGGCGATGTGCTCACCGCCACACCGACCGCCTCGCTGATCCATGAGCAGCGGCCCGACTGGCACGTGACCTGGCTGATCGAGCGCCAACTGGCGCCCGTGCTGGCGGGCAACCCGGCGGTCGACCAGGTCATCGCCGTGCCGACCTCGCGCGACTGGCGGCGCCTGGCCACTCGGCCGGTCGAGCTGCTCGGCGCCGCCGGCGCGGTCCGCCGGGCGCTGGCCGAGCCGTTCGACGTGGTGGTCGACCTGCAGGGACTGGCCAAGTCGGCGGCCTATGCGCTGCTCGCCCGCGCGCCGCGCAAGATCCGCCCGGCCGATGCCTATGAGCCGGTGCCCGGCGTGTTCACCGAAACGGCGCCGCGGCGCGTCGATCCGGCCTGCATCACTAGCATGTACGTCAGCCTGCTCGAGCCGCTCGGCCTGTTCACCACGCGGCCCGAGCAGTACCGGATGACCATGCCGCTGCCGCCGGAGGCCGTGCACCGCGTCGAGGAGCTGATCGCCGCGCGCGGTCTGGCCGCCGGCGGGTATGTCGCGCTGGTGCCCGGCACCACCCGGCCGCAGAAGCACTGGCACGAAGGTCACTGGCCGCGGCTGGCCGGCCTGCTCCAGCGGCGGCTCGGGCTGCCCTGCCTGTGGCTCGGCGGGCCGGACGACTTGGCCCTGGTCGAGCGCCTGTCGGCGGACAGCGCCACGCCTACCCAGTCGCTCGCCGGAGCGACCTCGCTGGCCGAGACGGCGGCGCTGCTGGCCGCCGCGCGGGCGGCGGTGACCGTCGACACCGGGCCGATGCACATCGCCGTGGCGGTCGGTTGCCCGACAGTGGCGATCTACGGCTCCACCCCGCCCCGCTGGTTCGGCCCGACAGCGCGCTACGCCGCGCTGTGGCGCGAGTTCCCCTGTGCGCCCTGCATGAGGCGACCGACCTGCCGGCACTTCGAGTGCCTGACCGCCGTGCGGCCCGAGGATGTCGTCCGACGGCTGGTCGAGCTGCTCGATGCGTGACCGCCTTCCGCTAGTGGTCGGCCTTGCGGCAGCGCTGCTCTGCCTCGCCTGGCTCGCGGTTTACGCGGTCACCGGCCGGCTCAGCGACGACGGCCTGCACGCCTATGCCGCACGCGAGCTGCTGCACGGCCGCCGGCTCTATCTCGATTTCCAGTACCACCAGGCGCCGCTGCTGCCCGTCGTGCTCAGCCGCTGGTTCGCGCTGACCAGCGTGTCGATGCTCTCGGCCAAGCGGTTTGCCGCCGTGGTGGCGGCGCTGGTGATGGTTCTGACCCTCGCCGCGGCGCACCGCGCCGGCGCCGACCGGCGCGGCCTGGCGGCACTGCTCCTGGTGGCCGCCCTGAGCCCGAGCCTGATGCTGCACCTGGGCTATGTCCAGAGCCAGGGCCTGGCCACGCTGCTGGCCCTGGCCGCCTGCCTGGCGATGATGAGCGGAGGCCCGCCCGCCGGTCCGGGCGACTACAAGGGTCGCCCCTACCGCAACCGCGGTCCCGTCGCGCTGCTGGCCGCCGGCCTGCTGCTCGGGCTGGCCGCCGGCGCGCGGGTCAGCTTCATTGCCCTTGCGCTACCGCTCTGGCTCGTCGCGCGGCCGCGCGGTGCGCTCGTCGTCGCGGGCGCGGCGATTGGCTTGACTGCCGGCCTGGCCGCGGTGTGGCTGCCGTTCGCGCTCGCCGGCGGCCTCGGCGACGCGCTCTACCTGCCCATCGGCCCCGGCGGCGGTGGCGTCACCAGCCACTTCGTCGCGCTCTATCACGCCGCCGGCGGGCCGTTCGGCTGGCTCACGCAACGGCTGGCCGGCTGGCCCAACCAGCTCATCTATTACGCGCCGATCTGGCTCTGGCTCGCCGCCGTCGCCTGGCGGCGCCGGCTCCGCCGCGGCCATTCCGCCGATCTGCTGCTCACCGCCGCGATCGTGCTGACGGTCGTCCACGGCCTACTGCCGAGCCGGATCAACCACAGTTACCTGATCGTGGCGATGCCGTTCTGGCTCGCCTGGCTGGCCGCGCAGCCGCTGCCGAGGCCGGCTACACGCGCCGGGCGCGCGGGGCTCGGCATCCTGCTGGCACTCGCCGCGGCGGTCGCGGTCAGCCGCGGCATCGGGCGGATCGACCGCTCCGGCGGCGCGACGGTACAACACGAGCTGATTGCCGTCGGCGCGCTGCTGGCGCGGACGGTGGAGCCCGACGAGACCATCTTCACCTTCGCCGTCGAGTTCGCCGTCGCCGCCGACCGGGATGTCTGCCAGGGCATGGCGCCCGGCTACTTCTGCTATTACCCGAACATGGACCGCGCCACGGCCGAGCGGCTCGGCGTGCTCAACCCCGAGCTGGCGCTGGAGCTGATCGAGAGCGGCGAACCGCGAGCGCTGCTGCTCCACGAGAGCGCCTTCCTGCCGCTCGAGCGAACCGACGTTGCCTGGCCCGATCGGCAGCTCTTCCTCGACGCGGCGGCGCGGCTCTATGACCCGGTGCAGCGCTGGCCGGCGGTCGGCGAGACGCGTTCGCGACTGACTCTCTGGCTGCGCCGCGAGGAGCCGGCGGCGCGGCCGGCGAACTGACCGCCGGAGGACGGCCATGCGCGTGCTGTTTCAGACCGGCGGCTACACCGGCCACCCGGTGGCCGAGCAGGCCGAGCGGGTGAGCGATTGGCTCGGCGACCGGGCGGTCTGCGTCGCGGTCGAGGGCAACCAGGCCTTCGAGCAGCTCGACGAGTGCGACCTGTTCGTGCCCATGGGCACCATCTGGCAGGGCCTGCCCGAGGGCTACACGCCGCTCGACGAGGCGCAGAAACAGGGGCTGCGCGAGTTCTGCGCGAGTGGCAAGCCACTGCTGATCCACCACGGCGCGGTCGCCTGCTACAACGACTGGGACGAGATCCAGCCGCTCTACGGCATTCAGTGGGTGCGCGACGAGTCGACCCACTCGCCGTTCGATACCTACCCGGTCGAGGTGCGCGCGACGGGCCATCCGGTCATCGCCGGAGTCGACGACTTCTCGATTGCCGACGAGATTTACTACAACCTGACCATCCGACCCGAGGGCAACTGGCAGACTCACGCCACCGCCGACTGGCTCGATGAGCCGCGACCGATGGTGCTGACCAGTAACGGCGGGCGGGTGCCCGGCGCCGGCCGCGCGGTCTACCTCGCGCTCGGCCACGACCTGCGCTCGTTCGGCTGCCCGGCGCTGCGCCGGTTGTGGCTCAACAGCTTCGCCTGGTTGACCGGCGAGTAACCCAGGAGTCGGCATGGACGAACGCTATCGCGCCGCGGTGATTGGCTGCGGCCGCGCCGGCGGCACGGGCAGCCACGACGGCGGCTGCCGCATCGGCTACACCCACGCGCGGATGCACCAGGCCAACCCGCGGGTCGACCTGGTCGCCGCGGCCGACATCAGCCCGGCCAACCTGACCGTCTTCTGCGACCAGTTCGGCGTGCCGGGCCGGTTCGCCGATCACCGCGCGATGCTGGCCGCCATGCGGCCCGACATCGTCAGCATCAGCACCTGGGTCGGCCTGCACTGCGCGATGATCGAGGACTGCGCCCGAGCCGGCGTGCGCGGCATCGTCTGCGAGAAGCCGTTCCTCGCCGCGCCCCGCGAGCTGCGGCGGGTGGCCGATGTGGCCGGTGAGACGGGGGTCAAGATCGTCGTCTGCCACATCCGCCGCTACCTGCCCGCCTTCCGGCGCGCGCGGGAGCTCTACCTCGACGGCGCGCTCGGCGAGCCCGTGCTGGTGGCCGCGGGCATCGAAGACTGGGAGCTGGCCGAGTGGGGCTCGCACTGGCTCGACATGTTCCGCTTCTTCCACGGCGACGCGCCGGTCGAGTGGGTCATGGGCCAGGTGCGCTACCGCGGCAAGCGCGGGTTCGGCCACGCGATGGAAGAGCACGGCCTGGCCTACTGCCAGTTCGCCGGCGGCGGCAAGGCGCTGCTCGACGGCGGCCACGCGCTGCGCGGCGGCGAGACCATGCGCCTGGCCGCCACGCGCGGCTGCATCGGGATCGAGGGCGAGCACCGGCTGCACATCCTCGACGCTGCCGGCGAGCGGGTCGAGGAGTACCCGCACGACTGGTACGGCATCTGGGACCAGATGCTGGCCGACCTGCTCACCTGGCTCGACGGCGGCCCCGAGCCGATGCTCGGCCACCCGAACATGCTCCAGTCGGCCGAGCTGATGCTGGCCGCCTACGTCTCGGCCGTCCGCCGCGACCGGGTGGACCTGCCGATGGCGTGGGAGGGGGAGGAGTGGCCGATGGACGTGTTAGAATCGGATGGGTAACAGCCGATCATGATCACCTCGGTGCACTTCGAGAACTGCGGTCCGCTTCGCGACGCGACGCTGCCGCTGGAGCCGTTCACGCTGATCATCGGGCCGAACGGGAGCGGGAAGACGACGGCGTTGAGGTGTCTGGGGGACGGCCAGTTCAAGCCACCGACGTCGTTCGCACCCGTCAGATTCGACGACCGGTCCTCGCCGAGCGCCGAGCTGCGATGGTCCGGCGGCTTCGAGTCGTTCATCACGCGGATCGAGATGCAGGGGGGCAGGCATCTCCACCACGTGTCACGCGGGTCCGAACAGCCTGTGACTGGTCGCGAGCACGACGTGCTCGACCAGCATGTGCGGCGCGCGCGATACTACACGCTCCAGCCCGAGCAACTGGCGCTGCCATCGCACGTCGGCGAGGCCCAGGAGCTCGCCCGGGACGGCAGCAATCTGGCGGCCATGCTCGATTGGCTGAACAGCCTTGAACACGAGTTGTTCGAGCAGCTCAATCGCGCCGTCGCCGCGGTGATGCCGGAGTTCGACCGAATCCTGCTCGACTCGCCCTCCTCTGGGAGCAAGGTCGTGCTGATGCGCACAGCGAGCGGCGGCTACCGTGTTCCAGCCTCCGCCCTGGCGCAGGGGACCCTCATCGCCCTCGCGCTGCTCACGCTCGCCTGGTTGCCCCAACCGCCGACTCTCGTCTGCCTCGAAGAACCCGACCGCGGCCTGCACCCGCGCCTGCTCCGCGACGTCAAGAGCGCCCTGCGCCGACTTGCCTTCCCCGCCGAGTACGACGAGGACCGCGAGCCGGTGCAGGTGATTGCCTCCACGCACAACCCGTTCTTCCTCGACCTGTTCCGCGACGAGCTCGAGCAGGTCGTCATCGCGAGCAAGCACGGGCTCGAGGCGACCTTCCGGCGCGCGGCAGACGTTCCGAACATCGACCTCATCCTGCGCGACAGCATGCTCAGCAATGCCTGGTACACCGGTGTGCTGGGGGGAGTGCCTGAACCAGCATGCGCGTTGCCATCCTGAGCGAGGGCAAGACCGACGCCGCCGTGGTCCGGCTGCTGGTCGACGCGGTCCTGGGCATCGAGACCCAGCCGGTGCCCGAGCTCGTGCCCATCCACGCAGGCTGGCCGGCGGTCCTCGAGTCGCTCGCCAGCGCTTTGGCGAACCTGATGGGGCGCAACGACTGCGACGGCCTGGTGGTCTCGTTCGACCTCGACGGCTCGATTGTCTACCCCGACGAAGGAGATCCGTACCTCAAGTTCTTGCGCCGGCGCGACGTCAAACAGATCATCGACGCCCACACCGCCGACTGCGCCAATGCCGGCACGCAGCCCGTCCGCATCGCGGTTGCCGCTGCGCTGCCGGCGCTCGAAGCCTGGCTGCTCGCCGGCACTAAGCTGGCTCAGGATGAAGCGCACTACCTTGCGATTGAGCCCGATGAGCGGACGCGCCAGCAACGAGCGGCCCTTAAGCGGCAGAAGTACGGCACCACCGACCCCGTTGGCCCGAAGGCCATTCGAGCGGCGCTCGCCAACGCCGAGCGCCTCGCCGCCGACCTGAGCATCCTCCGCACCCACTTCCCCATCGGCTTCGGCTGCCTCGAGGCCGATCTCCGCTCCTGGCCGGCAACCTAACGCCCCGCCTCCACCATCGCCACCACATTCTTCGCCGGCGTGCCCGGTACCAGCGTGTTCGAAGAGCCTAGTATCCAACCACCGCGACCGTCCCACCAGTCCAGGCGCCGCTGGACGAACTCGCGCACCTGGGCCGGTGTGCCGCGGTGGAGCAGGCTGCCGCAGGGCACGTCGCCCCAGCAGGTGATGTGGGGGTAGCGCTCGCGCACCGCCGGGATGCTCATCCCCGCGTCGTGGTCGATCTCGCCGTAGCCGTCGGCGCCGGTGGCGATGAAGAACTCGTCGGCGATCGACCAGAGGTTGCCGTCGGTGCGGTAGACGTACTGCATGCCCAGCGCGTGCAGTCCGTCGCACATCCGCCGCACGCGCGGGGTGACCAGCTCGCGGAACACCTTCGGCCCATAGCACGGGCCGCGGTTGTCGGCCAGGTCGCCGCCGCCCCAGACCAGCCAGAAGCCCAGCGCGGCCCAGGCCTCCAGGTGGCGCAGGTTGACCTCGACCAGCGCGTCGAGATTGCGCGCGACCAGGTCTGGCCGCAGCGCGCAAGCGCTCAGCCAGAGCTCGTCGAGGGGGATCGAGAGGCCGACGCCGCACGGCACTTCGAGGTCCGGGCAGGCGTCGCGGAGGCGCAGCACTTCGTGGTCGGGCGCGATCTGGGGCGTGGTGGCGCGGGCGGCGTAGTCTTCCCACCAGCGCACCGTCGGTTCCAGCTCGTCAGGGTCGCTCGGCGGCGGGACAGCGCGCCGGACGGCGGCGCGGTAGAAGGTCTTGGCGGTCGGGTTGTGTCGCCAGACCTCATGGTCGCCGTCGGGGTCGCCATAGACGAAGTCGAACTCGCCGACCTGCGCGGCGGGCCGGTCGGTCCGCCGCCAGGGCAGGCTGACCATGTCCATGTCGAGCGCGCGGGTGATGGCGACCAGGTCGGCGAACAGCCCGGCTTCCCATTCCGCGTGGGCCTGGTCACCCCGCATCCAGGCCGCGGCCTCCTCGTAGTGAAGCAGGGTGGCGCCGGTCGAGGCCGGCCGGCCGAGGATGGCACTCGCCACGTCGGAGGCAATCGCCTGCTCGTAGTAAGGCAGGCGATCGGTGCTCTGGCCGGCAAAGGCGGCGCGGATCCGCTCGCGACCGGTCATGCCCGACTCCCGGCGCGCAGTTCACCGCCGATTGGCGCCGCCCTGCCCAGTCGCGAGTCGCGACAACGCAGGAGCCCGGTTGGCCGGGCTCCTGCGCTGTGCACTAGGGTCTCGGTCTACCGCCGCCGCCGCCGAACGACAGCGACGATGCCGAAGGCCAACAGGCCGATGGTGCCCGGCTCGGGCACGACGGAGCCGTCGATCGGGCGGAAGTCGTCCTCGAACACCCAGTAGAGGATGTCGTGGTCGCCGCCGGCCGAGCCGGTGCCCGAGGTGAAGCCGATGAAGGCATCGGTCGAGCCGAGGACCGCGGTCAGGTCGACGACATGGGACAGATAGGCCGCCCCCGGCCGGATGCCGGTCATGTTCAGGCGCACTTCGAGCAGGTCGGCCGTGCCGTCATAGTCGACCCAGGCGTGCCAGATGTCACCGTCGTTCATGCGCGGCGAGACACTGGCCTGCACCACCGCGTCGACGCTGCCGTCGAGGTCGATCCCGACGTGGTTGCCATTGCCATCGTCGACTGTTCCATTGTCCCAGGTGTCGAACTCGACCCCGACGCTGTCGTCGATGCCGAGGTAGCCAATTCCGCCGCCGGCACCGCCGGCGGTGTCGGCCACGGTCTGAACGGCGAAGACGATGCCGTCGGCACCCATCCCGTCAGTGTCCGAGATGCCCTCGGGATCGGTGATCCGGAACTTGAAGTAGGTGCTGAAGCTGACCTCGGTGGTCAGTGTGATCGGCGCCGTCAGGAAGGCGCTGCCCGCCTGGCCGAGCCCGTCGGTCAAGCGCAAGACGTATTGCGAGCCGTCATGGATCGGCCCGCCCCCGTTGATGGTATCGGTGCTGCCGTTGAGGGTGAACGCCGACAGGTCGCTGAAGTCCGTATACGTGATCGTCAGCGACCGGCCGGGCACCACCCACAACAGCACCACCGCGCAGGTCCACACGCCCATCCGGTGGACCTGCCGCAGCAGGTTCATGTCATTCCCCCGAACGCCGGATTGACCGGCCGAACTCATTCTGTGGCGCCGGCCATCGGCTGTCCATCGGCAGATGAAGCGAACTTGAATGCTGGTCCGGCCGCGGGTCAGTCAGGCAGCTCGATGCTCACGCCCGGGTGGATCGCCTCGGCCAGCCGCTTGGCGCTCAGGCCGACGCGCGGGCAGGGGACGAGGACATAGGACTCGGTGATCACTTCGATCCGCCCGTCGCGCACCGCCGGCAGGGTGGGCAGCGCGGTCCAGTCGGACTTCAGCTTAGCCAGGTCGGCGGCCGACAGGTCCTTGTCCGGCTGCAGGTCGAGGATCACCTCGGGCGCCGCTTCGGTCACGGCTTCGAGCGACGGTTGCGGGTAGAACTCGTCCAGCCGGCCGAACACGTTCTCGCCGCCGGCGATGTCGATCAGGCTGTCGAGGAAGCTGCCCCGGCCGCAGGTGATCAGGTTGCCGAGGCTGCCGGCGGCGCGGTCGGTGCTGAGCAGGACTCGGCGGCGGGGTAGCTCGGCGACGGCGGCGCGCACCGCGTCGAGCTGGCGGTCGATGCGGTTGTTCAGCTCCATCGAACTGTTGTGCCGCCCGAGCTGCGCGCCGAGGTCGTTGATCACCAGGTGCAGGTCGGCCAGGGAGTCGAGCCGCTGCGCGCTGTAGCGCATGCCGTGCGCCTCGGCGTGGTCGCGGACCAGGTCGTGGATGCCCTGGATCACGATCAGGTCGGGATGCAGCTCGGTCAGTCGTTCGAGGTTGGGATTGAGGAACCCGCCGCAGCGGGGCAGGTCGGCCACCTCGGGCGGGTAGGCGCAGAAGTCGGTCACGCCGACGACCAGGTCGCCGCCGCCGAGGGCGAACAGGATCTCGGTCAGCGCCGGGCTGAGGCTCACGATCCGATCGGGCACGCGGCGCTCGAAGACCTGCCGCGGCGGCTCGGGCCGGCGTGAATCGAGGTAGTGCAGCAAGCCGTACAGCGCGCCGCCGACCAGCAGGGCGGCGAACGCGGTCAACGCCATCCGGCGGCGATCGGACATCGCTGCTCCTCGCCGACATTCTCCCGTCTCGCCGGCGGCGCGTCAACGGCAGGAAGCACCCGGCCGGCCGCGAACCGGCGGCGCCGGAGGGCCTGCCGATGCCGGTCCGGCTCGCCTGCTGTCTCTGCCTGGTCACGGTCCTCGGCTGCCTGGCCCAGGAGGCCGAGCCGCCCGACCGGCTCGCCGCCGCGCGCGCCGCCAAGGCCGCCGGTGACTTGCGCACCGCGCGAACCGAGGCGCGGGCGGTGCTACAGGCCAACCCCGACAACGCCGAGGCCTGGTGGCTGGTCGCCTGGATCGAGGCCGGGCTCGGTGACCGCCCCGCCGCGCTCGCGGCCTTCGGCCAGGCGGCCGACCTGCTGCCGCCGGAGGACGAGCGGCTCGGGACGGCGCAGCGCAAGGCCGACCAGCTCCGCGCCGAGCTGCGGCCGCTGCCGCCGCGCCGGCCGCCGGTCGAGCCGGTGCCGCCAGCGCCGCCGCGCTTCACGTTCGGCAACGCCTGGCCCGGCGTCGTGCTGCTCGCGGCGCTGCTGGCCAGCCTGATCGCCGGCGGGCGGGCGGCGCTGCTCGACTGGCGCGACGGCCGCGGCAGCCCGGCGGCGCGTTTCGCCGACCTCTGTCTCCGCGCCGGCGCCGGCCGGCCGGTCTCGGTGCGGGAGCTGTTTGCCCTGGCCGAGGCCGACACGCTGCGCACGCTGCCCGATCACGATCTGGCCCTGGCGGTCAATCTCGCCGCCGGGCTGGGTGAGGAGTCGCGCGCCGAGCTGGCGGCGCTGGTTCGCGCTGGCAGCGGCCGGCAGCGGAGCATTGCCGCTCAGGCACTGGCCCGGCAGGCGGCCCAGCCCGACCCGACCGTCTGGCGACCGCTGCTCGACGAGCAGGAGGTCGGCCTGCAGCGCGCCGCGCTGCAGGCGCTGCGGCAGCAGCCCGATGCCGGCGCGGTCGACCCGCTCCGCCGGCTGGCGCTCGGCCACCAGCCCGAACTGGCAGTCGATGCCGTCGCCGCGCTGGCCGGGCTCGGCGGCGACCGCGCCGCCGAGGCGCTGGGCGAGGTGGCCACCAGCGCCGCCGTCGCCGAGGCCCGGCCGGCCGCCCTGGCGGCGCTCGGCGAGCGACGGCGGCTGCCCGATTCGCTGGTCCGCAGCCTGACCCCGCTGCTGCGCGGCGACGAGGCCACCAAGCTGGCCGTGCTGGCCTGCTTCGCGACCATCGGCGACCGCGCGCGCCGCCGGCTGCTTGCCGCCACACTCGAGCCATCGGCGGCGGTACGGCGTGCCGCGCGCGAGGCGCTGCTGGCCAATCGGCACGGCCACTTTGCCCAGCCCGAGGCCGAGTGGGCGGGCCCGCTGCTGCGCTTTCTGGCCGGCGCTCGCGAGCCCACCGACGAAGCGCTGGAGGTGGCCATCGCCTGGGCGCCCGGCGAAGCGCTGCCGTTGGTCGAGCGCGCCCTCGGCGCCGACCTCGAGACCCCGGCCGGACAGGCGCTGCGCCGCCGGGCCGTGGCCTGGCTGGCGGTCGCCGATCAGCCCGAGGCCGGCCGACTGCTCCGGCAGGCGCTCGAGGCGATGCCGAGCGAGGGACTCTCGCCGGTGGCGGCGGCGCATCTGGGCGAGCTGGTCGAGGCGGTGGCCCGCCGCGGTGTGGTCGAGGCGCTGCCGACCCTGGTTGCCCGTCTCGCCGCCGCACGCGACGACGAAGCTCTCCAGGCCGCCTGCCGCGCGCTGGCCGCCGATCCCGGTGCGGGCGCCGCGCTGGCGGTTGCCGCATCCGATCCGCGGCCGTCGGTGCGCGCCGTGGCGATTGATCTGCTGGCCCGCCACCCGGCGCCCGAGGCGGCCGAGGCGCTGCTGGCCGAACTCGACCGCGGCGGCCATGGCGCGGTCGCTTGGCCGACGGTGCTGCGCGCGGCGCAGGCGCTGTGCGAGCTGGGCGACAAGCGGGCGGTGCGGAGCCTGCTCAAGCTCCGCGACCGGCACGAGGAGGCCCGCTGCGACGCGCTCGACGTGGTCCTCGCCCGGCTCGACGAACCCGAGGCGAAACGCCGTGTCGAGGCGATGCTGGTCCGGCCGAGTTGGGCCGGCCGCCGGCCGGCCGCCGACTACTTCCGCCACCTGCGCGAGCCGCCGCCGCGAGCCGCCGCGGTGGTTCGCGAAGCCGCCGCGCACGAGCAGGCCGAGGCGATGGCGGCCGATCCAGACGTTGACCCCGCTCGGCTGGCGGAGCTGGGCGCCGACGTGCAGCCGACGCTGGAGGACTGGTTGTTCGACGCCGACCGCCGCGAGGTCGCGGCGGCGGCGCTGGCGCGGCTGGGCGACGCCGAAGCGAAGCTGCGCGCCGAGCGGCTCTGGCGCATCGACGAGCTGGCGCAGCGGCGCGGCGACGAGGCGGCGCGGGCGGAGCTGGCCGAGCTGGCGCGCGGCGCCGACGAACTGTTGCTCGACTACCTGAAGGCGCGGCTCGGCGCGGACGAGGCGCGGCGGCTGGTCGACTGACCGTGGATCCGGCGCAAACGACAGCGGTAGGGGCGCCGCCAACGGCGCGCCCCGCCGGCCAAGGTGGTCCGTCTGCGGGCAGCCAAGGGCGGGCCGGCTGGCTGGACATCTGTGCGGACGGTTCCCGTCCTTGACAGGACGGGCGTTGTCGGCGATCGGTAGGGCATGGAACGTGGCGGCAGCGTGCTGGTGATCGAGGACGACCGCCGGCTGGCCGAAGGCTGGCGGCTGGCGCTCGAGCGCGAGGGGCACCAGGTGCACCTGGCCCACGGCGCCGAGGAGGGCGTGGCGCTGGCGCTGCAGGCGCGGCCCGACCTGGTGGTGCTCGATGTCGACCTGCCCGATGGCGACGGCCTCGACGTCTGCCAGCGCCTGCGCCAGAAGACCTACGTGCCGATCATGATCTGCACCGGTGCCGCCACCGACGAGCAGGACAAGGTGCTCGGCCTGCGTTTCGGCGCCGACGATTATCTCGTCAAGCCGTTCGGCCTGGCCGAATTCTGCGCCCGGGTCGACGCGCTGATCCGCCGCTCGCAAGTCTACACAGCCGAGTCGCCGCAGCGGCTGCGCGTGGCCGACCTGCTGATCGACGGCGAGGCCTACACCGTCGAACAGGCCGGCGTGCCGGTCGATCTGACCCCGAAGGAGTTCGAGCTGCTGGTTGCCCTGGCCGAGCATCCGCACCGGGTGCACACCCGCGACTACCTGCTCGAACGGGTCTGGGGGTACAACCGCGAGGTGAGGACGCGGACGCTCGACATGCACATCCGCCGGTTGCGCGAGAAGCTCGAACGCGATCCGGCCCGGCCGAAGTTGATTCAGACGGTGATCGGCGTCGGCTATCGACTGGTCGGCTAGCCGTTACACCACCGTGACACGGTTGTGACTCGGCCTTGAAACCGATGTCCGATAGGGAGAGAAGGAGCGCTGGGGCGAGAGCATGCCCAGATCGGTCCTGATCATCGAAGATTCGCCCTCGACCGCCAGCCTGGCACGGCTGGCGCTCAGCGGGCTGCCATGCCAGGTCGAGCTGGCCCGCTCGGCCGGCGAGGCACTGCGCCTGGTACGCGAGATGCTGCCCTCGGTGATCACCCTCGACGCCTATCTCCCGGGCGTCTCGTCGATTGCCTTCTGCATCGACCTGCGCAGCGCCGCGCCGGCCGCCGCGATGGTCCTGCTGATCGAGCGCGGGATGCTGCCGACCGACCTGCCGGCCGCCCAGGTTCGGCTGTTCAAACCGCTCGAACCGCGACGGTTCGCCGCCGTGGTCGGCGACCTGCTGGAGTCCGATGACCCCGCGGTCTGAACCGCTCGCCGCCGTCGCGGCGCAACCGTGGCTCGACGAGCTGTTCGACGCCCTCGACGGCGGCGTCGGCCTGTTCGACCCCGCCGGCCGCATCCTCCGCGCCAACGAGCGCCTGGCCGAACTGGCCGGCCGCGAGCAGCCCGACGGCCTGCTCGTCGGCGAGCTGTTCCGTGACGCCGGCTGGGACCTGGCCCTGGCCGCTGCCCGCCAGCGCGGTCGGTGGCGCGGCCGGCTGCCCGCCGGCGGGCGCGAGCTGGTCGCCACGCTGCGCGTCGGGGCCGGCGGCTACGGCGTCCTGATCTGTCACGACCGCACCGCCGAGCTGGCCAGCGAGCGCCGCGCGGCCAGCCTCGAAGCGCAGATCCGCGAGCAATCGCACCGCGCCGACAGCGCCCGCGAGCTGCTCTTCGAACAGGCCGAACGGCTGACCACCGTCCACCGACTGAGCTACGACGCCGTCGGCTCGGGCACCGTCCGCGACACCGCCACGCGGGCCGTCGAGGCGCTGATCGGCGACCTCGGCGCCGAGAGCGTCTCGGTCTGGCTGCTCGACTACGATCGGCCGCGCCTGCGCCGCCTGGCCGGCGTCGGCTCGCGCGCCGACGGGCTGCCCGAGAGCTGCGACCTCCACGCCTCCGGGCCGGTCGCCGAGGCCCTGCGGCTCGGCCGGCCGCTGCCCGATGCCGGCGAGGGCGCACTGGCCGGCCTGGCCATCTTCCCGTTGCCCGGCCGGGACGGGCCGCTCGGCCTGCTGGCCGTCGACGTCGCGCCCGACCTGGACACGGTGCAGCTCTACACGCCGCACCTCGCCGCGGCGTTGAGCAACGCCATGATGGCCGAGCAGCTCGCGCTGGCGAACGCCGAGCTGCGGCAGCTCGACCAGCAGAAGACCGAGTTTCTGAACGTCGTCGCGCACGACTTGCGGACGCCGCTGACCTGCATCCGGACCTATACCGACCTGATCGCCATGTACGTCGACGAGCCGCCCGAGACCTATGCCGAGTTCCTCCAGATCGTGGTCGAGGAGACCGAGCGGCTGGGGCAGCTGCTGGACAACTTTCTCGACCTGGCCCGGCTCGAGAACGCCACGCTGCGGTTCGAGCTCGGCCCGGTGCGGGTCGACGAGCTGATCGAGCGCTTCGGCCATGTCTGGAGCGCCAAGGCGGCGGCCGAGCAGATCGAGTTGTGGAGCCAGGTCGAGCGCGACCTGCCATCGATTTGCGCTGATCGCCCGCGATTGGAGCAGGTGATCACCAACCTGCTCTCGAACGCCTTCAAACACACGCCGCCGGGCGGGCAGATCGGTCTGCGCGCCAAGGCGGCGGACGGGGGAGTGACGGTCTGGGTCCAAGACACCGGACCCGGTGTGCCGGAGGCCGACCGCGGCCGCATCTTCGAGCGCTTCCGCCAGGCCCGCGGAGCCGACCGAAGCCGCGGTGGCGCGGGCCTCGGCCTGGCCATCGCGCACGCCGTGGTGACGGCGCACGGGGGCCGGATCTGGGTTGAGGACGTCGCGGGTGGCGGGGCGTCATTCGGGTTCTGGCTGCCGCTGGAGCCGCCCGACGACGCCGCGGTCAGAGAGGAAGATGATGCCTGAAAAGACAGTGGTCATCGCCGAAGATGAACCACGTATCGCGCGGTCGCTCGCCTTCATCGTCGAACGCGAAGGCGCCGAAGCGGTCACCGTGACCGACGGCAACGCCGCGGTCGACGCCATCCGCCGGCACCGGCCGGCGCTCGCCCTGGTCGATATCATGATGCCCGGACTGGACGGCCTGGAGGTCATTCGCCAGGTCCGCGCCGACCCCGACTGCCGCACCGCAATCCTGGTCGTCACCGCCGTGGGACAGCAGGACGACGAGACGACGGCGCTCAACCTCGGCGCCACCGGCTACGTGCGCAAGCCATTCGACGCGCGGCAACTGCGCGACCTGATTGTCGAAATCCTGCGCGTCCGCGGGTAGCCCGCGCACGGCGCGCCACAATAGCACTGGAGAAGGACGGTGACCGATCGGCCACAGGGAATGAGTCGTCGCGCGTTTCTCGGCACCGCCGCCGCCGCGGGCGGGTTCGCCCTCGCCGCGCGCGGCGCACCGCAGCCGTTGCCCACCGCCGTCTTCGGGCGCACCGGCGCCGAGGTCACCCGCCTGGGCATCGGCACCGCCTGCGCCGGGCAATCGAGTGGCGTCGACCTGGCCACCGCCACGCGCATTTATCGTGAGGCGATGGACGCCGGGATCACCTACATCGACACCGCCCGCGTCTATGGCAAGGCCGAAGAGGCGCTCGGCACCGCGCTGGCCGGCCGGCGCGACGAGGTCTTCCTGATCACCAAGGCCGCCGCCGACTCGTACGACGAGGCGCGGCGCTCGTTCGAAACCTCGCTCCGGCTGCTCAAGGTCGACCACGTCGACTGCCTCTACTGGCACGCCATCGGCTACCGAAACGTCGAGCAGGCGCTGGACGAACAGAGCGCGTTCCGCTATATCCTCGACCAGAAGGAGGCCGGCCGAACGCGCTTCGTCGGCATCACCAGCCACGCGCAGCCGACCAACACGGCGGCGATGTTCCGGCACGGCGTGGTCGATTGCTGCATGGTCGTGCTCAACTTCGTCGATCGGCACCTGTACGACTTCGAGACCAAGCTGCTGCCGGCGGCGCGCGAGCACAATGTCGGTATGGTGGCGATGAAGGTCTTCGGCGGCATGAGGGGCAACAACTTCGCCCGCTACGACGGCCCGCCGACGCCGCCGCACCTGGATGAGCAGCACCTTTCCGCGGCGTTCCGTTACGCCCTGAGCCTGGAGGGCGTGCACGTGGCGGTGGTCGGCATGCACTCGGTCGAGCAGGTCCACGCCAACGTCGCGCTGGCGAAGCAGTTCGCACCCCTGCAGCCGGCCGAGTTTGTGCGCCTGGAGACGCTCGGCAAGCAACTTGCCGCGGGCTGGGAGCCGCGTTTCGGCGGTACCGTGTAGGCCGACCGTGTCGGTCGGCGCGGGTCAATCCGGCGCGTGACGGCTCAACCCCCGCTCCACCTCAACGGCCACCCGCGCCCGCGACAGCGCCGCCTCGGGCACGTCGCTCAGCCTGGGCAGCGGGCGGCCGGCTTCGCGGGCGGCGAGGAGCTCCTGAGTCGTCTTAGCCAGCGACCAGCCCTTCGCGCCGCTGGTGCCGAACCGGAGCCGTCCTCGCACCGTCTCGACATAGGCGACTGGCCCCTCATGCCAGGAGCTCAACAGGTCGTCCCACCCCACGTTTATCGTCGCTAGATGATTCTGGGCGCGGATGCCACGTGCACCGGCCCAGCAGACATCGAAGCTACGCCGCGGGGCCAGCCAGCGCGCTGCCAGAATCGTGGCCAGCCACAGCAAACTAGGCGTCGCCCCCAGCCAGAGTGGCTGACCCCGGGTGACCAGATAGGCACTGACCGGCACCGATGTCCAGATGACCGCCCACAGCACGCCGAGCGGCCGGGGCCGCCTGATCATCAGCCTGCCACCCGGCTCAACGCCGAGCAGTCGCTCGATCTGTGCACCGTCGACGGGTTCGGCGGCCTCTGCCAGCCGGTAGCGGCGCCACAGCGCGTGGGCTGTCTGGCGCAGGCGGCGTTGGTCTGGAACCTGCGCCAGAACCTGCCCACTGGGCAACTCGATGATGGAGCCGTCAGCCTCGGTGAACTCGACCTCGCTCCACGGCAGCCGCGAGACCTGTCCAGCGCGAGGGACGATGGTCACGCCGGCGTCGCTGAACCCCACCGACCGCGTCCATCGGAACCAGCGGCGGAAAGTCGGCCAGGCGACCGCGAGCAGGGTGATGGCCGTGGCGAGCGGGGCGAAGGCGTCGGACTGACGGTAGATCGCGGCGCCCATAGCCACGATAGCCGCCCACATGGCCAACCTGTCGTATCGGTCGACCGGCACCACCTCGCGGTACTTCCAGTCTAGTTCAGCCATCGCCCTCACCCACCCGCGAGATGCCCCGCTCCACCTCAACGGCCACCCGCGCCCGCGACAGCGCCGCCTCGGGAACGTCGCTCAGCCTGGGCAGCGGGCGGCCGGCTTCGCGTTGTCGAAGCAGGTTCTCGACAACGGCGTCGAGCCTCGCGCCACGCGGGGAATCGGGTTTGTAGTACGCAGGGCCACGCATGGTGAACAGGCACGGCGAGCCGGCGGATCGGCCCACACCCAGCACCTCGTCCCAGCCAATCGACCAGCAGCGGCGAACGTCTGCCAGCAGCAGCCCATCGCCGCTGGCTTCACACACCACGATGTGGGCACCCGGTCTGATCCAGGCGACGAGCAGCAGGGCCGCCACGGCCGCGGCAGCAATGGCCACGATGGCCATCTGTACCGGCGTGTTCGGAGCGGCACCCATCAGCCCAACGACGACGCTCGCCAAGACCACCGGGATCGGCCAGAACCACCATCGTGGGCCGAGCCGCAGCCGCTCGCCCGGGCCGAGCCCGAGCCCGATCTGCACCTCGGCGACGTCGACGGCCGTTCGCTCGGTCTGCGCCGAGGTGCGCCGTTGCCACGACGAGCGCACGATGTCCGCGAGCAGTTCCGGGCATTCCGGCAGCACGACGTGCCAGGCACCATCGAGATTCTGGAGCCTGAGCGCTGCCGTTCGTTCGATGGCTCTGACCTCGTGCCACGCGAAGCGCCGCCGCCGCCAGCCACATCGCCAGGTCAAACCGGCCGAGTTGATGGCGACCCGGTCGCACACCGCGACCGACAGGCAGCCGAGGGCAAGCCAACAGGCGCCGGCGGCCAGCCACGGCCACGGCGACGTTGCGCCTCCCGGCACCGTCTGCGCGGCGGCGAGCGCCAGACACGGTGCCAGCCAAGCAAGACACCGACTGCACCGGTTCCGGTGCCGATGGCGGTAAGCGGCCTCAGCCATCGCCCTCCCCCGCCCGCGAGATGCCCCGCTCCACCTCAACGGCCACCCTCGCCCGCGACAGCGCCGCCTCGGGCACGTCGCTCAGCCTGGGCAGCGGGCGGCCGGCGGCGCGGGCGGCGAGGAGGTGATCGACTACCTCGACGATCCGGCGGTCGGCCTCGCGATTGGTGTCCAGGACGATCGTGCCGGCATCGGTATCGATCAGCGTGCGCCACCAGGTGGTGCGTTTGGCCCAGACCGATGACCAGGGCACGAAGCGCTCGGTAGTCAGCGTTTCGGCGACGATCAGGCCACTGGCCGAGGTCCGCAGTAACGAGCGTCGCCGATTGGCCAAACCGGCGACCGATATAACCGGGACCAACACGAGTGCCTGCACGAACAGCGTCCACAAGGGCGGCCCGGTGCTCGGAGGAGCTGCTCTCAGCAGCAGCGGCAGTGCGAGCAGGGGCACTGCGGCCAAGCAACCCAGCAGTAGCTGCTGGTTCCGCCGCCAGGCGCGCGGCCTCACCTCTAGCGTGCCCTCCACCGGGATCTGCAGCCGGTCGGCGATGGTCGACGCGTCGAGCGCGCCGGTACTGGCCTCCACGGCCTGCCGCTGCCGCCCCTCCTGGAGCGCCGACGCCAGGCGGCACAGGCCGCGGGTAGCCCGCTCCAGGCGCAGCTCCTGGCCGCCGCCGGTCACGCGAAGACCGTCGCCGTCCATCGCGACGGTCTCGACCTCGCGCCATTCGAGCCGGCCACGCTGTTGACCGACCCTCCACGTGATGCCATCGGCATCGGTCGTGATCCGCCCGCGCGGCCAAGCCCACAGGACCGCCACCGGCAGGCACCAGGTGGAGGAGAAGAGACCGCCGATCAGGTCGTTCGGCAAGGACGATGACAGGCTGAACAGCGCCGCCATCACGGCCAGGCAGCCGAGCACGATGGCCCCCGCGTCGCGCCACCGAAGTAGCCGCCGCAACACCCATCGCCGTGGCCGATCGTCCATGCGCACCGCCATACCGGCTACCGTTCTACATCATGCGGGCGGATCATGCCACCCCGCGCAGGATTGGCCGCGGCGCGCGCCAACCCGGCGCCATGCCCGCCGTCACCGTGGTCGTGCTGACCCTCAACGAAGCCACCCGGCTCGCCGCCTGCCTCGACTCCGTCGGCGACCTGACCGACCAGATCGTCGTCGTCGACTCGCTCAGCAGCGACGGCACCGTCGAACTCGCCCGGCGCTACACCGACCGGGTGCTCAGCCGCGCCTGGACCGGCCGGCAGGATGCCGTGCGGCTGGGCGTCGATTCGGTCGGGACCGAGTGGACCTTGATCCTCGACGCCGACGAAGTGGCCACACCCGAGTTCCGCGCCGCGGTGGCCCGGGCGGTGACCGAACCCGGCGTCGACGGCTACACCGTGGGGCGGCAGGAGGAGTTTCTCGGCCGTCGCATCCGCTGCGGGCACCATGCCAGCGTGCTGCGTTTGGCGCGAACGGCGGCAATCGAGACGCCGCCGCAACGGGCCCACGCGCCGATCACGGTGCCCGGTCGGGTGCGGCCACTGGTCGGCGGCGAGCTGATCCACCGCGTCGACCAGCCGCTGCGCGAGCTGTTTGGCAAGTGGACCGACCGGGCCTGGCTGGCGGCCTGCGACCAACACGACCGCGGCCGGCGGGCTTCGGTGCGGAGTCTGGTCTGGCGCCCGTTCATGACCCTGGTGCGGCTGTGGCTGCTCAAGTGCGGGTTCCTCGACGGCGTGCCCGGCCTGATCTTCTGCGGCCTGCGCACCTGGTACAGCTTCGCGCGCGAGGCGCACCTGTGGGCGCTGCAGCACGGTGGCCGTGCCGGGAGGTGACGCGACGCAGACCGCGAACCGCCCGGTGCCGCCGTCGCGCCGGCGGCCTCGCGAGGTGTGCCATGACGTGCCGACTGGTCGCGCTCATCCTGCTCCTCACCGCCCTGCCGGCCGCGGGTCAGAAGACCCTGACCTACGCCGACCTGCTCGGCCAGCTCCATGACTTCGACCGGCTGATGCTGCCCCACACCGGCCTCGAGGCGGGGCAGTTTTCGAGCTTCCACCGCGATGAGTTCCGGAGCTGGGGGGTCAACGCCGACGCGGGGAACTACGTCCGCGAGGAGCCGGACGGCGAGGTGGTCATGATGGAGCTCGACGGCCCGGGCTGCATCTACCGCACCTGGTCGGCCAACCCGATGGGCACCATCCGGATCTACCTCGACGGCGCGACCGAGCCGAGTTACGAGTTCGAGTTCATCAAGCTGTTCGACGGCACCATGCCGCCGTTCGCCGGGCCGATCGTCTATCGCCGCGGCGCCGACGTCCACGCCGCCAGCAACTGCTACCTGCCGATCCCCTTCGCCAAGCACATCAAGATCACCCAGGACCAGCGGCGCGGGCAGTTCTACATCTTCAACTACCTCAAGTTCCCCGACGACTGGCAGGTGCCCAGCTTCCGGCTGCCGCTCAGCGCCGACGAGCAGGCCGCGCTCGACGCCGCCAACGCCGCCTGGTCGGCCTGCGGCACCGACCCGAAGCCGCGGCTGGCCGGCCAGCAGACCATCGCGCGCACGCTGACCATCGAGCCGGGCCAGACGGTCACCCTGGCCGACCTGACCGGCGGGGGCCAGATCAGAGCCATCCGCCTGAAAGCCGAGAGCGAGCAGCGCTACTACTGGCGCAAGCTGGTGTTGCAGGGCAACTTCGACGGCGCCGACTGGCCGCAGATCCTGACCCCGGTTGGGCCGTTCTTCGGCTTCGACTGGGTCACCGCCGAGTATGCCGCGCTGCCGGCCGGCTGCGTCGATGGGCAGGGCTACTTCTACTACCCGATGCCCTACCGCGACTCGGCGCGGCTGACGCTGCGCAGCTATCTCGACCTGCCCGCGACGATCAGCTACGAGGTCGAGCACGCGCCGGCGGCGCCGCCTGACGACATGCTCTACTTCTTCGCCCGCTGGCGGACGGAGAAGGACTCGACCACGTTCGACTACCCGTTCATCGAGACCGCCGGCGCGGGGCATCTGGTCGGCATCACGCTGCAGATCGATCATCCCATCGGCGGCTGGTGGGGCGAGGGCGATGAGAAGGTCTGGATCGACGACGACACCTTCCCGCGCTGGATCGGCACCGGCAGCGAGGACTACTTCGGCGACGCCTGGGGCATCCGCTACCTGCCCGGCGCGAGCTGGGGCTGCAGCTACTTCCAGCACCCGAAGACCAGCCCGTACCGCTGGCACTTCGTCGACCTGATCCCGTTCGAGCAGCGGCTGCGCATGACCATCGAGAACTACGGCGTGTGGGGCGACCACCGGCCCGAGCTCGAGTACAACTCCGTCGCCTATTGGTACCAGCGCGAGCAGACGCCGCCGTTCCGCGACCTGCGCGGGCAGTTCTACACCGGTGGCGACTGGCGCGACGTGCCGCACCCACGGCCCTACAACCCCGATCTGTTCCGGCCCATCCGCGCGGGTGACCTGCTCACCACCGGGATCGACATTCCCGGCACCATCGAAGCCGAGCAGATCCTCGGCGGCGGCGCCGGGCGGCTGATCACCGATGTCGGGCGCGACTACGAGTTCAGCCTCGAGCGCGCCGTGGCGTTCGATGCGGTGAGCGAGGGCCAGACCCTCGCTCGGTTCGAGCTGACGGTGCCCGAGAGCGTGGTCTACTACCCGGCGATCCACACCGCGCCGCGGCCCGACCTGGCGCCGCTGACGCTCGAGCTGAACGGCACGGCCCTACAGGTGATCGAGCGCAACGACGCGGGGCGGCTCGAGCTGACCGGCATCTACCTCGAGGCCGGGCGGCACCAGGCGGTGCTGCGGGCGGCCGGCGCGGGCACCGCCATCTTTGACTGCCTGGCGCTGCAGCGCGCCCAGCGCGCCGCCGGCGTGATGGAAGCCGAATCGATGCAGGTGACCGCCAGCGATGGCTGCCAGCTCGTGCGGGCCAACGTGCGCGGGTTCAGCGCCGGGCAGGCCCTGGCGGCGATCGCCCAGGGCCCCGGCGCGTCGGTCACCTTCAAGCTCGATGCGCTGCCCGAGCAGCAGTACGTGCTCGGCCTGCGCTCGGCCCACGGGGCGATGGGCGTGCAGCTCCAGGCCTTCGTCGCGGGCCAGCCGATCGGGCCGGTGTTCGACACCTATGCCGAAATCGCCGACGGCCCGAAGCCGATGCCGACGACGCTGCCGCTGGGCATGATCCCGCGTGGCGCCGGCGAGGTCGAGCTGCGCATCGTCGGCCGCCACGCCGATTCGGCCGGCTGGCACATGGGGCTCGATTACTTCGTCTGGGAGCCGTTGATCACCCATCCTGACTCGACCCCCGGCGTCTGGAGCCAGGTGCTCGAGACCCGCGGCTGCGAGTACCGGATCCAAAACCTCGGCGGCGACCATGTCGGCGGGCATCACCTCTGGATCCAGCCGTGCGGCCACAACGGGTTCGTCGACATCGCGGTCTGGGTGCCCGAGGAGGGTGAGTACCGCATCGAGACGCGGCTGACCACCTCGTGGGACTACGCCATCGTCCAGGCCTTCCTCGACGGCCAGCCGATCGGCGAGCGGATGGACACCTTCACCGAGGAGGTGCTGCTGGCGCCGCCGGTCGAACTGACCCGCGCCCGCCTGACCGCCGGCCGGCATGTACTGCGGTTCCAGGCGGTGGATAAGAACGAAGCCTCGGCCGGCTACCTGATGGGCATCGACTATGTGAAGGTCAGCCGGTAGGCAGGCCGGCGATCTCGGCGATCTCGGCCCGGCTCGCGGTCGCCACGCCGAGCTTACGCACCACCACGCCGGCGGCGAACATGGCCAGCTCGACCGCCTCGGCCGGGCTGGCGCCGGCGCAGAGCGCGAGGTGGGCGGCGGCCAACGTGGTGTCGCCGGCGCCCGACGGATCGGCCACCTCGACCGGCACCGCGGCCAAGTGGCGCGGTGCTTCGCCGCGCGCGGCATAGACCGCGCCGTCGGGGCCGAGGGTGATCAGCAGCAGGCCGCAATCGAGCCGCTCAGCCAACGGCCCGGCGACGGCCAGGGCGCTGTCGAGGTCGTCCACCTCGGTGTCGGCGATGGCGCTCGCCTCGGCGCGGTTGACGGTCAGCAGGTCGACGCCCCGGTAGGCCGCCGCCCAGCGCGGCTTGGCGTTGACCCCGACCAGCGCGCCGGCGGCCCGGGCCGCGGCCAGGACGCGCGGGATCGTCTCGCCGGTCAGCACACCCTTGTCGTAGTCGCTGAGCAGCAGGCTGTCGCAGGTCTCGAGACCGGCGGCCAGGCGCGTGAGCAGCTCGTCGGCGATGGGCTCGGCCAGCGGTGTGGTGGTCTCATGGTCGATGCGCAGCACCTGCTGACCCTGGGCCACCACGCGGGTCTTGACGGTCGTCTGCCGGGCGGCGTCGGGCAGCAGGTGCAGCGGTTCGACGCCGAGGGACTCGAGCAAGCGGTGGAGGTCCTCGGCCGGATGATCGCGCCCGACGACGGCGACCAGCCCGGCGGCGACGTCGAGCGCCTGCAGGCAGTGGAGCACATTGGCCGCGCCGCCCGGCACATGGCTGACCTCGCGGCTGCGGACAACCAGCACGGGCGCCTCTTGCGAGACGCGGGTTGCGGTGCCCCAGACATACTCGTCGAGCATCGCGTCGCCGAGCACCAGCGGCCGCCGGCTCGGCAGGGCGTCGAGGAGGTGGGCCAGACGCTCGGGGCTCATCGCGCGGCCACTACTGGACCGCCACGGCGGAGGGCGAGCCCGCCCGCGGCGGCCAATCCGGTAGGGACGCGCCAACGGCGCGTCCTGGTGCGACGATGGGGCTGGTGAGGGCGCTGTGGCAGGACGGGCGCGCTGTTGGCCTGGCGCACGCGTGCCGCCGGAAAGGGCGCGCCGTTGGCGGCGCGCCTACCGCGGTCGGGTGGACGGCCGTCACTTCAGGCTCCCGCGGCCGGTGATGCGCAGTCCGCGCGGTTCGATCGCGACCGACTGCAGGGTCAGGTCGGGCAGCACCTGGTCGAGCTTGAGCCGCAGGTTGTCGCGCAGCAGTTGGCGTAGCTCGGCCGGCGGGGCGATCTGGGTCGGCAGGCCGAGATCGCTGAGTGTGCCGGCGACGTCGAGCTCGATGCTCTGGAGGTCGAGCCCCAGCTCGGTCGGACCGAGGATGACCGGCTTGCCGTGCGCTTCGAGCTGCAGCAGTCCGAGGTTGGGCAGTCCGCGCACCAGTTGGCTCAGTTCGACCCGCCCGCTGACCTGCGCCTGCCCGGCGACGAACTCGATCCGCAGCCCGTGAACCGCCTCGCGGACCTCGGGGATGGCGGCGACCCAAGCGCCGAGCTGCTCCGCCTCGAGCAGCACCTCGGCGCGAAACGGGCCGCGGACCTTGCGCGTCGAACGATCGAGGGTCATGCCCTCGCCGACGGCCCGCGCCTCGGCGATGCGCGGGGCGTCCTTCGGCCGCAGGCCGTGAGCGGTGGCGGTGATGCCGAACGGCCGGCCGAGCAGCAGGCGGGCGAAGTCGACGTGCGACAGGTCGACGCGCCACGAGTCGGCCGGGGCGGCCTTGGCCAGCTCGGCGGCGGCCAGGCGCTCAACCAGGCCCTTGCCGCCCTGGAGCAGGGCCAGGACGATGATGACCAGCACGACCAGGCAGCCGATTAGGCAGGTCGACCGCGACCGGCGCTTCGGCTCACCTCGCTCGGGCCTGGTATTGCTGGCCATACACCTTGCCGCCGCCGCCGGCGCGGCGGACGCTTGAGTCTAGAGTCGCGCCCGGCGGCTGTCAATCAGAGGGAGCCGCCGGCGTGGGGCGAAACGCCGGCGAGGAGCCACAAGTGCGTTGGTCGATGCTGGCCCTGGGCCTGGCGCTCTCCGCGGCGCTCGCCGACGAGTTCGACATCCTGCGTGACCTGCCCGGCGCGCCCGACAGCGCTGAGCCGGAGCCGGAGCCTGAGCCCGAAACCGAGCGAATCACACCGAACGGTCACTGGCGCCACCGCCGGCCCGACGGCGGCGTCGAGTACCTCGAGCTGTTCGGCCGGCGGCGGTTCGTCTACCGCTCGCCCGCCGGCCAGGCCGTGGCCGGCGAGGCGGTGATCGAACCGCGCCGGCTGCACCTTCGGTTCGAGGGCCTCGAGCGCATCTTCTACTACGACCTGGGCGCCAACCTGCTGCGCCTGACCCCGGACAGCACCGATACTCAGTCGGGCCGCGGCGAACTGGCGGCGATGCACCCGCGCGGCGGCGAGACCGCGGTCTACACCCGTCGCGGCATGACCGAGCTGGCCTGGGAGCTGAGTATCGAGCAGTCGGGCGACCTGATCGGCCGCTACCGCTCGCAGCCGGTGCCGCAGCGCGAGGAGAGCCTTGAACTGCGGCTCGGCGGGCAGTTCGTCTACCAGGGGCCCGGCGGCCTGCGGGCAGCCGGCCGGTACAACCTCGAAGAGGGCCTGCTGGTGCTCCGCGACGGTGCGGTCGAGCGGCGGCTGATCGCCCGCGTGACCATCACCTCCCAGGCTTGGGTGCTCAGCCTGACCCGCGACGAGAGCGACCTGCCGCCGTATCTCAACGACCTGGCCGACATGGCGCCCCGGCTGCGCCGCGCCGCGCGGTTCGAGCGACCGCTGCTGGTGCCCACCGAAGACGACCTGCTGGGTAGTTTCCGCACCATCGACGAGCTGGGTGAGCACCGGCTGGTCTTCGCGCCGAACGGCCAACTCCGCGTCGGCTCGCTGCCGGGCGAGGTGATGCCGGGCACCTGGAGCCTCGACGGCGCGCTGCTGCGCATCGACGTGGTCGACGACCGGGGCATCGTCGAGGTGCGCCGCTTCGTCGTTCAGCCGATCCCCGGCGGGCTGCTACTCGTCCGCGACGACCGCGACGAACCCCTGCGCGGCGAGCTGCTCCGGTTCCTGCCGCCGCTGACCGAACCTTATGCTCGCTACACCACCTTCTGAGCCGGTCGGCGCGCGCCGACACCAGCGCCTGGGGCGGGTCGTCGCCGCCCTGCTGCTGGCCGTCGCCGCCGGCGAGCTGCTGATCTACGTGACCGCCTGGCGGCCGGCGCTGGTCAACTTCTGGGCCGGCCCGGCGGCGCCGGCGCGGCAGGCGGCCGGCCTGCTCGCCGCGGCGGGGCTGCTGGCCGGGCTGCTGCTGCCGGTCAGGCAGGCGCACTGGCCCGGCTTGTTGGCCGGCCCGCGGGCGGCGGCGTGGCTCGGCGGCGGGTTGTTCGCCGTTCTGCTGGCGGTCCACTCGGCCACGGCCGCGGTCGAGCCCGGCGCCGACCTGCGCGCCCATGCCGTCTACGTGTTGCTGCTGCTGGCGCTGGCGCTGCCGTTGCTGTTCGGCGGGAGGAGAACGAGGTGCGACTCGGACGGATGAACGACCCGGTGGCGCCGCTCGACCGCGAGATCGAGCGCACCGCCGAATGGGGCTTCGACTACCTCGAGCTGACCCTCGAGCCGCCCGCCGCGCGGGTCGACACGCTCGACGCCGAGCAGGTTCGGCAGGCATTGGAATCGGCCGGACTCGGCGTGGTCGGCCACACCGCCTATTACCTCCCCGTCGCCGACCCGTTCCCTCGCCTGCGCGCCGCGGCGCTGGCCCAGCTCAGCGACGACATCGCCTTCCTGGCCGCGGTGGGCGTCGACAAGGTGACGGTCCATCCGTCGAAGGGCATCGCCTACGGTCACGATCCGGCCAGCCGCCTGGCCGCCCAGCGCGAGGTCTTCGCCGCGCTGTGCGAGCTCGGCGCCGGGCTCGGCGTGACGGTGATGTGCGAGAACCTGACCGACATCGTCGGCGATCCCGATCTGCTCGCCGAGCACCTGTTCGACCGGCTGCCGGCGCTGGCGCTGAACCTCGACGTCGCCCATGCCGGCCTGGGCGTGGCCGACAACCGCACCCCGCGCTTCCTCGCGCGGCTGGGCGACCGGCTGCGCCACCTCCACCTCAGCGACAACAACGGCCTGACCGACCTCCATCTGCCGCTCGGCGCCGGGCGTCTGCCACTGTGCGAGATGGTCGGCGCCATTCGCCGCCACGGGTACGACGACACGGTGACGCTCGAGGTGTTCAGCCGGGAGTCGCACTACTTGCGGTACAGTGCCCAGTTGGTGAGGCAATGGTGGAGCGAATCGTAACCTGGCGCACGCGCACCGCGGCGGTGCTGCTTTGGCTCGCGGTGGCTGGCTGGCTGTGGCAGTCGACCCGCGAGACGTCGCTCGGGCGCATGGCGCTCTGGCTGGTCGCCGCGTTCGTGGTCTTCCTCGCCGGGCTGGGCACTTGGCGTGGTTACCCCGCGCTGCTCCGCGCGGTGCGGCGCAGCACGGCCACCGTTCTGGTCATGTTCGGCATTCTCTTGGCACTGCCCGCCGGCCCTTCGGACGAGCCGATCCCGCTGGCACAGCGGCTGCGGTTCTTCGGGCCGATGCTGCTCTGGGCCGCCGCGGTGACCGGCCTGCTCTGGACCGCCGTGCCGGCCACCACCGTCGCGCCGGCCGGCGAGCCGGTGGCCAAGGCGCCGCCGGGCGCCTCGAAGCGCAAACGCCGACGGCGGCGGTCAAAATGATGCACAGCCTAAGCGCCGGCGGTTGATCCCGACGCAGTGCGCGGATTGCAGCATGATGAGTCTGGTCGGGCGAGGCACGCGGCAGTAGAGCATGAGCACCACCGATTCAGCCGGCGCGGTAATGGAGGTCGTCGAACCCTCGGTCGAGCCCTGCGGCCTGCTCTGGGCGGTCGACCGCTGCTCGACCGTCGACGGGCCCGGCCTGCGCAGCACGGTGCGCCTGAAGGGCTGTCCGCTGCGCTGCGCTTGGTGCAAGTTCCCCGAGGGCCAGGCGTTCCTGCCCGAGGTGATGCTGTTCGACGAGCATTGCACGCGCTGCGGCCGGCGCGGACCAACCTGCGAGCTGGGCCGGCAAGTGCTTGGCGGCGACCGGCGGCGGTTCATCCCCGAGGCGCTGCCCGAGGACTACCTCGGCGTGACCTGCCCGCTGGGCAACGAGCCGGTGGCCGCGGTCGGCAAGGTCCGCACCGTGGCCGAGGTGATGGACCTGCTCAGCGAGGACGAGGCCCTCTACGTCGGCGGTGGCGGGGTGACCATCAGCGGCGGCGAGCCGCTGTTTCAGGCCGAATACGCCCTCGCCCTGCTCCGCGCCGCGCGCGACCGTGGCTGGCACGTCGCGCTCGATACCTCGGGCTATGCCCCACCGCTGGTCATGGCCGAGGCGCTTGGGTTGGCCGACTTGCTGCTGTTCGACATCAAAGAGACCAACTCGAACCTCCACACCGCCTGGTGCGGCGTGCCATTCGAGCCGATCCGCGACAACCTCGAACTGGCCGCCGAGAGCGGCGTCGAGCTGTGGCTGCGCTGCCCCGTCGTGCCGCCGCTGAACGATCGCGACGACCACTGGCAGCGGGTCGGCGAGCTGGCCGCTCGGTTCGACCCGCGACCGGTGATCGAGCTGCTGCCGTACGAGCCGGTCGGCGAACTCAAGCGCCGCGGCCTGGGCCGGGCGAACTTCATCCTCGACGGGCTCGAGGTGCCCACGCCGCAGCGCCTGGGCCAGATCGCCCGACGACTGACCGCCTTCGACCTCGAGGTGCGGCTGCCCGACGGGCGCTGACGACGGGCGTGAGCTGTCACCGCCCCGTCATGATTCTGTATCAAACCGGACTTCCGTTGCCTGCGCGCCGCGGGTAGACTCGCGTCAGCGGGGGCTATCAGCGACCATGGGTCTACTGGGATGGTTCGGCGACTTCATCGGCCTGGCAATCTGCCTGGCCGCCATCTTCGCCTTCGTCGGGCTGCTGATCGGCGAGGGCATGGCCTATCGCGTCTACCGGCGCACGGGCAATCGCGATAAGAAGGTCCGGGCGAGCTGGCACACCGCCGGCATGCGGTCGGGGATCATGGCCGCGATCATCACCGCGGCGGTGATGGCCTACCTCAACCAGGGTTAGGGCCTACGCCCCCGGCGGGACCATGTGGATGATCGCCGCCAAGCCGGCCTCGGTCGGCAGGGTGGCCATGCGGCACTCGTAACCCTGACCGCCCTGGAACACGCTGAACATGCCGAAGCGCGTTTCGGAGCGCCGGGCCAGGTCGATGTTGGCCATGATCATCAGCCGCGCGATGAGCGCCTTCTTGGCCGCGCGGGGGAGGGTCATCAGCGGCTCGAAGTTCGGTTGGCCGGACGCCCGAGTCAGCGCGCGCAGGCCGTCTCCGTGCGGCTCGATGACCAGGTCCTGGTGCTTGCGGTCGATGGTCGAGAGGAGCAGCGCGTAGGCCAGACGAGCCACCGCCGGGTCGTTCTCGGGATAGTCGGTGACGAAGTCCTTGGCCGCGGTCGGGTCGAGCCCCAGTCCGGGCGGCGGCCAGACCTTCGGGTAGAGCCCGTCGAGCAGTTCGTCGACCTTCTGCCGTCGCTCGGCCGCGCGGCGCTGGCGCATCGTCGAAGCGTCGAACAGCCGCAGGGCGGCCCGCTCGCTGTTGGCCGCCGGCATGACCTGGAACAGAAACTCGTACTCGTTCTCGCCGCGCCGGAACGGGATGGCGCCGCTCTGCTCCTCGCCGCGCTTGGTCGGGTCGCAGCCGGCGGCGTCCTTGAGCCGGCCGATCAGCCGGCCGTAGGGCACGCTCGGGTCGCTCGAGATGGCCTTCAGGCCCTCGGCGGTACGGCACTGGACGAGCGTCTGGCCGTCGCGCTCCATGAGCCGGACCTCGCTCGCCTTCTGCTCGACCGCCGCGCCGAGGATCTTGTCCATGGCGCGCTTGGCGGGCGACGAGTCCTCGACCTCCTCAGAGGTCTCCATGTCGATCTCGTCGCGCGCCGCCTGCGCCTCGATCTCGGCCAGCGCCGCCGCCGCCAGCGCGCTGCCGCCGACCGCGGCGAGCTGCCGCCGGCGTGCCTCCTCGGACAGCTCGGCCTCGGACGGCAGGCGCCGCAGGGCGTCGTCGATTTCATCGGGCGGCCCGACCACCGCGCGCGTCTTGCGCTGCACGCGGCGCAAGTCGTCGAGCTGCATCAGGTCAGTCGGATCGGCCATCGCGACGACCGGCTCGTCGCCCGCCTTGCCGACCGGGATCGCCCGGCAGCGGCTCAACACGTCGCGGGGGTAGAGCCCGACCAAAGTCAGATCGATCGGCACCGCGGCGACGCGGACGAACTGCATACGCAGTTGCCTGGCCTTCTCGCGCAGTGCCTGGTGCTCCGGGTTGTCGGGGAAGGCCAGGAAGACGTTGTTGCAGCGACGGCAACGCGCCTTCTGCCCGCGGTGCGAGTCGTCTACGTCTGGATACTGGGCCCCGCAGAAGGGGCATGTCGACGTGAATCTCATCGGCCCGCCTCCGACCTCGTTACGGCCACCGACCGGCAGCGACTCGACGGCCGCCAGAACAGGCGCATCCGCTCCGGGTCCATCCACCCGGAGGGCACTGCGCCGCTCATTCGCCCTCGTCCGGGGCTACCCTTCCCGTGATCCGCCGATATCTCTCCGCCTGCCGACGGCGCTCCTCAGAGTCCGCTGAAGTGGCCAGCGCCACCTGCCACCACGACCAATAACAACCGGCGGGCACCAGCGCGTTCTGCCGGCTCTCGGGCAACTGCTCGAACCGACGCGCCGCGGCGTACCAGGCCGTCGGTCCAGCCTCGGCGCGATAGGCCAGCCGCCGCAGATCGAGCGGATAGGCGGCGTGGTTGTTCGGCCGCGGCTCGGGCTGCGCCGGCGCCAGAGCGTCGCCGACCGCCAGTGCCGCGTCACGCCAGGCCGGCGGCAGCGGACCGCGCGAGGCGGCCAGCCAGGCCAGCTCGAGGTCGCACAGGCCGGTGTGCAGCGCCGCCGCGTCGGCCAGCGACCCGAGCAGGTCAAGCACACCGGGGATCAGCCGGCGCCGCACCGCCGGCTCGGCCGCC
This sequence comes from uncultured Fimbriimonadaceae bacterium, assembly GCA_964405335.1. Taxonomy (GTDB): domain Bacteria; phylum Armatimonadota; class UBA10988; order UBA10988; family UBA10988; genus CAYONP01. The sequence goes on from CAYONP010000013.1 coordinate 68,930, forward strand.
ACCGCGGCGGCGGCCCAGTCCAGTTCGCTCAGCCGTCGCCACGCGACGCGCTCGTCCCAGCCCAGGTTGTCGCGCCAGTCGAGCAGGTGGCACAGCCCTTCGGCACGCAGCAGGCGGCCGGCGGTCAGCTCGCCGAAGCGCTGCCAGAAGCCGCCGTCGAGCGCCTCGGCGTCGCGGCGGGCAACGGCGTCGAGGCGGGCGAAGCCGCGGTAGGCCGCCTCGGGCCGCGCCACCGGGCTGGCCCACAGCTCCAGCGCGCAGAGCGCCGCGGCGTGCGCCCGGCGACTCTCTCCGCCCGGTCCAAGACGCCCGAGCGCGCCGTCGAGTTCCTCGGCGGAGTAATCGCGCCGGTCGGCATAATCAGCGGCCAGGGTCCGCGACGCGGCGCTGTCGTCGCACTCGATCAGCGCCGCCTCGAAGGCGAACGGCGCCGGCCGCCGGCGTGACCAGTCGCGCCGGCGCGCCGGCAGGCGACCGAGCCGCTCGGCCAGGCGGCCGGCCAACTGCTCTTGCCAGCGCGCGCCCGCGACCAGGCCCAGTGCGGTGACAATCAGCGCCAGGGTGACCCACTCGCTGCCGGCGGCAGCGCTGAATGCGACGGCGGCCAGCACCACCACGAACAGGCGGAAGACGAGTGACGGCAGGCCGGCGAGCGAGGGCCAGGCGTGGTTGTAGTCGGGGTGCGAGAGCAGCCGTGGCGAGACGGCGCGCACCGCCAGCCAGGTGGCCGCGACCAGGTAGCTCAGCGGCAGGAGGGCGTGCTCACGCTGCAACGGCTCGCCCGGCGGCCAGAGCGCCGCGCCGGCGGCGATCAGCAGGACGAAGTAGGGCAGGTGCAGGACCAGCGCCGCCACGCGCATGGTGAAGTGCGCGGCCTGCTCGGTCCACGGCTCGCGCCGCGCCAGACCGCCGGCGACGAACAGCGCCACGGCAAGCGCCGCGCCGGCACGAAGGCCGACCGGCAAGCCGGCGACCGGCGGCACCAGGGCGGTCAACAGGCCGAGCAGCAGGCCAGGCAGCAGCCCGCCGGCGAACCAGGGCAGCGGGTCGAGCCAGGCGGGCAGGCCCTCGATGTACTCGAGAATCGCGTCGGCCAGATCCTCGTCGTCGACGGTCAACCAGGCCCACCAGGCCTGGCGGTCGAGCTGCCGCTGCTGCTCGCGCGTGGGGCGGCGCAGTTCGGGAGGTCGCTCTTTATCGGCCGGCTTGGTCACGGTTCAGGTCCGCCAGTCGTCGCACGCAGGCTTCGGCCGCCGCCGGCTTGAGGCCATAGCACCAACGCCCGCCAAGCTGACGAAACTCCCGCCGGCAATCGAGTTCCTCCCAGCCATAGGCGGCAGCCACGGCCTGATCCAGTTCGACCAGCAGCGCGCGCCATTGTGCCATGTCGGCCGCGCACTCGCCCGGATCGGACCAGCGGCGCCGCAGCGCGGTCAGGCCCTCACCGCGGGCGAGCATCGTCTCGGCTCGGTGCCGCTCGTAGCGCCGGACCACCTCGGCCTGCCCGACCTCCGCCGGCGGCGGCGGAAAGGTCTCCAGCGTGCGCGACAGCGTGTAGCGCGGCGCCTCGCCCAGCCGCGAGCCCCAGGCCAGCGCCCAGGCCTCGTGCCAGCCGGATTGCAGCGCGGCGAACAGGCAGTCGTCCCACCGCCGCACCACCGCCAGCGCGTGGCTGAACACCTGCTCGGCCGGCTGCACGACGAACTCATGCGTGGCGGTGTGGATTACCCGCACCAGGTAGGGTCCGGGCGCGCCATTGTACAGCTCGCCGGCGAACGCGCCGAACTGCCACCAGCACTCGGCCCGCCGGTCGCCGATGGCGTTGCGGCCGGCCAGCCGGTCCCGCTCGGGCTTCACCCGCTGCCGGACGAGGTCGAGCAGCGCCGGGTACCGCGCGGCGCGTTCGAGCGGCCAATCCCAGAAGCAGATCACCCACCGGCTCGGGCCCGGTTCGGCGCGGGCGAGCAGGTCGTCGCCGCCGAGATAGGGCCGGATCACGTCGGCGTGGCGCGGATCCTGCAGCAGCTCGCTCGCCTCTGCGTCGCTCAGGATGAAGCCCTGGCCGTAGATCTTGGTGCCGTTGGCCGCGCGGCCGGCATGGACCGCGAGCCGCCGCGGCTCGGCCAGTGGCTGGGCCGTCAGCCGCGCATCGATGCGCGCCACCGGCCGGCCGTCGAGCACCGCGCCGGCGCGTGGCCGCTGCTTGACGAACCAGAGCAGCGAGACCTCGCCGGCCGCGTCGCCCGGCCAGGCGCGGCTGCGCTCGGCGCGGACGATGGTCGCCTGCTCGACCAACTGGTCGAGCGCCACGCGCCGCGTGTCGCCCTCGGCGATGGCGTGCGTGCAGATCAGCCCGGCCACCCCACCCTCGCGCAGCAAGGCCAGCACGCGCAGCACGAAGTAGGCGCACAGATCGGCGTTGCCGCGCCGCCCGCCGGCGACCTCGCTGACCAGCCGGCGACGGTAGTCGGCACCGTAGGCACCGCTGATGAAGCTGCCGCCGAGGAACGGGGGGTTGCCGACAATGACGTCGAAACCCGGCGCGAACGGCTGGTCGAGCAGCGCGTCGGCGCAGACGATGCGGTCGTCCAGGGCGTCGACCGGCAGGTTGGCGGCCATGGCCAGGCTGCGGCGGGCCACGTTGCAGGCGACCGGGTCGCGGTCGATGCCGTGGAGGCAGGGCAGCGGGTCGGCCAGACGCCAGGACAACGCCTGGTGCGCGGCGAGCAGGAAGACGCCGCCGCCGACCGCCGGGTCGAGCAGCCGCGGCCTGGACAGGCGGTCTTCAGGCACCAGGTCGAGCGCGTGGTGGACCACCTCGGCGGCCAGTTCGGGCGGGGTGTAGTGGCATCCGCCGCGACGGCGGGCGTCGGTGTCGAGCTCGTCGAGCAGCCGCTCATAGAGCCGGCCGAGGTCGACCGGTCGGGGCAACCGCGGGGCCGCTTCCTCGAGCACCTTCAGCAGCGCCGCGCGCCGGACCTGTGCGGGCTCGCCAGCGCCCGCGGCGACCAGCTCGCGCAGCCGCCGGCGCGCGGCCTCAGTCATCGGCCGGCGACTCGACGGTGAGCGCCAGCAGCCGCAGGCTCGGCGCGTTCGGCAGCACGATTTCGCTGACCAGTGGCGCGCCGTCGACGGGTACGACCAGGTGGTGCAACCAGCAGCGCCGCGCCTCGGGCCCGCGCGGGGTGACCCGCCGCCGCGTGGCGAAGCCGTAGTGCGCATCGCCGCTTGGTGGCTCGTTCCAGCTCGGGACGGTAACCGGCTCGCAGACCACCTCGCCGGCGGCGGTGACCAGACGCAACGTGCATTCGACCGGGTCGTCGATGGCCGCGGCCAGCAGGTGCAGCCGCGCCGCGCGGCGCGGCTCGATGGCGATCGGCTGGCCCTCGGCGCGGACGGCGTTGAGCGCCTGCTGGCGCGGGTCGGGGAACCAGAACGGCACCTCGGACAGCCACGCTTCGGCCGGCGGCGGGCCGAGCAGTCCGGCCGGGTAGAGCCCGCCGGCAAAGTCATCGAAGAAGGGCGGCATCTCCTCGGCCGGCAGGCTGTTGCCCTGCCCGTCGAAGTCGGCCGCGCTGCGCTCGCCCTCGTGCGACTGCGCGGCGACGTTGAAGGTGCGCCCGATGGCCAGCGGCGTGTATCGCCCGCCGACGATCGCTACCGGCACCCGGCCGGTCTGCCGGCCGAAGGTGCTCGGCAGCGTCGAGCCGAGCCGGCCGTCGGGGAAGCGCAGATCGAACTCGAGGTAGTAGGCCCCGGTCGCCGGCGGCGCGGTCACCGTCGGCTCGAGCGCCAGCCGCTCGCCGGTCGCGAGCGTCTCGGTCAGCGGCGTCGAGCCGGCCTCGTAGGCGATGGCCAGCCCGTCGACACGGTACCAGTGCCAGCACAGGTGCGTCTCGCCTGCGGGCCACTCGCTGAAGGCGGTGTTGACCACCTCGACGCGGCAGGCCAGCCCGCCACCGGCCTCGGCCAAGAGCGGCGCATCGACGGCGGCAAAGCCGGCACCCCAGTCGCGGGCGATCAGCTCGACCGTCTGGAAGTGCGGCCGCCGCACGGGCAGCGGCTGGCCGGTCGGGCCGAGCACGGCCAGCGTCAGGCGACAGCCGCCGCGCGGACCGAGGTCGAGCGGCAGCGGCAGACCGTCGGCGTCGGCGACCGGCAGCCGCGCCGGCAGGGCGACCATCTGGCCCGGCTCGACCCGCTCGACGTCGGCGGCCGCGACGATGCCGGCCAGCGGGATCCAGCCGGTCAGCGGCGTCGGCGGCCGTTCGGCGTGGCAGACCGGACTCGTCTCGACCCGTTCATAGCGGGCGGCGAGGCGGTAGCCGGCGCCCCAGGCCAGCCGGCCGTCGTTGCGCACGATCGCCGCCACGGGGTAGACCTGCCCGGTCTCGAGCCGCCCCGGCAGCGACGAAGCGACGATCGCCGCCGACTCCGCCGGCAGCGCTTCGGCCGCCACCACGTCAAGGAAGACATCGAGCGGCGTGTCGCCGTCGTGCTGGAACCAGTGCTCGACCTCGCTCTCGGCGAGTGTCGGCTTGCCCTCCTCATCGAGGGCGACGACGCCCGCCGTGTCGGCCTGCGGCAGCGCGATGGTGGTCGTGCCGGCGACGGCGTCGAGCCGCAGGCGGTAGCGGCCCGGCGCCAGCGGCTTGCCGTCGTTGTCGATGGCGGTCAGCGGCAGCGTGGTCTCGAACAGTCGGCGCGCTTCGCCGAAGATCGGCAGCGTGCGCCCGCCGCGCTCGGAGACGGCCGGCTCGATCATCTGGCCGGCGGCGGTGAAGTAGGGCCGGCCGTCGGGCAGGCGTAGTGGAGCCGGCTCGTCGGGCAGCCACCGCGCGCCGAGCAGCACTTCGTCGTCGCTGGTCCATTGGCGCAAGCCGCTGTTGGCCACCCGGGCCCGGCACTCGACCGTCGCACCCGAGGCAATCTGTGCCGGCAGGTCGACGGTCAGCACCTTGATGCCCCAGTCGCGCTCATCGCCGGCGTTGAACTGTGCCGTGACGAAGCCGGTGGCGCGCTCGTCGCCGTCGCCGTACTCGCGCGAAGCGGCCAGGTTGTCGCCGCGGCGGTAGTCGTTCCAGGACGACAGGAAGAGCCAGTCGTAGCGCTCGCCGAGCGTTGCCCGGAACCGCTCGCGCAGCGTCTGCGAGGCGTTGCGCAAGACCACCGTCGGCCGTTCGGCGCTGAGGGAGTCGTCGTAGCCGGGCCCCAGGCTGGCGGCGGCGATGCGCCCGCCGGTGTTGACCAGCCAGCGATGCCCGGCCTCGAGCGTGACCAGTCCATCGAGCGGCAGCAGCCGCCGGCCCCAGAGCTGGGAGCCGACCCAGAGCAGGTCGAGCCCGAAGTCCTCGCGGAAGCGCGCCTCGCAGAAGCCGAGGAAACTCGGCGTGGCGCGCAGGCGCCGCTCGGGCTGCTCGAGCGCAATCACGCAGGCCGCCCGCTCGCCGTCGGGCAGCACCGCCCGCGCCACCGGCGGCAGGCCGGCGAAGAAGTCGCGAATCATCTGGTAGAGCGCCGCTTGGGTCACCTGCTGGGTGAGGTCGGGCAGCCCGCCGACCTCGGCGGCGAGCGCCTCGAGCGGCACGCGCAGCCCGATGTCCGGCCGCGCGATGTTCTCCTCGTCGAGCTCGTACAGCGCCGTCGCCAGGCTGGCCAGCATCGCGTCGGACCAGCTCGACCGGCTGTCGTGGTCGCCCCAGTACTCGACCAGCACCAGGTCGATCCCAGCCTCGGCCGCGCGGGCGAGCTGGCCCTTGTGCCAGGCCACCTTGAGGCTCGAGAACCAGGGCCCCACCCCACCCGCCGGCTGGTTGGCCAGGATCACCGCCCCCTGCTCGTCGCGCACGCCGAGCAGCGGCACGCCGGGCAGGCGCGGATCATCCTGGAAACGAGTCAGATAGGGCGCGACGACCAGCCGTTCGCCGGCCCATTGCTCGCCGCGCGGCAGCGGCGCCGACGGCTCGCGAGCGACGTAATCGCATTCGGGCGGCAGCGGCGGCGAGCGGTCGGGCGGTGGAGCATAGACCACCGGCTGCAGCGGCAGCAGACGATCGCGCTCGAGGCCGACGGTGACCTGCAGCGTGACCGGCCACTCGCCGGCCTCGACGCGGCCGTCGACGGTCGGCGGGCGCGGCACGCGCCGGCCCTCTTCCTCGACGGTCGGCACGCGCGAGGCGATGAACAGATCGCGTTCGCCGGCGCCGATCCAGCCGCCCTCGGCGTCGCGGAAGTGGATCTCGCCCCACCGCTCGGGTCGCGTCACGCCCTGGCTGAAGACCGCCTGCGGGGCGTAGCTGTAGCGCGCGTCCTGCTCGCCGCGCAGGTGGCGGAGCAGATTGAAGCCCCAGACCTGGTCGCGCGGCGGCGCGGTCAGGCCGAGCAGCGCCCAGGGCAGGCGCAGCTCGAGCGACCAGCCGAGGTCGGCGTCGGCGGTGTCGTTGAGCGTGCCGAAGACTTCGATGTTCTGGCGGATCACCTGCCGGTCGCGGGTCATCACCGGCGTCGGCGTCCAGGGGGCGTCGGCATTCCCGGTGCCGCGCATGAAGGCCGTCCCGCCGGCGGCCGACATGGCGATCACGAAGCACTGCTCATCGACGATCTCGGACTTGCGCCGCCCGGTCTCGGGATCGGTCCAGTCCGGTCGGCGGCGGGCCAGATCGAAGTAGAGCTCGAGGTCGTCGTCGAGCTGCACGTTGTCGTTGAGTTGCGTCCGCTCGCCGACGACGTTGAGGTCCTCCATCCGCGCGGCGAAGTAGAATGCCTCGTCGTCCCACAGGGCGACGAAACTGAGCCGATCGATCAGCTCGCCCGGCCCGGCGGCCCGGGCCAGCGAGCCGAACAGCAGCGCGACCAGCGGCCAGGTGCGCCTCAACTCCCGCCTCCTTGCTCGCCGTCGACGGCGAGCCACTCGCGCAGCCGCTCCTTGACCTCGGTCCAGCTATCGAATACCGGGCTGTAGCCCGGCACGCTCTTGAGGAACGCCCGGCCGTAGCCCTTCTCGTGCAGGCGACGGTCGAGGCAGAGCACCGCGCCCTTGTCGGTCACGCGGCGGATCAGCCGGCCGAAGCCCTGTTTGAACAGGATGACCGCCTGCGGGATGGAGTATGCCGTCCAGGCGTTGACGCCCTGCGACTCGAGCCGCTCGCAGCGCGCGGCGACCACCGGATCGTCGGGCACGGCGAAGGGCAGTTTGACAATCACCACCGCCTGCAGCGCGTCACCCGGCACGTCGATCCCCTCCCAGAAGCTCCGCGTGCCCAGCAAGACCGCCCCCGGGTTGGTCCGAAACCGCTCGGCCAACGCGTGCCGGTTCCCCGACACGCCCTGACACAACGGCTCCAGCCCGCCCTCGCTCAACTGCGGCGCAATCGTCTCGAACACCCGCCGCATCATCCCGATAGCGGTGAACAGGACCAGCGTCCGGCCACCGAGCAGCCGCGCGACATCGACCACGGCCCGGCCGACGTGCCGCTCGAACCGCTCGTCCTGCGGCAGCGCGATGTTCATCGGCAGGCCGAGCAAGACTTGAGACGAGTAGTCGAAGCCCGATGTCACCGCCAGATGCCAGAATCGATCGCCCACGCCGTCGAGCGTCAACCCGAGCCGGTGGGCGAAGTAGTCGAACGACCCGCCGACGGCCAGCGTGGCCGAGGTCAGGCTCACGCTCGCCATCTGCCGCCAGACATGCTCGGCCAGGCTCTCGCCCGCCTCGATCGGCGCGGCCTTGAGCTGCCAGTCCCAGCCCTCGCGGCGGAGCACCACGTCGAGCCAGTAGACGTACCGATCGTCGTCGAGGCGGAGCAGCAGTTCGAGGCCGCGCAACTGCTCGGTCCAGTCGCCGCGCAGGGCGTGCAGCGCGCCGATGGCCTGCGGCAGGTCGGCCGCCGCGAGCTGGGTCAGGCCGGTGTGCACCTCGCCCAGCGCGGCAACCAGCACCTGCAGCTCATCGCGCAGCCCTTCGCCGGCGCGGCGCAGCGACTCGCCCAGCGCGCCGTCATAGACCTGCGGCAGCAGGCGGAGCTGCTCGCGCCGGATCATCTCGTCGGCGGCGCGACGCAGGCGCTGCATCGCCACGCCGGCCAGCTTCTCTCCGTAGTCGTCGATGCCGCGGCGGATCCGCTCGGCGCACTGCTCGACCTCGGTCAGCGCGCCGAGCAGGTCGTTGGCCGGGCCGCCGATCTCGGTCAGCATGCGGCGCAGCCGGTTGTGCAGGGCCCGCGGCTCGCGCGACCCGCCGGCCTCGCGGGTCAGGCCAAGCAGGCTGCGGCGACTGACCTCGAGCCCGAACGCCTCAGTGGCGATGTCCTCGACGTTGTGCGCCTCGTCGAGAATCAGATGCCGGAACGGCGGCAGCACCGCGGTGACGGCGTTGGCCAGCGCCAGGGCGTGGTTGATGACCAGCAGCTCGGCGCCGAACGCCCGCCGCCGCGCGACGGTGGCGAAGCAGGGATGGTCGCGCATCTGCGGCGCGGTGCAGAACTCCGCCTCGCTGGCCAGCCGGCGGGCGTAGCTGAGCAGGCGGGGATGGGCCAGGCCGAGGTAATCCGACAGGTCGTCCAGGTCGCCGGTCTCGGTCTGCGCCGCCCAGCCGGCCAGGTAAGCCAGGAAGAAGAGGTCATCGTCGGCGGCCAGCAGGTTGGCCTCGTCGAGCTCGTGGAGCAGTCGCTCGGCGCAAAGGTAGTTGCCGCGTCCCTTGATCAGCTCCGCCTTGAGCCCAAGCGACCAGGGCCCGCCGGCGCGGGCCAGCGCCTCGCGCAGCAGGGGGATGTCTTTGCGGCAGAGCTGGTCCTGCAGGTTCTTGGTGTTGGTCGAAACGACCACCGGCTCGCCGTTCTGCAGCGCATACATCGCCGCCGGGGCGAGGTAGGCCAGGCTCTTGCCGGTGCCGGTCTGCGCCTCGACCAGCAGGCAGCGGCCGTCGTTCAGGTTCTCGGCCACCGCGCGAGCCATCTGCTGCTGGCCCTCGCGGCGCTCATAGCCGGGCAGCAGCGCGGCGAACGGGCCATCGTCGGCAAACAGCGCGGCCACCTGCTCGGCATCGATCGGCCGCGCCTCACCCAGCTCGCGCTCCTCGCCCGGCGCCGACGGCGTCAGCCGGCGCAGCCGCGCGCGGAGCAGCCCGTCATAGGTGGCCGGCTCACCTGCCGCCGGCGGCCGCACCGAGGCCTGCCGCCAGACGGTGTGAAGCGGGTGCCCGGCGGTGTCGAGCAGCTCGGCGACCGTCTCGCGCACGACCGCCGGCAGGCCGTCGATGACCACCGGCAGCACCGACCAGAGCTCGGCGGTAGCGGCGGCGAAGGGCAGGCCCGGCGGCGGGTCGTGAATGCGCGAGAGCGGCGCGCCGGCGGCGGCCGCGTCGGCCAGCAGCTCGCCCAGCGACTTGGCGCGGCAGAGCGGCAGCGCCAGCGCGGCCAGTTCGCCGCAGTCGAGCTTGGGCACCGCGGGCACCGCGCCGGTGATGTCGACCTCGCGCCACTGCTCGAGCACGGGGCGCAGGCCATAGTGGACCCACGGCGCATCGCCCGAGAGCTCGACCAGCGCGCGGATCACCGCCGGCAGGTCAGGCTTGGCAAGGACGCAAACGCCCTCCAGCGCATGTTCGCGGGCGCGCACGGCGAGGGCATCGAAGCCGAGCAGGAAGAGGTGCCGCGCCTCCGCTCCGTCGAGCCGCGCCACGGCGGCGATCTCGCACCGGCCGGCGGGCAGCGGCGCTGTAGCGAGGGCGACGAAGTCCATGGTAGGCCGTGGGGCGGGGCGGTGCGCCGGGCAGAATCTAACCCTGGCGCGGCGGGCTGTCAAACGACTCGCGAAATCCGGGGACACACGACCTATTTTCGCGTCGGCCGCCCGGCGGCTCGCGTCCGGAGTCGACGGCGCACCGCCGCCACCCGCACCGCGAACTCGCCCGAGGTGCGTCGTCATGAAGTAGGTCGTGTGTCCCCGGAATCACACTATTTTCGCGTCGGCCGCCCGGCGGCTCGCGTCTGGCGAAATCCGGGGACACACGACCTATTATCGCGTCGGCCGCCCGGCGGCTCGCGTCCGGAGTCGACGGCGCACCGCCGCCACC
>CAYONP010000013.1:79101-80087 GCA_964405335.1 uncultured Fimbriimonadaceae bacterium
CGCACCGCGAACTCGCCCGAGCGAAACCCGGGGACACACGACCCATTTTCGCGTCGGCCGCCCGGCGGCCCGCGTCCGGGGTCGACGCCCACCGCCGCCACCCGCACCGCGAACTCGCACGAGGCGCTTCGTCAAGAAATAGGTCGTGTGTCCCCAGAGCGCCTGAGCGCGGAGGTGCGTCGTCAAGAAATAGGTCGTGTGTCCCCGGAGCGCCAGTCCCCGGAGCGCCGTGTGTCCCCGGAGCGCGTGTGTGCCCGGAGTGCGACTCGCGCGGCAACGCGGCCTGGGGTATGGTGAGGGCGTTGGGGACACCCATGTGGCTGGCAGCCTGGCTCGTGCTCACCCTCGCCGCGGCGCCGAACCCGGTGACCAACGGCTCGTTCGAGGCGCTTGGCGACGACGGCGCGGCCGCCGACTGGTCGCACGTCGGCGAGACCGTCGACTACCCGGCCGCCGGCCGCACCGGCGAGCGCGCCATGCGACTGCGCCGCGCGGCGGGCCAGGAGGGCGAGGTCGGATTCAACCGCGCCTGGCAGCCGCTCGCCGGCGGGCAGGGCACCATGCTGGCCGAGCGCAAGGGCGCGCTGGTCTTCTGGTACCAGGTGGTTGCCCTCGACGGCGCCGAGATGCAGTTCATGGCCATCCCCATGAACGACGAGCCCTACGAGCGCACCGGCGCCGCGCGGCGGATCGTCACCGTGCCGGCCAGCCACGCCGGCGATGGCGAGTGGCATCGCGCCGCCCTGGCCTATGACTTCACCGGCGTGCCCGACTGCCGCTGGATCCACGTCTCCGGCCGGCTCCAAGGTCCCGGCTCGGGCGAGGTGCTGATCGACGATACCGAGTACCTGCCGAGCATTGGCCCGCTGCCGCAGGTCAGCGGCCTGCGCGTCGTCGCCGCGCCGGACGATCGCTTCGCCGGCGGCAGCCTGACGGCGATCATCACCAATCAGGGCGACGCGCCGTGCGGTGCGGTGGCTCTCGAA